>NZ_AFUE01000007.1 GCF_000222765.1 Streptococcus cristatus ATCC 51100 | reverse complement strand
GCCAGCTCCAATCGAGGAAAATATCTATGTGATGACAGCTGAGGAGCGCAAGGAAGCCGGTATTACAGATCTGCCATCTACTCTCCACAATGCCCTTAAGGCTTTAACTGAAGATGAGGTAGTCAAGGCAGCTTTGGGTAACCATATTTACACTAGCTTTGTTGAAGCCAAGCGGATTGAATGGGCTAGCTATGCGACCTTCGTTTCCCAATGGGAAATTGATAATTATTTAGACTTATATTAATGAATTCTAGAACAGGGCTTGAAAAAGTCCTGTTTTTGTATGGAAACAAGATATTTTCAGTTTTTAAATGTTGTATTTCCAATCTTTTTCATGTTTTTTAGCCTGCAATGTACGGGGAATACTTGTAAAATATATTTAAAAGTGATAAACTTAAAGCATAAAAGCACGAAAGGCGAATAATAAAATGTCAAACAAGTTGTTATATTCGGGAAAAGCAAAGGATATTTTTGCGACAGAAGATGAGCAGGTGATTTTGTCCCGCTACAAGGATCAGGCGACTGCTTTTAACGGTGTCAAGAAGGAGCAGATTGCGGGCAAGGGAGTGTTAAATAATCAGATTTCAGCCTTTATCTTTGAAAAGTTGAACGCTGCCGGTGTAGCAACGCATTTTATCGAGAAAATCTCAGATACAGATCAGCTCAATAAAAAAGTTGATATCATTCCTTTGGAAGTTGTGCTCCGCAACTATACAGCTGGTTCCTTTTCAAAACGTTTCGGTGTGGAAGAAGGAATCGAGCTGGAAGAGCCGATCGTTGAATTTTACTATAAAAATGATGATTTGGATGATCCCTTTATCAATGATGAGCATGTGAAATTCCTTAAAATTGCGGATGACCAGCAGATTGCTTACTTGAAGGAAGAAACGCGTCGTATCAATGAGCTCTTGAAAGCCTGGTTTGCTGAGATTGGCCTCAAATTGATTGACTTTAAGCTAGAGTTCGGTTTTGACAAGGATGGCAAGATTATCTTGGCAGACGAATTTTCACCAGACAACTGCCGCTTGTGGGATGCGGATGGCAACCACATGGACAAGGATGTTTTCCGTCGTGGCTTAGGTGAATTAACAGATGTTTACGAAGTTGTTTGGGAAAAGTTGCAGGAATTGAAATAACAACCTAAAGGCTGTTTGGGAATATTGCAAGAGCTGAAATAAAGGAATAAGAATTGATGGATAAACGTATTTTTGTTGAAAAAAAAGCTGATTTTCAGGTCAAATCAGAGAGTTTGGTAAGAGAGCTCCAGCATAATTTGGGATTATCAACCTTGAAAAGTATTCGTATCGTGCAGGTTTATGATGTCTTTGATTTGGCAGAGGACTTGTTTGCGCCTGCAGAGAAGCACATCTTCTCTGAGCAGGTGACAGACCATGTCTTGGACGAAGCAGCTGTGCAAGCGGATCTTGCTAACTATGCTTTCTTTGCTATTGAAAGCCTGCCAGGGCAGTTTGACCAACGTGCAGCTTCCTCTCAAGAAGCCTTGCTTTTGCTGGGAAGTTCGAGTGATGTGACAGTCAACACGGCTCAACTTTACCTGGTCAATAAAGATATTGATGCAATTGAGTTGGAAGCGGTCAAGAACTACTTGCTCAATCCAGTTGATTCTCGTTTCAAGGACATCACGACAGGGATTGCCAAGCAGGAATTTTCAGAGTCAGACAAGACCATTCCGAAATTGACTTTCTTTGAAAGCTATACGGCAGAAGACTTTGCTCGCTACAAGGCCGAACAAGGCATGGCCATGGAAGTGGATGATTTGCTCTTTATCCAAGATTACTTCAAGTCAATCGGGCGTGTGCCAACTGAGACGGAACTCAAGGTTTTGGACACTTATTGGTCTGACCACTGCCGTCACACGACTTTTGAGACAGAGTTGAAACACATTGATTTCTCAGCTTCTAAATTCCAAAAGCAATTGCAGGCGACTTATGAAAAGTATATTGCCATGCGTGATGAACTAGGCCGGTCTGAAAAACCTCAAACCTTGATGGATATGGCGACTATTTTTGGTCGTTATGAGCGTGCTAATGGGCGTTTGGACGATATGGAAGTGTCTGACGAAATCAATGCTTGCTCAGTTGAAATTGAAGTGGATGTTGATGGTGTGAAAGAGCCGTGGCTTCTTATGTTCAAAAACGAAACCCACAACCACCCAACGGAAATTGAGCCATTTGGTGGCGCGGCTACTTGTATTGGTGGCGCCATTCGTGACCCGTTGTCAGGCCGATCATACGTTTACCAAGCCATGCGTATCTCAGGTGCTGGTGACATTACAGCACCGATTTCGGAAACGCGTGCTGGTAAATTGCCACAACAAGTCATTTCTAAGACAGCGGCTCATGGTTATTCTTCATATGGGAATCAAATTGGTCTGGCGACGACTTACGTTCGTGAGTATTTCCACCCAGGCTTTGTAGCCAAACGCATGGAGCTTGGTGCCGTTGTCGGTGCGGCTCCCAAGGGCAACGTTGTCCGTGAAAAACCGGAAGCGGGCGATGTGATTATTCTACTCGGTGGGAAGACTGGGCGTGATGGTGTCGGTGGCGCGACAGGGTCTTCTAAGGTTCAAACAGTTGAGTCTATAGAGACTGCTGGAGCTGAGGTTCAAAAAGGGAATGCCATCGAAGAACGCAAGATTCAACGTCTTTTCCGTAATGGCGATGTCACTCGTCTTATTAAGAAGTCCAACGACTTTGGTGCAGGTGGTGTCTGTGTGGCCATCGGTGAATTGGCAGACGGTCTTGAAATTGACCTCAACAAAGTGCCTCTTAAATACCAAGGCTTGAACGGGACAGAAATTGCCATCTCTGAATCACAAGAACGTATGGCTGTGGTGGTTCGTCCTGAGGACGTAGATGCCTTCGTTGGGGAATGTAACAAAGAAAATATTGATGCTGTTGTGGTTGCGACAGTCACTGAAAAACCAAATCTAGTCATGCACTGGAATGGTGAGACAATCGTGGATTTGGAACGTCGTTTCCTTGATACCAATGGTGTACGTGTGGTTGTAGATGCTAAGGTGGTTGACAAGGATGTCAAGCTTCCAGAAGAACGTCAAACATCTGCTGAAACACTTGAAGCTGATACCCTTGCGGTTCTATCTGATTTGAACCATGCTAGTCAAAAAGGTTTACAAACTATCTTTGACTGTTCGGTCGGTCGTTCAACGGTCAATCACCCACTTGGTGGTCGCTACCAACTCACACCAACTGAGGCTTCTGTGCAGAAATTGCCAGTTCAGCACGGTGTAACTCACACTGCGTCAGTCATGGCTCAAGGATTCCATCCATATGTAGCAGAATGGTCTCCATACCATGGTGCTGCTTATGCGGTTATCGAAGCAACTGCTCGTTTAGTGGCTGCTGGCGCCAACTGGTCTAAGGCTCGGTTCTCATACCAAGAGTACTTCGAGCGTATGGACAAGCAAGCTGAGCGTTTTGGTCAGCCAGTAGCGGCTCTTCTAGGCTCTATCGAAGCACAAATCCAACTTGGCTTGCCATCTATCGGTGGTAAGGACTCTATGTCTGGTACCTTTGAAGAATTAACCGTACCACCAACCTTGGTTGCCTTTGGGGTGACGACGGCAGATAGTCGTAAGGTGCTCTCTCCAGAGTTCAAGGCTGCTGGTGAAAACATCTACTATATCCCAGGCCAAGCCCTCTCTGAAGAGATTGATTTTGAATTGATTAAGTCTAATTTTGCTCAGTTTGAAGCCATCCAAGTTGACCACAAAGTAACGTCTGCATCAGCTGTTAAATATGGTGGTGTCGTTGAAAGCTTGGCTCTTGCTACCTTTGGAAATCATATCGGTGCAGAGGTGACCTTGCCTGAACTTGAAACGGCTTTGACAGCACAATTGGGTGGATTTGTCTTCACATCTCCTCAAGAAATCGCTGGAGTGGAGAAGATTGGACAAACAAGCGCAGACTTTGCTCTCCTTGTCAACGGCGTGAAGCTAGATGGACACAAGCTTGACAGTGCTTTCCAAGGAAAACTGGAAGAAGTTTACCCTACTGAATTTGCCCAAGCGAAAGAACTGGCAGAAGTGCCAGCTGTCGCTTCTGACGCAGTCATCAAAGCGAAGGAAACTATTGAAAAACCAGTTGTTTACATCCCAGTATTCCCAGGAACCAACTCAGAATATGACTCAGCTAAAGCCTTCGAAAAAGAAGGTGCAGAGGTCAACTTGGTGCCATTCGTGACCTTGAATGAAGAAGCCATTGTCAAGTCAGTTGAAACCATGGTTGACAATATCGACAAGGCTAACATTCTCTTCTTTGCAGGTGGCTTCTCAGCTGCGGACGAACCAGATGGATCAGCTAAGTTTATTGTCAACATCTTGCTCAATGAAAAAGTGCGTGCAGCCATTGATAGCTTTATCGCTCGTGGTGGCTTGATTATCGGTATCTGTAATGGATTCCAGGCCTTGGTCAAATCGGGTCTTCTTCCATACGGGAACTTCGAGGATGCCAGCAGTACTAGTCCAACACTCTTCTACAATGATGCCAATCAACACGTGGCCAAGATGGTTGAAACTCGGATTGCCAATACCAACTCACCATGGTTGGCTGGAGTGCAAGTGGGTGATATCCATGCTATTCCTGTTTCGCACGGTGAAGGGAAGTTTGTTGTGACGGCTGAGGAATTTGCGGAGCTCCGTGACAATGGCCAAATCTTCAGCCAATACGTTGACTTTGACGGCAAACCAAGTATGGATTCTAAGTACAATCCGAATGGTTCGGTAAATGCTATTGAAGGAATTACCAGCAAGAACGGCCAAATCATTGGTAAAATGGGACACTCAGAACGTTATGAAGATGGTCTTTTCCAAAACATCCCAGGGAATAAAGATCAACATCTCTTTGCATCAGCAGTTAAATACTTTACTGGAAAATAAGACTTACAGATTTTCTAATAGATAGTATCTGTAATATAAAAGTCATGTAGATCTAGCTCTTGGTGATTGCAAAAGGTTTGTTTTGCGAGTGAAACGAGCTTCTACCGTATCATTCGGCTCTACTGAAGGAATGATGCAAAAATAAAAATTAGGTATAAAAAATGACATACGAAGTAAAATCTCTTAATGAAGAATGTGGTGTTTTCGGTATTTGGGGACATCCAGATGCTGCTAAAATGACCTATTTTGGGCTCCACAGTCTTCAGCACCGTGGTCAGGAGGGGGCAGGGATCCTCTCCAATGACCAAGGGAAACTGAAGCGCCATCGTGATATGGGGCTTCTATCAGAAGTTTTCAAAAATCCTACCAAATTAGACAAACTGACGGGAACTAGCGCGATTGGACATGTGCGCTATGCGACCGCAGGAGAAGCTTCTGTAGATAATATACAGCCTTTCATTTTTCGCTTTCATGATATGCAGTTTGGCTTGGCCCATAATGGAAATCTGACCAATGCCGAATCGCTCAAGAAAGAATTGGAACAAAGAGGCGCTATTTTCAGCTCAACCTCTGATTCTGAAATCTTGGCTCATTTGATTCGTCGTAGTCACAATCCTAGTTTGATGGGCAAAATCAAGGAAGCGCTCAGTCTTGTCAAAGGTGGCTTTGCTTATATCTTGCTGTTTGAGGACAAGTTGATTGCGGCCCTTGATCCTAATGGCTTCCGTCCGCTTTCAATCGGGAAAATGGCCAACGGAGCGGTGGTCGTTTCCTCTGAAACCTGTGCTTTTGAAGTCATTGGTGCCGAGTGGATTCGCGATGTAAAACCAGGAGAGATTGTGATCGTGGATGACAGCGGGATCCAGTATGATAGTTATACGAATGATACTCAGCTTGCGATTTGCTCTATGGAGTACATCTACTTTGCTCGTCCTGACTCTAATATCCATGGTGTTAACGTCCATACAGCCCGCAAGAGAATGGGGGCTCAATTGGCGCGTGAATTCAAGCATGAAGCAGATATCGTGGTTGGTGTGCCCAATTCCTCACTCAGCGCAGCCATGGGCTTTGCGGAAGAATCTGGTCTGCCAAACGAAATGGGCCTCATCAAAAACCAATACACCCAACGCACCTTTATCCAACCAACTCAAGAATTGCGCGAGCAAGGAGTGCGGATGAAACTATCAGCTGTTTCAGGCGTTGTCAAAGGCAAACGTGTGGTCATGATTGATGATTCTATTGTTCGTGGGACAACCTCTCGCCGTATCGTTCAGCTTTTGAAAGAAGCAGGTGCTTCTGAGGTTCACGTTGCTATTGGAAGTCCTGCGCTAGCTTATCCATGTTTCTACGGGATTGATATCCAGACGCGTCAGGAGCTGATTGCGGCTAATCATACGGTCGAAGAAACCTGCCAAATCATTGGTGCGGATAGCCTGACCTATCTTTCAATTGATGGCTTGATTAATTCTATCGGGATTGAAACAGATGCGCCGAACGGTGGCCTCTGTGTCGCTTACTTTGACGGCGACTACCCAACTCCTCTCTACGACTATGAAGAAGACTATCGTAGAAGTTTGGATGAAAAAACCAGTTTTTACAAATAGGCGGATGAAGACCCTCCATTAAAGGAAAGGAAGAGGAGACAAAAATGACAAATAAGAATGCTTATGCCCAATCGGGTGTGGATGTTGAAGCGGGTTATGAAGTTGTTGAGCGGATCAAAAAGCACGTGGCTCGTACGGAGCGTGCAGGTGTCATGGGAGCTCTTGGTGGTTTTGGTGGCATGTTTGACCTTTCAAAAACAGGTGTCAAAGAGCCTGTTTTGATCTCAGGGACTGACGGTGTCGGAACCAAGCTCATGCTGGCGATCAAATATGACAAGCACGATACCATCGGTCAGGACTGTGTGGCCATGTGTGTCAATGACATCATCGCTGCAGGCGCAGAGCCCCTTTATTTCCTCGACTATGTGGCAACTGGTAAGAATGAACCAGCTAAACTAGAACAAGTGGTTGCTGGTGTGGCAGAAGGCTGTGTGCAGGCAGACGCTGCTCTCATCGGTGGGGAAACGGCTGAAATGCCTGGTATGTATGGCGCAGATGACTACGACTTAGCTGGTTTTGCAGTCGGTGTGGCCGAAAAATCTCAAATCATTGACGGTTCAAAGGTGTCTGAAGGAGATGTTCTTCTCGGACTTGCTTCAAGTGGGATTCACTCCAATGGTTACTCACTCGTGCGTCATGTTTTTGCGGACTACACAGGTGAGGAAGTCTTGCCAGAATTGGAAGGCAAGAAACTCAAGGAAGTCCTGCTTGAGCCGACTCGTATCTATGTCAAGGCTGTCTTGCCACTTATCAAGGAAGAGTTGGTCAACGGTATTGCCCACATCACAGGTGGCGGCTTTATCGAAAATGTCCCTCGTATGTTTGCAGCTGACCTAGCTGCGGAAATTGAAGAAGACAAGGTTCCAGTGCTTCCGATTTTCAAAGCTCTTGAAAAATACGGTGAAATCAAGCATGAAGAAATGTTTGAAATCTTCAATATGGGTGTGGGACTCATGCTGGCAATTAGCCCTGAAAATGTAGATCGTGTCAAGGAATTGTTGGATGAACCAGTCTATGAAATTGGTCGCATCGTCAAGAAAGAAAACGAAAGTGTCATCATCAAATGAAAAAAATAGCGGTTTTTGCTTCTGGTAATGGCTCAAATTTTCAGGTGATTGCTGAAGAGTTTCCGGTGGAGTTTGTTTTTTCAGACCATCGTGACGCCTATGTGCTCGAGCGTGCAGAAAAGCTCGGCGTCCTGTCCTATGCTTTTGAACTCAAGGAGTTTGAGAACAAGGCAGACTATGAAGCAGCCCTTGTCGAACTCTTGGAAGAACACCAGATTGACTTGGTTTGCCTCGCCGGCTACATGAAAATCGTTGGACCAACCTTATTGGCGGCCTATGAAGGTCGAATCATCAACATTCATCCAGCCTACCTGCCCGAATTTCCAGGAGCTCATGGGATTGAGGACGCTTGGAATGCTGGTGTTGCTGAGAGCGGCGTTACCATTCACTGGGTGGACTCGGGTGTGGACACAGGTAAGGTTATCAAACAGGTGCGCGTGCCGCGTTTGGCTGATGATACCATCGAAAGCTTTGAAGCTCGCATTCATGAAGCAGAGTATAAGTTGTATCCGGAAGTGTTGGATAGCTTGGGAGTTGCACGAAAATAAGAAGGAAATCATAGCTGATTTTGTGGCAAGGATTAAAAGTCATCTGTTAAGGAGAAATTTATGGGTCTGTTTGATTTTTTTAAGAAAAGACCTTCTAGCGAAGAGACGCCGACTAAAGATGAACACCAGATTGTTATTAAAGTTGAAAATACAGATGATAGTGCTCCAGGATGGGAAGCGATTGATGCAGAATTTAATCGTTTATACCCTGATCAGCCCAGTCCTCTTCATTATGGAACGGTTATCAAGTATATGCTAGGCGGTCCAGATCCACTTGATGGCATCAGTGTTTACGATGCAGGAGATTTTTGGCATTTTGTGAGTTATGGTTTATCAGAATTATATACCAAAGAAAGCGAAGATCCTGAATACAGTGGTTATGGGATTGAATTAACGTTTAAGTTAAAGAAATCAAATAATGACGAAGAAGAAATTAAAAATGGCTGTGGTTTGCTACAGTATGTGGCAAGATATATTTTTAAAACGGGTAAAGTGGTTTTGCCAGAAGAATACATCTATACCAAGCAAACGGTAGGAATTGATGCCCAACAGAAATCTAATTTGACAGGCTTCTTGACTGCTGCTGATGATTTAGCTAAGCCTCTAGATACTCCGCATGGAGAAGTGGAATTTGTAACCTTAATTGGTGCAACAGACGCCGAATTGCGAAGTATTTATGAAAGTGAAACAAGTAAGCTGGAGGTTAGGAAATTGTTGAAAGAACTTGGAGATCAGCTTACAGATTATAATCGCCAGTCTTTAATTTAAATGATGTGAAAGCACCTCTTGATACAATGAAAGGAAAAAACATGACTAAACGCGCCTTAATTAGCGTCTCAGACAAAGCGGGCATTGTTGAATTTGCCCAAGAACTCAAAAAACTTGGTTGGGATATCATCTCGACAGGTGGGACAAAGGTTACCCTTGATAATGCTGGGGTGGAGACCATTGCAATTGATGATGTGACTGGTTTTCCAGAAATGATGGACGGTCGTGTAAAGACCCTCCATCCAAATATCCACGGTGGGCTCCTTGCTCGTCGTGACTTGGATAGTCACCTAGAAGCAGCCAAGAACAATAAGATTGAGCTCATCGACCTTGTAGTTGTCAATCTCTATCCTTTCAAGGAAACGATTCTCAAACCAGATGTGACTTATGCTGATGCAGTTGAAAATATTGATATCGGTGGGCCATCTATGCTTCGCTCTGCGGCTAAAAACCATGCCAGTGTAACGGTTGTGGTAGATCCTGCTGACTATACAGTGGTCCTTGACGAATTGTCAGCAAACGGCGAAACAAGTTATGAAACTCGCCAACGTTTAGCAGCAAAGGTTTTTCGTCACACAGCGGCTTATGACGCCTTGATTGCAGAGTATTTCACAGCTCAAGTCGGAGAAAGCAAACCTGAAAAGCTGACTTTGACCTATGACCTCAAGCAAGCTATGCGCTATGGGGAAAATCCTCAACAGGATGCAGATTTCTACCAAAAAGCTTTGCCGACTGACTATTCGATTGCATCAGCGAAACAACTCAACGGTAAAGAATTGTCCTTTAACAATATCCGTGACGCTGATGCGGCGATTCGTATTATCCGTGACTTCAAAGATCGTCCAACCGTTGTGGCTTTGAAACACATGAACCCGTGCGGTATCGGTCAAGCTGATGATATCGAAACTGCTTGGGACTATGCTTATGAGTCTGACCCAGTGTCTATCTTTGGTGGAATTGTCGTCCTTAACCGTGAGGTGGATGCTGCGACTGCTGAGAAGATGCACGGTGTCTTCCTTGAAATCATCATCGCACCAAGCTATACGGATGAAGCGCTAGCCATTTTGACCCACAAAAAGAAAAACCTGCGTATCCTTGCCTTGCCATTTGATGCTCAAGATGCTAGTGAAGTAGAAGCAGAATACACAGGCGTGGTTGGTGGTCTCCTTGTTCAAAATCAAGACGTGGTCAAGGAAAGCCCAGCTGACTGGCAAGTGGTGACCAAACGCCAGCCAACCGAGACAGAGGCGACTGCTCTTGAATTTGCTTGGAAAGCTATCAAGTACGTCAAATCAAACGGAATCATCGTAACCAACGACCACATGACACTCGGCGTTGGCCCAGGACAAACCAACCGTGTGGCTTCTGTTTGCATTGCCATTGAACAAGCTAAAGACCGTCTTGACGGCGCCGTCCTTGCTTCTGATGCCTTCTTCCCATTTGCCGATAACGTGGAAGAAATTGCCAAAGCAGGTATCAAGGCCATCATCCAGCCGGGTGGCTCTGTCCGTGACCAAGAATCTATCGAAGCAGCGGACAAATATGGTTTGACCATGGTCTTCACAGGCGTGAGACATTTTAGACATTAAGAAGATTTATATTGGAGAAAATGCTTAGATCTTTTCTCCAATTTTTTGCGCAAAAAAACTCCTAAAAGAATGAATATATCATCTTTTGGGAGTTGATGTTTAAAAGGGCTTAACAGAATTAGAAAGAAAGTCCACTTTGGAAAGCGCTGAGTTTTTGTTTAGCTACTTCGTTGATTTGATCGATAGCAGCATTGATAGCTTGGCTAGTCAAATCAGACAGAGTTTCTGTATCTTCTGGATCCACGATAGCAGGCTGAAAGTCAATTTTGACAACCTTTTTATCACCAGTAAGAGTTGCTATAACTAAATCTTGGCTAGATTTTCCAACAAATTCAGTTGCGGCTAATTCTGCTTGAGCAATGTCCATCTCTTTTTTAAGTTTTTGGGCTTGCTTCATCATGTTTTGCATATTCATCATAAGATTTTCTTTCCTTTCTCTTGCAAGGGCTGAGCCCCTTAGTAATCCTCACTCTTCAATTATATCATTTTTTGGGAAAGTGGCAAGAAGAACATTACTAGAAGGTTTGACAAAGATTTAGCACTTATAGTAGAATGGTCATGAATCTATATCCCAAGGAGAAGATAACTTGAAAAATAAGAAGATAAAAGGTTTGCTGTTGGTAGTGCTCTCATCCCTCTTCATCCTAATCGGCTGTAGTGGTAGCCCTAAAATTCAGGGGAAATGGAATGTTCAGGATGTTAGAGGTGAAGAAACGACCATTGAAATAAAAGAGAAGACTATCATTGTCAACGAAGAAGAGTATAAGTATACTCAAAATGCTGTTGGTTTTAAAAATGGGGTGAGTTATTATGGCCTGACTCGGAAAGATAATGGCAAAATATTTTCTATCGTCTTTCCTGAGAAAGATAAAAATGTTGCTATTATGCTAATTCCTGATTCAGACGATGATTATCTCACAGGCAGTATGCTCTTTGCTATGAACCGCAAGGAAAAGCCAGATTATAAAAAATATGCAGAGAAATATTTCAATCTACGATAAAAGAAAAAGGCGCTGAATTTCAGCGTCTTTTAGGTTTTATGAAAGTGATGCCATGGTTGGCAAGTCTAGACTAGATTGCTCTAGATCTACCGTCAGCTCATAGTCTGTCTTATCACGGACGGTGTGCTCAAAGTCAGTGGTGTAGAGGACGAGGCGCAGTTGGTCGCCTTTTTTCATCTTGTAGATAGTTGGTTGCAGTTCAAAGCTACATTCCATCCATTGGTCAGGAGTAACTTCTTCGACCGTCAGCAAATCTGTCCGATTTTGCAGGTTGAGGAAGCCTTTGGTGATGACACGGTGTGGCGTTTCGGCAAAAGGCAACTCAACTAGATTGTCTAGCATATAGTAGCGGCCGTTGTCCATGACTCTAGGCTCAAGCGGTGTCGGAATCGGGGTGAGGCGTTTAGCTGGTCCAAAGTCCAGTAGTTGGGCAGAAATCAGCCCCTTGTCTGCGCTGGATTTAAGGCGCAGTTTGAGCTGGGTGGCTCCGTTGAGGAAGAGGTCGTCTTCCAAAGTCCAATCCAGAGTAATCTGGTTAACCTTGCCGTCAAAGAGCTCGTTTTTAAAGCTTTGATAGCTTTTGGCAAAACGATTATAGTCTTCTTCTGAATATTGATTTTGAATCTCTTGAGAGCCTTCACCTAGTTGGAAATGAGCGTAGTTCTTTTGTCCACCGAAGTCTTCCAGAGTTAGCCAATTTTGAGCTTGGCTGTTGTCCTGCCAGATGACTGCTGGTAGTTTGAAGTCTGAGGCATAACCAAGTAATTTTTTAGATAAAAGGGCATTCATGGCTTCGCGGAAGTCGATGGACTGCCAGTTGTTCATGTAAACATGGGCACCGTTATGGAAAAAGAGATGCTTTTTGATGTGGGGCGGTAAGGCTCGAAACATATTATAGACATGGAGAGGCTTAACGTTCCAGTCTTGAGAGCCATGGGTGAAGACGACTTCGGCTTTGACATTATCTGTATGGAGCAGATAGTTGCGGTCATGCCAAAATTGATTGTAATCTCCGGTTTGCCGGTCTAGGTCTTTGCGCTGTTGCTCTAGGCTCTGCTGATAAGCATCATTATGACGCAGGTAGTCACCAGCCCTCAGGTTGCGGGAGTAGGTCAGTTCGGTCAGGGATTCAAAATCCTCTCCTGGGTAACCTCCGGGACTAGTGACGAGGCCGTTTTCGCGGTAGTAGTTGTACCAAGAAGAAATCCCAGCTTCGGCGATGATGACTTCCAGTCCATCTACTCCAGTCGTTGCCAGCCCGTTGGACATGGTGCCTAGATAGGAGATACCGGTCGTAGCTACTTTTCCGTTGGACCAAGTGGCCTTGATTTCCCGCTGGCGAGTGTGGTCAGTGAAGGCTCGGCAACGGCCGTTGAGCCAGTCGATGACATTCTTGTAGGCCTCGATCTGCTGGTAGTCACCGCTAGTCATCAGGCCTTGAGAATCTTTGGTTCCCACGCCAGACACATAGAGATTGGCAAAACCGCGGGGTAGCAAGTAGTCGTTGAGCGTGTAGGTGCCGATATGGCCTAATTTTTCCTCGGTTTCAGATACTTCTTGGGCAGAAGCAGGCGAATCCAACTGGAGCAATTTAAGCTCAGGAACTTGTACAGTGATTTGATGAGGTTCTTTCCTTGCCAAATCCACATTCATATTGTGGAGAGCCTTGTCGCTGGCAGGGTCGTTGGTTCCCTGATGATAAGGAGAAGCGGTCATGACAGCAGGGATTTTCCCTTGGTAACGAGGACGGATAATGCTAACCTTGACTAGATCTGGCTGGCCGTCTCCATCAGTATCAACTCGGCTTTCTACATAAACCACCTCACGAATGGCATCATGGCTGGAAAAGGTTGCCAGGCTCTTACCGTTGAAGTAGTGGTGGGTATTATCCTCAGGAATCAATCCCTCGCTGACCAGCTTATCAACTAGCAAATTGCCGTTTTTTGTTCGAGTGTTGAGCAACTGGTAGAGGTTTTCTAGCAGATCGCCGTAAACGATAGGGAAGTTGCTTTCTGTTCGGAATTTCTCAAGATCGGTGAAATCAACAAAAGGCGCAAAATCCAAGAGCTGAAAGGCAGTCATATAGAAGACCTCAGCTGTCAGTTCGCGGTTTGATTCGAAGAAGGTCAACAGGTCAGTTTCGCTATCAGCCGCCCAAGCTCGAAGCAAGTAGTCGGTATCCTGATAGAGAAAGAAACAGCGTCGTAGGAAGCTTTGGAGATTGTCTTTGTCAGAAAGGTGCGGCTCATAGATGAAGCCCAACTCGGCTAATTCTTGGCGCATAGTGTCTGGATTTGTCTTGCTATAACTATACTGATTGAAGCGCATATTTTTCCCTCTTTTTCTGGTTTTTATTTAAAATGACCTTTACATTATCCATTATACTTGATAAAATATAGATTGTCTAAAAAATTTTAAAGGAGAAATTAGATGGATTTCAGTTGGGCTATTAAATATGCCACGGAATTTTTAGGGACAGCTATCCTTATTATTTTGGGGAATGGTGCTGTTGCCAATGTTGAATTAAAAGGAACTAAAGGTCATCAAAGTGGCTGGTTGGTCATTGCCGTTGGTTACGGTATGGGGGTTATGATTCCAGCTCTGATGTTTGGAAATACCTCAGGTAACCACATCAACCCTGCCTTCACTTTAGGGCTTGCAATTAGCGGTTACTTCCCATGGGCTCAGGTAGCTCCTTACATTCTTGCTCAAGTTTTGGGTGCGATCTTTGGACAGGCTTTGGTTGTAGCGACACACCGCCCTTACTACTTGAAAACAGAAAATCCAAACAATATCTTGGGTACTTTCTCAACCATTTCAAGCCTAGATCACGGAACACCTGAATCTCGTA
Source organism: Streptococcus cristatus ATCC 51100 (assembly GCF_000222765.1). GTDB lineage: Bacteria > Bacillota > Bacilli > Lactobacillales > Streptococcaceae > Streptococcus > Streptococcus cristatus. Next base: position 220,871 of record NZ_AFUE01000007.1, on the reverse strand, counting down.
AAGCAGCAACAATTAATGGCTTTATCAATGAGTTTGTTGGTTCCTTTGTTCTTTTCTTTGCAGCGATGGGCATGACTAAACTTCACTTCGGTGCGGAATTGAAGGTTCTTATCGAGAAGAATGTACAACAACAAGCTCTTCAAGCAGCTCAAGCTGGTCAGAAAGTAGCAGAATCTGATGTTCAAAGTCTTATTCACAATACATTTGCACAAGCAACAAATGGTTCATCTGCTGTCGCTCACTTGGCGCTTGGTTTCCTTGTCATGGCTTTGGTAACTTCACTTGGAGGTCCTACTGGACCAGGTCTTAACCCAGCCCGTGACCTCGGACCTCGTATCTTGCACTTTATCTTGCCAAAATCAATCCTTGGTGAACACAAGGGCGATTCAAAATGGTGGTATTCTTGGGTACCGGTTGTGGCACCAATTGCGGCTGGTATTGCAGCAGTAGCTTTATTTAAAGCAATTTACGGATAATATTTATCAAAAGACTGAGAGAAATCTCGGTCTTTTTTTGTTAGTTTTTTACTAATAGAAAAATGCGATTTGGTTTATATTTTTGGTCTGTTAGATTAGGATAGTGGAAATGTTCTGAAAATTGTTGGTTTGCGCATAATTTCTTGTCAAAAAAATGAAAATTTATTACAATAAAATAGTTTGGAGGAAGTTATGAGTGTGAATCATGTTGCAAGAATTGTTCCAGTAATAAAAGTAAATAATCGGAACCTAAATCAAGATTTCTATAGCAAAACGCTAGGGATGAAATCCCTATTAGAAGAAGGAGCCCAGTTGTCTTTGGGCGATCAAACTAAAACAGAAAGATTGATTTTAGAAGAATCTCCAAGCATGCGCTCTCGCCGAGTAAAAGGGGCAAAGAAATTAGCTCGCTTAGTGGTCAAGGTGGCAAAAGCGTCAGAAATTGAGGCTTTGCTGGCTCGAGGGATCCAAGTTGACAATTTATATCGTGGTGAGAAAGGATATGCTTTTGAAGCGACTTCCCCAGAAGGCGATCGCATCCTGCTCCATGCAGAAGAGAACCTGAGCAGCTTGCAACCAGTCCAAGAAACCCCTGCATTTGAAGGGCAGGACGATTTTATCAGTTTGAGTCAATTTGATGTGGAAAAGATTGAGCTTCGTGTCCCAGATTTACAGGCTGTCAAGGCTTTCTATCAGCCAGTGAGTAATGTCTTAGATTTCCTAGATGTGCAGGAAGCCCAAGGAGAAGATTTGACGGCTGATAATACGAAAACTTGGGATCTGGCTATGCTCAAATGTTTGGTGACGGACTTTGATGTGGAAAAATTGTCATCGATTTTTGCGACACAGGAATTTTTTGTACCTAAATCTAAAAAATTCTTAGTCAGCCAAGACCAAAGTAATATTGAACTATGGTTTGAGCAACTATGACCCAGCGGATTTTAGAAAAGATAGATCAGCAGCTTGCTGCGGGGCTTTATCCTGGGGCTAGTTTGTCTCTTTATCGTGATGGCCGCTGGCAGAGTTTTTATCTGGGCTTGGCAGACCCGGCCAATCAATCAGCAACGCGAGCAGGTTTGGTTTATGATCTGGCCAGTGTTAGTAAGGTGGTTGGCGTAGGAACCTTGGTGGCATTTTTGTTTCAGACTGGTGACTTGGATATCGATGCGCCTTTGCGACAATACTATCCAGCCTTTCATGATGATCGGGTGACTCTGCGCCAGTTGTTGTCCCATACCTCTGGGCTAGATCCCTTTATTCCCAATCGGGATAGGCTCGATGCTCAAGAATTAAAGGTGGCCCTCAATAGCTTGACAGTGCTGGATGACAAAAGCTTCCATTATACAGATGTTAATTTTCTCCTGCTGGGCTTTATGCTGGAGGAGCTGTATGGGGAGGATTTGGACAAGTTATTTGAAGAAAAGATTTTTAAGCCGTGGGCGATGAAGAACACTAGCTTTGGGCCAGTAGCTTCTGCGGTGCCGACTGTTCGTGGCGTGAAAGCGGGAGTGGTTCATGATCCCAAAGCGCGTGTCCTAGGCCAGCATGCTGGAAGTGCCGGGCTTTTTTCAAGACTTGAGGATTTGCAGATTTTTTTAGAGCATTATTTGCGAGATGGATTTGCAGAGAAATTGAGCCAAAACTTTGCTCTAGAGCCGGGCAAGACACGCAGTCTAGCTTGGAATTTGGAAGGGGAATGGCTAGATCATACTGGCTATACGGGTACTTTTATCATGTATAATCGGGCAGAACAGAAAGCTGCAATCTTTCTTTCCAATCGCACCTATGAAAAGGATGAGCGTGCCCAGTGGATTTTAGACCGCAATGAACTGATGGATCTAATCAGAAAAGAGTGGTAGCCTCCTCCCTACCGAGGCTAAAGGCCTGTCACTGATGATGAAATAGGACAGAACTCCGGCTTTTGCTTGGAGTTTTTGACTGCTTAACGTGACTTTGTCAGTCAAGATAGGAAAAGATCGCTTTTTTTCCAAAAGTATATTAAAATATAGAAGATAGAAGGAAGAAATAGAGAGAAAATATGACAAAAGAGAAGGGTGTCGGCAAGGCACATAGCAAGATTATTCTGATGGGGGAGCATTCGGTGGTCTATGGCTATCCAGCCTTGGCTTTGCCTCTCAATAATATCGAAGTGACTTGTCAGGTATTTCCTTCTGAGAAGCCTTGGACTCTCTATGAGGAAGATACCTTGTCCATGGCTGTTTTTGCCTGTCTGGAGCACTTAGGGAAGCAAGGTGCTCAGATTCGTTGCCAGGTGAATTCCATGGTGCCAGAAAAGCGGGGCATGGGTTCGTCTGCGGCTGTCAGTATTGCAGCCATTCGTGCAGTTTTTGACTACTTCGAAGAAGCCTTGGATCATGAGACACTGGAAATTCTGGCCAATCGAGCAGAGATGATTGCCCATATGAATCCAAGCGGTCTGGATGCCAAGACCTGCCTTAGTGATGTAGCCATCAAGTTTATCCGTAATGTCGGATTTTCAGAAATCGAGTTAGATTTGGATGCTCATCTGCTGATTGCGGATACGGGTATTCACGGACATACGCGGGAAGCTATCAAAAAGGTGGAAAGCTTAGGTCAGGAGGCTCTGCCCCTCTTACAGGAGCTGGGAAATCTGACAAAAATCGTTGAAAAGGCGATCCATCTCAAGGATTTGCTAACCATGGGACAGGCCATGACCAAGGCTCACGGCAAACTAGCCCAGTTGGGAGTTTCTTGCCAGCTATCTGATGACTTGGTCGAGCTTGCGCTTGAAAATGGGGCTCTTGGAGCCAAAATGAGCGGCGGTGGCCTAGGCGGCTGCGTGATTGTGCTAATCAAAGAAAAGAAAGAGGCGGAAGACCTAGCCCGTCTTTTGAGAGAGAAAGGAGCCAGCAATATATGGATAGAAAGCCTGTAAGTGTCAAGTCTTACGCCAATATTGCTATTGTCAAGTATTGGGGCAAGGCAGATGCTGAGCGGATGATTCCTTCCACTAGCAGTATTTCCTTGACTTTAGAGAATATGTACACCCAAACCCAGTTAAGTCCGCTTTCGGCTGAGGCTGCTGGCGATGAATTTTATATCGATGGGCAACTGCAAAGCCCAGAAGAGCATGCTAAGGTCAGTCGGATTATTGATCGTTTTCGGACGGAGCCAAGTGATTGGGTGCGGATTGATACCAGTAACAATATGCCGACAGCAGCAGGTTTATCCTCTAGTTCCAGTGGCTTATCTGCTTTGGTCAAGGCCTGTGATGCTTATTTTGAAACAAATTACAATACCGAGGAGCTGGCTCAGTTGGCCAAGTTTGCTTCAGGTTCGTCAGCCCGCTCCTTTTTTGGTCCTTTGGCAGCATGGGACAAGGATAGCGGAGCGATTTATCCTGTGCAAACCGACCTTAAGCTAGCCATGATTATGTTGGTGCTTCATGATGAGAAAAAGCCGATTTCTAGTCGACTTGGCATGCAACTTTGTTCTGAAACTTCCAAAGATTTTCAGGCTTGGATTGACCAGTCAGCTCAGGACTATCAGGATATGCTGGCCTACTTAAAGGACAATGATTTTGAGAAAGTTGGGCAGTTGACCGAGGAGAATGCCCTGCGGATGCATGCAACGACAGAGACAGCCACGCCTCCATTTACTTATCTGACGGAGGAAAGCTATGCTGCGATGGATTTTGTTCGCCAGCTCCGAGACCAGGGGCGTCGTTGTTATTTCACCATGGACGCTGGTCCTAATGTCAAGGTTCTCTGCCTTGAAGAGAACTTGGAAGACTTGGTGCCCCTCTTTGCGGATCAGTACCGTCTGATTGTCTCCAAAACGAAGGAATTGCCTGATGGAAACTAAGATGCAAGTCCAGACATGTGGAAAACTCTATCTAGCTGGGGAATATGCTGTCCTGAGTCCTGGTCATGCGGCTTTGATTAAGAATATTTCCATCTATATGCGGGCAGAGATTGAGGCGGCGGACAGCTATGAGCTGGATTCGGATCTTTTTAGCCATAAAGCCAGTCTAGCACCAGATGCGGATTATGCCTTGATTCAGGAGACCATTCAGCTGATGAACGACTATCTCAGCTTGCTGCAACGCCCATTGCACCCATTTGCTCTGACTATCAGAGGAAAAATGGAGAAAGACGGGCGAAAGTTTGGGCTGGGTTCCAGTGGTAGCGTGGTTGTCCTGACGATCAAGGCGATGGCCGCTTTTTATCAACTGAAACTAAGCTCTGACCTCCTCTTTAGACTAGCTGCAGTGGTGCTTCTCAAGCGGGGGGATAATGGCTCCATGGGAGATCTGGCCTGCATTGCTTATGAACAACTGGTTTATTATCGTTCTTTTGATCGGATGGCAATCCGCCAGCGATTGGTCGACACAAATCTGTTAGAGATTTTGAAGCACGGCTGGGGCTATGAGATCAAACCAATCTATCCTGCTTTATCCTGTGATTTTCTGGTTGGTTGGACGAGAGAACCAGCTATTTCGAGTGATCTTGTCAAGCAGGTTAAGTCGAGTTTAAACGAGGACTTCTTGACTCAAACCCAGCTTCAGGTGGACAGTCTGAAAGAAGCTCTTTTGTCGGCTGATAAGATAGCTGTAAAAGATAGCCTATTGACTGCCAGTCAGTTATTAGATAGCCTCAGTCCGCTGATTTACACGGAGCAATTACAGGACTTAAGAGAGGCGAGTCAGGGCTTAGATTGTGTCGCTAAAAGCAGTGGAGCTGGCGGTGGAGACTGTGGCTTCGCCCTGTCTTTTGCTACCGAAGATAGCCAAACCTTGATCCAACGCTGGCAAGAAGCTGGTCTGGAATTACTTTACCAAGAAAGGATGGGTGCTCATGAGCCAAAGTCGTAAAGATGATCATATCAACTACGCCCTAGAACAGCCCCTTGGCTACAATAGCTTTGATGATATAGAATTAATCCATTGCTCTCTGCCAGCCTATGATTTGGCCGAGATTGATTTATCCACTCATTTCGCTGGGCGTGACTGGGATTTTCCCTTTTATATCAATGCCATGACAGGTGGAAGTCCAAAAGGGCGAGAAATCAATGAAAAACTGGCTAAAGTGGCGGAGGCCTGTGGCATCCTCTTTGTGACAGGTTCTTACAGTGCTGCTCTGAAAAATCCAGATGATGATTCTTATGCTGTGGCAAAGGATAAGCCTAGCCTACTCTTGGCCAGCAATATCGGACTTGACAAACCAGTAGCAGCAGGCTTGCAGGCGGTGTCGGATTTGAAACCTTTGTTTCTCCAGCTACACGTCAATGTCATGCAAGAATTGCTGATGCCTGAGGGAGAGCGGACTTTCAGAACTTGGAAGCAGCATTTGGAAGCCTATGGAAAAGATTTTCCGGCCCCCCTTGTCCTCAAGGAAGTAGGCTTTGGCATGGATCGAAAGACGATTGAGGAAGCTCAGGCACTAGGGATTTCAACCTTTGATATTTCTGGTCGTGGTGGAACGAGCTTTGCCTATATTGAAAATCGGAGGAGCGGTCAGCGAGACTATCTCAACGATTGGGGGCAGACCACAGCCCAGGCCTTACTGGCAGCCCAAGACTGGGTGGACAAGGTGGAGTTATTGTCTAGCGGTGGCATTCGCCATCCTCTAGACATGGTCAAAGCCTTGGTCCTTGGTGCTAAAGCAGTCGGCCTTTCTCGAACTATGTTAGCCTTGGTCGAAAAATATCCAGTCGAAGAGGTCATTGCTATTGTAAATGGCTGGAAAGAAGACTTACGTTTATTGATGTGTGCCCTGTCTTGTCGCAACCTTGAAGACTTAAAATCCGTCCCTTATCTGCTTTACGGTCGCTTAAAAGAAGGAGCCGAACAGGTGCAATAATCAGTGGATGCTATGCTTTATCTAGCTGATAAAATGCTTTGGCAGATCATTCAAAGAAAAGCGAAATTTATTCTTGCTATTTGCTGGAAAATCTAGTATAATTATTATTTGTGAGTGAACCTCACTTACCCCTTGCAACGTCTTGGGGTCATTAGACCAAAAGGAGGAACATATCAATGGCTAAATACGAAATTCTTTATATTATTCGTCCAAACATTGAAGAAGGAGCTAAAAACGCTTTGGTAGCACGCTTTGACTCTATCTTGACTGACAACGGTGCAACTGTTGTTGAATCAAAAGACTGGGAAAAACGTCGTCTTGCATACGAAATCCAAGATTTCCGTGAAGGACTTTACCACATCGTTAACGTTGAAGCAAACGACGATGCAGCTCTTAAAGAGTTTGACCGTCTTTCAAAAATCAACGCTGACATTCTTCGTCACATGATCGTCAAACTTGACGCTTAAGAAGGTAAATTATGATTAATAACGTTGTACTTGTGGGACGTATGACCCGTGATGCTGAACTTCGCTATACACCGCAAAACCAAGCGGTCGCAACCTTTACTCTGGCTGTTAATCGCAACTTTAAAAATCAAAGTGGTGAGCGTGAAGCGGACTTTATCAATGTTGTTATCTGGCGTCAGCAGGCAGAAAACCTTGCTAATTGGGCCAAAAAAGGCGCTCTAATCGGGATTACTGGTCGCATTCAGACTCGTAACTACGACAATCAGCAAGGCCAGCGTGTCTATGTCACAGAAGTCGTTGCAGACAACTTCCAGCTTCTGGAAAGTCGTGCAAGCCGTGAAGGGCAGCCTTCAGCTGGCTTTGGTGGCGGTGGCTTCGGTGGAAATTCTGCACCAAGCTATGGTAATGCTGACTCATTCAACCAAGTACCGAATTTTTCTCGTGATGAAAGCCCATTCGGCAATTCAAACCCGATGGACATCTCGGACGATGATTTACCATTCTAATAATGGACAAAACTAGAACTATAATATAAAGGAGAATAACATGGCTCAACAACGTCGTGGCGGATTCAAACGCCGTAAAAAAGTTGATTACATCGCAGCAAACAAGATTGAATATGTTGATTACAAAGATACTGAGCTTCTTAGCCGTTTCGTTTCAGAACGTGGGAAAATCCTTCCTCGTCGTGTAACAGGAACTTCAGCTAAAAACCAACGTAAAGTAACAACAGCTATCAAACGCGCTCGCGTAATGGCTTTGATGCCTTTCGTAAATGAAGACTAATGAGAGTCCCTGCTTCTAGCAGGGATTTTTGCTATCTTGATGATAGAAAGGGACAGTGCTATAATAGAAGAAACTATCAAGATATGGGAGGTTTGCCATGACAGAAGAACTAGCCATCAGAAAGATGCTTTTTGAGGATATTGAAGGCTTATCGAATGCTTTTATCCAGCAAGGATGGCCTGATCGGAGAGAGATTTTAAAAAACTACTTTCTGGAGCAAGAGGCGGGTGAGCGCCAAGTTTTGGTGGCGGTTGTTGGGGAATTTTTGGCTGGCTACATTACAGTCATCCCATTGGCAAAGCATGGGCCTTTTGCTGGTCTTTATCCTGAGTTAACGGATTTTAATGTTTTTGAAAGTTTCCAAAAGCGAGGAATTGGCACAGCTTTATTGGACAAAGCAGAGCAAGTAGCGCAGCATTATTCAGATGTGGTCAGCTTGGGTGTTGGGCTACATAAAGGCTATGGTCCAGCACAACGACTGTATGTAGGTCGCGGTTATATGCCAGATGGGTCAGGAGTTTGGTTTCAAAATCAGCCACTCGCGCCCTATGCTTCGTGCGAGAATAACGATGAGTTGGTATTATACTTTTCAAAAGAGTAAAATAAAAGAGGTCATAAAACCTCTTTTTCTATGCTGCTTAATATTTGGCTGGCCCCATGGTTGCACTCTTGATATTGAAGCGTTTCTTGAGGTAGAAACGAAGTGCTAGGGTGATCCCTCCGATGATGGCAACGACGATATTTGACAAATGTGGGTTGAGAGAGTCGGGCAATAGGCTAGAACCAACAATTGAAAGGGTCCAAAGAGCAATAGCTACTAGCATGATAAGGATAGATTTGAGCAGATGTGGACGCTGGCTACGGTCAGTGTCTGGTCCGTAAAAACGGTAAACGAAATGATAGAGGGCGTAGAAAGCGAGACCACCGACAATACTACCAAAGACAAGTGTCGTCATGCCGTAAACAGAGGGTTTAGAAGATGCCAAATTGACGATGGAAGTCAGAACGGTGAAGAAACCGAAAATGAAGAGGACGGAATCCAGCATCATCCATTTTGGATCATCATTTTGCTTGGGATGCTCGGCATCATAGCGCTCCTTAGCAGTGAGAGAAGAAGCCCAGTAAGTTGGTGCCCCATAGAGAGCACGGGCAGGGATACCCTTGGCTTGATTTTCTAAAATGTTTGGAATAATTTCCTCCAAGATTGCCTTCACTTCTTCATCGGATTTGCCATCTTTGAGGAGTTGATGAGTAGCAATGTGGAGAAATTCCTTGTTTTTCTTAGTTAGTTTGTCTGATACTATTTGTGACATAAGCGTCCTTTCTGGTGGTTAGAATAATTTTTTATGGAAGAGGTAGAGGGTTAGAGAGCCGCTCAGAGCAAAGGCGATAAACATGATAATCCAGAAGGCATTTGGCTCGCCGTTTAGAGGCAGTTCATTATCTTTGAAGTTCATCCCGTAGGCTGAGAAGAGCATGGTCGGGATAGACATAACAACGGTTACCAGAGCAAGTGTCTTCATGACATTATTCTGGTTGTTGGAAATAATGGACGCAAAAGTATCTGTCATGCTGTGGAGGATGTTTCCGTAAATATCAGCCATCTCGATGGCCTGCTGGGTCTCAATCAGGGTATCTTCCAGCAAATCCTCATCTTCCAAGTATTTCTTAATATTGCTGGTAGAGCTGGTCAGTTTCTTAATCACGCGCTCATTTGTCTTGAGGGAGGCTTTGAAATAGACGATGGTCTTTTCCAGCTCCATGAGCTCAATCAGTTCTTCATTTCGAGTTGATTGGTGCAGCTGGCTCTCAATCTGCTCGCTCTTGCGGTCAATGGAGCGCAGGGCTGTCAGATAGAGCTCGGCATTGCGGTAGAGAATCTGAAAGATAAAACGTGATCGCATGAAGGTGTAAAAGTTGCGCAGTTGTCGATTGATGAAAATATCGAGCAGGGGCAATTTTTCCAAGCAAGTCGTGATGATGGCTTCTTCTGTGATGATAATACCGAGCGGAATAGTAACATAGTAAGTCTGATTATTCCGCTCCTCAGTGATGGGTACGTCTACGATGATCAGTGTGTACTCATCCTCAATGGTGACACGAGACATTTCTTCGGCATCGAGCGGTGCTCGTAGGTCAGCTATGTCAATGCCAAAGGCGTTTGCGATTTCTAAAGATTCGTTCTGGGAAGGATTGACCATATTGATCCAAGTTCCCGATTCAAGTGTATCAATTTCCTTGAACTCGGTTGTTGTTGATAAAAATACTTGTTTCATATCTCCTCCTAGAATCGTTTATAAGCACCGTCCTATTATACTACAAATTCTAGTCTTTTGGGCAAAAGTTTGCAGAAAAATTTGCTATAATAGAAGAAGTTTAAAGGTAAAGTGTGGACTAGATGCAAGATAAAATTGTGATTCATGGAGCGCGAGCTCATAATTTAAAAAATATTGATGTGGAAATTCCCCGAGACAAGCTGGTCGTGGTAACTGGTCTGTCTGGTTCGGGCAAGTCCAGTCTGGCTTTTGACACCCTTTACGCTGAGGGACAACGCCGTTACGTTGAGAGCCTATCGGCCTATGCTCGGCAGTTTTTGGGCAACATGGAAAAGCCAGATGTGGACTCGATTGATGGTCTCAGCCCGGCTATTTCCATTGACCAGAAGACGACCAGCAAAAACCCCCGCTCAACAGTGGGAACAGCTACCGAAATCAATGACTACCTGCGCCTGCTCTATGCTCGTGTCGGAACGCCTTACTGTATCAACGGCCACGGGGCTATCAAGGCTTCGTCTGTTGAGCAGATTGTCGACAAGGTTTTAGAATTGCCCGAGCGTCAGCGACTGCAGATTTTGGCGCCGGTCATCCGCAAGAAAAAGGGCCAGCATAAGACCGTTTTTGACAAGATTCAGAAGGACGGTTATGTCCGGGTGCGCGTGGATGGCGATGTCTATGATGTAACAGAAGTGCCAGAGCTTTCTAAGAGCAAGCAGCATGATATTGAAGTCGTGGTGGACAGAATTGTCATAAAGGAAGGGGTGCGCAGCCGCCTCTTTGACTCGGTCGAAGCAGCTCTACGGATTGCTGAGGGTTATGTGGTGATTGATACCATGGACGGTCAAGAGCTGCTCTTTTCTGAGCACTATGCCTGCCCAGTCTGTGGCTTTACGGTGCCAGAGCTAGAGCCACGCCTCTTTTCTTTTAATGCGCCTTTTGGCTCCTGTCCGGACTGTGATGGTCTGGGGGTTAAGCTTGAGGTGGATCTAGATGTGGTTGTGCCGGATGCTGGCAAGACCTTGCGCGAAGGAGCGCTAGCGCCTTGGAATCCCATCTCCTCCAACTATTATCCGCAGATGCTGGAGCAGGCCATGGCAGCCTTTGGCATTGATATGGACAAGCCTTTTGAGGAGCTGACTGAGGAAGAAAAGCAGCTGATTTTCTTTGGCTCAGATGGGCGGGAGTTCCATTTCCACTATGAAAATGAATTTGGCGGTGTGCGTGATATTGATATTCCTTTTGAGGGGGTTGTCACCAATATCAACAGGCGCTACCATGAGACCAATAGTGATTTTACTCGGACACAGATGCGGGCTTATATGAATGAGCTGACCTGTGCAGCTTGTCAGGGCTATCGACTCAGTCCTCAGGCTCTTTCTGTCAAGGTTGGCGGCGAAGATGGCTTGCACATCGGTGAGATTTCAGACTTGTCCATTGCAGATCATTTGCTTCAGTTGGACAAGCTTCACTTGACTGACAATGAAGCTACTATTGCGCGGCCTATTCTCAAAGAAATTCATGATCGCCTGACTTTCCTCAATAACGTTGGCCTTAATTACCTGACTTTGTCTCGCTCGGCTGGGACTCTATCAGGAGGTGAGAGTCAGCGGATTCGCTTGGCGACTCAGATCGGCTCGAACTTGAGTGGCGTCCTCTATATCCTGGACGAGCCCTCTATTGGCTTGCACCAGCGTGATAATGACCGTCTGATTGCCAGTCTAAAGAAGATGCGTGACCTGGGTAATACCCTCATTGTAGTTGAGCACGATGAGGACACCATGCGGGAGGCTGACTGGCTGATTGATGTGGGACCAGGAGCGGGGGTTTTTGGCGGTGAAATCGTCGCAGCGGGTACTCCTGCACAGGTGGCTAAGAACAAGAAATCCATCACAGGCCAATACCTGTCAGGCAAGCGCGAAATCCCAGTACCATTGGAACGTCGTGTAGGCAATGGCCGCTTTATTGAAGTGACAGGGGCTCAGGAAAATAACTTGCAGAATATCTCAGCTAAATTCCCCTTGGGCAAATTCATCGCTGTGACCGGAGTTTCTGGATCTGGTAAGTCAACACTGGTCAACTCTATCCTTAAAAAGGCCATTGCACAAAAACTCAACCGCAATTCTGCCAAGCCAGGTAAGTTCAAGAAAATCAGCGGCATTGAGCATGTGGATCGATTGATTGATATTGACCAAAGTCCGATTGGCCGGACACCGCGCTCTAATCCAGCTACCTATACTGGAGTCTTTGACGACATTCGCGATCTGTTTGCCAAGACCAATGAAGCCAAGATTCGCGGCTACAAGAAGGGCCGTTTCAGCTTTAATGTCAAGGGCGGCCGCTGTGAGGCCTGCTCGGGTGATGGGATTATCAAGATTGAGATGCACTTCCTGCCTGACGTCTATGTAGCCTGTGAGGTCTGCCACGGTACCCGCTATAATAGCGAGACTCTAGAAGTCCACTACAAGGAGAAGAATATCGCTCAGGTTCTGGACATGACGGTCAATGATGCGGTAGAATTCTTCCAGCATATTCCCAAGATTGCCCGTAAACTCCAGACCATCAAAGACGTGGGGCTAGGCTATGTGACTCTGGGGCAACCAGCCACAACCTTGTCAGGTGGTGAAGCTCAGCGAATGAAGCTGGCCAGCGAACTCCACAAGCGCTCGACTGGCAAGTCCTTCTATATCTTGGATGAGCCTACCACAGGGCTTCATACAGAAGACATTGCGCGTTTGCTCAAGGTTTTAGCCCGTTTCGTGGATGATGGCAATACAGTCCTTGTCATCGAGCACAATTTGGATGTTATTAAGACGGCTGATCATATCATCGACCTAGGTCCAGAAGGCGGTGTCGGTGGTGGTACGATCATTGCGACTGGTACACCAGAAGAAGTCGCAGCCAATCCAGCCAGCTATACTGGTCAGTATTTGAAAGGCAAGCTGAAATAAGATTGTTATCGTTTTAAAACACAAATCCCTCACTAGGCTAACCTAATGAGGGATTTTAACTTGCATTTATGGGTGAAGCAGGGCATTAGAACTGCTTACCTGATGGGTTTAGAATGTTTTTTCTTTGTCACGAACGACCAGTAAGTCCACTTTAGCGTGGCGGAGGATATATTCAGATGATGAGCCGACTAGGAGGCGTTCAAAGGCATTGAGACCAGTAGCCCCGACCATAATCAAATCAACCTTGTGTTCGTCAGGAATGTCAGTTGACAGGAGGGTTTTGGGATTGCCCAATTCAATGACGACATCAACGTATTTGACCCCTGCTTTTTGCGCCTTTTCCTTGTACTCTGTCATCAACTTTTGTGCCTCTTCTTGGAGATCTTCGTAGACCTCGGCGTCAAAGGTTGAGACGCTTTGGAGAGCCCGTGTATCAATCACATGAGCAATCGTCAGGCGAGAAGCATTTCTCAGCGCTACATTAACACCTTTTTCAAAAGCGAGTTCTGCTTCGCGAGAGCCGTCAACAGCGACCATGATATTTTCATATTTTTGTTGAGTCATAAAGCTACCTCCATCTTTTGTCGAATACTAGATTCGAGTTTCTTATATCTTCACTTATATTGTAAACCTTTTCAGAAAAAAAGTAAAGCTGCAAATGAAATTCAGAAATCAAGTGAAATTGTTTTGATGGATAAGTGTATTTTCCTGAATTATAAGATATATTTTAATTCAAACGAGCTTTCCCAAATTCTTCCTGATTGTCAATCTTTTTTTCTGATGGTATAATAAAATCATTCAGATGAATTGAGGAAAATAGGATGAAAGAATTTAATAAGTCCAGCAAACTGGAGCATGTAGCCTATGATATTCGTGGACCGGTTTTGGATGAAGCGATGCGGATGCGGGCCAATGGAGAGAAAATTCTCCGCCTGAACACGGGAAATCCAGCTGAATTTGGCTTTACCGCTCCAGACGAGGTCATTCATGATTTGATTATGAATGCGCGTGATAGTGAGGGTTACTCTGATTCTAAGGGGATTTTCTCAGCCCGTAAGGCCATTATGCAGTATTGCCAGCTCCGAAATTTCCCTAATGTTGATATCGATGATATTTATCTTGGAAATGGAGTCAGCGAGCTGATTGTTATGTCTATGCAGGGACTATTGGATGATGGAGATGAGGTTTTAGTACCAATGCCGGACTATCCGCTCTGGACGGCTGCAGTTAGTCTGGCTGGTGGGAATGCGGTTCATTATGTCTGTGATGAGCAGGCAGAATGGTATCCAGATATTGACGACATAAAGTCAAAAATCACCTCTAATACTAAGGCTATCATTATCATCAATCCTAACAATCCAACGGGAGCACTTTATCCTAAGGAACTTTTGCTAGAAATTGTGGAAATTGCTCGCCAGAACAATCTTATTATCTTTGCGGATGAAATTTATGACCGCATGGTGATGGATGGGCATGTGCATACGCCTGTAGCTAGTCTGGCACCTGATGTTTTCTGTGTCAGCATGAATGGTCTATCAAAATCCCACCGTATCGCTGGCTTCCGAGTTGGCTGGATGGTGCTATCTGGACCTAAGCGGCACGTTAAAGGGTATATCGAAGGGTTAAACATGCTCTCCAACATGCGCCTGTGCTCCAATGTCTTGGCTCAACAGGTTGTGCAAACATCGCTTGGAGGTCACCAGTCGGTGGATGAATTGCTTTTGCCAGGTGGCCGTATCTATGAACAGAGAAACTTCATCTACAATGCCATTCAAGATATTCCAGGTTTGTCTGCAGTCAAACCTAAGGCGGGTCTTTACATCTTCCCGAAAATTGATCGAGAAATGTACCGTATCGATGATGATGAGCAGTTTGTCTTGGATTTCCTCAAGCAGGAAAAAGTCCTTCTTGTCCATGGACGAGGCTTTAACTGGAAGGATCCAGATCATTTCCGAATCGTTTATCTGCCTCGGGTAGATGAGCTAGCTCAGATCCAAGAAAAAATGACACACTTCCTACGCCAATACCGCAGATAAGCATAAAATACAAGTCATAAACCGTTTAAAACAAATTCGTCTTAGAATTGTTTTAAATGGTTTTTTTGATGGAGTGATTTTTTTCGCAATCGCCAAATTCTGAATCTTTCAATTGTAGCGAATTTTTTTTCAATACACAATTTTCAGATAATTATTGAAAATTTCGGTCGATTATGGTACAATCAAGGGGACTAAATACGAGGTAAATGTATGGCAAAACTATTAGAAAAAACAAG
Source organism: Streptococcus cristatus ATCC 51100 (assembly GCF_000222765.1). Classification (GTDB taxonomy): domain Bacteria; phylum Bacillota; class Bacilli; order Lactobacillales; family Streptococcaceae; genus Streptococcus; species Streptococcus cristatus. The sequence goes on along the minus strand of NZ_AFUE01000007.1, from coordinate 205,803 downwards.
GAAGATTACTTCTATCTTGAAACGTTCAGAAGAGCAACTTCAGGAGGAACTTCCTTACAATGCGATCACTCGCCAGCTTGCTGATATTATTCATTGCAATGCCTGTATCATCAACAGCAAGGGCCGTCTCTTGGGCTATTTCATGCGCTACAAGACAAATAATGATCGTGTAGAAGCCTTTTTCCAAGACAAGACATTCCCCAAAGAATATGTCCAAGAAGCGAACATGGTGTATGAGACGGAGGCTAATCTGCCTGTAACTCACGATTTGACGATTTTCCCAGTGGAAACCAAGGATGAATTTCCAGATGGTTTGACTACTATCGCACCGATTCATGTTTCAGGAATTCGCTTGGGCTCGCTGATTATCTGGCGCAATGATAAAGAATTTTTGGATGACGATTTGATTTTGGTCGAGATTGCCAGCACAGTGGTCGGTATTCAGCTGCTTAACTTCCAGCGGGAAGAGGACGAGAAGAACATCCGTCGCCGGACGGCCGTGACCATGGCGGTCAATACCCTGTCTTACTCAGAGTTACGGGCTGTTTCAGCTATTCTAGGTGAGCTCAATGGCAATGAAGGACAACTGACGGCTTCTGTCATTGCTGACCGCATCGGGATTACCCGTTCAGTGATTGTCAATGCTCTGCGCAAACTGGAAAGCGCTGGGATTATTGAAAGCCGCTCGCTGGGAATGAAAGGGACTTATCTGAAAGTGCTGATCCCAGATGTTTTTGAGGAAATTAAAAAGAGGGACTACTAATGGCTAAAGCACTGATTTCCATTGATTATACAGTTGATTTTGTTGCAGATGAGGGTAAGTTAACAGCAGGAGCGCCGGCTCAGGCGATTTCTGAAGCTATTGCTCAAGTGACCAAGGCGGCATTTGATCGAGGCGACTATATCTTCTTTACTATTGATGCCCATGATGAAAATGATGCCTTTCACCCAGAAAGCAAGCTGTTTCCGCCTCATAATATCAAGGGAACGAGCGGTCGCAATCTTTACGGGCCTTTGGCTGATTTTTATGAGAAGCATCAAGCAGACTCTCGGGTCTTTTGGATGGATAAGCGTCATTATTCTGCTTTTTCTGGCACGGATTTAGATATTCGATTGCGAGAAAGAAAGGTGGATACGGTCATTTTGACTGGAGTCTTGACGGATATTTGCGTCCTGCATACGGCGATCGATGCCTATAATCTAGGTTATCAGATCCAAGTGGTAGAGCCAGCTGTGGCTTCTTTGTCAGAGGAAAATCACAAATTTGCCTTAAATCACTTGCAAAATGTTCTAGGTTCGACTATAATAAATACAATTTAAGAGTAAAAGAGAAGCAGAGTAGGCTTGCTAACTTGCACAGAGAGTGCTGATAGCTGAGAGCAGCACCAAGAAAGCAAAAACCGAAGAACATGTTTCGTAATCTTTTGTGTGATTAAGCACAAACGTCGCTCACGTTACGAGCTCAGAGGCTGCCTTTTAGGGCAGCGAATAACAGTGGTACCACGGCTTTCGTCTGTTTTAGAGACGAAAGCTTTTTATTTTGCAGTAGGTCAGGTGAAGATGATAGAAGATTGCTGCTTATATCCTGAACAACAGGGCGGAGCTACATATTGATTTGAGAGGGAAAGAATATGAAAGAAATTTTTATCGGAAACTATGGTTTAGAGCAGGTTGGACAGACCATGACTGCAACTGGCTGGGTGGCCAACATCCGCAATCACGGCAAGCTAGCCTTTATTGAATTGCGGGACCGCGAGGGCTTGCTTCAGGTCTTCGTTGGCGGTGATATTGAAGATTTTGCTAGGCTAGAAGAAATTGGCAAAGAGGATGTCATCGCAGTGACAGGGCAAGTCGTTCAGCGGGAAGCCCGCTTTGTCAACAAGGCCATCAAGTCTGGTCAGGTTGAGCTGAGGGCTGAAAAGATTGAAGTCATTGCTAGTAGCAAGGCCCTGCCTTTTGAACTGGATCAGCATGCCCATACAGGGGAAGACCTGCGTCAGAAATACCGCTACCTGGACTTGCGCCGTGAGAAGATGACACATAACCTCAAGCTTCGTCATCAGGTCACCTCAACCATTCGGGAATATTTGAACGGTTTGGACTTTTTGGAAGTGGAGACACCCTATCTAACCAAGTCAACTCCTGAGGGGGCTAGAGACTTCTTGGTTCCTAGTCGGGTCTTTAAAAATCAATTCTATGCGCTGCCTCAGAGCCCACAGATGCTCAAGCAATTGCTGATGGGAGCAGGACTTGAGCGCTATTATCAGATTGTTCGTTGTTTCCGTGACGAAGACCTGCGGGGAGACCGTCAGCCAGAGTTTACCCAGGTGGATTTGGAGCTGAGCTTTGCCAGCGAGGAAGAAATCCGAGCTCTGGTTGAAGCTATGCTCAAGGCTGTTGTCAAGAAAACTCATGGTTTAGAGCTGACGGAAGCTTTTCCAACTATCAGCTATGAAGAGGCTATGAGCCGCTTCGGCTCTGATAAGCCAGATACACGCTTTGGTTTAGAGCTGAAGAGTTTGACGGATTTGTGCCAAGAAAATGACTCGCTTCTCATCAAGAAAGCCTTGGATAGCCAAGAGGAAGTGATGGGAATCTGTGTGCCCGATGCAGCTAGCGCTTTTAGCAAGAAGCAGCTCAGTCATTTTTATCAAGAAATGAAGGAATTTGGCTGCAGTCGTTTGGTCAGTCTCAAGGTTGAAGATGGCCAGTTGGTTGGTGATTTGGCTAGCACCTTTGAAGCTGAAAGTCAGGATTTGCAGGCACGTTTTGAGGCCAAGGATGGAGACTTGATTCTGCTAGTCATGGCCAAGAAGCGTCGGGCTCAGGAAGCTTTGGGGCATCTACGTTTAGAAGTTGCAAAAGCTTTGGATTTGATTGACCCAAGTCTGCTTCATTTCCTCTGGGTTGTGGATTGGCCGCTGCTGGAGTGGAATGAAGATCAAAACCGCTATCAAGCCATGCACCATCCTTTCACACAGGGCATTTTTGAAGAAGGTCAGGAGCCAGACCAATTCCGTAGCCACGCTTATGACATCGTTTTAAATGGCTATGAAATTGGCGGAGGAAGTCTGCGGATTCATGATCGGAAGGCTCAGGAAATGATGTTTGAGCTACTGGGCATGAGTCGGGAAGACTATGAGCGGGACTTTGGTTTCTTCCTAGAAGCGTTGGAGTACGGCTTCCCACCACACGGTGGCTTGGCTCTTGGCTTAGATCGCCTGGTTATGATTTTGGCTGGGGAAGAAAATATCCGCCAAGTCATCGCTTTTCCGAAAAATGGTACTGGTTTTGACCCTATGTTGGAAAGTCCAAGTTTGGTTGATCAAAGACAGCTCAAAGAACTGCATTTGGAATTGAAGAATTAGCCGGAAATATGGTAAAATGAAATGATGCGAATTCCTGAAGAAATCAGGAAGAAGCCAAAGAAAGAGGTCGCAGCTACGAGAGCTTGGCGCCCCTATCTTAGCAAAATAATGCGAGCTAAAGCCTCGAAGATAAAGATTTTTCTTAGATTTATCGTTTTCGGTCAGTATTCATGCTCGTCTATCTTATGAAAGGAATCAGAGATGAAGATTACTCAAGAAGAAGTAAGTCACGTTGCAAAACTGTCTAAACTAGCTTTTTCACCAGAAGAGACAGCTGAGTTTGCGACAACCTTGTCTAAAATTGTCGACATGGTCGAATTGCTCAATGAAGTGGACACGGAGGGTGTGCCTTTCACTTCCAATGTGGCAGCTAACATCAACTATATGCGAGAAGATGTGGCTCAGCCAGGCTGGAACCGGGAAGAGCTTTTCCAAAATGTACCTGAAAAAGAGCGGGGCTACATCAAAGTGCCTGCCATCCTAGATGACGGAGGAGATGCCTAATGACTTTTAATCACAAGACCATTGAAGAGCTGCATGCTTTGCTGGTCAAAAAAGAAATTTCTGCAGTAGAGTTAACTCAGGCGACTTTGGCAGACATCAAAGAACGTGAAGCTGCCGTGGATAGTTTTATTACTGTCAGCGAAGAGGAGGCATTGGCTCAGGCAGCAGCTCTGGATGCCAAGGGCATTGATGCTGATAATCTTATGAGCGGAATTCCGCTGGCGGTTAAGGACAATATCTCAACCAAGGGAATTTTGACAACAGCTGCCTCTAAAATGCTCTACAACTATAAGCCAATTTTCGATGCGACCAGCGTGGAGAAGCTCTATGGTAAGGACATGATTATCGTCGGGAAAACCAACATGGACGAGTTCGCCATGGGTGGATCTAGCGAAAACTCTTACTTTAAGACGACTAAGAATGCTTGGGACAGCAGCAAGGTTCCCGGTGGATCATCTGGTGGTTCAGCGACAGCTGTTGCCTCTGGTCAGGTTCGTCTGTCACTGGGGTCAGATACGGGTGGTTCTATTCGTCAGCCTGCTTCCTTTAACGGTGTAGTCGGCCTCAAGCCAACCTATGGACGGGTTTCCCGTTTTGGTCTCATTGCTTTTGGTTCTTCTTTAGACCAGATTGGGCCTTTCTCTCAGACGGTTAAGGAAAATGCTCAGTTATTGAACGTCATTTCTGGTAATGATCCTAAGGATTCTACATCATCACAAGAGGCAGTACCAGACTTTACCAGCAAGATTGGCCAAGATATCAAGGGCATGAAGATTGCCTTGCCTAAGGAATACATGGGTGAGGGAATTGACAGCAAGGTCAAGGAAACAATTTTGGCAGCAGCCAAGCACTTGGAAAGTCTAGGTGCGATTGTTGAAGAAGTGAGCCTGCCCCACAGCAAGTATGGCGTGGCTGTTTACTATATCATCGCTTCCTCTGAAGCCAGCTCTAACCTGCAGCGCTTTGACGGTATTCGCTATGGCTACCGCGCAGAAGGAATTGAAAATCTAGAAGATGTCTATGTCAAATCTCGTAGCGAAGGCTTTGGTGAAGAGGTGAAACGCCGCATCATGCTGGGTACTTTCAGTTTGTCATCTGGTTACTACGATGCTTACTTCAAGAAAGCTGGTCAGGTTCGTACCTTGATTATGCAAGATTTTGCCAAGGTATTTGAAAAATATGATTTGATCTTAGGTCCAACTGCACCAACGGTTGCTTATGACTTGGGCAGCCAAAACCAGGATCCTGTGGCCATGTATTTGGCTGACCTTTTGACCATTCCAGTCAATCTGGCTGGCCTGCCGGGCATTTCAATCCCAGCTGGCTTTGCAGATGGTCTTCCTGTCGGCCTGCAGCTGATTGGGAACCACTTCGATGAAGCGACCATCTATCAGGCAGCCGCAGCATTTGAAGCGACGACTGACTATCACAAACAGCAGCCAGTTATCTTTGGAGGTGAAAAATAATGAACTTTGAAACAGTTATCGGACTGGAAGTCCATGTTGAATTGAAGACCAATTCAAAAATTTTCTCACCAGCTCCAGCTCACTTCGGTGAAGATCCTAATGCCAACACCAATATCATTGACTGGTCCTTCCCAGGTGTTCTACCTGTTATGAATAAGGGTGTCATTGACTATGGTATCAAGGCTGCTCTGGCTTTGAACATGGATATTCACCAGAAGATGCACTTTGACCGCAAGAATTACTTCTATCCGGACAATCCAAAAGCCTATCAAATTTCTCAGTTTGATGAGCCGATTGGCTACAATGGCTGGATTGAGATTGAGCTAGAAGATGGCACGACCAAGAAAATCCGTATCGAGCGGGCCCACTTGGAAGAAGATGCAGGAAAAAATACCCACGGTAGTGACGGCTATTCTTATGTGGACCTCAACCGTCAAGGGGTGCCTCTGATTGAGATTGTATCCGAAGCGGATATGCGCAGTCCAGAAGAAGCCTATGCCTATCTGACTGCCCTCAAGGAAATCATTCAGTACACGGGCATTTCGGATGTCAAGATGGAAGAGGGCTCCATGCGGGTCGATGCCAATATTTCCATCCGTCCTTACGGTCAGGAAGAATTTGGTACTAAGACTGAGCTGAAAAACCTTAATTCCTTCAACTTTGTCCGTAAGGGTCTGGCATTTGAGGAAAAACGCCAAGCAGAAATCCTACGCAGTGGAGGTCAAATCCGTCAGGAAACCCGTCGCTATGATGAAGCAACTGGCGAAACTCTGCTCATGCGGGTGAAGGAAGGTTCGGCTGACTATCGTTACTTCCCAGAGCCTGATTTGCCTATCTTTGAGATCGAAGATGCTTGGATTGAGCAAGTGCGCAGTAGCCTGCCAGCCTTTCCAAAAGAGCGCCGTGCCAAGTATGTGGGCGACTACGGTCTGTCTGACTACGATGCTAAGCAGCTGACAGCTACGAAGGCTGTGTCAGACTTCTTTGAAGCAGCTGTTGCGGCAGGTGGCGATGCTAAATCTGTCTCTAACTGGCTCCAAGGAGAAGTGGCGCAATACCTCAATGCCGAAGGCAAGACCATCTCTGAGATTGAGCTGACACCTGAGAACCTGACTGAGATGATTGCGCTGATTGCAGATGGCACAATTTCCTCTAAGATTGCTAAGAAGGTCTTTGTTCATCTGGCTAAAAATGGTGGCTCTGCTAAGGAATATGTACAAAAAGCAGGCTTGATCCAAATCTCAGATCCTGCTCAACTTCTTCCTATTATCCAGCAAGTTTTTGCGGATAATGAAAAAGCCATCAATGACTATAAGGGCGGAAACAAGAATGCGGCCAAGTCCTTGATCGGTCAATTGATGAAGGCTACCAAGGGTCAAGCCAACCCGCAAGTAGCACAAAAATTGCTCAATGAAGAGTTGGAAAAACTTTAGAAATAAGGGGAAAACCAGTCGTGAGGCTGGTTTTTACCTTTTATTTGAATGGAACTTATGGTAAAATAGATAAAAAATAAAGGAGTCCTTATGTCAGAAATTAAAGTAAAACGTGGAACAGGTTTTGTAGGGATTATTGGGAATTTTCCAATTTTAATCAATGGTCAAAAGGTTGGTACAATCCAGAATGGTGACGAGGCTGCCTTTCCTATTGAGGGAGAAGAAGCTGTTGTTCGTGTAGGAGCTGCTCCTATGAGAACCAAGCCAGTGACAGTTAAAGCAGGGCAAACCTTGTTGGTTGAAACGAATTTTACGAATTTTTCTAGCTGTCTAGGAGTTTTATTGCTCGGCCTGTTCTTTGGTGGCCTAGTGCGTGCAATTTTATTGCTTCTTGCTATGGCTTTAATGTTTCTTCTGCCTTTTTACTCAGCTAGGATTGAAGAATAAACTAAAGAATTTTTGTTGATAGGTTAGCTTGAAATAAAGGAGTTTTTGATGCCAAAATTTACCATTACGCGTTCTACGGGTATAGTTGGAGTTGCCCAAAATGTTGCAGTATATCTAAATGGTGAACTTGTGGATAAACTTGCGAATAATGAAAGTAAAACGTTGATTTTTGAGGGAGACAGTGTTGAACTACAGGTTGGACAAAGCTTTATGAAATCGCATAAGATTCAAGTGAAAGATGGCCAGAAGGTACTTGTTACAGCTTCTGGAATGCGAGCTATGCTAGGAATTATTGGCTTTATATTAGGTTTGCCTTATTTACTTCTTGAGATAGAGGATTAGCCATTTTTGGGCTCTGCTAAATCATAAAAAATCAGTCAAAACAGACTGATTTTTCTTTATGGTTTATGTTATAATGATCAAAGCTAACAGAAAGAGGTTTGGGATGTCAAAAGTTTTAAGGGGAACCCTTTATACCTTGGCTGCGGGGATTGCTTGGGGCTTATCGGGAACAAGTGGTCAATATCTGATGGAGCATGGTTTTTCGGCACTGAGCTTGACCAATGTGCGCTTGTTGTTAGCGGGTTTGGTTTTGATGATGTTGGCTTATGCGACAAATAAAGATTCTTTTAAAGAGATTTGGAAAGACAAGAGCTCTCTTCTACACATTTCACTTTTTGCAGTTCTAGGCTTATTCATCAATCAATATGCATATTTAGCGGCCATTCATGAGACGAATGCAGGAACAGCAACGGTTTTACAATATCTCTGTCCTGTTGGTGTTTTGGCATACACTTGTATCAAAGACAGAGTAGCACCGACTGTGGCTCAGATTTGTTCAATGATTCTAGCCATAGGTGGAACCTTTCTGATTGCGACCCACGGTCAGGTCAATCAGCTCTCGATGACGCCAAAAGGCTTATTTTTAGGTATTTTCTCAGCTTTTACTTATGCACTTTATATTCTTTTGCCGATTGGGCTCATTAAAAAGTGGGGAAGCATGCTGGTAATCGGGATTGGGATGACCATTGCAGGTATCTTGCTCCTTCCTTTCAGCGGTATTTTCCAGCATCAGTGGCAATTCCGTTTAGATATCCTTCTAGCCTTGGTCGGCATCATTGTCATCGGAACAATCTTTGCTTACACCGTCTTTTTGAAGGGAACAAGCTTGGTCGGTCCTGTTAAATCTAGTCTCTTAGCTTCGATTGAGCCAATTTCAGCGGTCTTTTTTGCCTTTGTCATTATGAATGAACACTTTTATCTGCTTGATTTTGTAGGTATGGGCATGATTTTGCTGGCTGTCCTGTTGATATCTGTTAAGGACTTGATCTTGGAAAAGAAAAAAGGTTTATTATAAGCAAGAAAGAATAAGGAAAGACCTGGCTCCACATAGAGCTAGGTCTTTGTTGTTTACTTATTCGGTTTATTCATTGCTTTCTGAGCTGCCAAAGAATGCTTTATATAAAGCACGGATGGCTTCTTTTTCTTGGTTTTTATTGACAACAAACATGATAGAAACTTCACTGGAACCTTGCGACATCATTTGGATATTGATTTTGTTGTCAGAAAGAGCTCTAGTCGCAGTAGCCGTCACCCCGATATGACTTTTCATTTTTTCGCCGACAATCATGATGATAGAAAGATCATGCTCAATCTCAGCGTAGTCTACTTCTGCTTTTTGTACAAGCTGGCGTAGAATCTCTTCTTCTTTGATTGGAGTTAATTCACGTTCACGAAGAATGATGGAAAGATCATCGATTCCTGTTGGCATATGCTCCCAACCGATATTTAAATCTTCCAAAATCTGAAGCGCCTTTCGGCCAAATCCAACTTCTCGGTTCATGAGATACTTGGACATGTTAATACTTACGAAGCCAGAATCACCAGCGATTCCTACAACAGGAGGATGATCTTCGCTATGTTTATGGACAATGCGAGTACCAGGGTGCTCTGGATTGTTGGTATTTTTTATAACGAGTGGAATTTTTCCGCGATAGGCTGGAAGCAGAGCTTCATCGTGAAGGACGGTAAAACCTGCATAGGCTAATTCTCGCATTTCACGGTAAGTAAGCTCGGCGATGGAACGTGGCTTATGAATAATCCCAGGGTGGGCAGCAAAGATGCCGTCTACATCAGTGAAGTTCTCATAGACATCAGCTTTGACACCAGCTGCAATAATTGATCCTGTAATATCCGACCCGCCACGAGAAAAAGTACAGATCTGTCCATCTTGAGTGACACCAAAGAAGCCAGGGATGACAAGGACTTCATCGGAATGAATTAGTTCTTCCAATTTATCATAGCTTGAAGGAAGGATCCGAGCATTTCCTGGTTCGCTTGAAACCACTAGTCCAGCTTCTCTAGGATGGACGTAGCGAGCCGGAATGCCATTGTGGTTAAAGTAAGCTGCGATGAGCTTAGCATTGTTGTTTTCACCAGCTGCTAGGAAAGTATCGTAAAGAAATTCATTGCTTTCAATTGGCAGAGTAGCTAGGGAGATGATGCTCTTAGAAATTTTTTCAATAATTGCAGATTTTAGACCTAGCTCAGAGACCATATCGGAGTAGCGTTTAATAATCCAATTTTGCTCCTTGGAGACATCATTTCCTGCAATGTACTGGCGATAATACTTAATCAGGGCATCGGTGACTTTTGTATCCTGGTCATCTCTTTTTCCTGGTGCAGAAACGACAACGAAGCGACGCTCAGCATCAGACTTTACAATATGTAAGACTTTTTCTAATTGTGAAGCAGAAGCGAGTGAACTTCCGCCAAATTTTACAACTTTCATAGAAACTCCTAAACATGATTTAGGAAAAATTATAACAAAATTCTGAAAATTTTGCAAATCTATCAGAAGTACTGCTTTATGTAAATTTGTTGCAAAAATAAGCAAAAAACGAATATGAAATCAAATTTTCCAGTTTTTGTTTTCTTTCTGACATCTTTTATGCTAGAATAAATGTAATTTGACTATCAAATTATTTAATTATGAAATAAAACGACTGTAATTACCCAGTCTGGAATGGAGTTAGAATGACTTTTAATGGTATTCTTTATAAGGTAGTTGATGAAGTGGCAACTATTACCTTCAATCGTCCTGAAGTTTCAAATGGTTTCAATATCTTTATGTGTGAGGAGATTTTAGAAGCGATTGAGCTGGCCGCAAATGATGAGGCAGTGAAGTTTCTAGTGATCAATGCCAATGGGAAGGTATTTTCTGTCGGTGGCGACCTAGCTGAGATGCAAAGAGCTGTCAGTGCTGACGATATTCAATCCTTGGTAAAAATTGCAGAGCTGGTCAATGACATTTCTTTTGCCATGAAACGGCTACCCAAGCCAGTTATCATGAGTGTGGATGGCCCTGTTGCTGGTGCAGCTGCCAATATGGTCGTGGCTGCAGATTTCTGTATTGCGACAGAAAAATCTCGCTTCATTCAAGCTTTTGTGGGAGTGGGCTTAGCGCCAGATGCCGGCGGGCTTTATCTTCTGACTCGGGCAATTGGTGTGACTCGGGCGACTCATTTGGTCATGACGGGAGAGGCCTTGACTGCTGAGAAGGCTCTGGATTATGGTTTGCTCTATAAGGTCTGTGAAGCAGAGAAGCTAGAAAAAACAACGGAACAGTTGCTGAAGAAGCTAAAACGCGGTTCGCTGAATTCTTACAGAGCTATGAAAGAAATGGTCTGGAAGAGCCTGTTCAGCGGTTGGAAAGAATATGCGGAGTTGGAGTTATCTTTACAGAAGTCTCTTGCTTTCACTGAGGACTTCAAAGAAGGTGTCCAAGCTTATACTGAGAAGCGTCGTCCACAATTTACAGGTAAGTAACGATTTGCAAGATAAGAAAATTGTTTGAAAATCAAATAAATTTTCAAAAGGACTTGCAAATTATTTTGAGATCTGATAAAATTTGAATGTCAAAGTATTTATGAAGGAGGTGTTGGTTTGAATTATCAATTAGTCAATGATTATTTAACATCTATTTTTAATAATGTTTTGGTTATTGAAGAGTCCAGCCTCCGAGGCAGTCAATTTAAAGACGTCTCGATTAAAGAAATGCACACTATTGATGTTATTGGTACCATGCCTAATGCGACTCCAAGCGATATTTCAAAGGAATTGTTAGTCACTTTGGGGACTGTCACAACCAGCTTGAATAACTTGGAGCGTAAAGGGTATATCGAGCGTCGCCGTTCATCCATTGACCGTCGTGTAGTTCATCTGAGTTTGACTAAGAAGGGGAGGCTCTTGTATCGCCTTCATAAACGATTCCACAATCGCATGGTCATGCAAGTAGTGGAAGGAATGTCCCCAGAAGAAAAAAATGCAATGCAAAAAGGTTTGCAGAACTTGTATAATTTTTTAGAGGAGCTGAAATAATGAACTATGTAAGAATTACTCAAGTAGCTCATTATGCTCCAGAGCAGGTTGTCACAAATGATGATCTGGCCAAGATGATGGATACAAGTGATGAATGGATCTCAAGTCGAACAGGTATCAAACAGCGACATTTATCTCGAACTGAGTCAACAAGCGATTTAGCTACAAAGGTTGCTGAGCAATTGCTAGAACAGGCTCAACTGTCTGCTGATCAGCTTGATTTTATCATTATTGCGACGATCACTCCAGATTCTATGATGCCGTCAACTGCAGCTAGAGTGCAGGCCAATATTGGAGCTACCAAGGCTTTTGCTTTTGACTTGACGGCAGCTTGCAGTGGCTTCATCTTTGCCTTATCAACTGGAGAAAAGTTCATTTCTTCTGGTCGCTATCAAAGAGGTTTGGTCATCGGTAGCGAAACGCTATCGAAGGTCGTTGATTGGTCGGATCGTGCGACGTCAGTCTTATTTGGTGATGGGGCTGGAGGAGTCTTGCTTGAATCAGCAGAAAAGCAGCATTTTTGGGCTGAAAGCCAGTTTACTGATGGCTTGAGAGGTCAGAGTTTGACTTGTGGTGGACTTGGTTTGTCCTCTCCATTTTCGGAAAAGCAAGTTGATGATCGCTATTTGAAAATGGAAGGCCGAGCAATCTTTGATTTCGCTATTCGTGATGTGGCACAGTCTATCAAAAATACCATTGAAGAGAGTCCATTTTCAGTGGATGAGCTTGATTATTTGCTCTTGCATCAGGCCAATATCCGAATTTTAGATAAAATGGCGAAGAAACTAGGAGTTTCTCGGGAAAAACTACCTGCTAATATGATGGAATATGGCAATACTAGTGCAGCTAGTATCCCGATTTTATTATCTGAGTGTGTCCAACAGGACTTGATTAAGCTGAACGGAGATCAGACTATTTTATTGTCAGGTTTCGGTGGAGGTTTGACATGGGGCACGCTTATTGTTACAATTTAGTTAATCATGTGGAAACACATAGATAAAAAATATATTTTTTAAAGGAGTCTATCCATGGCAGTATTTGAAAAAGTACAAGAAATTATCGTTGAGGAACTTGGTAAAGAGCCATCAGAAGTTACACTTGAGTCAACTTTCGATGATCTTGAAGCGGATTCATTGGATTTGTTCCAAGTAATTTCAGAAATCGAAGATGCATTTGACATCCAAATTGAGACTGAAGAAGGCTTGAAAACAGTTGGTGACTTGGTTGCCTACGTAGAAGAAAAAACAAAATAATAAAGATTTGAGAGTATCGCAAGATATTCTCTCTTGTTTAGGTAATAGTTTGAATTTCAAAGTAAAAAGGCTGCTATCTAGCGGTTTGGGCTCGAGCTATTACTTAAGCAATGATTAGAGGAAGGTATTATGCAAACACGAATTACAGAATTATTAGATATTAAATATCCTATTTTCCAAGGTGGTATGGCCTGGGTCGCAGATGGTGACTTGGCTGGTGCTGTTTCAAAAGCTGGTGGTCTTGGGATCATCGGTGGCGGAAATGCTCCTAAGGAAGTGGTGAAAGCTAATATTGACAAGATTAAGTCTTTGACGGATCGTCCTTTTGGTGTCAATATCATGCTTTTGTCGCCTTTTGTAGATGACATCGTGGATTTGGTGATCGAAGAGGGTGTAAAAGTGGTGACGACTGGTGCGGGCAATCCAAGCAAGTACATGGCTCGTTTCCACGAAGCAGGTATTACTGTGATTCCTGTTGTACCAAGTGTGGCTTTGGCTAAACGGATGGAAAAAATAGGAGCGGATGCCGTCATTGCTGAAGGGATGGAAGCCGGTGGTCACATCGGTAAGTTAACAACCATGACCTTGGTTCGTCAGGTTGTAGAAGCAGTTAACATTCCAGTTATTGCGGCTGGTGGTATTGCGGATGGATCTGGTGCTGCAGCTGGCTTTATGTTAGGAGCAGAAGCGGTTCAGGTCGGAACACGCTTCGTTGTAGCTAAGGAATCCAATGCCCATCAAAATTATAAAGATATGATTTTGAAAGCTCGTGATATTGATACGACAATTTCTGCTCAACACTTCGGTCATGCGGTTCGTGCGCTCAAGAATAAGCTGACTCGCGATTTTGAAAAGGCTGAAAAAGAAGCCTTCAAGCAAGAAAATCCAGACTTGACTGTTTTTGAAAATCTGGGTGCTGGTGCCTTGGCCAATGCAGTTGTCCGTGGCGATGTGGAAAACGGATCCGTCATGTCCGGTCAGATTGCCGGCTTGGTCAGCAAGGAAGAAACAGTCGAAGAAATCCTCAAGGATATCTATTATGGCGCTGCTGAGAAGATTCAGCAAGAAGCAAAACGTTGGGCAGGAGTAACTAGAAATGACTAAGACAGCCTTTCTATTTGCTGGTCAGGGAGCCCAATATCTGGGAATGGCTCGTGACCTCTATGAGCAGTATGATGTGGTTAAGGCGACTTTTGAGGAAGCGAGTCAAGTTCTGGGCTATGATGTTCGGGCATTGATTGACCAAGATGAAGAAAAACTCAACCAAACTCGCTATACTCAACCAGCAATTTTGACAACTTCTCTTGCTATTTATCGCTTGTTGACTGAAAAAGGAATCCAGCCTGATATGGTGGTTGGCCTCTCTCTAGGCGAATACTCTGCCTTGGTAGCTGCTGGTGCGCTGGACTTCAAAACAGCGGTAGCTCTAGTCGCTAAACGCGGAGCTTTCATGGAGGAAGCAGCTCCTGCTGGTTCTGGAAAGATGGTTGCGGTGCTAAATGCGGACGTAGGTCTTATTGAAGAAGCCTGCCAGACAGCCAGTCAGCTAGGAGTGGTCTCTCCTGCTAACTATAATACTCCAGGTCAAATCGTCATTGGGGGAGATGTGGCAGCGGTGGATAAAGCAGTGGAACTCCTCAGAGAAGCAGGTGTGAAGCGCTTGATTCCGCTGAATGTTTCAGGTCCTTTCCATACAGCACTCTTAAAACCAGCCAGTGAGCAATTAGCCCAGGTTTTGGCTGAAACAGAATTTGCTGATTTTCAGCTTCCGCTAGTGGGCAATACAGAGGCGGATATCATGGAAACTGGCAGAATTAAGGAATTGTTAACTCGTCAGGTCATGGAGCCAGTTCGTTTCTACGATAGTATCGCTAAAATGCAGGAAGCTGGTGTGACAGAGTTTATCGAGATTGGTCCAGGGAAAATATTGTCTGGCTTTCTGAAAAAAATTGATAAATCAGCAGTTGTTTATCATGTTGAAAGTGTGGAGACTTTGACAGCCCTACTGGAAAAATAATGGGGAATACCAATGGAATTAAAGAATAAAAATGTTTTTATTACTGGCTCTAGCCGTGGGATTGGTCTGGCTATTGCCCATAAGTTTGCAAGTGCAGGTGCCAATATTATCTTGAACGGTCGCGGTCAAATTTCAGACCAAGTTTTAGCTGAGTTTGCTGGTTATCCGATCAAGGTCGTGGTTATTTCAGGCGATGTATCTGATGGCGCTGATGCCAAGCGAATGGTTGAGGAGGCGATTGCGGCTTTAGGTTCTGTAGATGTCTTGGTCAACAATGCTGGAATTACCCGTGATAAGATTATGCTCAAGATGACAGAGGAAGACTTCGAGCAAGTGCTGAAGGTCAATCTGACTGGAGCCTTCAATATGACCCAAGCTGTCTTGAAACCAATGACCAAGGCTCGTCAGGGAGCAATCATCAACCTATCAAGTGTTGTCGGTTTGACTGGTAATGTCGGTCAGGCCAACTATGCAGCGTCTAAAGCTGGATTGATTGGATTTTCTAAGTCGGTTGCTCGTGAGGTAGCTGGGCGCAATATCCGTGTCAATGTGATTGCCCCAGGCTTTATCGAATCGGATATGACAGACGGGCTTTCTGAAAAAATCAAAGAAGCTTCTCTGGCTCAAATCCCAATGAAACGGTTCGGCAATACCGAAGAAGTGGCTGATGTTGCTTTGTTCTTAGCAGAACAGGAATATCTTACTGGTCAGGTCATCGCGATTGATGGCGGGCTGACCATGCAGTAAGTGCAATGCATTTGGATTTGACAGTTCACCAATTATCATAAAGGAGTTCACTATGAAACTAAATCGAGTTGTTGTAACAGGTTATGGCTTAACCTCTCCCATCGGAAATACACCAGAAGAATTTTGGAATAGTTTAAAAGAAGGTAAGATTGGAATTGGTCCCATCACCAAGTTTGATCACAACGATTTTGCTGTTCATAATGCGGCTGAAGTCCAAGACTTTCCATTTGATAAATACTTTATCAAGAAAGATACCAATCGTTTTGACAACTATTCTTTGTATGCCTTGTATGCAGCTCAAGAAGCGGTAACAAATGCGAATCTTGATGTAGAAGCAATCGATAAAGACCGCTTTGGTGTCATCGTTGCTTCTGGTATCGGTGGTATCAAGGAAATCGAAGATCAAGTTATCCGTTTGCATGAAAAAGGTCCAAAACGCGTTAAGCCAATGACCTTGCCAAAAGCTTTGCCCAATATGGCTTCAGGAAATGTGGCTATGCGCTTCGGAGCAAACGGGATTTGTAAATCAATCAATACAGCTTGTGCCTCATCAAATGATGCGATTGGCGATGCCTTCCGCTCTATCAAGTTTGGTTTCCAAGATGTCATGCTAGTTGGAGGATCAGAAGCTTCTATCACTCCATTTGCCATTGCTGGTTTCCAAGCTCTGACAGCTCTTTCTACGACAGAAGATCCTAGCCGTGCTTCTATTCCATTTGATAAAGACCGTAATGGCTTTGTGATGGGAGAAGGATCTGGTATGTTGGTGCTTGAAAGTCTGGAACACGCTGAAAAACGTGGAGCGACTATCTTGGCTGAAGTAGTTGGTTATGGAAATACTTGTGATGCTTATCATATGACTTCACCCCATCCAGAAGGTCAGGGTGCGATTAAGGCTATTAAATTGGCATTGGAAGAGGCAGAGATTTCTCCAGAGCAAGTGGCTTATGTCAATGCCCACGGTACTTCAACTCCTGCTAATGAAAAAGGAGAAAGTGGAGCTATCGTAGCTGTTCTTGGTAAAGAAGTACCTGTATCTTCAACCAAGTCATTCACAGGACACTTGCTTGGGGCTGCAGGAGCGGTAGAAGCAATCGCTACAATCGAAGCAATGCGCCATAACTTTGTACCAAAAACAGCTGGAACAAGTGAATTGTCAGACTATATTGAAGCAAACGTCGTTTATGGACAAGGCTTGGAGCAAGAAATTCCTTATGCGATTTCCAATACATTTGGTTTTGGCGGTCACAATGCGGTTCTGGCATTCAAGCGTTGGGAGGACTAGATGAATATCAATGAAATTAAAGACTTGATGGCTCAGTTCGACCAATCAAGCCTGCGTGAATTTTCTTATAAAAATCAAAGTGATGAATTGACTTTCAGCAAGAATGAAAGTTCTGCCGCAGTCGCAGCAACTCCAGCAGTCAGTGCAGCCCCTGTTGTAGCTCCTGTGCAGCCAGCAAGTGCACCTGTAGCTGAGACAGTTTCCCAAGCAGCTCCAACTGCAGCACCTGAGGTGGCTCCAGAGGCCCCGGCACTAGCTGCTGAGGGTGATGTCGTGGAAAGTCCCTTGGTTGGTGTGGCTTACTTGGCTGCAGGTCCAGATAAACCAGCTTTTGTCAGTGTAGGAGACCAAGTTAAAAAAGGTCAAACTCTGATGATTATTGAAGCCATGAAGGTCATGAATGAAGTGCCAGCACCGAAAGATGGTCTGGTGACAGAAATTCTGGTTCAGAATGAAGAAATGGTTGAGTTTGGGAAAGGGCTGGTACGCATCAAATGATTGATATCAATGCAATAAAAGAGGCGCTTCCGCACCGCTATCCTATGTTGTTGGTGGACCGTGTATTGGAAGTCAGCGAAGATGAGATTGTCGCTTTGAAAAATGTGACGATCAACGAGCCATTCTTTAACGGACATTTCCCTCAGTATCCAGTTATGCCAGGTGTCCTGATTATGGAAGCTTTGGCTCAAACGGCTGGTGTGCTGGAATTGTCTAAAGAAGAAAATAAGGGCAAGCTGGTCTTCTATGCTGGTATGGACAAGGTCAAGTTCAAGAAGCAAGTTGTACCAGGCGACCAGCTGATTATGACGGCTAAGTTTGTCAAGCGCCGCGGAACCATTGCAGTGGTAGAGGCCAAGGCAGAAGTTGACGGAAAACTTGTAGCTAGCGGAACCTTGACCTTTGCGATTGGTCAATAAGAAAGAGGAGATTTCACCATGTTTCGTAAAATTTTAATTGCTAACCGTGGGGAAATTGCGGTCAGAATTATTCGTGCAGCCCGCGAACTGGGAATTGATACTGTCGCTGTTTATTCAACGGCTGATAAGGAAGCGCTCCATACTTTACTGGCTGATGAGGCAGTCTGCATCGGGCCAGCCAAGTCTACAGATTCTTATCTGAATATGAACGCTGTCCTGTCTGCTGCTGTTCTGACAGGTGCAGAAGCCATTCACCCTGGTTTTGGTTTTTTGAGTGAAAACTCCAAATTTGCGACTATGTGCGAAGAAGTTGGCATTAAGTTTATTGGACCTTCAGGTGCTGTCATGGACTTGATGGGGGACAAGATCAATGCGCGGGCTCAGATGATTAAGGCAAAAGTGCCGGTTATCCCGGGTTCTGACGGGGAAGTCCATACCTCTGAGGAAGCCTTGGAAGTAGCTAAAAAGATTGGCTATCCAGTCATGCTCAAAGCTTCTGCTGGCGGCGGCGGCAAGGGCATTCGTAAGGTTGAAAAGGCTGAGGATTTAGTAGCGGCCTTTGAGTCTGCATCTAGCGAAGCCAAAGCAGCCTTTGGTAATGGTGCTATGTATATGGAGCGCGTCATCTATCCAGCGCGCCATATTGAAGTCCAGATTTTAGCAGATCAGCAGGGGCATGTGGTCCACTTGGGCGAGCGGGATTGCTCTTTGCAGCGGAATAATCAGAAGGTACTGGAAGAAAGTCCATCTGTGGCAATTGGGAAAACCCTACGCCAGCAGATTGGGGAAGCGGCTGTTCGGGCTGCTGAGTCTGTCGGCTATGAAAATGCCGGAACGATTGAGTTTCTGTTAGATGAAGCCAAGGGTGAATTCTACTTTATGGAGATGAACACTCGGGTGCAGGTCGAGCATCCAGTGACTGAGTTTGTTACTGGTGTAGATATTGTTAAAGAGCAGATTAAGATTGCGGATGGTCAGGAGCTGTCCTTTAGTCAAGAAGATGTTGAAATTCGCGGTCATGCGATTGAATGTCGGATCAATGCTGAAAATCCGGCCTTTAACTTTGCACCGAGCCCAGGCAAGATTTCCAATCTTTATCTGCCAAGTGGCGGAGTGGGACTGCGCGTGGATTCGGCGGTCTATCATGGCTATACCATTCCTCCTTACTACGACAGTATGATTGCCAAAATCATCGTTCACGGAGAAAATCGCTTTGATGCCCTGATGAAGATGCAACGGGCTCTCTATGAGCTAGAAATCGACGGTGTCGTGACCAATAGCAGTTTCCAACTGGATTTGATTTCAGATCCTAATGTGATTGCTGGTGATTATGATACAGCCTTTCTCATGGAGAAGTTTCTTCCGGCTTATCAAGAGAAAAAATAGATGAAAAAGAGTGATTTTGTTTGAAAGAAGCAGAATCACTCTAAAATTTAATGAAGGAGTAAGCAATGCCTTTGTTTTCAAAAAAGGATAAATATATTCGAATCAATCCTAATCGTTCCTCTCGTGCCTTGCCTCAGCCAAAACCAGAAGTTCCAGATGAACTTTTTTCCAAGTGTCCAGGTTGTAAGCATATCATTTATCAAAAGGATTTGGGGGCAGAGCGTGTCTGTCCAAGCTGTGGCTACACTTTTCGGATTTCAGCTTTTGAGCGCCTGAGTTTGACAGTGGATGAAGGAAGCTTTGAGGAATTGTTCACCGGTATTGAGACGACAGATCCCTTACATTTTCCAAATTATCAAGAAAAACTGGCAAAGATGCGGGAAAAGACTGGTCTAGATGAGGCCGTTTTGACAGGAACCGCTCTGATAAAAGGCCAAAAATTAGCCCTTGGGATCATGGATTCCAACTTTATCATGGCTTCCATGGGAACGGTTGTCGGAGAGAAGATTACCCGCCTATTTGAGTATGCGACAGAGCATCAGTTGCCAGTCGTCCTCTTTACGGCTTCTGGCGGTGCTCGCATGCAGGAAGGTATCATGAGTCTGATGCAAATGGCTAAGACTTCTGCTGCTGTGCAACGTCATTCAAAGGCTGGTCTTTTTTACCTGACCGTTTTGACAGATCCGACAACAGGCGGTGTCACAGCCTCTTTTGCTATGGAAGGTGATATTATCTTGGCAGAAGCGCAGGCTTTGGTAGGCTTTGCCGGACGTCGGGTTATTGAGTCTACTGTACGGGAAAAGTTGCCAGATGACTTTCAAAAGGCAGAGTTTTTGCTGGAGCATGGCTTTGTTGATGCGATCGTCAAACGTGGTGAATTGCGGGATCGGATTGCTACTCTCTTGAGATTTCATGGAGGTGACCAATGACAAAAATCAGTCAGATTATAAAAGCGGCGCGTGATCAGTCCCGTTTGACGGCTCTGGATTTTGCCCAAGGAATTTTTGATGATTTTGTGGAATTGCACGGAGATCGTGGTTTTCGTGATGATGGTGCTGTCATTGGCGGTATCGGAACATTAAATGGTCAGCCAGTCACAGTGGTCGGTATTCAAAAAGGTCGCAATTTACAGGACAATCTGCGACGGAACTTTGGTCAGCCCCATCCTGAAGGTTATCGCAAGGCTCTACGTCTCATGAAGCAGGCTGAGAAATTCGGCCGTCCAGTCGTGACCTTTATCAATACGGCTGGTGCCTATCCTGGCGTCGGTGCTGAGGAGCGTGGACAGGGTGAAGCCATTGCCCGTAATCTCATGGAAATGAGTGATTTGAAAGTGCCCATTATTGCCATTATCATCGGCGAGGGTGGCTCTGGCGGGGCACTGGCCTTAGCAGTTGCTGACAAGGTCTGGATGCTGGAAAACTCCATGTATGCCATTCTCAGTCCAGAAGGTTTTGCTTCGATTTTATGGAAAGATGGCAGCCGAGCAATGGAGGCGGCGGAGATGATGAAAATCACCTCGCACGAACTTTTGCAGACGGGTGTCGTTGATAAGGTCATCCCTGAACGTGGCTTTAATAAAAATGAGCTCTTGGCTGCAGTCAAGCAAGAGATCAGTACTGAACTAGCGGAACTTTCCAAACTTTCTCTCGAGCAACTTTTGGAAGATCGCTATCAACGTTTTAGAAAATATTAGCCAGAAGCCTTAGGGCTTCTTTTTCTTGCTTGAGAGAGGTATGGAGGCAGTTAAGGCAGGGAATATATTTTGGTTTGACATGTAGCAATATATTCTCTTTATGGAGGTCATATAAAATATATATTATACAAGCTGTAAGACCTATGTTAAGATAGTTGCTAATTAAAAGAAATGAGGTTTCATATGTCAGAATTTACTATCCACACGATTGAGTCCGCACCAGCTGAGGTGAAAGAGGTTTTAGAAACTGTTCAAAAAGATAACGGTGGCTACATTCCCAATCTTATCGGTCTTTTGGCCAATGCGCCAACGGCTTTGGAAACATATCGGACGGTTGGAGCCATCAATCGTCGAAACAGCCTGACACCGACTGAGCGTGAAGTAGTGCAGATTACGGCTGCAGTTACTAATGGCTGTGCTTTCTGTGTAGCGGGTCATACAGCTTTTTCAATCAAGCAGATTCAAATGAATGATGATCTTTTGGAGGCTCTGCGCAATCGAACTCCGATTGACACCGATCCGAAGCTAGATACGCTTGCTAAATTTACCATTGCTGTCATCAATACCAAGGGTCGGGTCGGAGACGAGGCTTTGGCAGACTTCCTAGAATCAGGCTATACACATGAGAATGCTCTGGATGTAGTTCTGGGTGTCAGCCTTGCAACCCTTTGCAATTATGCCAATAATCTGGCCAACACGCCAATAAATCCAGAATTGCAGCCTTATGCCTAGTCTTTGAGGAGGTGGCAGAGCTTTTTAGAACGCTCCTTGTCTCTCATTGACTGTATCTAATACAAAACCTAGTTCCGACTAGGGAGACTTTCCCTGGCTCAACTTCTGAAAGAGCCTTATCAATACTTTAGAAAATATAAAAAATCGAAGCCGAAAGGCTTCTTTTTATACTTGTTTTTTAATGTTTTGTGTGATATTATATTTTAAGAAACAAATGTTGCGCAACGATTGTATCTTAAAGGAGTTTCTATGCCACCTAAAAATAAATTTACTCGTGATGAAATTATCCAAGCAGCTCTAGGGATTGTCAGGGAAGACGGTTTAGCTGGTTTGACTGCTCGTTCTCTAGCGGAACGATTACAGTCTAGTTCCAAGGTTATTTTCGGTCAGTTTGAAAATATGGAGGATCTAAGTCATTCGGTTGTTCGGGCGGCTGAATTCGTTTTGGTCCAATATATTCGTTCGGCTTTGGAGCGAGCCAAGCCTTTCAGAGCAGTTGGCATGGCCTATATCCTTTTTGCCAGTCAGGAACCTCAGCTTTTTAAAATTCTCTATCTAAATCCTCACAAGAACCCCATTGAGTCTTTCAAGGACTTTTTACCTCAGAAAGACCATAGTTATCAGCAGATATTAGAGTCGATTGTGGAGGATTATCCCATGTCCATAGAAAGTGCAGAGTTCGTTTATCAGCATTTATTTATCTATTCTCATGGTTTGGCTAGCATGATAGCATCGGGTATTTATTCTTTTAGTCAGGAGGAAGTGACAGAACGCTTAACGCAAGTATTTACTGCCCTCCTAAAGGAAATGAAAGGAAAGCAAGAATGATTAGATTAAAGGGAATTCGTAAGTCCTACAATGGAAGAGAAGTTTTAAAAGGGATCGACTTAGAGGTTGCTGACCAAGATTACTTGGTCATTTTAGGTGCTTCTGGATCTGGAAAGTCAACCTTGCTCAACGTTTTATCAGGCCTAGAAAAACCAGACAGTGGTCATGTATACTACGGTGAGGAAGATCTATCCCAGCTGACAGAAGGTCAATTGACGGTTTTTCGTCGAGCGCAGATTGCTTTTATTTTTCAGCAGTATTTTTTACTTCCAAATCTTACAGTGGAGCAAAATGTCAAAATGGGCGCCAATCTAGCAGGCAATCAAGATTATATCCGTATTTTGGAGGCTTTAGGTTTAGGTGATAAACTTCAGCATTATCCAAGTCAGCTGTCAGGCGGTGAGCAGCAGCGGGTGGCTATTGCACGAGCCCTAGCTAAAAGACCCAATGTCCTCTTTTTGGATGAGCCGACTGGAGCCTTGGACGAAGCAACAGGTCGTCAGATTCTAGCCTATATTTCAAGTCTTCAAGAGGAGCTAGGATTTACGCTGGTCATGGTGACCCACAATGCAAATATTGCTCAGATGGCTAAGACCATTGTCCATATCAATAGCGGTCAGATTCAAAGCTTAGAGACAAATAGCCAGCCCAAGACGGCCTATGAGATTGGATGGTAAGCTATGTTTTCAATAAAAGATTTGTATAGATTAGTCGTTGTATCAATTATTAGCTTTTGCGCGGTCTTTGTGACCAATCTCTTCTTAAATTTTTATCTGGATATCCGTTTACTAGATCAAACAAATTGGTTGCCTGAGATTCGAGCTGTTTACGATGCTCAAGTTGCGATTTCTTGGTTAATTGCATCAATTAGCGGAGCTGTTTTATCCCTAACATCGATACTCCTTCTCTTCTTTTACATTCGGAAATTTATTGACCAGCATAAGCCAGAATTAGGAGTTTTAAAAGCTCTGGGCTATAAAAACTGGGAAATTGCTCGAAAGTTTTGGCTTTTTAGTCTTCCAATTGGCTTGGGAACGAGCATTGGCTATTTCTCTTCGTTTGTCATGATGCCACATTTTTATCAGTTGCGTAATCAAAGCGGAGTTTTGCCTGAAATTACCATCCGGCAACATTGGCCCCTCTTCTTGTTTCTCGTTGTCTTGCCGACTCTTG
Organism: Streptococcus cristatus ATCC 51100; assembly: GCF_000222765.1. GTDB lineage: Bacteria > Bacillota > Bacilli > Lactobacillales > Streptococcaceae > Streptococcus > Streptococcus cristatus. Next base: position 182,171 of record NZ_AFUE01000007.1, on the reverse strand, counting down.
CCTTTGCTGCTTTAGCTGTCCTCTACGCTAGTTATTGTCTACGTTTCCCTGCTCTAGACTTGCTCAAGCGGGTCAGCCCTAGTCGAAAGTCACCAAAAAGGAAAACAGTAAAGCAAATAAGGAAAGACCGCCCCTTTTTAAAAGACCTTTCTGCCAGCCTGCTCTGGTCTAGAAAATTATTAATATTCTTTGTCATTTTCGGTTCGATGTGCTTTTCAGCTATGATTCAACTATCATTTGGTATGAAAGAATTGACAGATGAAACCATTCAGATCATGATGATGTCAATCGGTACTGTCCTATCAGTAGCAATCCTCTATCTGTCGCTGGGAGTACTCCTGCAGGAAAATCAAGAAACCCTAGCTATTATGAAGGTTTTTGGTTATAGCAGAAATGAGTGCCATAAGAGTTTGTTTGCTCCCTACCGCTTTCTTGCTTTTTTGGGCTTCGTCTTAGGAACGGGCTATCAATACGGGATTATGCAGCTTTTACTCAGATTGATGGAAAAATCAATAGCTCAGAAAGTTGACTATGATTTTGATTTTGGAGTCTGCCTGATGACTTTGCTAGTCTTTGTCTTAGTCTATGAAAGTTTAATCTATTTATCCAGTAGAAGGATAGATCAACTGACTATTAAGCAGGTCATGTTGGGAGAATAAAAGAGGCTGGGACAAAAGTCCTAGCCTCTCAATTGTCTTTGGAATGTCGAGCAAGACGCAGTGGTTGAGTGGGCTCTACTACGCTGATTTCATCAGCTTTTACAGCCCTACTCAACTGTGCGGAGGTGGGACGACGAAATCGAATTCTAACGAATGACCGATTTCTGTCCCACTCTCTTTTTTGCTGATGATATGCTGAATACCTATCTGGAGGTGCTTGAGGATGTGTGTGATTTCCTTTGGAAAAACTTTATAGTTTTCCAAGTCTGTCAGGGGAATCCAATAGACTTGTTCTTGGTTATGTTGGTAGTCAAATTGCTTGCCGTGAGGTTTCATCAGGTAATAGAAGCAAATCTCATGACATTCTAGTCCCTTGAGGATGCCGGTTGAGTTGGAAAATAAATTTTCATGAACAAAAGCCAGCTTCTCAATCTCATACCTTTGTCCTGTTTCTTCGAAAACTTCTCGCCGGACAGCTTCTTCGGAGGTCTCTCCAAATCTGACTGCCCCTCCTACTGAATAGAAATAGTCTTCGCTAGGAGAGGATATGACACAGAGGGCTTCCTCCTCAATGATGACTGCAGCAGCCCGATAGCGAAAGCGCTCCTGCCCTTGGGTATAAGAAATATCCTTTGCCATAGTGTCCTCCTTGCGTTTTTTAGTTTACTTGATTTCGCTCTTTCTGTCAATGCTTTCTGTACCCAGACAGTTCTATTCTTTCTCTCTTGCGACAGGCTTTTTTTCCTGTTAAAATAAGGGCATGACTCGTTATAAAGCCCTTATTTCCTACGACGGGCATGACTTTGCTGGCTTTCAGCGCCAGCCTCATGCTCGGAGCGTTCAGGAAGAAATCGAAAAAACCTTAACTCGTATCAACAAAGGTCAGCCCATTGTCATCCACGGAGCTGGTCGGACCGACAGCGGCGTTCATGCGCTTGGGCAGGTCATTCACTTTGACCTCCCGTCAGCTAGGGATGAAGAAAAGCTGCGTTTTGCCTTGGATACCCAGACGCCAGAGGATATTGATGTCATTTCTGTGGAGGAAGTGACGGAAGATTTTCATGCCCGTTACAAGCCGCACAGCAAAACCTATGAGTTTCTGGTGGATATTGGTCGACCCAAAAATCCGATGATGCGCCACTATGCGACCCATTATCCCTATCCTTTGGAGATTCCTCTGATGGAGCAGGCCATTAAAGCCTTGGAGGGGACACACGATTTTACAGGCTTTACAGCCTCGGGTACCAGTGTGGAAAATAAGGTTCGTACGATTACAAAGGCCAGTCTGACTTTTGATGCGCAACGCAATTTTCTAGTCTTTACTTTTTCTGGCAATGGCTTTCTCTATAAGCAAATCCGCAACATGGTGGGAACCTTGCTTAAGATTGGAAACAAGCGGATGCCAGTCAACCAAATCGAACGGATTTTAGAAGAAAAGGATCGGCAGCTAGCTGGGCCAACCGCAGCGCCTAATGGTCTTTATCTAAAGGAGATTATCTATGAAGAATAAGCTGATTTTAGCCCTTTCTGGCAATGATATTTTTAGTGGTGGTGGTCTTCATGCGGATCTGGCTACTTATACGGTCCATGGTCTGCATGGTTTTGTAGCGGTGACTTGCTTGACTGCGATGACGGACAAGGGCTTTGAAGTTCTTCCGACCGACGAGCAGGTCTTTGCCCAGCAACTCTCCTCGCTCAAAGATGTACCGTTTTCGGCCATCAAGTTGGGCTTGTTACCGACGGTTGCCATTGCAGATCAGGCTCTGGACTTCATCAAAAAGCAAACGGGCATACCAGTCGTGCTAGATCCTGTCCTAGTCTGCAAGGAAACCCACGATGTGGAAGTTTCGGCCCTCCGAGATGAATTGATCAAATTTTTCCCTTATACGACCATTATCACGCCCAATCTACCAGAAGCAGAGATCCTGACCCAGTCGGAGATCAAGAGTCTGGATGACCTCAAGGCTGCGGCTGTGACCCTCCATGAACTAGGAGCTCAAAATGTCGTAATCAAGGGAGGAAATCGTTTCAGTCAAGATCGAGCCCTTGATTTATTTTACGATGGCAAAGACTTTGAGTTGTTAGAAAGCCCTGTTTTACCAAATAATAATACAGGAGCCGGCTGTACCTTTGCTTCTAGCATAGCTAGTCAGCTTTTGGCAGGCCAATCCCCTCTTGAAGCCGTCAACTATTCAAAAGATTTTGTTTACCGCGCTATTCAGCGCTCAGATCAGTATGGAGTTATTCAATATGAAAAATAATCAGACAAGAAAAATCGCTTTGCTGGCTGTCATTACAGCCCTATCCATTGTTTTGGGGAATTTTTTCAAAATCCCTACGCCCACTGGTTTTCTAACTCTGTTAGATGCAGGGATTTACTTTACCGCATTTTATTTTGGTCGTAAGGAAGGGGCCTTGGTTGGTGGCTTGTCCGGTCTCTTGATTGACTTGGTGGCGGGCTATCCTCAGTGGATGGTCTTTAGCCTCATTTGCCATGGCCTTCAAGGCTACTTTGCCGGCTTTACTGGCAAGCAGCGTTATATCGGCTTGCTCTTGGCTGGTCTTGCCATGGTCGGTGGCTATGCTCTCTTTGGTAGCATTTTGAGTGGACCGGGTGCAGCTATTGCAGCGATTTGGGGCAATGTCATGCAAAATATTTTTGGCTTGGTGGTCGGCTATGCCCTTTACAGAGCCTTTCCCCTTGCCTTGAAAAGAGCGGTTCAGCCAGAGTAAGTGAGGTAAGAGATGGATTTAGAGAAGCTTGAAAAGGAGACCAGACAGATCGCTACAGATGTCTTGGACAAGGCGGGTTTGGTCAAGGGAAATATTTTTGTCCTAGGTCTATCTTCTAGTGAAGTCATGGGGGGACACATTGGCCAGCATTCCAGCAGGGAAGTCGGTCAGGTCATTGTCAAGACCTTGTTAGATATTCTGCAAGCGCGGGGGATTTACTTGGCCGTTCAAGGCTGTGAGCACCTCAATCGTGCCCTAGTCGTGGAACGAGAATTGGCAGAAAAGAAAGACCTAGAGATTGTCAATGTTCTGCCCAGTCTACATGCAGGCGGGAGTGGTCAGCTAGCGGCTTTTGACTATATGAAAGATCCTGTGGAGGTTGAGTTTATCACAGCCCATGCTGGCTTGGATGTGGGAGATACGTCAATCGGAATGCATGTCAAGCATGTTCAGGTTCCGATTCGCCCTCAACTGCGCAGTTTGGGCCAGGCTCACGTTACCGCCCTTGCCAGTCGTCCCAAGTTGATTGGTGGAGCTAGAGCATCTTATATCGAAGATAGGATTCGAAAATCCTAGTAGAAGAGGAGAAGAGGCTGGGACAAAAGTCCTAGCCTCTCAATTGTCTTTGGATTGTCGAGCAAGACGCAGTGGTTGAGTGGGCTCTACTACGCTGATTTCATCAGCTTTTACAGCCCTACTCAACTGTGCGGAGGTGGGACGACGAAATCGAATTCTAACGAATGACCGATTTCTGTCCCACTCTCATTTCCAAAATGGCAGATTTTGCTAGTCGATTCTCGTGTTGGAGAGGGAAATAAATCCACAGTGATAGTAAAATATTGTCTGCTAAGAGTTGGGCAAATGGTCAAAAAAGAGCAAAAAGTGGCTAAGATTTCAGCCTATGAAAGGGGAAAAAGGCGAAAAATAAAAGGTGTCGCTTGAAAAAACTGCTACTTATGTTATAATGGATTGTATGCAAAAAATTTGAAGGAGAACTGACAGAATGTCTGTATCATTTGAAAACAAAGAAACAAATCGTGGTGTATTGACTTTTACTATCGGTCAAGACCAAATCAAACCTGCTTTGGATCGTGCTTTTAATGCAGTTAAGAAAAATATTGCTGTACCAGGTTTCCGTAAAGGCCATATTCCTCGTCCAGTCTTCAACCAACGTTTTGGTGAAGAGTCACTTTATCAAGATGTTTTGAATGCATTGCTTCCAGCAGCTTATGAAGCAGCTGTAAAAGAAGCTGGTCTTGAAGTGGTTGCACAACCAAAAATTGATGTAACTTCAATGGAAAAAGGCCAAGACTGGGTCATCACTGCTGATGTTGTGACAAAACCTGAAGTGAAATTGGGTGCTTACAAGGACCTTGAAGTATCTGTAGAAGTTTCTAAGGAAGTTACTGACGCTGAAGTTGATGAGCGCATTGAGCGTGAACGCAACAACTTGGCTGAATTGGTTCTGAAAGATGGAGCAGCAGCTGAAGGTGATACAGTTGTTATCGACTTTGTTGGTTCTGTTGACGGTGTTGAATTTGACGGCGGAAAAGGCGATAACTTCTCACTTGGACTTGGTTCAGGTCAATTCATCCCAGGTTTCGAAGACCAATTGGTTGGTCACTCAGCTGGTGAAACAGTAGACGTTGTTGTAACCTTCCCAGAAGACTACCAAGCGGCTGACCTTGCTGGTAAAGAAGCAAAATTCGTTACAACAATCCATGAAGTAAAAGAAAAAGAAGTTCCAGCTCTTGACGATGAACTTGCAAAAGACATCGACGAAGAAGTTGAAACTCTTGCTGAATTGAAAGAAAAATACCGTAAAGAATTAGCAGAAGCGAAAGAAGCAGCTTACAACGATGCAGTTGAAGCAGCAGCGATTGACCTTGCAGTAGAAAATGCAGAAATCGTTGACCTTCCAGAAGAAATGATTCACGAAGAAGTTCATCGAGCTGTGAACGAATTTCTCGGCAACATGCAACGTCAAGGTATCTCTCCTGATATGTACTTCCAAATCACTGGTACAACTCAAGAAGACCTTCACAAACAATATGAAGCAGATGCTGCAGCACGCACTAAGACGAACCTTGTTGTAGAAGCAGTTGCGAAAGCAGAAGGCTTTGAAGCGAGCGCTGAAGAAGTTGAAGCAGAAATCACTTCATTGGCAACAGACTACAACATGGAAGCAGACCGCGTTCGCCAATTGCTTTCAGAAGAAATGCTTAAACATGATATCGCTGTTAAGAAAGCAGTTGAAGTCATCACAAGCACTGCTAAAGTAAAATAATAGCTTCCAGTCAGCCTCAGTGGATGACAAATGCAAGCACAAGAGAGAACGATTTGTTCTCTCTTTTTTGATGTTGGAAGGATAGTTTTAAAATAGGAAAGCTAATCTCTAAATTAAAATAAGCTCTACAATTCCTACAAGGAGTTAACCACTGTAGAAATTATAGAGCTCATATCACAACATCCATGGCATACCCATTTCGTTTGATGCTTTAGTAGCATGAAATGCAGCTATTTCGTTTTCAATAATTTTTAATAACTCATCCTCCTCTAGTAAACGTAATATTTCAAGATTTTTTTGTATTAGTTCTTCATCAGCATCACAAATTCCGATTCTGGCCGAATGAAATGCAATTGCATCATACCGTTTAAGTAATCTTGCTGTTTTAATAACAATCGAACAAATATGACTGCACATAGGAAAGTGTTTATAATAAAAATAAAAGGTGGATAAATTTGATAGAAGGGTTAACTTTATAGGAAGGATATTTTGGAAGTCAGAGTATTTTTCTAGTCTGTGAAGAATTAATTGAGTGGTATCTAGAATAGTCTCCGTAGGAAGGACAAAAAGAATGGAGTTTAAAATGTTGAAATCTGATGCGTACCATGTATCATGTTTTTTTAAATCGCTCCATAGAATATCAACGATATCTTGTGTCACTTTATCTATATTTAAAATTCCATTCTTTCTAATTTGAAGTACAACGGTCAAAGATTGGTGCGATTTTTGGATAGAGATATCACAATGAGTTTTTAGATAAGATCCACATTGTTTATGAATAGCTTCAAGTTCTCTTACTCCACTAATTGAATGAATATTGCTGATTTGATTTAATATTTCGGTATGCTCACTAGGATGGTAAAGATTACAAATATAATCAAATTCATCAAAGCTCATATTAATTTGTTGAAGTAAAAAAGCCATGTTTTCATACTTTGGAACGACAAGTCCATTCTCTATCTTAGAGAGTGTTGTAGGAGACAGTACATTGCCACACACATCTGACTGAGTGAGGTTTTTAGACTTTCTAATTTCTTTATAAACTTTTCCAAAATCATATCTCATATCATAATCTCCAAAAAAACTTGAAAATAGTTAAAACAATACTACATGATTCTGACTACATTATATAATTTAGTAAGGAGGAATGCAAAGAAATATAAAAATTTCAAGTCGTAAATTATGTTGTGTCATCTTCTTATATATTCTTACTAAACTCTATGTTAGGCTAGAGAATTGTGTAGGATATGGAATTTAGAAATAAGAAAGTAGGTCAAAAAATGGCTAAGAAAAAGATGCTGTTAACTTTATCAGTCGTAGCATTAGGAATTGCTTCATATGCTTTGCTGAAACCAGTTATTGCAGAAACAACAATCGGTAAAACAAACGAAAATCAGACGATTTCAATTTATAAGAATTTACTAAAAGGTAAATCTGAAAAAGAAATTAATGACTACTTTTCAGGTTTATCAGACAGTAAACTGATCATTGCAGACAAATCAGGTGGTTTTACAACTAGCTCTACAGATGACTACAGTAATCCAGTAGAGACAACTGATGAGAATGGCAATAAAGAATTAAAATCTTTCCAAGATAAAAGTGTTGCTGCAACAGTTGGTGAAATCAAAGAAGCACTTAAGAATAACTAAATCATACAACTTTCTGCTGTTAATTGCTGGTTGTTGAATTAGAGAGAAAAGTTCCACTGAAAAGTGGAACTTTTTTTGTCGTATGTTTAGATTTTGGGCTCTATGATAAAAAGCTTGACCTCTTGGAGTTACTGCTTAGAGGAAGTATGTCTAGCTTATCCCTCGGTTGGTCACTTTTCCTATAGATTCATGGCAACCTAGGCCTCGGCTGGCTGCTTTTCCTATAGATTCCTGGCAATCTAGGCCTCGGCTACTCACTTTTCCTATAGTTTCTTGGTAATCTAGGTATCGGCTAGCCACTTTTCCTATAGTTTCTTGGCAATCTAGACCTCGGCTGGCCACTTTCCTTTAGTTTTTTAGGTAAATGATACTTCTTGATAACTGTTGACTAAAAGCAGGTGTCTAACGAGAGGTAATGTCTCTTGTTTGGAAATCAGCTAGTGGAACTGGCTAGTCTAGCTGGTTTATAGGTCTCAAATGCGGAATTATTTCAAAAATAAATAGGATACCAAAATGCAGTTTTTAGATGATTGCTGAGAAATGCTCGGCTGTCATAGAGAGATATTTAGTTTTTAGACAGATTTTTTTGGGGAGCTTGTGATATACTGTTAGTATGGAAAAAAATGATATTGTTTACGGCGTGCATGCTGTGACCGAGGCCTTGATGGCCAATACGGGAAATAAACTTTATATTCAGGACGACTTGCGTGGCAAAAACGTGAGCAAGATCAAAGATTTGGCGGCAGCAAAGAAGGTTTCTATCTCTTGGTCACCCAAGAAAACCTTGCAGGAGATGACGGATGGAGCCGTTCACCAAGGCTTTGTCTTACGGGTATCGGAGTTTGCCTATGCAGATTTGGCGGATGTTCTGAAAAAAGCAGAGCAGGAAGAGAATCCTCTGCTATTGATTTTAGATGGCTTGACAGACCCGCATAATCTGGGCTCTATCTTGCGCACGGCTGACGCGACCAATGTGACTGGAGTGATCATTCCTAAGCACCGAGCAGTCGGCGTGACACCAGTTGTGGCCAAGACCTCTACGGGCGCTATCGAGCACATTCCCATTGCTCGTGTGACCAATCTCAGCCAGACTCTGGACAAGCTCAAGGAAGCTGGCTTCTGGATTTTTGGGACGGATATGCAGGGGACGCCTGTTCATAAGTGGAATACGGCAGGCAAGCTAGCCCTCATTATCGGCAACGAAGGCAAGGGGATTTCCAGCAACATCAAGAAGCAGGTGGACGAAATGCTGACCATTCCCATGAATGGTCATGTCCAAAGCCTCAACGCCAGCGTCGCAGCAGCCATTCTCATGTATGAAGTTTTTAGAAATCGGGTGGGCTAATGCAAGTACTAGGAAGCTATCTGTTAGAAAAATATCAAACAGAAACGTTTGAGCCGATCATTTATGCTATCTACCATAATAAAAGAGCAGATAATTATTGTTTTTGCTTTGAAATCACTGAGGAAGCAGACCAGTATCCCTTAGAGGACTTATTGACCCAGTATTCCTTGAATTGCACGGATTCATACGGTCAAGGAAGTCAGGTAAATGGCGCTTTGAAATACCTCATTGAGGTAGAAACCTTATCTAGTGATAAGGCGGATCTCATCAGCATTCTCAATTTTTCTACAATTTTAAATAAAGAGATTGTGAATTATGTAAAAGGAAAATATGAGTGCCTTGCTGAAAAGAGATGTATGAGTTCCTTTTATATGGGAAACCAAAAAGTGGAAGTTCCTGTGCTTGCTTACCGAAGTGATAACTCTGGGATGGTTTCTTTCCAAAATAAATATCCAGAGGGACAATTAACAAATTTATTTTTAGAAGATAAAAAATATGATGTTGAGTGTCTAGATGGGGAATGGACCTGTATTGAATTACTTGATGGTAAGGCAAACTTGATTTTAAAAGCTTCACAAGATGAATATTTCCAATATATTTTTGATTTGAAAGGTTTTCAAGGTGTCAGTCCTGTTCTAGACTGACCGAGCGAAATAGCTTTCCTAAAAAGCAAGAAATTTCTAATAGCTAGTCCCGGCATGTTGGTAGGAAAATCACCAGGAATAGCCCGCTTATGTCCATGGAGAAGCCTTCTCTGTGGCAACTAAAAAATGATGGAGAAAAAAGATGACCTTTAAAATTTTAACGGATTCGACGGCAGATTTGCCAGAAAGCTGGACTCAGGAACATGATGTGCAGGTTCTGGGCTTGACCATTCAGTTGGATGGCCAAACCTACGAGACTGTCGGACCGGATAAGCTGACCAGTGAGCAGCTTTTAGCCAAGATGGAGTCTGGTAGCAAGCCGACTACCAGCCAGATCAATGTTGGCCAATTTGAAGATGTTTTCCGCCAGTATGCTCAGGAGGGCACAGCAGTTCTCTATGTGGCTTTTGCTTCCGCCCTGTCTGGAACCTACCAAAGTGCAGTCATGGCGCGGGAGATGGTCTTAGAGGATTATCCTGAGGCGATCATCACCATCCTTGATACCAAGGCAGCTTCGATGGGTGAAGGGCTCTTGGTCATGAAGGCTGTAGAAGCGAGAGCAGCAGGTCAAAGCCTAGAGCAGACGGAAGACTTGCTTCAAAGTCTAGTGCCTAGAGTAAAGACCTATTTCTTAGTAGATGACCTCAACCATCTTATGCGGGGTGGCCGTATTTCCAAGGCAGCGGCTCTTATGGGAAGCTTGGTCAATATCAAGCCCATCATCGCGGTGACATCTGACGGAAGTCTGGATTCGGTCGCTAAGGTGCGAGGCAAGAAGAAGGCGCAGGCTGAGGTAGTTCGGATGACTCTAGAGACCATTTCTGAGTCACTTGTAGTCATTGCCTATGCAGGCGAAAAAGAAGTCGCTGAAAATGTCAAGGAGCAACTTTTAGCTTCTGGACAGGTCACAGAAGTCCTTATCCTGCCTCTTGGTCCGGTTATTTCGACGCATACTGGGCCAGGTACTCTAGGACTCTTTAGCATTGGCAGTGAACTTTCAGACTAAATAGAAATGAAATCGTTATTTTATAAATAATTGCATCAAATATATTGACTTTTGGCTAGAAAATTTGGTATGATAGTAGGCGGTATTGTTTACCCCATTTGTAAGGCCCCGGAACCTTTCAAATAACCCGCGGACCGGAACATCCGCCCTGTAAACAAAAACGATATTCATATAGGAGAAATCATGAACAAAACAACATACATGGCTAAGCCAGGTGAAGTTGAACGCAAATGGTATGTAGTAGACGCTACTGATGTACCTCTTGGACGCCTTTCTGCAGTTGTAGCAAGCGTACTTCGTGGAAAAAACAAACCAACATTCACACCACACACTGATACAGGTGACTTCGTAATCGTTATCAACGCTGAAAAAGTTAAATTGACTGGTAAAAAAGCAACTGATAAAGTTTACTACACTCACTCAATGTACCCAGGTGGTTTGAAGTCTATCACTGCTGGTGAACTTCGCTCTAAGAACGCTGTTCGTTTGATCGAAAAATCAGTTAAAGGTATGCTTCCACACAATACTCTTGGCCGTGCTCAAGGTATGAAGTTGAAAGTATTTGTAGGCGCTGAGCACACTCACGCTGCACAACAACCAGAAGTTCTTGATATTTCAGGACTTATCTAAGGAAAGGAACAATAAAGTATGTCACAAGCACAATATGCAGGTACTGGACGTCGTAAAAACGCTGTTGCACGCGTTCGCCTTGTTCCAGGAACTGGTAAAATCACTGTAAACAAAAAAGATGTTGAAGAGTACATCCCACACGCTGACCTTCGTTTGGTTATCAACCAACCATTCGCAGTTACTTCAACTGTTGGTCAATACGACGTTTTCGTAAACGTTGATGGTGGTGGCTACGCTGGTCAATCAGGAGCTATCCGTCACGGTATCGCTCGTGCCCTTCTTCAAGTAGACCCAGACTTCCGCGATTCATTGAAACGCGCAGGCCTTCTTACTCGTGATGCTCGTATGGTAGAACGTAAGAAACCAGGTCTTAAGAAAGCTCGTAAAGCTTCACAATTCTCAAAACGTTAATCGAACCGATTATATCAACGTTTACAGACATTCAAGAATTTACTCTTGGATGTCTTTTTTGTATAAAAAATAGTTGTTTTTCGGAAAGTTAGCTATTAATATTTATCAATGATAAAAATAGCATGTTTTAAGGGACTGACCCCAAAAAGTGAGAATTTAATAAAAAGACTTGACATAATTCGTTTACAATGGTAAACTTATTTTGAACATATTTGTTTACATTTGTAAACGACGAGGAGGAAAGGAGAATGAGCACAATAGAACTTAATACTTATATCACAGATGCAGAATGGGAAGTCATGCGTGTAGTTTGGGCAAATGATCGAGTAACTAGTAAAAAAGTCATTTCCGTATTGCAAGAAAAAATGGACTGGACACAATCCACTATCAAAACGATCTTAGGTCGATTAGTTGGAAAAGGCGTACTAAATACAGAGCAAGAAGGTAGAAAGTTTATTTACACTGCCAATATTGAAGAGAAAGAAGCCGTAAGGAATTATGCAGAAGATATTTTTAAACGGATTTGCAATAAGAAAGTCGGAAATGTAATAGGAAGCATCATTGAAGATCATGTTTTAAGCTTCGATGATATAGATAGACTAGAAAAAATATTAGAGATGAAAAAATCTTTCGCAGTAGAAGAAGTGGATTGCAATTGTCCAGAAGAACAATGCGAATGTCATTTGCATCATCATTAAGCATAAGGAGGAATTTAAAATGAATAATGACAACAAATATTCGTCCCATAATCACCATGATTATGACGACATGGATAAGTTAAAACACGAGCATGGAATCACAGATGAACATGGATACCATAAGGATCAACATCAAGTACATCATGCTGGGCATGATCACTGCGGGCACAGTGGACATGATCACAGCGGGCACAGTGGGCATAATCACAGCGGACACAGTGGGCATGCCCACCATCATCACGGAAGCTTTAAGGAACTTTTCTTAAAGTCATTGCCACTAGGAATCATTATTATGCTCTTAGTCCCTTTGCATGGATTTGAACTACCATTCCAGTTTACTTTTCCATATTCTGATATTGTAGTAGCTATTTTATCTACTATATTAATTATTTATGGTGGACGTCCATTCTATCAAGGTGCAGTTGACGAATTTAAACAAAAAAAACCTGGAATGATGGCACTCGTTTCTTTAGGTATAAGTGTTTCATATTTATACAGTATTTATGCTGTGATCATTACCTACGTAACGGGTGAACACGTGATGGACTTTTTCTTTGAATTTGCTTCATTACTATTAATCATGCTATTAGGTCACTGGATTGAGATGAAAGCTATTGGAGAAGCAGGAGACGCACAAGCAGCATTGGCTAAGTTAGTGCCGAAAGATGCTCACGTTGTATTAGAAGACGATTCAATTGAAACACGACCAGTTGCTGACTTAAAGATAGGTGATTTAATTCGTGTTCAAGCCGGAGAAAATGTGCCAGCAGACGGGATTATCGAGCGTGGCGAATCACGTTTAAATGAAGCTCTTCTAACTGGGGAGTCAAAAGCAGTAAAAAAAGGCCCTGGCGATGAAGTAATCGGGGGCTCAACAAATGGAGAAGGGGTTCTTTATATTAAAGTGCTTGAGACAGGTGATCAATCCTTTATCTCTCAAGTACAGAATTTAATCAGCCAAGCTCAAAGTCAGCCTTCCAGGGCAGAAAATATTGCGCAAAAGGTTGCAGGGTGGCTCTTCTATATTGCTGTTATTGTCGCGCTAATTGCTTTTGTAGTGTGGATGATTATTGGAGATATCCCAACGGCAGTTATATTTACTATTACTACATTAGTTATTGCTTGTCCGCACGCATTGGGTCTGGCTATTCCATTGGTAACCGCCCGTAGCACAAGCTTAGGAGCTAGCCGTGGCTTACTAGTAAAAGACCGCCAAGCCTTAGAAATAGCTCAAGATGCAGATGTGATGATTTTAGATAAAACGGGTACTTTAACAACTGGTGAATTTAAAGTATTAGATGTAAAACTTCTTAATGACAAATATACAAAAGAGGAAATCATTGCCTTATTGGCAGGTATTGAAGGAGGATCTAGCCACCCAATTGCTCAATCAATTATAAGTTTCGCCGAGCAGCAAAATATACGTCCAGCATCTTTTGATTCGATTGATGTGATTTCCGGTGCTGGAGTAGAGGGTAAAGCAGGTGGGCACCGTTACCAATTAATCAGTCAAAAAGCCTATGGACGTAATCTTGATATGGATACTCCAAAAGGAGCAACTCTTAGTGTCTTAGTAGAAAACGATGATGCCATTGGTGCTGTAGCTTTAGGGGACGAATTAAAACCAACGAGTAAAGAGTTAATTAAAGCTCTTAAAAAGAACAATATTCGACCAATTATGGCAACAGGTGATAATGAAAAAGCGGCTCAAGGCGCGGCAGTAGATTTAGGGATTGAATATAGATCAAATCAATCTCCACAAGACAAATATGAGTTAGTTAAAACACTTAAAGATGAAGGAAAGAAAGTTATCATGGTAGGTGATGGTGTAAATGATGCTCCTTCTCTTGCCTTAGCAGATGTTGGTATAGCTATAGGTGCTGGAACTCAAGTTGCGTTGGATTCAGCTGATGTCATATTGACTCAATCTGATCCAGGAGATATTGAATCATTCATTGAATTAGCACACAAAACAACTCGTAAAATGAAACAAAACCTATTTTGGGGAGCTGGTTATAACTTTATAGCTATCCCTCTAGCTGCAGGAATTTTGGCTCCTATTGGTATCACATTAAGCCCTGCATTAGGAGCAATCCTAATGTCTGTGTCAACAGTCATCGTCGCCATTAATGCTATGTTATTACGTTTAGATCCAAAAAATAACGGTTAACAGATCGAATGATTGAAACTCCTTAAAGTATCAAGATACAATAGTTTTACAGGAGAAAAAGAGATGTAAGTAATGGCTCTTTGTAAAATCGTGTTGGTAGAAGTAGACGATTTTTCTGCCAACACGATTTTTAATTTATTATAGAACTGATTTCTGTTAAAATCCTAAAAGCCACCTATTTCGACAGTTTTATAGCTTGTTATTCTATTTTCTTGACAATAATACCACCGTCTCCACACGTTTTTTAACCATAAAAAGACACCTCCATGAGCATTTGATTATATTGTACCAAATCCAACTTGGAGGTGTTTTTATTTAATTCTCATTTACGGGGGTCAGTGCCAATTAAAATTGCGTATTTTTTATTTAAAATGTATTAGAATTAAATTCATATAAAATATGCACGAAAAATAAATCAAAATTAAAAAGTACAAATTAATGAAGAGATTATTGATAAAAATAGTTAATAATTGGTTAAACAAAATATATAACTCGTTTATAAATTTATAGAAATGAACCATTATAAATCTCCTCTTAAATATTGAAAAAACCATTGGCAGTGGACATACTTTAAGACTATATATTTCTGAAACTAGTTTCACAATACAAATATTGACATGCAATTATTAATTGGTGGATTTTAAGTTGACATCTACAAAGTTTAATGTTAGAATACATTCAAAAATATATTTGAATGAGGTATTTTATGATTCAAAATATTGTTACTTCAATAATCCTGTATTCTGGGACAGCCGTAGACTTACTTATTATTCTAATGTTATTTTTTGCCAAAAGAAAAAGCAGAAGGGACATCATTAACATCTATTTAGGACAATTTCTAGGCTCTGTTAGTCTAATATTGCTAAGTTTGCTTTTTGCATTTGTCTTAAATTATATTCCTAGTAAAGAGATTTTAGGTTTACTCGGTTTGATTCCAATTTTCCTAGGCCTCAAAGTTTTGCTTTTAGGAGATTCTGATGGAGAAGCTATTGCAAAAGATGGTTTGCGAAAAGACAATAAAAACCTGATTTTTCTAGTCGCTATGATTACTTTTGCAAGTTGTGGCGCTGACAATATTGGTGTCTTTGTCCCATATTTTACCACCTTAAATTTAGCGAATTTGATAGTGACTTTACTTACTTTTCTAGTCATGATTTATCTCTTGATTTTTTCTGCCCAAAAATTGGCACAAGTCCCTTCTGTTGGAGAAACTTTGGAAAAATATAGCAGATGGTTTATTGCCGTTGTCTATTTAGGATTGGGGATGTATATCCTGATTGAAAACAACAGCTTTGACATGCTATGGGCTGTGTTGGGCTAGGAGAAAAAATTATGAAAAAAGATAGTATCTGTCAAGTGGATGTTATTAATCAACAAAATGTTACAACCGCAACGAACTACCTTGAAAAGGAAGAAGTCCAAAAATCACTTCGCATTTTATCAAAATTTACCGATAATAAACAGATAAATATCATCTTTTATCTCCTTGCCGTCGAAGAACTCTGTGTCTGCGATATAGCCTGTTTATTAAATCTCAGTATGGCATCTGCCTCCCACCATCTTCGTAAACTAGCCAATCAAAACATCTTGGACACTAGAAGAGAGGGGAAAATTATATATTATTTTATAAAGGATGAGGAAATCAGAGATTTTTTTAATCAACTAGGATAACAACTATTTTTACTACTTTTCCATGATTCTAGGGAGCTACTCTATGAAATTTTTTGATGAAAATTACTCACAAGAAATAATATATAGAACTGTTTAAATATCTTCAGGATAGAAAAAGAAATTGTCCAGGCACGAAGAAACTGTATATTTGTTGCTAAACTGTACATCATCTTTATGATACAGTATTTCGTATTTCTCAACTACATAAGCTCCGAAAACTAAAAAGTGATAACCCTTTGATAACCTCTCGATTTTCAAAAGGATTATATATGTAAAGATTGAGGATTTATCTCTTAAAATTACTTGATTTTAGTGATAATTTACCATAAATATCATAATGTAGAAAAAATCAGGTCTTAAGAAAGCTCGTAAAGCTAGCCAGTTCTCAAAACGTTAAGAAACGGCTACAATACAGCATTTACAACACTTCATGGTTCACACCATGGGGTGTTTTTTGACGTTTTTTAACAAAATTCACACCACTTTTCACACCAAATTCAGGCTCTTTTCTACCATTTGTCAAGTCTATCAAGGCTTTAAGTAAAAAAAGAGTTAAGACAGTAGCTATTCTGAGGTTACTGTCTTATTTTTAACACTTTTTGATCCATAAAGGGCATGCTAAAAAACACCTCATCTGGTATTTTTGTCAACTGTAGTGGGTTACCAAAAAGTCATACTCTGGAGAGGACAAGATTTGTTCTCTCCTTATAAACAATCGCTTCATTTTGAAAATCAGAAAAGCGTTGTTTACGGATCTAGTAAAGCAAATAATAGCCAAGAAGGCAATGCAATGTTTGGTGGCTTCTTCTTTATAGGTATCTTCCTATCCATTATCTTTATGGTCGATACTGTATTAGTCATCTACTACAAACAAATCTCTGAAGGATATGAAGACCGCGAACGCTTTGTAATTTTGCAAAAGGTTGGTTTGGATCAAAAGCAGATCAAGCAAACTATTAACAAGCAAATCTTGACCGTTTTCTTTCTTCCTGTAATCTTTGCCTTCCTCCATCTGGCCTTTGCTTATCATATTTTGAGCTTGATTCTAAAGGTCATTGGAGTAGTCGATGCGACCATGATGTTGACGATAACCTTATCAATCCGTGGAATCTTTGCACTCATCTATGTTTTAATCTTTATGATTACTTCAAGAAGTTATCGTAAGATTGTTCAAATGTAAAAAATAATAATGCAATAGAGTGCCTAGAATATAAACATATAAAAATAAAGGAGATAATATGAAATCTGAAAGTTATTTTGACGGAGGAATCCTAGATTATATTGGCTACTCTATCTTAGTAGCCATAATTTGCGGGCTTACCTTGGGGATCGCAACACCTTGGGCGGTTTGCATGATGCAAAATTGGAAAACCAAACACACAGTAGTGGATGGGCAACGTCTATACTTTGACGGGAATGGAGCACAACTGTTCGGTAACTGGATCAAGTAGTTTCTTCTAACCATTATCATGTTTGGAA
Source organism: Streptococcus cristatus ATCC 51100 (assembly GCF_000222765.1). Taxonomy (GTDB): domain Bacteria; phylum Bacillota; class Bacilli; order Lactobacillales; family Streptococcaceae; genus Streptococcus; species Streptococcus cristatus. The sequence continues at coordinate 164,789 of NZ_AFUE01000007.1, read as the reverse complement.
TCTATGGCTTCTGGTTGAACATAAAAATGGAGCAATGGATTGTCAAACACACTCATCATGTTTAAAGATTAAAACGGCATCTTCTTTCAGAGGAGATAACGTTTTTTCATCTTCGGATAAGGAAACAAAAATTACTTCCTTTCTCTATCTTTTAGATTAATTGATTTCTTCAGAGAAAGACTGTAAAATTTTTGATATAATGTTAAGGATGGATTGATGGATATTTAAAGGATAATTTTCAAAAGAATGACAGATGAGCATTAAAAATATGTAAGATTGGACAGAAGTCTCTCTACCATCATCCAGGCAGAAAAAATTATATGAAATAAAAGGAGTAACCAATGTCCGGAAACTATTCAACTCGTGAATACCGTGAGAAATTATATGATGATCTTCATGTTCGATTAAGAGATACAGTGATTTTGATGTGTGCGATTTTTATTGCCTCTATAGGTTTAAATATGAATTCAACTGCTGTCATTATTGGAGCCATGCTGATTTCCCCTCTTATGACATCGATTGTTGGACTCGGATTTGGTTTAGCTATTTTTGATACGCGTTTAATCAAGCAATCTCTAGAGGTTTTATTTACTCAAGTATTGGTCAGTTTACTTGTCTCGACTCTGTATTTCTGGATTTCTCCTTTATCTTATGCAAGTAGCGAGCTGATCGCACGAACCTCTCCAACCATTTGGGATGTCCTCATTGCCATTGCTGGTGGAATTGCTGGTGTGATCGGTTCAAGGAAAAAAGAAGCAAACAATATTGTGCCAGGAGTAGCCATTGCTACAGCTCTTATGCCGCCGATTTGTACAGCAGGTTATGGTTTGGCTAATGGGAACTTCCGCTTTTTATTTGGAGCTTTCTACCTCTTTTTAATCAATTGTGTTTTTATTATGCTTGCCAATATTATTGGGACAAGAATTTTGATGAGAAAATCTCCCTTATCTTCATTTAAAGAATTGAACATAAAAATGAGAGTTGTTTTACTTTCTTTGATAGCAATATTGGTTCTTCCAGCCAGCTATTCGGCAGTTACTCTGACTATAGAACAAGCGCGAAAAGAAGGTGTCAAACAGTTTGTAGGAAAAGAGTTTGCCAATTATACGGTCATCAATCAAGTCTACAAGTCAAGGGACAATGAATTGGTCTTGACAATTGTTGGTGACCCGATTTCAGAAGAAGAATTAGAAATAATTCACCAAAAACAAGCCTCTTACGGTATTCAATCTGTTCAATTGAAAGTCAATCAAGTCCATAATTCGACAAAATTAGATAGTGAAGCGACCAAGGAATTTTATGAAATCATTAACAAGTATATCGATCAAAAACTCTCTGAAAAAGATTCACAAAAAGATCTCGTAAAAGAAAATGAAGCAGACAAGGATTGAGGGCAATGAACAGAATAGGTTTAGAGTTGCTGTCTGAAGAAAATAGTCTAGATGTCTATTCTTTTGAAAAAGAAAATCGGGAGTATTTTGAGCGAAATTTACCTCCCAGACCAGCTAACTATTTTGATCTAGAAGGTTTTAAAAAAATTACAGCGGAATTGTTAATGGAACAAGAAAATCATGACACCTACATGCATCTTATTAGAGATTCGCAAGGCATGATGGTCGGAAGAATCAATTTAAGTGTTTTAGGGAGCGATAGAAAAACAGCAGAACTTGGATATAGGATTGGAGAAAATGTTACTAATTTAGGCTATGCAAGCGAAGCGGTTAAACTTGTTTTAGACAAGGCATTTCATACTTATGGTTTAAATAGAATCATTGCGGGAGCGGCAACGGATAATCTTGCCTCTAAGAGAGTGCTTTTAAAAAATGGTTTCACCTTTAGTAGGATCATAGAAAATGACCTACAAATGAATAATGAGTGGGTTCATACAGCGGTATTTGAGATAATGAATCGATAACATCATCATTCCCAGTTTAGTGACAGGACCAATGGACTCATCAATCTTTGCAGGCATTCAAGAATTTTCACCAACTGTTTGATTAGCGAATCAGCTGTAATTACATATGCTTTTGTGATTTCTTTATCACTATGAGCTAAGGTTTTAGAAATAGGCCGTAGTGAGACTCCAGCTTGTTTTGTTAACATGGCCCTTGTGTATCTCGATTTATAAGAGGATCGTAGAAAAAAATCTTAGTTTAACATTAATGAGATATTTTTATTATATTTTGAAAAATCAATGCTTTAACAATATAGAAAAACACCCTTGTCCCTAGTTCTGCTAGAAGCATAGGATAAGAGTGTTTTTTCTATAAGAACGATAGACGATGATTATTCTTCGTCTTTTTTGATAATGTTTTTAACGCCTGCGATGGCACCTTCAACAGCGCCTTTTGCGTCTTCAGCGCCTTCTTTCACTTTAGAAGCTACTTTTTCAGCAGTTCCTTCTGCTTGAGTTTTTGTATCACCAGTAAGTTTACCGAAGCCTTCTTTGAGAGAACCTTTAGCTTGGTTGAATTTTTCTTCGATTGACATGGAAATTTCCTCCCTTTATTAAGTATATTATCTAAGTTGGATGCGGTTTGATACTCATTCAACTTAGATAATAGATATAAGTATAGACTCTTTACGAAGAAAAAGCAAATAACTGCTACGAAATGACAACTAATTTTTAATAGGTCACCACATTAATTTCGCCCTTGTCATACTCTGCAATGAAGATATCGGAGACATTTTCAAAGCCTTCTTTTTGGAGTTCGGTCATCAACCATTCTTCTGACTTGCCGATAGTTTCTAAGATTTCAAGTTGGACAACTCCATCGGTAATGATTGGATATTTCGGATTTTCATCGCCAATTCTTACGATAATCAACTGACCATTTTGCTCGATAACGGCTCTTTTGACTTCTTTCAGTTGGAAGACTCCTTGGGAGCGTAATTTCAGAGCGACGTCTGATGCGGATAGCCCTTTTGAACGACAGGCTTCAGGATCTAGTTTACCGTTTTTGATGATAATGGTTGGCTTCCCGTCAATCAGATGTTTGATATAGGAAACGTTGGTGTTCAGCCATTTTAAGAGCAAAATCAGAATGGTCCAGATGATTAGGATGACTGCATATTGAAGGATAGTAATGGAGCTATTGTAGATGACCCCGCCGATAATGCCACCGAGAACAAAGTTTTGTACTTGGTCTGTTGCAGAGCTTGGTGCTAAATTTCCTTTACCTGTCACATTGATGACAAAAACGAGGGAAACAAGTCCTAAAGCTAACTTAATTGCAATTGTAATAAAAAAGCTCATTATTTTTCAACCTCCACGAGTTCAACGTCTGATTTGTACAGTTCCATTTTTTCTAATAAATAGCTATCTTGGTCGGTTCCGCTAATAGCCCGATAGAATTGTTTGCCAACCTTGATAATAGCGCCATCTGTCGTAGCTGAAGTATTGACGTAGACTTCTTCCTTCTCAACGCCTAATTTTTTTGAGACAACCTCAATAAAATGTAAGGAGCTACGGAATTGATTGTCATTTGATTGATTGTTTTGGAAATTAGTAATGCTAATCAAAACAGTGGCTACTAGGGTTAAAATAGAAATAATGGACAGTTCACGGAACTTACTTCCTCGCTTGTCTTTATAGGCCTTAAAGGCGAAAAATCCCGTCACCAAAACCAAGCAGGCTGATACAATCACCATAACCCAATTCTGCTGGCTAATCTGACTCAGTACATAGTCATATGAATAGAATTTCATAAGATCCCTCACTTTTTTGTATTCAAGCTATTATAAAATAAATCAGCAGCTACATCAATAGCTTTATCTTGAAAAATAAGTTTTTCTAGAACTTGTTTGAAATATGGAAGCTGTATCTTCTTAAGTAGAATATTTCACTTCATTCGAGTTTCCAAACTACCAATAGCACTTGACAAAATCATTCAGAATGCTAGAATAAGAGACAGGTAGAGGCCGATTTAGCTCAGTTGGTAGAGCAACGCACTCGTAACGCGTAGGTCACAGGTTCGAACCCTGCAATCGGCAAAAAGAAAACCAGCACCTTTTTTATGGGGTTGCTGGTTTTGTTTATATAATTCTTATAAAGAAGTAAGAAAAGTTAGGCCACCTAATATCACCCCCGCAGCATTGGGAATAATGAGGATCCAGTCTTTTTTAGGTTCTTTTGTCCAACCGTAGATAACCCAAATCAGGCAAGAAACTGCTGCAAATAGTGGTTGGAAAGGTTGAGCTTTGGATCCTTGTAAGTTTGCGATAATTTGTGGAATATAAGCGACGAATACAAGAATTCCAATAAAAGCTCCAATAGATCCGACAAAACGATTAATTTTTTGTTTTGACATACGATACCTCCTGAGAGTCCATTATATCAAAACGGAAAAAATTGTCAAATGAGACGTAAGCCAGTATGGAGAATAAGTTTTAGTTTTTATCTAAAACTAAGAGAAAGAGCCAAGTGTGGTTTGAGAAGGAGCGTTAGAATTCTTCATACCCGATTTATCCATTGTTAGGCTGGATAGAGAGCTTATGATCATAGAAATAGTAGTAAATCAGTATTGTCGTGTTGAAAAAATAGGTAATGATCAATTTCTTTGAAGCCTTATGTTTGGAAAATTCAAGATTTTTTATTTCATTTTAATCTTTTAAAACAACCACTTACTAGCCTATATTGACCACTTACTGAAAGTCCCTTGTTTCTTTTCAAGAAATTGTTATAATGAAGATAGAAAGAGGGGAGGAGTGCTTATGAAGATTCGGATTGAGCTAGACGATCGTTTGGCTGATACAGAATTGGTGATTCGAGTATCGCGGATTGATGAGAGGATTCAGAAGATTCAAGATGCTTTGAATGAAGCGACTGCTCCAGCTATTCTTTTTTATAAGGAAAATAGTGAGTTTTTTGTGGACTTGGCGGAGATTCTCTTTTTTGAGACTGATGGAGCCAAAATCTTTGCCCACGCGCGCAATGATGCCTATGAGGTCAAGTTGAAACTCTATGAGTTGGAGGAATTGCTGCCTCGCTATTTTTGCAGAATTTCCAAATCAACCATTGCTAATGCTAGGGCGATTTATTCTTTAGAAAAGTCTTTCTCGGGTACCAGTTCCGTCCAGTTTTCTGAGACACATAAGAAAGTGCATGTTTCAAGGCATTATTATCAACTACTAAAAGAAAAGTTAAGTGAAGTGAGGTAATCATCATGAAAAAAACAATTCTAGGCGTCGGTTTTTTGGTTTTAGCCGGCTGGATTTTGCTTCAGGGAAACTTTGGTATTCCTATGTTCAATTTTAATATCTGGCCTCTGCTTTTGGTCGGCATGTTTGCGTATTTTGCTTTGGAGAATTTCTTGGAGCGAGATTTTGGTGCTGCTCTGATCATGACGATTATTGCTCTGATAATTGCTAATTCTGTCTATCACTTCTTAGCAATCTCTACAGGCACCTTGGTAATGGGTGGTGTTTTGGCCTGCATTGGGCTTAACATGATTTTTAAACCGAGAAGGATCTGGGGTGTTCGTTATTTGTCTAGCAAGGGCTTGTCTACAACAGAAGGAGAGATTTCCTTTGGCAGCGGGACTCGCTATATCAACTCGGATAATTTTATCCATGATAAAGTAGAGTGCGCTTTTGGCAGTGCGGCCGTCTATTTTGATAATGCCAGAATTTTAGGTGATTCTGCTAGTTTTGATGTGGAAGTATCCTTCGGTAGTGCGGTGCTTTACATCCCAAGTAACTGGCGAGTAGAGCTAAATGTGGACAATGCTTTCGGTACGGTTGTCAATCCGCATAATGTCAATGAGAAAGACAAGACTTTATATGTGCGCGGTAACGTCGCCTTTGGATCTTTGAAGATTGTTTACATTTAAGAAAACGGATTATTGGTCAGAAATTGCAAAGTTTGGGAAAATTTACTTGCCAAAAGCTAAGTTTTTTGATAATATAGTACGGTATGTGGTGCTAGCACATCCGTAATATTAGATCTAATAGGAGGAAACACACTAATGGCTAAAGTATGTTACTTTACAGGTCGTAAGACTGTATCTGGAAACAACCGCTCTCACGCGATGAACCAAACAAAACGCGCTGTTAAACCAAATCTTCAAAAAGTTACTGTTTTGATCGACGGAAAACCTAAAAAAGTTTGGGCTTCAGCTCGCGCGCTTAAGTCAGGTAAAGTTGAACGCGTTTAATACATGAAAGGGATTGGAAAGATTTATTCCTTCCCTTTTTTGTTGTTGAATTTTCAGACTAGACAGTTTATTTCTGTCCTTCCTCTTTTACACCCTGTCTAAAATATGGTAAAATAAACTATAAAATACTTTTGAGGTACAAGTGATGACTGTAAAAATCAATACAAAAGATGGTCAAATTGAGCTGACTGATGACGTGATTGCAACCATCGTTGGCGGCGCAGCAACCGAAATTTTTGGTGTGGTTGGAATGGCCAGCAAAAATGCAATTAAAGATAACTTTCAAGCTCTTTTGGGTAAAGAAAACTATGCCAAGGGTGTGGTAGTAAAAACGTCTGAGGATGGTGGTATTGCAGTTGATGTTTATACCGTTTTGAGTTACGGCATTAAAATCAGTGAAGTTTCCAAGAATATCCAAGAACGCGTTAAGTTTAGTTTGGAAAATCAACTTGGGATCACTGCCCACACAGTGAATGTCTATATCCAAAATATTAAAGTTGTAGGAGAATAATCGTGTCAAATATTACTACTAGTTTATTTCAAGAAATGGTGCAGGCGGCATCAACTCGTTTAAATAAACAGGCTGAATATGTCAATTCTTTAAATGTTTTCCCAGTTCCAGATGGTGACACAGGAACCAATATGGGCATGACCATTGAAAATGGTGCCAAAGAAGTAGCTGATAAGTCAGCTTCAACAGTTGGTGAAGTGGCCGCTATCTTTGCCAAGGGCCTCTTGATGGGTGCGCGTGGGAACTCTGGTGTTATTACGTCTCAGCTCTTCCGTGGTTTTTCACAAAGCGTAAAAGGCAAAGATGAGCTTGATGGACAAGCTTTGGCCCTTGCCTTCCAGTCTGGTGTAGAAGTGGCCTATAAGGCTGTTATGAAGCCAGTTGAGGGAACGATTTTGACCGTTTCCCGCGGTGCGGCTATCGGTGCTAAAAAGAAAGCTGAAGCGACAAATGATGCTGTCGAAGTTATGAAAGCGGCTCTTGAAGGAGCAAAGACTGCCCTTGCTAAAACGCCAGATATGTTACCAGTTCTCAAGGAAGTTGGTGTTGTGGACTCTGGTGGTCAAGGTTTGGTCTTTATCTATGAAGGTTTCCTTTCTGCCCTGACTGGCGAATATATCGCATCAGAAGATTTCCAAGCGACTCCAGCTACGATGAGCCAGATGATCAATGCTGAACACCACAAATCTGTAGCAGGCCATGTGGCGACAGAAGACATAACTTTTGGTTATTGTACAGAAATCATGGTGGCTTTGAAGCAAGGACCAACCTATGTCAAGGACTTTGACTACGATGAATTCCGTAATTATTTGAATGAGCTTGGAGATTCCTTGCTGGTAGTTAATGATGATGAAATCGTGAAAGTGCACGTCCATACAGAAGATCCAGGTCTGGTTATGCAAGAAGGACTGAAGTATGGTAGCCTTGTCAAGGTAAAGGTGGACAACATGCGCAACCAGCACGAAGCCCAGCTTGAGAAGGAAGAAAAAGCTACCAAGCCAGCTGAAGAAAAAGAATACGCTATTATCGCCGTAGTAGCTGGTGACGGTCTTGCTGAAATCTTCAAGGCTCAGGGTGTGGACTATATCATTTCTGGCGGTCAGACTATGAACCCTTCTACAGAGGACTTTATCAAGGCTGTTGACCAGGTGAATGCGCGCAATATCATTTTCCTACCTAACAATAAAAATATCTTCATGGCGGCCCAATCTGCAGCAGAAGTGCTTGAGCAACCAACGACAGTGATTGAAACACGCACGCTTCCTCAAGGTTTGACAAGTCTTTTGGCCTTTGATAGTGGAAAAACCATCGAAGAGAACCATGAGCGAATGACAGCTGCCTTGAGCGACGTGGTCAGCGGTAGCATTACTACTGCAGTTCGTGATACGACCATTGATGGCCTCGAAATCCATGAAAATGATAACTTGGGTATGGTTGATGGCAAAATCCTTGTGTCAAATCCAGATATGTTAACAACTCTGAAGGCAACCTTTGCGAAGATGTTGGATGAAGACAGTGAGATTGTTTCCATCTATATCGGTGAAGATGGTGACGAGGAATTAGCAAATGGCTTGGCTCAAGATCTGATGGAAGAATATGAAGATCTAGAAGTTGAGATCCACCAAGGAAATCAGCCAGTTTATCCATATATTTTCAGTGTAGAATAATTTATTTGGGAGTGGGACAGAAATCGGTAATTCGTTAGAATTCGATTTCGTCGTCCCACCTCCGCACAGTTGAGTAGGGCTGTAAAAGCTGATGAAATCAGCGTAGTAGAGCCCACTCAACCACTGCGTCTTTGCTCGACAATCCAAAGACAATTGAGAGGCTAGGACTTTTGCCCCAGCCTCTTTAATTTTTTTATATGTAAGATTTAGACAAGATAGTGGCATTATGGTATACTGGAAAAAATAAAAAGAAAAGGTGTACTATGAAAAAGTTATTTATTCTTGTTATTTCTGCTTCTGTGTTATTGACAGGTTGCGTATTTCCAAAATCTGGCAAGCATCGTCCGAAAGTTCCAGCTGAATCAAAAGTTGCTAAAACAAGTTCTAGCTCGAGCTCAAGCTCAAGTGACTCCTCTACGAGTGCTTCTTCTGAAAGTACAGCTATTGTTTCTAAGACCTTGGTCGGAGACCTCAAAGGCATCCATCATCGTGATACGGTGACCTATCGAGGAGATAAACTCTTGAAACTTCGAATGGAGCTGTTGAGTAATTTGCCAGAAGAAGCCAGTGGTGCTGCAGCTACTATGAGCCCAGAGGAAATGACAGCTATCATTCGAGAAGGAATGGAATCAGAACCAAACTATGTGGAAGCTAAGAATATGGAGGGAGTGACGATTGAATACTCCGTAACAGCTGATAAGAAATTACAGGCCATAGTTGATCTGGATTTTGAGAAAATGGATGTAGCGAAAGCAGCAAGCCTATCTTTCTTTAAAGACTTGGGACTTAATGACATAAAAGACACCTCTCCTTCAATGTTTATTTTAGGTATGAAATTAGGCGGATTGAAAGAAGAATAAGAGTGTATAAAGGCGAGTCATCTCGTCTTTTTTTGCTGCCTAGAAACCATGACATTTGTCATATAGTCTAGTGACAAAATCATCTAGTCGGAAGAGGCAGGAAGGTCTATAATACAAGTAAGAAATGAAGAAATCAGGAGTAGTTGCATGAAAATATGGTTGATAAAAGTAGCAGTCTTGAGTCTTGTTGGGATGATATTTTATCAGTTGGCGAGAATTAGCGGAGCAGCTCTTTACCGCTTTCCTTGGGAGATTTTTGCTAGCTTGGGGCTGGCTAGCTACGTCCTAAAGGAAGTGGCTAAGTTAAGCAAGAGGAGAAAGTAGAAATGAAAAAGTACTTGTCCATCTTATTCATTGGAGTTGCAATGGATGTATGGTGTTTTCAGATGATACCGGGTTTTCTGTTAGAATTTCTACCCCAGCAATTTTATATAGGAGTAGGGGGAGTGATTCTAGTTGTCTTTGTCATCTGGCCGCTCATCTATGATTTTATTAAGGAGGAAGATCATGAAATTGATTGAAGTGAAAAAGCTATCTAAAAGCATTCGGGGGAAAGAGATTTTGCGCCACATTTCCTTTGACATTGAAGAAGGGGATTGTGTGGCTTTGATTGGCCCCAACGGAGCTGGCAAAACAACTCTGATGGACTGTCTCCTAGGCGATAAATTCCTGACTTCTGGCCAAGCGCTGGTTCAAGGCTTAAAGCCAACGGATAATCGTTTGAAAGAGATGGTTGCCATTTTACCTCAGGAAAATACAGTGGTGGGGGATTTGAAAGTCAAGGAACTCCTCTCTTTCTTTCGATCTATCTATCCTAATAGCCTGTCTGAAGAGGAAATCAATGTCTTGTTGGGCTTTTCTGACAAGCAGAAGAACCAGCTAGCTTCCAAGCTCTCTGGTGGTCAAAAACGCCTCTTCTCCTTTATTTTAGCCTTGATTGGCCGTCCAAAGATTCTTTTCTTAGATGAACCGACTTCGGCTATGGACACTTCGACGCGCCAGCACTTCTGGGAAATTGTGGATCAGCTCAAGAAGCAAGGTGTGACCATTGTCTATTCTTCCCACTATATTGAAGAAGTGGAGCATACGGCTGACCGTATTTTGGTGCTTCATAAGGGAGAACTCATCCGCGATACCACGCCTTATGCCATGCGCAAGGAAGAGCAGGAAAAACACTTCACACTGCCTCTTTCCTATAAAGAAGTTGTGGAAAAGATAGCTGGTGTGACAGAGATTGAAATCAAGCAAAAGGCCTTATCCTTTGCGACCAAGGACGCCAGTCAGGTCTGGCAAATTCTGCAGGAGCATGGCTGTACGATTGAAGAAATCGAAGTCCGCAATCGCACCCTGCTGGATAGTATTTTTGAGACGACACAAGAGTAAAGGAGCAGCATTATGAAAAATATGGTTAGTTTAATGAAAATGGAGTTGATTTTGATGAAGCGGCAGGCGGCTTACTACCTGCTCTCTATCGGGCTACCCAGCGTATTCTATCTGATCTTTTCAGGAATGATGTCAGGTTCTGATGTACCGACGCTTGTGCTCCAGACCTATCTCTTTTCTATGACCGTTTTTAGTATCATGTCCAGTGCTTTTTTCAGTATTCCCAGTACCTTGCAGTCGGATAAGACCAATAACTGGCAAAAATTGATTCAGCATTCGCCCGTTTCTATGGTAGAATATTATATATCCAAGCTTTTCAGTACTTTGCTGACCTTTCTGCTTTCCATCATCGTAGTCTTCTCTGTTGGACATTTCGTTCGTGGAGTCAATATGCCCATGATGGACTGGCTCGTGATTGCCCTAATTCTTTTGGTTGGCAGTATGGTCTTTATCGCCATGGGCGTCTTGGTTAGTCTCCTGCCCAGTGCCCAGCTCATGTCTGTTGTGGGCAATATCGTTTATATGGCTTTAGCAGTCTTGGGCGGGCTTTGGTTTCCGCTAACTATGTTTCCAGACTGGTTGCAATCTATCGGCAAGCTAACTCCGAGTTACCAGCTCATGCAGGTGGTTTCTGCCTATTTGGAACACCATGACTGGAATGTCTCTGCCATGCTAATCGTCCTAGCCTACACCATTTTCTTCAGCATTTTGGTCCTTCAGCTCAAAAAACGGATTGAGGTTAAATAATTCTATGTGGGAAAAGTTCAAAAACATACATCATATGTTTCATATTTCTCTGGTCTTTATCATCTTTCCAATAGCGGGTGTCATCAGCGGTGAATACCCGCTTTTGACTTTGCTTTGGACAGCATTGTTTATAGTGGCTTACTATACCATCCTCACAGAGAAAAAGCCTTTCTATCAGGCTCTGTCCTGGTGGGTCATGCTTGCCTACATTTTTTATACTTCCATTTGGCTGAATGGGGGATTTGTGTGGTATATTTTTTATTTATCAAATCTTCTAATTTATCATTATAAGGAAATTTCCTTTACATCTTGGCGCTTCTGGAGTTTCTTAGCTATCCAACCGGCTATTTTGTTTGGGGTTTCTATTCAAAATCAAATAAGTATAGGTGATTTGATTCTTTTCTCAACGACCTTTCTCTTTTCGGATTTCTTGACCCTGGGTCTGCATCGTATCCAAGTTGCTGAACAGCTCAAGGAAGAAAAAAGCAAGCAGAATGCCCAGCTTAATCTTTTCCTAGCGGAAAATGAGCGCAATCGAATCGGACGGGATTTACATGATAGTTTGGGCCATACCTTTGCCATGCTCAGCGTCAAGACAGAGCTGGCCCAGCAATTCCTGCAAATGAAGGCCTACGAGCAGGCGGAGAAAGAGATGGAGGAAGTGCGGCGGATCAGTAAGCAGGCCATGGCAGATGTTCGACGGATTGTAGACACTCTCAAGACGCGGACGCTGGATGAAGAATTAGCAACAATCCGAACCATGCTGGAGATGAGCGATATTGACTTGGAGCTTCATAATCAGCTCAATGTAGCCAGTATCCCTACGGAAATGCAGTTTACCATTAGTATGATTTTGTTGGAATTAGCAACCAATATTATCAAGCATGCGGAGGCCAAGAAATCCAGGATTGATTTGTATAGTCAGGATCGAGATTTAATCTTGGAAGTTGAAGATGACGGCCGAGGCTTTAGGCAAGTGACGGGCCAAGACTTGCATTCGGTACGTGAGCGCTTGGAGGGGCTTGACGGTAGCGTGGAGGTCATCAGCAATCACAAGCCAACCATTATTCGCGTGCACTTGCGATATAGGATTAGAGGAGACGAGCGATGAAGATATTATTAGCAGAAGATCAGAGTATGCTGCGGGATGCCCTTAGCCAGCTCTTGCAATTGCAGCCGGATGTTGCTAGTGTTTCTCAAGCGGCAGATGGTCGTGAAGCTATTGAGCTACTTAAGACCAATCCAGTCGATGTGGCTATCTTGGATGTAGAGATGCCCTATCAGACAGGGCTGGATGTTCTAGAATGGGTGAAAGAGCATCAGCCAGCTGTCAAGGTCATCATTGTGACGACTTTTAAGCGGCCAGGCTATTTTGAGCGAGCGGTTAAGGCGGATGTTGATGCCTATGTGCTCAAGGAGCGCAGCATTGCGGATCTGATGAAGACCATCCATACTGTCTTGGCTGGACAAAAAGAATACTCACCTGAACTCATGGAAGTGCTGATGACTCATAAAAATCCCCTCTCTCATCAGGAGCTTCTAGTCTTAGAAGCAGCAGCAACTGGGCTTTCTAATAAAGAAATTGCTGAAAAACTCTATTTATCAAATGGAACTATTCGCAACTATATGTCGACCATCCTGACCAAGCTAGCAGCAGACAATCGTACGGAAGCTGTCCGAATTGCTCAAGAACAAGGATGGATATAAAATAATTATCTCGCTACATTCGGATTTAGCGGGATTTTCTTATCTTTTTCAATCAGAATGAAAAAAAACATCCGCGATACTTGCAATTTTTTTCAAAAATGTTATCATAGTAGAAAGCTTTTTGAATTTTTAGAAAATTGTAAATAAATGAAAGGGGAAATATGGAAAGAATCCAATTAGAAACTCCTAAGTCCGGCTCGCAGCTGGTCTTGGAAACCTTGAAAAATCTTGGTGTTGATACTATTTTTGGCTATCCTGGTGGTGCAGTCTTGCCCCTCTATGATGCTATTTATAGCTTTAAAGGTATCCGCCATATTCTTGGTCGCCATGAGCAGGGGTGTGTTCATGAAGCAGAAGGCTACGCTAAGTCTACTGGGAAAATTGGTGTGGCCGTTGTAACCAGTGGTCCGGGGGCAACCAATGCCATTACTGGGATCGCCGACGCGATGAGTGACAGTGTTCCCCTTTTGGTTTTTACTGGGCAGGTAGCGACGCCAGGCATTGGTAAGGATGCCTTTCAAGAAGCCGACATTGTCGGTATTACTACTCCCATCACTAAGTACAATTATCAGGTACGGGAGACGGCAGACATACCAAGAATCATTACGGAGGCTATTCATATTGCGACCACAGGTCGTCCAGGGCCAGTCGTTATTGATTTGCCAAAGGATGTCTCAGCTCTGGATACGGACTTTATCTATGACACTCAGTTGCATCTGCCAAGCTATCAACCAACAATTGAGCCTAATGAATTACAGATTAAGAAGATTCTTAAACAGCTTTCCAAGGCTAAAAAACCTGTTCTTCTTTCTGGTGGTGGTATTAGCTATGCAGGGGCAGCAGCGGAGATGGTTGCTTTTGCAGAGCGGTATCAGATTCCAGTAGTGACCTCGTTGTTGGGGCAGGGAACGATTGCGACAGATCATCCTTTGTTCTTGGGTATGGGTGGCATGCATGGTTCTTTCGCGGCTAATATTGCGATGACGGAAGCAGACTTCATGATTAGCATTGGATGTCGTTTTGATGACCGCCTGACTGGTAATCCTAAGACCTTTGCTAAAAGTGCTAAGGTGGCCCACATTGATATCGATCCAGCAGAAATTGGCAAGATCATCAGCGTGGATATTCCTATTGTAGGAGATGCCAAGAAAGCTTTGCAAATGTTGCTTGAAGAAGAGCAAGTGCACAACAATACCAGCAAGTGGATAGAAAAGGTGACACGAGACAAGGAGCGGGTGCGCTCCTATGATAAGAAGGAACGAGTTGTCCAACCTCAGGCTGTTATTGAGCGCGTGGGGGAGTTGACCAAGGGCGATGCCATTGTGGTAACGGACGTCGGCCAGCACCAGATGTGGACAGCCCAGTATTATCCTTATCGAAACGAACGTCAGTTAGTTACGTCTGGTGGTCTTGGAACCATGGGCTTTGGTGTTCCAGCAGCGATTGGGGCTAAGATTGCCAATCCAGATAAGGAAGTAGTTCTCTTCGTTGGAGACGGTGGCTACCAGATGACCAATCAAGAGATGGCCATCCTTAATATCTACAAGATTCCGATTAAGGTTATCATGCTCAATAATCATTCGTTGGGGATGGTTCGTCAGTGGCAGGAAGCCTTCTATGATGGTCGTACCTCCGAGTCAGTCTTTGACAGTTTGCCAGATTTTCAGCTGATGGCTCAGGCTTATGGTGTCAAATCCTATAAATTTGATAATCCAGAGACCATTGCTCAAGATTTGGAAGTCCTGAAAGACGACATACCGATGTTTATCGAGGTAGATATTTCCCGCAAGGAGCACGTGCTTCCAATGGTGCCGGCTGGCAAGAGCAATCATGAGATGTTGGGGGTGAAGTTCCATGCGTAGAATGTTGACAGCTAAACTCCAAAATCGTTCAGGTGTTCTGAACCGCTTCACTGGTGTGCTTTCCAGACGTCAGGTCAATATCGAGAGTATCTCTGTCGGTGCGACCGAGGATGAAAATGTCTCTCGGATTACCATTATCATTGATGTAAATTCCCTCAATGAAGTGGAGCAGATTATCAAGCAGCTCAATCGCCAAATTGATGTGATTCGAGTGCGAGATATTACAGATCATCCTCATCTAGAGCGAGAAGTTATTTTGATCAAGGTATCGGCACCTGTTGCAAAGCGTGCAGAAATCTTGGCCATTATCCAGCCTTTCCGGGCAACGGTAGTCGATGTGGCGCCAAGCTCAATCACTATCCAGATGACGGGCGATGCAGAAAAGAGCGAAGCGCTCTTACGAGTCATCCGTCCTTACGGCATTCGAAATATCGCACGGACTGGGGCAACTGGCTTTACCCGTGATTAAACGAAACCTTTAATTTGTTAAACCAGCCTAAGAGGCAATAAAAATAGAAAAGAGAGTAAACATTATGGCAGTAACAATGGAATACGAAAAAGATGTAAAAGTAGCAGCACTTGACGGTAAAAAGATCGCCGTTATCGGTTATGGTTCACAAGGTCATGCTCATGCACAAAACTTGCGTGATACAGGTCATGATGTGATTATCGGTGTTCGTCCTGGTAAGTCATTTGACAAGGCTAAAGAAGATGGCTTTGATACATACACAGTAGCAGAAGCTGCTAAATTGGCTGATGTTATCATGATTTTGGCTCCAGATGAAATCCAACAAGAACTTTACGAAACAGAAATCGCTCCTAACTTGGAAGCTGGAAATGCCGTTGGATTTGCTCATGGTTTCAATATCCACTTCGAATTTATCAAAGTGCCTGCAGATGTAGATGTCTTCATGTGTGCACCAAAAGGTCCTGGTCACTTGGTTCGTCGTACTTTTGAAGAAGGCTTCGGTGTTCCAGCTCTTTACGCGGTATATCAAGATGCAACTGGAAATGCCAAAGACATCGCGATGGACTGGTGTAAAGGTGTTGGTGCAGCTCGTGTTGGTTTGCTTGAAACAACTTATAAAGAAGAAACTGAAGAAGATTTGTTTGGTGAACAGGCTGTACTTTGTGGTGGTTTGACTGCCCTGATCGAAGCAGGTTTTGAAGTCTTGACAGAAGCAGGCTACGCACCAGAATTAGCTTACTTTGAAGTGCTGCACGAAATGAAACTGATTGTGGACTTGATCTATGAAGGTGGATTCAAGAAAATGCGTCAATCTATTTCAAACACTGCTGAATATGGTGACTATGTATCAGGTCCACGTGTGATTACTGAGCAAGTCAAAGAAAACATGAAAGCAGTTCTTGCAGATATCCAAAATGGTAAATTTGCAAATGACTTTGTAAATGACTATAAAGCTGGACGTCCAAAACTCACTGCTTACCGTGAACAAGCAGCTAACCTTGAAATTGAAAAAGTCGGTGCGGAATTGCGTAAAGCAATGCCATTCGTTGGTAAAAACGACGACGATGCCTTCAAGATCTACAACTAAGATTGTGTGGAAAACTCAGCTGGAATCCCAGCTGAGTTTGTTTACCTCATTTGGAAAGGAAAAGGAATGTTAACAGCAAAAGATATCGTCCGTGCTCATAAGGTGTTAAAAGATGTTGTTGTCAATACACCGCTTGATTATGATCATTACTTGTCAGAGAAGTACGGGGCAAAAATTTATCTTAAAAAGGAAAATGCCCAACGTGTTCGTTCTTTCAAAATCCGTGGTGCTTATTATGCTATTTCTCAGTTGAGCAAGGAAGAGCGAGAACGTGGGGTTGTCTGCGCTTCTGCGGGAAACCACGCTCAGGGTGTTGCATACACTTGTAATGAAATGAAAATCCCAGCGACTATTTTTATGCCTATCACAACTCCTCAACAAAAAATTGGACAGGTTCGTTTCTTTGGTGGCGATTTTGTTACGATTAAGCTAGTAGGAGATACTTTTGATGCTTCTGCTCGGGCGGCTATGGAATTCACTCGGATGGAAAATCGGACTTTCATCGATCCTTTTGATGATGCTCATGTCCAAGCAGGTCAGGGAACGGTTGCTTATGAAATCCTAGAAGATACAGCTCGGGAGTCCATCGATTTAGACTTGGTCTTGGTACCAGTAGGAGGCGGTGGTCTCATCGCAGGAGTATCCACTTACATCAAGGAAAGCCAGCCACAAATTGAAGTGATCGGGGTAGAGGCCAATGGAGCCCGCAGTATGAGAGCAGCTTTTGAAGCAGGCGGTCCTGTAAAACTCAATGAAATTGACAAATTTGCGGACGGTATCGCAGTCCAAAAGGTAGGGGCCTCTACTTATGAAGCAACGAAGAAGAATGTAGAAACACTTATCGGGGTTGATGAAGGCTTGATTTCAGAAACCTTGATTGATCTTTATTCTAAACAGGGAATCATCGCAGAGCCTGCTGGTGCAGCTAGCGTGGCGGCCTTGGAAGTGTTGCGAGAATATATCAAAGGAAAAACTGTCTGCTGTATCATTTCGGGAGGAAATAATGATATTAACCGTATGCCTGAAATGGAAGAGCGTGCCCTCATTTATGATGGCATCAAGCATTATTTTGTAGTAAATTTCCCGCAGCGGCCTGGTGCCTTACGTGAATTTGTAAATGATATTTTAGGGCCAAATGATGACATCACTCGATTTGAATACATCAAGCGAGCCAGCAAAGGAACCGGACCAGTCCTGATTGGGATTGCTCTGGCCAATAAACATGACTATGCAGGCCTGATCAATCGAATCGAACATTTTGATCCTTCCTTCATCAATCTAAACGGAAATGAAACGCTTTATAATATGTTAGTCTGATCCTAAAAATATTTTAGCAAAATCCCACTTTTTAATTGCAAGTGAGTGAGGACTGTGCTAGAATATACTATATTAAATTAAGGAGATGCGCTTATGTTACTGAATTTCTTTTTCTTCTTTCTCATTTTTCTTCTTCTTTGTGGTCTATTGGCATTTAGCTCGCTTTATGTCGTGCGCCAGCAATCTGTTGCCATCATTGAGCGTTTTGGTCGTTACCACAAGACTAGTACAAGTGGGATGAATGTCCGTTTGCCTTTGGGAATTGACAAAATCGCCGCTCGTGTTCAGTTGCGTTTGCTACAAAGCGACATTATTGTTGAGACCAAGACTCAGGATAATGTCTTTGTGACCATGAATGTGGCGACCCAGTATCGGGTAAATGAACACAATGTCACAGATGCTTACTATAAACTCATGCGGCCAGAAGCGCAGATCAAGTCTTATATCGAAGATGCTCTGCGTTCCTCTGTTCCTAAGCTAACCTTGGACGAGCTCTTTGAAAAGAAAGATGAGATCGCCCTAGAAGTCCAAAAACAGGTAGCTGAAGAAATGTCGACTTATGGCTACATCATTGTCAAGACCTTGATTACCAAGGTTGAGCCAGATGCAGAAGTTAAACAGTCTATGAACGAAATCAACGCGGCTCAACGCAAGCGCGTGGCAGCTCAGGAATTGGCAGAAGCAGATAAGATTAAAATTGTAACTGCTGCAGAAGCCGAGGCTGAGAAAGACCGTCTTCATGGGGTCGGTATAGCAGAGCAGCGGAAAGCAATCGTAGACGGCTTAGCAGACTCAATTAAGGAGCTTAAAGGCGCCAATGTTGAGTTGACAGAAGAACAAATTATGTCCATCCTCTTGACTAACCAGTATCTAGATACCTTGAATAATTTTGCAGATAAGCAAGGAAATAACACGATCTTCCTTCCAGCAAATCCTGATGGAGTGGAGAGTATTCGCACCCAGATCCTTTCAGCCCTCAAAGCTAAATAAATATAGAATATTCAGAATTATTTAATTTGTTTGTTTTGGTTTTTCTAAGTTGACAAACTGTATAAAAACCATTATATTAGTATTCGAAATAAGTTAGAGAGGAGTAAGAAATGGCTAAATCAAATTTTGAAAAAGTAGAGTCAGTCGTTGGATGGGTTCGTGACAAAAAAATTACAGGTTACCGTATTAGTAAAGAAACAAACGCGCGTGAAATGTCAATTATTGCTCTTGCTCAAGGACGTGCAAAAGTAAAGAATATTTCTTTTGAAACAGCTCTTGGCTTGATTGATTTCTACGATAAGAATCATGAAAAGTTTGAAGACTAATCTTCGGAAAGTGGGGAAACCCGCTTTTTTATTTTGCGAATAAAAAAACAAGGCGGATGTATCTTTTTCCGTCTTGTTTGTTTGCTTGATTGTTTATTTCAAGAAGCGATGTAGGAATTCCTTGGTTCGTTCTTCTTTAGGATTGGTAAAGAATTCTTGTGGAGTGCCTTCTTCTGCGATGACGCCCTTATCCATAAAGATGACACGGCTGGAAACATCGCGGGCAAATTCCATTTCGTGGGTCACGACAATCATAGTCAGACCTTCTTTAGCCAATTCTTTCATGATTTTCAGGACTTCGCCAACCATTTCTGGGTCAAGAGCTGAAGTTGGTTCATCGAAAAGGATGGCATCAGGATTCATGGAAAGCGCACGTGCAATGGCAACCCGCTGCTTTTGTCCACCTGAGAGTTGTTTAGGCTTGGCTTGCCAGTAGAGCTCTCCCATGCCCACCTTTTCCAGATTTTCTTTGGCAATCTTTTCTGCTTCAGCACGCTCTCTTTTGAGCACGGTTGTCTGAGCTACGATGGTGTTTTCCAGCACATTGAGATTTTCAAAAAGATTGAAACTTTGGAATACCATGCCTAATTTTTCGCGGTAGTGAGTCAGGTCGTAGTTTTCGTCCAAGACATTTTTTCCGCGGTAGAGAATTTCGCCAGCAGTAGGTGTTTCTAGGAGGTTGATGGAGCGGAGAAAGGTTGATTTTCCGCTACCTGAACTTCCGATAATGGAGATAACCTCGCCCTTGTGGACAGTCAGAGAAATGTCTTTCAAGACTTGATTCTCTCCATAGGATTTTTTGAGATTTTTAATTTCTAAAATTGTTTCGGTCATTGTTTCAATTCTCCCGTCTGCATTTGGTTGGCACCTGTTGTGTAATGATCTGTGTCAAATTTCTGCTCGATGAAACGTAGGATTCGAGTGACGGTAAAGGTCAAGACAAAGTAAATAACTGCGATAATAGTGAAGGTTTGGAAATACTGATAAGTCTGAGTAGCAATAGTATTTCCTGAGAAGTAGAGCTCCACCACGGAGATAACATTGAGGACAGATGTATCCTTGATATTGATGACAAATTCATTCCCCGTCGCAGGCAGAATATTGCGGACCACCTGTGGGAGGACGACTTTGCGCATGGTTTGGCCATGGGTCATTCCGAGCGCAGTAGCCGCTTCGAATTGTCCTTTATCAACGGCAAAGATACCACCGCGGACAATTTCACTCATGTAAGCGCCAGTATTGATAGAAACGATGAAGATGGCTGCAGCTGTCCGGTCAATCGAAATGCCAAAAGCCTGAGCTGTTCCATAGTAGATAACCATGGATTGTACAATCATAGGTGTACCACGGAAGATTTCAATGTAAACATTGAGGAACCAACCGAATAGTTTTTGCAGGAAGGCTAGAGCCTTATTTTTTGAAATGGGCGCTGTCCGATAGACCCCAATCAACAAGCCAATAAAGAGGCCAGCGATTGTCCCTGTAATGGAAATGAGCAAGGTCAAACCAGCTCCGCGTAAGAATTGTGGCCAATTTTCCTTCCAAATCTTAAAAACTTTATTGAAGAATGTGTCTTCAGCATCGTCGGTGTCAGTATCTACAGGCTGATTCTTAATCATTTGATCCATCAGCTGGACTTGGTCATCCGTTGAGAGTTTAGCGATAGCTGCATTAGCTTGCTCGATTCGACTGTCGTCTTTACGCATACCGACGGCGATGGAAGCATCCTCTTCGCCAACCTCAAAGCCCTCTTTGAATTGAATCATCTTGAACTTAGAGTTGGCAGCTTCAGCTGTCAGAGCTTCGGGACGTTCAGAGATGTAACCGTCAATAACACCAGATTCTAGAGCTTGGCGCATTTGGGCGAAATCTCCCATAGCTGTTTCTTGCTTAGCTCCAGGCAACTGAGAAATCAGATTGTAAAGATAGACACCTTGCTGAGAGGTGATTTTAGCATCTTTGAAGTCTTTGAGGGTCTTGGCATTGGCGTAGTTGCCGTCTTTTCGAACCAGCATAACAGGCTCACTAGTATAGTAGCTGTTAGAAAAGGCGATTTCTTTTTTCCGTTCGGCAGTTGGGCTCATACCAGCGATAATCATATCGATTTTACCAGAGGTCAAGGCTGGAATCAGTCCGTTCCAAGAAGTTTTCACAACTAGAGGTTCCTTGCCCATTTCCTGAGCAATCTTCTTGGCAACTTGGACATCGTAGCCATTGGCATACTGATTTGTTCCTTCGATTTTAACAGCACCATTTGAATCATCATCTTGGGTCCAGTTGAAAGGGGCATAGGCCGCTTCCATCCCAATTCTAAGATAATCATCCGCCTGAGCTACGGTAAGGGTTCCCAGACAGACGAGGAGGGCTGTCAATAAGGTTAAAATGAATTTTTTCATATTCTCTCCTAGTCCTTCTAAAATAGTTCTTTCTATTCTACCGAAAAATATCCGACTTTTCAATCCTGGTAAGCCCTTACTTGAGAAAAATGCTATAATAGGATAAAGATTTAGAAAAGGACTTTGGTTTATGAAAAGGTACTTGTTAGGGGTTTTTATTCTTTTTTTGAGTTTATTTTTTGCTGGAACGGTGTCAGCTTTAGACTATCAAATCCAGTCATATCAAGGAGATTTGGAGATCCACGCCGATAATACAGCCACCTATACAGAAGAGGTGACCTATCATTTTGATGATGATTACAATGGCCAGATGGTCTCCTTAGGATCAGCAGGAAAGATGCCAGAAGGCTTTGCTATTGATTCAGATCCAAAAGTTTCTGTGAAAACGAATGGAGTCGTAAAGTATGACTTTGAGCCACGAGTCACAGATTTAGGAGATGGCTACGAGGTTAAGATTTACAATGCAGGTAAAGAGGGAGACACGGTCAAAGTAACAGTCACATGGAACCTGACCAATCTTCTTTTCCTCCATAAAGATATTGCAGAGCTCAAATGGACTCCAATCAGTGATTGGGAAGAAGAGCTGCAAAATGTGACGATTAAGGTTTGGGGCCTGGGAACTTGGACCTTAACGGACATGTATGTTCATACAGGTTATTTTGGCCAATCGGCTACTATAAATAGGGACCGAGGTGATTATCGGATACAGCTATCTCATTTGCCTAGCAGGAAGAAGGTCGAACTGCATGGATATTGGCATCGCCAAGCTCTGCATCAAGCAGCAGAGGATCCAAAAGCAACCAACTATCTACAGACTTTTCAAGCAGTTGAGAAAGAGATTGTAGCTAAGAGCCAGTTTTATCATCGCTTGGGGGAAGTTTATCTGCCTCTTTTGGGTTTGGTTTTGCTCATGCTTTCGGGGATATTTTATCTGATTTTTCGGATTAAGATTCATCCTAGCCAAGCTTTTCCTAAAGACGCTCGCCTCTATGAAGCTCCGCAAGATCTGGCTCCTCTCATTGTAGCGGCCAATATCTTTGCTGTGGATATGAGGGAAGTCGATCCGACCAGTGGCGGACGGGCGCATTTGAAATTTGAAAATTTGGTGCAGGCGACCTTGCTGGATTTGATGGATCGAGGCTATATCGAGCTTTTAGGAACTGCAGACAAGCCAATCTTGAAACCAACTTCTAAAAAAGGTTTGTCAGAGTTTGAAGGTCAATTCTTACAGATGGCATTTGGTGACCATAAACAGGCAGCTGTAGCAGACTTGTTTGAATCTTATCAGATTTCAGAAGATCTTTATAAAAATAAAAAATCAACAGATGAAGCACGAATCCGCCAAATTGGAAATCGAATAAAAAATCGCTTTTCAACTGATTTAAACCTTTTGTCTGAGCAAGTATTAAAGGAGATTCGGGAGCTAAACTTGCTGGATCACTATCGTCCTTTGAAACGAGGAGAAAAGCTTCTCTTGTGGTTGGCTCTAATGGCAAGTTTCCTTGCTTTTGGCTTGACTCTCTTGACATTTTTTGTCTATTTGATCAAGCTAGACGGTTTTATTTGGTCTTATCTTCCACTTGCAGCTGTCGCTTCGGTGTTGACCGTTCTGCTGGGCAGAGCCTTGCAGTTATATCAGCGGGATGGTGTCTTGAGCGATGAGGGAGCCCATGATTTCTATCTCTGGAATAGCTTTGCGAATATGCTACGCTACATCGCTCGCCTATATGATACCGAGGTGGAGGGCATTGTCCTGTGGAACCGACTTTTGGTCTATGCTACCCTATTTGGTTATGCGGATCGGGTTAGTCGGGTCATGAAGCTGCGTCAGATTTCCTTGGAAAACGCGTCTATGAATACTTATCTACAATATAATCTTCATCCTATTTTCTACGCAAGTTCCCATAGTTTTTCAAATTATGGACACATTGCCTCGACGGCCAGTCATTTTTCTGTTTCATCAGGAGGCGGAGCAGGAGGTGGCTTCTCTGGTGGCGGTGGAGGCGGAGGTGGCGGAGCCTTTTGATAAAAAGCTTGCTAAAGCCCTTGAGAAAGCTTTTCCTCTCCTCCAATATGTGGTATAATAAATGCTAAAGTTGTTTTAGGAGTTATCTATGTTTATTATTGAAATTTTAAAGTCCATTATTTATGGAATTGTTGAAGGAATTACAGAGTGGCTACCCATTTCGAGTACCGGCCACTTGATTCTGATTCAAGATTTTATCAAGTATAAAAATGAAAATCCAGCCTTCATGGAAATGTTCAATGTAGTCATTCAACTGGGAGCCATCTTGGCGGTTGTGGTGATTTATTTTGATAAGCTCAACCCTTTTAAACCAGGGAAAACAGCTCGTCAAATTCAGCTGACATGGCAGCTCTGGGCCAAGGTAGTCGTTGCTGCTTTGCCAGCTGCAATCATCGGTCTTTTCCTAGACGATTGGTTTGAAGCACATTTTTATAATCTGGTATCCGTCGCAATCATGCTGATTATCTACGGGGCTGCCTTTATCTATCTGGAAAAACGAGAGCAGGTGGAACCGACTGTTACAGAATTGAGCAGACTTCCTTATCAAACAGCTCTTTATATCGGTCTTTTCCAAGTCTTGTCCCTCTTTCCAGGAACCAGCCGTTCAGGTGCGACCATTGTCGGTGGTCTCTTGAATGGTGTCAGCCGACCAGTTGTGACAGAGTTTACTTTCTACTTGGGGATTCCAATCATGTTTGGTGCAAGTGGGCTGAAAATCCTGAAATTTATTATCAAGGGTAATTCTTTAGGTTTCGATCAATTATTCCTTTTATTGGTAGCGATGGGAGTGGCTTTCGGAGTCAGTCTTTATGTGATTCGCTTCCTGACAGACTATGTCAAGAATCATGACTTTACAATCTTTGGTAAATATCGGATCGGACTCGGAGTTTTGCTGTTGGTTTACGGTCTGATTAAGGTTATTATTGGCTAATCAAGGCTTGGGGAATTTTCCCAGCCTTTTCTTATTTGACCAGTTATTTTTTTGAAATAAGTTTAGAATTTTAGTATAATAGAAAGACTATGAAAGTATGAGGTTGATGAGATGGAAGTGAAACAGATTAATGATTCGACGATTAAAATCACCATCCAGTTGGAAGATTTGGAAGAACACGGAATGGAAATTGCAGATTTCCTAGTGCCCCAAGAAAAAACAGAAGAATTTTTCTATACTATTTTGGATGAGTTGGAAATGCCGGAAAGCTTTTTAGACAGTGGCATGCTCAGCTTTCGAGTGACGCCTAAGCCAGACAAGTTGGATGTCTTTGTGACGAGATCCAAGATTGATAAGAATTTGAATTTTGAAGATTTGGGAAATCTACCGGATATGGATGAGCTCAGCCAGATGTCGCCAGATGAATTCTTAAAGACTTTGGAAAAAAACATCTTTGAAAAGAGTAAGGATGACCTTGAGGCGGTCAAATCTTTAGAAGCAGCAGAGGCTGATCAGGAGGCCTCTGTAGATTCTTCAGAAGATAGGGAAGAAAATCTAGACCGTTATGTCTACTATATTTTGTCATTTACTGATTTGCAGAGTGCAGTTTCTTTCGCCAAAACGGTTGACTACCCAATAGACCTATCAGAACTTTATAAATATGACTCTGCCTACTACCTGACTATTTTGGTAGATTTGGAAGATCAACCTGCTCTTTATCCAGCTTGGTTACTGGCTAAAATGCGTGAATTTGCTGAGGATACAGATATTACACGTTCTGTCCTACAAGAACACGGGCGTCTGCTTTTGGTGACAGAAGCCATCCAACAGTTGCAGAAAGTTGAATGCGTATGATTGCTTTTCCATTGAAATTCATTTTGGTGCTACTAGCAACATTTTTTGTCGGAGTTTTGCTGACTCCCCTCGTTCGCCTCTTGGCTTTTAAAATGGATGCAGTCGACTATCCTAATGCTCGACGAATCAATAAAAAGCCCATGCCGAGTGCAGGCGGTCTGGCGGTTGTAGCGGCTTTTACCTTGGCAACTTTGGTCTTCATGCCGCAGATTGTTGGCGTCACTTTTTTTGAACAGACTTATTTTGACTATATTTGGCCGGTTGTGTTGGGGGGCTTGATTGTTGCCCTGACGGGGCTTATCGACGATATTAAAGAATTAAGTCCTTTGATGAAGTTAGGGGGGATTGTGCTGGCTGCCTGCCTGATTTGGTGGCTGACGGATTTCCGATTGGATGATTTTAAGATTCCTTTTGGTGGTCCCCATCTCTTTTTCCCACCTTGGCTATCTTTTATTTTGACCATTCTCTGGATTGTCTCTATTACTAATGCAGTCAATCTCATGGATGGTTTAGACGGCCTTGTTAGCGGGGTCTCCATTATTTCCTTGCTAACCATGGGTATTGTTTCCTACTTTTTCTTGCCGGGTCATAATTTATTCCTGACTTTGACAATCTTGGTCTTAGTAGCGTCTATTGCTGGCTTCTTTCCTTACAATTATCATCCAGCCATTATATATGGCGGGGATACGGGGGCTCTTTTCATCGGTTTTATGATTTCGGTCCTGTCTCTACAAGGCTTGAAAAATGCGACGGCGGTAGCGATTGTCACGCCTATGATTATCTTGGGTGTACCAATTACAGATACCTTTTTAGCAATCGTTCGTCGGACTTTGTCAGGTCAGAAATTTTACCAGCCTGACCGCCACCACCTTCACCATAGGCTCTTGTCCTTAGGATTGACACATCGGGGAACGGTTCTGGTTATCTATGGAATTTCGATGATTTTCTCAATGATTTCCCTCCTGCTAAATGTATCGACTCGCATCGGTGGACTCCTCCTCGTAGTTGGACTTCTGCTAGGTGTCGAACTCTTGGTAGAACTAATAGGTGTTCTGGGTCCACAGAGGACGCCTCTGCTCAATATCCTGCGCTTTATTGGAAACTCTTCTTATCGAGAAGAAGTTCGAGAGAAGAGATACCAAAAGAAACACAAACAAGAATAGTTCTAAACAAAATAAAAGCCTTTTGGGCTTTTTTTTGGTATACTAAAGTATGTAAATCAGCTAAGCAAAGAAAGGAAAAAGAAATGTCTGTCTTAGAAATAAAAGATCTTCATGTTGAAATTGAAGGGAAAAAAATTCTCAAAGGGGTAAATCTTACTCTGAAAACGGGAGAAGTTGCAGCGATCATGGGCCCAAATGGAACAGGGAAATCTACCTTGTCTGCAGCCATTATGGGCAATCCTAACTACGAAGTGACTCAAGGAGAGGTGCTTTTTGATGGGGTTAATATCTTGGAGCTAGAAGTGGATGAACGGGCTCGCATGGGACTCTTCCTTGCGATGCAGTATCCTAGTGAAATTCCTGGTATTACCAATGCAGAGTTTCTCCGTGCGGCCATGAATGCTGGCAAGGAAGACGATGAAAAAATCTCTGTCCGCGACTTCATTACTAAACTAGATGAAAAGATGGAACTGCTCAACATGAAGGAAGAGATGGCTGAGCGCTACCTTAATGAAGGCTTCTCAGGTGGTGAGAAAAAACGCAACGAAATCCTGCAGTTACTCATGCTAGAGCCAACCTTTGCGCTCTTAGACGAGATTGACTCAGGTCTGGATATCGATGCGCTTAAGGTCGTTTCTAAAGGAGTCAACGCTATGCGCGGAGAGGGCTTTGGCGCTATGATCATCACCCACTACCAACGCCTGCTCAACTATATCACTCCAGATGTAGTTCATGTCATGATGGAGGGGAAAGTTGTTCTTTCTGGCGGTCCAGAATTGGCAGTTCGCTTGGAAAAAGAAGGCTATGCCAAATTGGCTGAAGAGTTGGGCTTCAACTATACTGAAGAAGTCTAGTCAAACATTCTTTTGACTTTGATAAAAGATAGGAGAATGACATGACGAAAGAATTAATTCACGAATTTTCACAAGTTCACGCAGAACCAGTATGGTTGGCTGATCTCCGTCAGCAGGCTTTTGACAAGATGGACCAACTGGATTTGCCAGTTATTGAGCGGGTTAAGTTCCATCGCTGGAATCTGGGAGACGGACGACTTTCTGACAGCGAGCCTTTGACCAATGTGCCAGATTTCACGGCTCTTGGAGACAATCTCAAGTTTATCCAAATGGGAACCCAAACTGTCCTTGAGCAATTGCCGGCTGATTTAGCAGAGCAAGGTGTGATCTTCACAGATTTCCACACAGCTTTGGAAGAGATACCAGAGCTGGTAGAGAAGCATTTTATGTCTGCAGTCAAGTATGACGAGGACAAATTAGCAGCTTACCATACAGCCTACTTCAACAGTGGTGCGCTTCTTTATGTACCGGACAATGTTGAGATTGACCAGCCGATTGAAGGAATTTTTTATCAGGATAGCGAAAGCGATGTTCCTTTTAACAAGCATATTTTGATTATCGCGGGCAAGCATTCAAAGGTTAGCTACTTGGAACGTTTGGAAACTTACGGCGAGGACTCTGTTCCAGTAACAGCCAATATCACTGTCGAAGTTATTGCTCAGGCGGGCGCTCAGATTAAGTTTTCAGCTATTGATCGTTTGGGCGAAAATGTCACGGCTTATATCAGTCGTCGTGGCAAGCTGGATAATGATGCCATGATTGACTGGGCTATCGGCGTTATGAACGAAGGCAATGTCGTGGCTGACTTTGATAGCGACCTTTACGGTAATGGAAGCCATGCGGATATGAAAGTAGTGGCGCTCTCAAGTGGCAAGCAGGTTCAGGGAATTGACACCCGCGTAACTAACTATGGCTGCAACTCTATCGGAAATATCCTGCAGCACGGGGTTATCCTGGAAAAAGGGACTCTGACCTTTAATGGTATCGGCCATATTATCAAGGGTGCTAAGGGTGCAGATGCCCAGCAGGAAAGCCGGGTTCTCATGCTGTCTGACCAAGCGCGCTCAGATGCTAACCCCATCCTCTTGATTGATGAAAACGATGTGACAGCTGGTCACGCGGCTTCTATCGGTCAGGTGGATCCAGAAGATATGTATTACCTCATGAGTCGGGGTCTTGATAAGGCAACGGCAGAGCGCTTGGTCGTGCGCGGTTTCTTAGGGTCAGTGATAGTAGAAATCCCTGTTAAGGAAGTCCGTGATGAAATGATTGAAAATATCGATATTATTCTCGCAAAAAGATAAAAAGCTGGGCCTTGTCCCGTATTAGTTAGATAGGAGTCTTCATGTCTGGATTTAATGCAGAAGCAATCAAGCAAGATTTTCCCATTTTGGACCAAATTGTCAATGATGAGCCTTTGGTTTATTTGGACAATGCGGCGACAACTCAGAAACCTAAGCAGGTGCTGGCAGCTATTGAAAACTACTATCTTAGAGACAATGCCAATGTCCACCGCGGTGTGCATACGCTAGCCGAGCGGGCGACAGCAGCCTATGAAGCAGCTAGAGAAAGAGTTCGGTCTTTTATCAATGCAGCTTCTAGCAGACAAGTTCTCTTTACACGAGGAACCACGACAGGACTTAACTGGGTGGCTCAGTTTGCGGCTGAAAGGCTGCAGCCTGGTGATGAAGTGATGATCTCTATCATGGAGCACCATTCCAATGTCATTCCTTGGCAGGAAGCTTGTAGGAAGACAGGAGCCAAGTTGGTCTATGTTTATCTCAAAGATGGTGCTCTGGATATGGAGGATTTCCGTGCCAAGCTCAATGAGCGGACCAAGTTTGTCTCTCTGGCTCATGCTTCTAATGTTCTCGGTATCATCAATCCCATCAAGGAGATTGCCCAGTTGGTTCATCAGCAAGGAGCGCTTTTGGTGGTAGACGGGGCTCAATCCATTCCGCACATGAAGATTGATGTACAGGATTTGGATGTGGACTTCTTCGCCTTTTCGGGACATAAGATGGCCGGACCTACTGGAATCGGCGTTCTCTATGGCAAGGAAGAGCTGCTGGAGCAGATGTCGCCAGTCGAATTCGGTGGCGAGATGATTGATTTCGTCTATGAGCAGGAGGCGACATGGAAGGAACTACCTTGGAAGTTTGAGGCCGGAACGCCAAATATGGCAGGAGCAATCGGTCTTGCGGCGGCCATTGATTATTTGGAAGACTTGGGGATGGATGCCATTGCTCAGCATGAGCAGGACCTGATTGCCTACGTATTTCCTAAGCTTCAGGCAGTGGAAGGTTTGACCATTTATGGCTCTCAGGATTTGGCTCAACGCTCAGGCGTGATTGCCTTTAATCTGGATAGTCTCCATCCGCATGATGTCGCGACAGCTCTGGACTACGAAGGAGTAGCTGTTCGGGCGGGTCACCATTGTGCCCAGCCTTTGCTCACCTATCTACAGGTGCCAGCGACTGTGCGTGCCAGCTTTTATATCTACAATACCTATGCAGATTGTGACAAGCTGGTAGATGCTTTAGAAAAGACAAAGGAGTTTTTCAATGGCGCTTTCTAAGTTAGACAGTCTTTACAAGGCGGTTGTGACGGACCACTCGGCTCACCCCCATCACCATGGGAAACTGGAAGATGTGGAGCAGGTAGTCCTCAATAATCCGACCTGCGGTGATGTCATCAGCCTGTCTGTGAAGTTTAATGCTGAAAATCAGATTGAGGATATTGCCTTTGTGAATTCCGGCTGTACCATCTCAACGGCTTCGGCCAGCATGATGACGGATGCGGTTCTGGGCAAGACAAAAAAGCAGGCGCTGGAATTAGCAGAAGTCTTCTCGCAGATGGTTCAGGGCCAAGAAGACAGTCGCCAGAAAGAATTGGGAGATGGAGCCTTTTTAGCTGGCGTTGCCAAATTCCCGCAGCGGATTAAGTGTGCGACCTTGGGTTGGAATGCCCTCAAGCGAGCAATTGAAGAAGATAAAAAGTAAGAATGTGAAAGGAAATTATGTCAGAAGAAAGAGTAGAACCAAAACCAATTGATCTTGGTGAGTACAAGTTTGGTTTCCATGACGATGTTGAGCCTGTTCTCTCGACAGGGAAAGGGCTGAATGAAGCGGTTATTCGCGAGCTCTCTGCAGCCAAGAATGAACCAGAATGGATGTTGGATTTCCGCCTTAAGTCCTACGAGGTTTTCAAGAAAATGCCGATGCAGACTTGGGGCCCAGATTTGTCAGAAATTAATTTTGATGACTTGATTTATTACCAAAAGGCCTCTGATAAGCCAGCTAGAAGCTGGGATGAAGTGCCTGAGAAGATCAAGGAAACCTTTGAGCGGATTGGGATCCCAGAAGCGGAGCGAGCTTACCTTGCTGGTGCAGCTGCCCAGTATGAGTCCGAAGTGGTCTACCACAATATGAAGGAAGAGTTCCAAAAGCTTGGGATCGTCTTTACGGATACCGACTCAGCTCTTAAGGAATATCCAGAGCTTTTCAAGCAGTATTTTGCTAAGTTGGTTCCGCCGACAGATAACAAGCTAGCAGCTCTCAACTCCGCCGTCTGGTCTGGTGGTACCTTTATCTATGTGCCAAAAGGTGTTAAGGTAGACATTCCGCTTCAAACCTACTTCCGTATCAACAATGAAAATTCCGGTCAGTTTGAACGGACTTTGATTATCGTTGATGAGGGAGCAAGTGTTCACTACGTAGAAGGATGTACAGCGCCTACTTATTCAAGTAACAGCTTACATGCGGCTATTGTCGAAATCTTTGCCCTTGACGGTGCCTATATGCGCTATACGACGATTCAAAACTGGTCAGATAATGTCTACAACCTTGTAACCAAACGAGCGCGGGCTATGAAGGATGCAACAGTTGAGTGGATTGATGGTAACTTGGGTGCTAAAACAACCATGAAATACCCATCTGTTTATCTAGATGGAGAAGGAGCGCGTGGTACCATGCTCTCTATCGCCTTTGCTAATGCTGGGCAACACCAAGACACGGGTGCTAAGATGATCCACAACGCTCCACATACAAGCTCGTCTATCGTTTCTAAATCCATCGCTAAAGGTGGAGGAAAGGTTGACTACCGTGGACAAGTAACCTTTAACAAGAACTCTAAGAAATCTGTTTCTCACATCGAGTGTGATACCATTATCATGGATGACTTGTCAGCATCAGATACTATTCCATTTAATGAAATTCACAACTCGCAAGTGGCTTTGGAACATGAAGCTAAGGTTTCTAAGATTTCAGAGGAGCAGCTCTACTACCTCATGAGCCGTGGCCTATCGGAATCCGAAGCAACAGAAATGATTGTCATGGGCTTTGTCGAGCCCTTCACCAAGGAACTGCCAATGGAATACGCTGTTGAGTTGAACCGTCTCATCAGCTATGAAATGGAAGGGTCTGTTGGATAAAAAGAGGCGTTGGCCTCTTTTTAATTGTGAATAAATCTTTGCTTAAGCAAAGTGTTTAAAAAATTCAGAGGACCTGTTAAACAGTAGCAGAATACTATATTGCTAATTATCCCTCAAAGAACTTTTTTTTGATTACTTTAAACGTTTACGACTATAGAAATACCGCGAATCAATTGATTCGCGGTATTTCTTTTATAACTTCTCATTGACAAAGCGGATGAAATCGTTCCACCAGACTTTGAAAATGATAGCTTTTTCAACCTTTTTTTCTGTAATCATAGAAATAGAAGTTTTCTTATTTTCGATGTAGCCCTGACCGATTGGCTCAGAATCTGTATAAGTGAGAGTGCCCACTACACTACCCTTTTTCAAGGGTGCCTGCAGCTCCTGTGGACTTGGAGTAAAGGTGACTTTATGTTCAGCCTGATTGGCTATCCGTTCTAAGATTACCAAGTCCTCACTAGCAACTGCAGCGACCTTATCCTCTTGGCTGTCTCTAACAGCTACTTGTGAGTTATTATATCGTTCGCCTTTTTTGACCAAGACTGTCGGAGAAAAATTTTGCGTAACGTAGGTCATTAGACTAGATGTAACGCCAAAACGGGTATTAGGGTCGTTATCTTCCTGTGCGACTCCTAAAACGACTGTGATCAATCGCATCCCTTTTTCACTTGTCACACCGACAAATGAAACACCACTCTGCTCAGATCCTCCTGTCTTCAAGCCTTTCACTCCTGTCCGAAAACTAGGAGAGCCTTCCAACATTAAGTTGGGATTTTCTAGTTGGATTCCTGCAAAATTCACATGAGATTTGGAAGTGATGCCAAGGACCTCTGGGTAGTCATCGATCAGATGTGAGGCAATCACAGCTATATCATAAGCACTGAACTTATTGACAGTCTCTTGTTTTTTCTTGCTTTTAGAATTCTCCGCTGCCTCTTCTTCGGTATTGGTAGTTTCTAGCGAACCATCTAGTAAACGAATATCCGTACCAGTAGCATTTACAATGGTTGCATCAGAGATATTCCATTCCTTGAGTTTAGCTTTCATCATCTTGACAAAATTTTCCTCGCTTCCACCAACTTTTTCTGCCAGAGCGATAGTGGCGCTGTTGGCACTGGCCAAAAGAGAGGCATTCAGCAAGTCCTTTACCTTGTAGCGTCGCGCTTCCAGAGGTAGGTTCGCGATAGAGGGATTTACTGTCAGCTGGTAAGCATAATCAGAAATATCAACCTCAGTTTCTAGGCTCAGTTTGCCATTAGCAATGGCTTCGTAAACCAGATAAGCAGTCAAAATGTTAGTAATAGCACCGACTTCTAGTGGGCTTGTAGCCTCCTTTTCATAGAGGATTTTTCCTGAGTTTGCATCGACAGCAATGGCGCTTTTAGCGGCAATTTCATAGTCATCTGCCAGAACAGGCTTGGCAATCAGGCCAAAGAATAGCAGTAAGAATACAAAAAGTTTTTTCATTTCTTTCCCCTAGATTAGTAATAAATCTATTGTAACATAAAAAAGCCGATATTTTTGATAATCCTATTCAAGAATCCTTGTAAAATATTGAACAAATTTTTATTTATAAGATTTTCTGCATGTTTATGAAAATATATGAAAATGCATAAAAATTTTCCTATACTTTGTTTCAATAAAAATAAGAAAAATGCATAGAATTTTAAAATTTTCTTAAATAAGACTTGTTTTTGTCTGGAAATGATGTATAATAATACATAATCTAAAGAAGGAGATTTGCTCATGAAAAAATCTAAATGGTTGGCTATTACTGGTTTGGTTGCAGCATCAGCGCTATTCTTAGCTGCTTGTGGCAAGTCAAGCACCAGCTCGGCAAAGACATATTCTTATGTCTATAATACAGATCCAGATACATTGGATTATGTAAACTCCAATCGCTCCTCCACTTCTGACGTTATTGCCAATTTGGTCGACGGTCTTTTAGAAAATGATCAATATGGGAATCTTATCCCTTCATTGGCTGAAGACTGGACTGTGTCTAAAGATGGCCTAACTTATACTTATAAGTTGCGTAAGGACGCTAAATGGTACACAGCAGAAGGTGAAGAATATGCTGCTGTCAAGGCACAAGACTTTGTAACAGGGCTCAAGCACGCTGCAGATGAAAAATCGGAAGCATTACCAATCGTGCAAAACTCTATCAAGGGATTAGATGCTTATATCAAAGGAGAAAGCAATGATTTCTCTACTGTAGGTGTCAAGGCAATCGACGATTATACAGTCCAATACACCCTGAATCAGCCAGAAAGCTACTGGAATTCTAAGACAACGATGGGCATTCTCTTCCCAATTAACGAAGAATTTCTGAAGAAAGAAGGCAAGGACTTTGGTACCGTGAAACCTTCCGGTATCCTCTACAATGGTCCATATGTATTAAAGTCATTTACTTCTAAGTCTGTTATCGAATATTCTAAAAACCAAAACTATTGGGACAAGGATAATGTGAAGATCGAAGATGTCAAGCTGACTTACTATGATGGTTCTGACCAAGAGTCATTGATCCGTAACTTTACTGATGGTGCTTACACACAAGCTCGTCTCTATCCGACTAGCTCAAACTACGCATCAGTAGAAAAGAAATACAAAGACAACATCATTTTTACTCCACAAAACTCAACTAGCTATTTCTATGCCTTTAACTTGAATCGTCTGGCTTATAGCCACACTTCTAAGACAGATGCCCAAAAAGCTGCCAGCAAAGAAGCAATTCAAAATAAAGACTTCCGCCAAGCAATTAACTTCGCTTTTGACCGTAAATCCTTTGGTGCCCAGATGAATGGTAATGAAGGAGCAACGAAAATTATCAGAAGCTTGCTTGTGCCTCCTAGTTTTGTGCAAGTAGATGGCAAGGACTTCTCGGATGTCGTTGAATCACAGTTGGCTTCTTATGGCGATGAATGGCAAGGTGTCAAATTAGCTGATGCCCAAGATAGCATTTACAACCCAGAAAAGGCCAAGGCAGAATTTGCTAAAGCTAAAGAAGCTTTGCAAGCCCAGGGAGTTGAATTCCCAATTCATCTAGATGTACCAGTTGACCAAACTGATAAAATCATGGTGCAGCGGACCAATTCCTTCAAACAATCTGTTGAGGCAGCTCTAGGCCAAGAAAACGTTGTGATTGACGTACATCAAATGTCATCAGACGATTTTGATAACTCTACTTACTTCGCAGAAACAGCTGCCCAAAAGGACTATGACCTCAACATGTCTGGTTGGTCAGCAGACTACCAAGATCCAGTGACTTATCTGAATATCTTTAACCCAGAGACAGGGGATATCTTGGACAATATTGGTCTGACAAAAGGCCAAAACCAAGACCTTGCTTCCAAGGTTGGTTTAACGGACTACAAAGCGCTTTTGGATCAGGCAGATGCAGAAAAGCAAGATACCAATGCTCGCTATACGAAATATGCAGCAGCGCAGGCTTGGTTAACAGATAGTTCTATTGTGATCCCATCTATTTCTGCAGGCGCTTCACCAACGGTTCAAAAGGTCGTACCATTTACCAAAGCCTACTCTTATGTAGGTATCAAGGGCGATACCTATGTATTTAAGGGAATGGAGCTTCAAGATAAGGTCTTAACAGTGGCTGATTATCAAAAAGCATTGGAAAAATGGGAAAAAGAAAAAGAAGAATCAAATAAAAAAGCTCAAGAAGAGTTAGCAAGTCACGTTAAGTAAAAGAAAAGAGGCTGGGACAAAAGTCCTAGCCTCTCAATTGTCTTTGGATTGTCGAGCAAGACGCAGTGGCTGAGTGGGCTCTAGCTCTACTACGCTGATTTCATCAGCTTTTACAGCCCTACTCAACTGTGCGGAGGTGGGACGACGAAATCGAATTCTAACCAATTACCGATTTCTGTCCCACTCTCTTTTAAAGTAGAAAATCCTATATTTCCTTTATCTTTTTGAACTGTTGGATTTCTCCTTAAGTAAAATAAGAAAAGGTCCGATTGTTTCGGACCTTTCATTGTTTATTTTGGTGCGATGACTTCCAAGCCACCCATGTACGGACGTAGGACTTCAGGAATGGTCACAGAACCATCTTCATTTTGGTAATTTTCTAAGATAGCAGCCACTGTACGTCCGACAGCCAGTCCAGATCCATTGAGAGTGTGGAGGAGTTTGACCTTGCCATCTGCTTCGTCACGGTAGCGGATTTGAGCTCGACGAGCTTGGAAATCTTCTGTGTTAGAGCAGCTAGAGATTTCACGGTAGGTATTTTGCGCTGGAATCCAGACTTCCAAGTCGTAGGTTTTAGCAGCTGAGAAGCCCATGTCGCCAGTAGAAAGAGCAACGACACGGTAAGGCAGATTGAGCTTTTGCAGGATGTTTTCTGCATTGGCAGTCATCTTTTCCAGCTCTTCATAAGATTCTTCTGGCTTGGCAAATTTTACCATTTCAACCTTGTGGAATTGGTGCAGGCGGATCAAACCGCGTGTGTCACGACCAGCAGAACCAGCTTCAGAGCGGAAAGACGGGCTCATAGCTGTGAAGTAGATTGGTAATTCCTTGCCATCTAGAATTTCATCGCGATAGTAGTTGGTCAGTGGAACTTCAGCAGTCGGAATCAGAACGAAGTTAGTATCGCTTAGCTCAAAGGTATCTTCTTTGAACTTAGGATATTGGCCAGTACCAAACATAGAGTCGTGGTTGACCATATAGGGAGTGATGACTTCTGTATAGCCTTCTTTGCCATGCTCATCCAGCATGAAGTTGTAGATAGCACGCTCTAATCGAGCTCCTAATCCCTTGTAGAAGAGGAAGCGAGCTCCCGTAACTTTTGCGCCACGTTCCCAGTCTAGAATATCCAAGTCTTCGCCCAAATCCCAGTGAGCCTTAGCTTCAAAGTCAAATTGGCGAGGTGTACCCCAGCGGCGAACTTCTACATTGTCATCCTCGTCTGCTCCGACTGGCACGCTATCGTGTGGAATATTTGGCAGGGTTGTGGTGAACTCGGTCAACTTAGCATCCAATTCAGCTAAAGTAGCATCCAAGTCCTTGACTTGGGCAGATAGTTTTTGCATGGCTGCAATCTTGTCATCTGCATTTTCTTTGTTGCGTTTGGCTTGGGCAATCTCTGCAGAAACGGTGTTGCGTTCTGCTTTGAGATTTTCTACTTTCACCAGCAAATCACGTCGCTGCTCATCAATTTCCTTCATTTGATTGAGCACATCAGCTGCTACGCCACGGGTAGCTAATTTCTCTGCGACAGCATCAAAGTCTGTCCGAATACGTTTTAAATCTAACATAAAACCTCCAAAAAATAAAAGCACACCGAGGAAACTGTTGGAGCGGCTAGGCCGCGGTTCCATCCAACTTCACAGGTGTGCACTTGATTATGTATGTAGTTGTATTGCAACGGTAGAATTTCACACTAGGCTCCTATCTGCTCGCAGCACCCGCAGACTTTCTGAAAGAAGCGATAGTCTTACTTATCCGTTTCCTAGATTATACAGGATTTTCTATTTTTTTGCAAATAGATTTTTAAAGAATTGGCCAATTGTTTGGATCAAGGTAGGCAATTTGACAACTTTCTCATTTCCGATATGTTGCCGTGCAATTTTGAGAATCTTTCCAGTGTCCTTGGAGGCAAAGAGAAACTTGCCCTTGTCTGTAAAGACTTCAAAATGGCGACTGACATTTTTTCCAGAGACATTGGCACCGATCTGCTGGATGCTAGACCAAGGTAGCTGGATATAGTCTTCTACATTAGCGTCGGCGTAGAATTCCAGTGCAACATCACCAACTAAAAACTTCCCAACCTTGCCACCTAAACCCAGATAGGAAACCCCTGTCGTTTGAAATTCAATCGATTTATTTTGCGATTGCGCCATAGAACATCTCCCTTTTAAATACTATAGCTATTATACCATAATAAAAAGAAGGCCGAAACCTTCTTTTTGATTACATCAAACCAATAACGCGGGCAACGATACCAACAACGAAAAGTCCGATGATGATTGTGATTGGAGAAACTTTCTTCTTAAGCAACCACATGCAGAGGAAGGTAAGGAGAAGTCCCATCAAACCTGGAATCAAAGAGTTAATTTGTCCTTGAAGGGTATTTGCTTTTTCAGGAGTCAAACTCAGTCCGCCTGCAACATCACCCAAGATTTTTTGAAGTTGCTCGCCAGTTACAGCACCTTTAGGGAAGTTGATGTAAGCTCCCTCAGAGAGTTTTGT
Organism: Streptococcus cristatus ATCC 51100; assembly: GCF_000222765.1. Lineage (GTDB taxonomy): Bacteria > Bacillota > Bacilli > Lactobacillales > Streptococcaceae > Streptococcus > Streptococcus cristatus. The sequence goes on along the minus strand of NZ_AFUE01000007.1, from coordinate 126,841 downwards.
AGATGGCAATTGAAGCGCAAAGCTAACGTTTACCCAGCGTGCTACCAAAACAGCCAAGATAAACATACCAAGGATTGAAGCACCTTTAGTGATGTCTTGGAGGATACCACCAGACATGTCTTTAGTGATTTCAGAACCAGCCTTGTAACCCAATTCTTGAGTGTACCACAAGAAGGCCATACGGATCGCATTCCAAAGAACGAAGAAGAGGAGTGGGCCGATGATATTTCCTGACAGAGCAAGAGATGCACCGAGTGCTCCAAGGATCGGACGAACGGTGAACCAGAAGACTGGGTCACCGATACCAGCCAAAGGTCCCATCATACCGATTTTAACCCCTTGGATAGCTGCATCGTCAATTTCTGCACCGTTTGCTTTTTCTTCTTCAAGGGCGAGTGTTACACCGATGATTGGAGCAGCAACGTATGGGTGAGTATTGAAGAATTCCAAGTGACGCTCAAGAGCAGCAGCTTGATCTTCTTTTTTAGTGTAAAGTTTCTTGAGAGCTGGAATTAAAGAATAAGCCCAACCCAAGTTTTGCATACGTTCATAGTTCCAAGAACCTTGCAAGAAAGTAGAACGCCACCAAACTTTTTGACGGTCTGATTTAGATAATTGAATTTTTTCAGTCATGATATAGCAGCTCCTTTCTTAGTAGTCTTCTAGGATATCGCCGATTGGGTCGTTAGATGTAGCAGAACCGCCACCACCGTTTCCGCCTTTCTTAGAAAGGTTGAGGTAGATAAGGGCGATTGCTACACCGATAGCACCGAGGGCAATCAAAGTCAATTGGCTAACAGCAGCAAGAGCAAAACCGATAGCAAAGAATGGCCATACTTCGCGAGTTGCCATCATGTTGATAACCATAGCGTAACCAACGGCAACAACCATTCCCCCGCCGACAGCCATACCGCCTGCCAACCAATCAGGCATCATAGCAAGCAATTTTTGTACTGCTTCTGCAGGGATAGCAAGAAGAAGGGCTGCAGGGATAGCGATACGAAGTCCTTGGAGAAGGAGAGCTACAAAGTGCGCGCGTTCAACGCTAGCAAAGTCGCCTTTTTTAGCAGCAGAGTCTGCAGCATGAACCAAGGCAACAGAGATAGTACGCACAATCATAGTAAGGAAGAGACCAGCTACGGCAAGAGGAATCGCGATTGTAGTTGCAACTGTGATACCTTTGTCAGTGAAATCTCCACCTTGAACCATGATGATAGCAGCAGCAACTGAAGCCAAGGCAGCGTCAGGAGCAACGGCAGCACCGATGTTAGCCCAACCAAGAGCGATCATTTGAAGAGATCCGCCAAGGATAACACCAGCAGTTAAGTTACCAGTTACAAGACCGATCAAGGTACATGCAACCAATGGTTGGTGGAATTGGAATTGGTCCAAGATACCTTCAAGACCAGCTAGGAAGGCAACAAAGACTACTAAAACCATAGAAATAATAGACATGTTTTAAATCCTTTCATAATAATATGAGAGCGAAACGGTTCAGATTATTGAACGTTGGCTTTGTTAATTAAGTCAAACAAATCTTTCTTAGAATCATTTGGTACTTTACGTACGTCGAATTCAACTCCGAGGTCACGCAATTTTTCGTAAGTTGCCACATCGTCCTTGTCCATTGACAGAACGTTGTTGACCATTGTCTTACCAGTTGAGTGAGCCATTGAGCCGACGTTGAGGGTCTTGATTGGCACACCACCTTCGATAGCGCGTAGGGCATCTTGCGGAGTTTCAAATAAGATAAGAGCGTGCGTATTACCAAAGCGTGGATCTTTTGAAACAGCAATCAATTTATCAATTGGAACAACGTTTGCTTTAACATTACCGGGTGCAGCTTGTTTGATGAGTTCTTTACGAAGTTCATCCTTAGCTACAGAGTCAGAAGCAACGATGATACGGTCTGCTTTTGAATCTGGAGTCCAAGCCGTTGCAACTTGTCCATGCAACAAACGTGTATCGATACGAGCAAGGTTGATTTTGAGCTTGCCGTCTCCGATAACAGTTCCTTCTGGGATAGCCGCTTGAGCAACTGGTGCAGCAGCAGGAGCAGCGCTTTCTAGGACTGGATTTAGCTCTTCTGGAAGTGCTTTTACGCCTTCCTTAGCTTCCTTGATAATGTTTGCAACGACAGCATCTACGCCAGCGTTTGCATCCATCATGCGCTCTGTGTAGGCTTGAATTAGCATAGGCAGGTTCAAACCTGTAATAATCGCGAACTTGCGGTCTGGATTTTCACCCATGACACGGCTAGCTTGGTTAAATGGAGACCCACTCCAAAGGTCAGCCAAGACCAATACCTCATCGTTCGCATCAAACGAAGCCACAGCGTCATTGAATTTTGCATACAGATCATCAGGACCTTCGTTTGGCATGAAAGTTACAACTTGAACTTTTTCTTGCTCACCAAAAATCATAGAACCTGACTGATGAATGCCGGCAGCAAATTCACCGTGGCTGGCAATAATGATTCCAATACTCATTATTGTTTTTCCTCCTTATAAAATGTTTGACTTAAGTTTAAGAAAACTTTAAGGCTAACTATTATTATAAAACGTTTTCATGAAAAATGCAAGTACCTGAATCGAGGCGACAATCATTTTCAAATTCTATTTCCCTTGGGAAACGCTGTTATATCAGTCTTTTTTGATCTTTTCTTCTCACTAAATAATTAGATGAAGATTAGATTGTCAATGTAACTAGGTTAATATATGAAAGTAGATGAAAATTTCTATGAAAATGCTTATCTGCTTTCTTGATAGAAAGTAAATTTATATAGGAGGAATTTATAGTTGAAGTCCAAGAAGTATTTTACAAATTATCTATTTTCTGCTATAATCTTTTTTAGAAAGAATTCTCATTGTCTACTTTTTAGCGAGTCTGGGTTGGTGGGAGCCAGATAGGGAAGCAGTGCAGATGGCGCTTTCGATAAACATTTTTAAACGTAATGAAGTAATAAATTAGGGTGGAACCGCGTTTTGACGCCCCTAGGTTGAAGAGCCTAGGACTGTCGGATGTGGTTCTTTTACTTGTTCAAAGAGAACAGAGGACAGACCTAGCGCAAGAAATCTCAAGAAACTAAAGGAGTAAAAAATGTCTAAGAAACTTACCTTTCAGGAAATAATTTTGACTTTACAGCAGTTCTGGAACGACCAGGGTTGTATGCTTATGCAGGCTTATGATAATGAGAAGGGGGCGGGAACGATGAGTCCTTATACTTTCCTGCGGGCTATTGGGCCAGAGCCTTGGAATGCGGCTTATGTAGAGCCATCTCGTCGGCCAGCAGATGGGCGTTATGGAGAAAATCCCAACCGTCTTTACCAGCACCACCAATTTCAGGTGGTTATGAAGCCATCTCCAAGCAATATCCAAGAACTTTATTTGCAGTCTTTGGAACTCTTGGGCATCAATCCGCTGGAGCACGACATCCGCTTTGTCGAGGATAACTGGGAAAATCCGTCAACTGGTTCAGCTGGTCTGGGCTGGGAAGTTTGGCTGGATGGTATGGAAATCACGCAGTTCACTTACTTCCAGCAGGTCGGAGGTCTGCCAACTCAACCGGTGACAGCTGAGGTGACTTATGGTCTGGAGCGTCTGGCTTCTTATATCCAAGAAGTGGACTCAGTTTACGACATTGAGTGGGCTGATGGTGTTAAGTACGGTGAAATTTTCACTCATCCTGAGTATGAGCATTCCAAGTACAGCTTTGAGGTCAGCGACCAAGACTTGCTCTTGGGGAATTTTGAGAGGTTTGAAGCAGAAGCCAAGCGCTGTCTGGACGAACATCTGGTGCACCCGGCCTATGACTATGTTCTCAAATGCTCACATACCTTTAACCTCTTGGATGCGCGTGGAGCAGTATCTGTGACAGAGCGGGCTGGTTATATCGCTCGTATTCGTAATCTAGCTCGTGTTGTCGCTAAGACCTTTGTGGCTGAGCGCAAGCGTCTGGGCTATCCACTTTTGGATGCAGAGACTCGCGAGAAACTCTTGGCAGAGGAGGGAGAATAATCATGGTAAAAAATTTATTAGTTGAATTAGGCTTGGAGGAAATGCCAGCCTATGTCGTGACACCGAGCATGAAGCAGCTGCGCGACAAGATGGGAGCCTTCCTGACAGACCATCGTCTGACCTTTGAGAAAATTGAAATGTTCTCCACACCTCGTCGTCTGGCGGTGCGCGTGGTTGGCTTGGCGGACAAGCAGTCTGATTTGACCGAAGATTTCAAGGGCCCTTCTAAGAAAATTGCTCTGGACGCAGATGGCAACTTTACCAAGGCTGCCGAAGGTTTTGTCCGTGGCAAGGGCTTAACGGTTGAGGACATTACTTTCCGTGAAATCAAGGGCGAAGAATACGTCTATGTGACCAAGGAAGAAATCGGCCGCCCAGTAGAGGAAATCATCCCAGCAGTAACGGAAGTTCTGCAAGCTTTGACCTTCCCTGTCAGCATGCACTGGGCTAATAACACCTTTGAATATATCCGTCCAGTTCATACTTTGACTGTACTCTTAGATGAGCAGGCCTTTGATTTGGAATTCTTGGACATTAAGAGCGGTCGTACTAGCCGTGGACACCGTTTCTTAGGGCGAGAAACGGAGATTGCTTCAGCAGATTCTTATGAAGATGACCTGTGGGCTCAGTTTGTCATTACCAGTCCTCTTGAGCGGGAAAAGATGATTATCGAACAGATTCGGGCCTTAGAGCAGGAGCACGGGGTTTCTATTGAGATTGACGAAGACTTGCTTAATGAAGTCTTGAATCTGGTAGAATATCCAACTGCTTTCCTAGGTAATTTTGATGCCAAATACTTAGAAGTGCCTGAAGAAGTCTTGGTAACTTCCATGAAAGAGCACCAGCGTTACTTTGTTGTGCGCGATGCTGAAGGCAAGCTTTTGTCGCACTTTATCTCTGTCCGCAACGGAAATGCAGAGCACTTAGAAAATGTCATCAAAGGAAATGAAAAAGTCTTGGTGGCTCGTCTGGAAGATGGGGAATTCTTCTGGCGGGAAGACCAAAAACTAGCTATTGCCGACTTGGTTGAAAAGCTGAGCAATGTGACCTTCCACGAAAAGATTGGCTCTCTGGCGGAGCACATGGAGCGGACTGGCAAGATTGCTGCTCTCTTGGCGCAAGAAGCAGGATTGGATGCTGATGAGACAGCCGACTTGGCTCGTGCCGCGGCTATTTATAAGTTTGACTTGCTGACTGGCATGGTTGGTGAGTTTGATGAGCTGCAAGGAATCATGGGCGAGAAGTATGCTCTTCTGGCTGGTGAGAATGCTGCGGTGGCGGCTGCCATTCGGGAGCACTATATGCCGACATCAGCCGATGGCGAATTGCCTGACACCAAGGTCGGTGCGGTTTTGGCTCTGGCTGATAAGTTGGATACTATTCTGTCCTTCTTCTCAGTTGGCTTGATTCCGAGCGGTTCCAATGACCCGTATGCACTACGCCGTGCGACTCAAGGTGTCGTGCATATCTTGGACAAGTTTGGCTGGAACATTGACTTGGCTCAGCTTCTTGGTCGACTTTACGAACTGAAGTTTGATAGTCTAAGTTATGAAAATCAAGAGGCCGTGCTGGACTTCTTCCGTGCCCGCGTTGAGAAAATGATGGATCGCAGCATTCCAAAAGACATCGTGACAGCTGTTCTTCAAAGCACTAACTTTGTCGTACGCGATTTGGTAGAAACAGCTGCACTTCTAGCTGAGAAAGCTCAGGAAGACAACTTTAAGTCAGCAGTCGAAAGCCTGTCTCGTGTCTTTAATCTAGCTGAGAAAGCCCAAGGGCAGACAGCTGTTAATTCAGCACTCTTTGAAAATCAAGAGGAAAAAGACTTGGCAGCTGCTATTGAAAAAGTGGAGCTGACGCCTGACTTAGCTGCTAATCTGGATCAACTTTTTGCCCTCAGTCCAGCTATTGACGCTTTCTTTGACCATACCATGGTTATGGCAGAAGATGAGGCTGTGCGTAACAACCGTCTAGCTCTCCTGTCTTCTTTGACAGCCAAAGCGGGACAGCTGGCGCAGTTTAATCAGATTAATACCAAATGAAAGGTAAGAGAGGTAGAATCATGGATCCTAAAAAAATTGAACGCATCAACGAACTGGCTAAAAAGAAAAAACAGAAGGCCTAACTGCTGAGGAAAAAGTAGAACAAGCCAAGCTTCGTGAAGAGTACATCGAAGGCTACCGTCGTTCTGTTCGCCATCATATTGAGGGCATCAAGATCGTTGATGAGGATGGCAATGATGTGACGCCTGAAAAGTTGCGCCAAGTTCAGCGCGAGAAAGGTCTTCATGGCCGCAGTCTAGATGATCCAAATTCATAAAAACAAGAAAAAGAGAGAGTGGGACAGAAATCGGTAATTCGTTAGAATTCGATTTCGTCGTCCCACCTCCGCACAGTTGAGTAGGGCTGTAAAAGCTGATGAAATCAGCATAGTAGAGCCCACTCAACCATTGCGTCTTGCTCTACAATCCAAAGACAAAAAAAGAGTCTAGGACTTTTGTCCCAGACTCTTTTTTTGAATTTATAACTTAGCTTAAGGCTAAGAATATTTATGGACTTTATATCGAGGGATACAGCATTTATAAAGGAAAATCAAGAAATAATGCCTAGCAAGCGAGTAGACAAGCTTGGTTTTCTATCCTTCTATATAGTCTCTTAATGCTTGACCACTTAGGCCGACATTGAGGGCGATCAGCAACTTGATGCGAGCCTTCGGTGCATTGAGCTCTTTGACAAACATGATTCCGGCTTGGTGCAGCTTGACACCGCCGCCTTCATAGGCGTAGACAGGCTCAGCAATGCCGTTGAAACAGCGTGAAACGAGAGCGATGGGGAGGCCAGATTCTGCCATCGCTGTTAATGTTTCCGCAGTTTCTTTTGGCAGATTGCCTGCGCCAAAGGCTTCGATGATGAGGCCGTCTAGCTTTTGCCAATCCAGCATATCAAGCACTTCTGTTTTCATACCGGCATAGGCTGGAATGATGGGTACCAGCCCTGAAATGCTAGTCAGGTCAAAGCGGACGCGAGGTTCTGCTGTTTTGAAATAGAGAATTTCCTGCTTCATGACCAGGCCTAGAGGACCGTGCGTCGGAGTTTGAAAGGTGCTGACATTGGTGGTGTGGGTTTTGGTGACATACTTGGCAGCATGCACCTCATCATTCATGACGACGAGAACGCCCTTGCCTCGACTCTTCTCGTCGCTGGCTACCCGTAAAGCAGTCAGGTAGTTATAAACTCCGTCACTGCCGAGTTCATTTGAACTTCTCATAGCTCCGGTCAAAACGACAGGGATGTCAGGCAGGTCCATGGTATCAAGGAAGTAGGCAGTCTCCTCTAGAGTATCGGTTCCGTGGGTAATGACCACACCGTCGTATTGGTCAGCGTCAGCCTTGATTTTTTGGTAGAGTTCGAGCATGTGCTGGGGAGTGATGTGAGGACTGGGAACGTTGAAGAAATCAACTACCGTCACTTCAATACCATCTAAAGGAACAGCCACATGATTCATGGGATTGTCTTGGCTGCTATTGACGGCACCACTTCCGTCAGCCTGCATGGAAATGGTTCCACCAGTATGTAAAACTAAAATCTGCTTATTCATAGATGTGCTTCTCCGTGAATTGTGTTATAATTTATTGTATCATAAAAGGAAAGAATGAGAAAATCAATGGAAATAAAAGCCGTCTTTTTTGATATAGATGGAACCTTGATTAATGACAGTCGAACCGTCTTGAAATCGACAGAGGCTGCCATTAAGAGTTTGCAGGAACAAGGGATTTTGGTCGGTTTGGCAACAGGTCGGGGCCCCTTCTTTGTCAAGCCTTTTATGGACAAGCTAGATTTAGACTTTGCTGTCACCTACAATGGTCAGTATATTTTTTCAAAAGATAGGGTCATCTCTGCCACACCGATTGATAAGCAGAGCCTGCGTGATCTGATTGCCTATGCCAAGGAACACCGAAAAGAGATTTCCTTGGGGACAGAACAGGCCATGCAAGGTTCAAAAATTATGACCTTTGGTATGAGTTCCTTTTCTCAGTGGGCTACCCAGTTTATTCCTAGGAAGATGACTCGGACGGTGAGCCATGGTTTTAACAAGATTGTAAGTAAGGCCCTGCCTCAGCATGAAGAAGATCTGTTGAAATTGATTCAAGAGCCTATCTATCAAGTTCTGATTTTGGCGGATCCGGCTGAGAGTGCAAAGATTGAAGCGGATTTCCCACATTTGAAATTTACTCGTTCGAGCCCTTATGCGGCGGACATTATCAATCAAGGGATGTCCAAGCTGGAGGGGATTCGTCTAGTCGGTCAAGAGTATGGCTTTGATATTCATCAGGTCATGGCCTTCGGCGACTCTGACAATGACTTGGAAATGCTGTCGGGAGTTGGCTTGTCTATTGCTATGGGAAATGGCACCAGCTCTGTCAAAGAAGTAGCCAAGCATACGACTAGCAGCAATAGTCAGGATGGGATTCATCGGGCGCTAGAACATTTCGGTATTTTGGCCAGTGAGAAAGTCTTTGTATCCAGCGATCACCATTTCAATAAGGTCAAGACTTTCCATGGTGTCATGGATGAGTCTACGCAGGAAGAACCCATCGCTTGGACACCAGAGGAAGCTCGGCACCGTGCTGACTTCAAGTTGGAAGAGTTGGTTGAATTTCTCAGAGCTGCCAGCTCTTCAGAGGAAGAATTTGATCAGTCGATGGCTAGAATGCACGAGGCTTTAGATAAGGCTGCTGCCAAGGTTCGTAGTAAGAGCAAGGCAGAAATTTCTTTAGTTGGTCAAGTTGATGCTCTGATCGATACGCTCTACTTTACTTACGGTAGCTTTGTCTTGATGGGAGTTGATCCTGAGCGGATTTTCGATATTGTCCATCAGGCCAATATGGGGAAAATTTTCCCAGATGGAAAAGCGCATTTTGATCCAGTGACCCATAAAATCCTCAAACCAGATGACTGGGAAGAAAAATATGCGCCAGAACCAGCGATCAAACGGGAGTTGGAACGACAGATTCAGGCCTATCAGCGCAATGTGGAAAAGACGCAAAAAGAAACAAAAGACGAAGAGTAACGACTCTTCATCAGCAGAATTTCTATTTTACGATACTCAATCGAATTATTTTACGGAGGTTTTCTCATGTTATCAAGAGTTGAAAAATTTGAAGCAGCCTTGGCTCAGACAGAATGCGATGCTGTTTTAGTAACCAATCTGAAAAATATTTACTATCTGACTGGTTTCAGCGGGACAGAAGCGACGGTTTTCATCAGCAAGTCACGACGAATTTTCCTGACAGATTCTCGTTATACCTTGATTGCCAAGGGCGTGGTTGAGGGCTTTGATATTGTTGAAACACGGGATGCAGTTGGAGAAATTGCTAAAATCATTACAGACGACAAGTTGGCAAAAATCGGTTTTGATGATGAAATTTCCTATGCTTACTTCAAGATGCTGGAAAGTGTGTTTGCTGGTCATGAGCTGGTGCCGATGACAGCCTTTATCGAAAATTTGCGCATGATCAAGGATGAGCAAGAAATCGCGACTATTCGCAAGGCTTGCCAGATTTCTGATCAAGCCTTCCTAGACGTGCTGGACTTTATTAAGCCTGGTCAGACGACAGAGCTGGCTGTCATGAACTTTTTGGATGCTCGTATGCGCCAGTTAGGTGCTTCAGGTGCCTCCTTTGACTTCATCATCGCTTCGGGCTACCGTTCTGCTATGCCGCACGGTGTGGCTAGTGACAAGGTCATCCAAAATGGTGAAACCCTGACCATGGACTTTGGTTGCTACTACAATCACTATGTCAGCGATATGACGCGGACTGTTCATGTGGGGCAGGTGACGGATGAAGAGCGGGAAATTTATGATATTGTCCTGCGTAGCAATCAAGCCTTGATAGAAGCGGCTAAAGCTGGACTCAGCTGTATTGATTTTGACCGGATTCCTCGTCAAATTATCAACGATGCAGGCTACGGACCTTACTTCAGCCACGGAATTGGCCATGGTATTGGGCTGGATATCCATGAGATTCCTTACTTTGGCAAGTCAGAAGATCCGATTGAGGCCGGCATGGTTCTGACGGATGAACCGGGTATCTATCTGGATGGCAAATATGGCGTTCGGATCGAAGATGACCTTCTGATCACAGAGACTGGTTGTGAGGTCTTGACCCTTGCTCCAAAAGAATTGATTGTGATTTGAGAATTATCAAGCTTTATGGTAGAATAAAGAGTAAATTATTTATTAAAGAGGTAAAAAACAAATGATTGAAGCAAGTAAGCTGAAAGCTGGAATGACTTTTGAAACTGCTGATGGTAAATTGATCCGCGTCTTGGAAGCAAGTCACCACAAACCAGGTAAGGGAAATACTATCATGCGTATGAAATTGCGTGATGTTCGTACTGGTTCTACATTTGAGACTAGCTACCGTCCAGAAGAAAAATTTGAACAAGCGATCATCGAAACAGTACCAGCACAATACTTGTACCAAATGGATGGCACTGCCTATTTCATGAATACTGAGACTTATGACCAATACGAAATCCCAGTAGTCAACGTAGAGGAAGAATTGAAATACATCCTTGAAAACTCAGATGTGAAAATCCAATTCTACGGATCAGAAGTGATCGGTGTGACAGTACCTACAACTGTTGAATTGGTGGTAACAGAAACACAACCATCTATCAAGGGTGCTACTGTAACAGGTTCTGGTAAACCAGCAACTCTTGAAACAGGTCTTGTTGTTAACGTACCAGACTTCATCGAAGTTGGACAAAAATTGGTCATCAATACAGCAGAAGGAACTTACGTTTCTCGTGCGTAATTTCAATCTTTCATATAGAAAGGAATTCTTATGGCAAACGAACAATTAGGCGAAATCGTTATTGCGCCACGAGTCTTGGAAAAAATTATTGCCATTGCTACGGCTAAGGTAGAGGGCGTTCATTCTTTTGCAAATAAAAGCATGTCAGATAGCCTTTCTATGCGTACGCTTGGACGCGGTGTTGCGCTGCATACGGATGAAAGTGGCGACATATCAGTTGATATCTACCTATATCTGGAGTACGGTATCAGTGTACCAACAGTTGCAGTTGCAATTCAAAAAGCAGTCAAGAGTGCTGTAAGCGATATGGCTGAAGTGGAGCTGTCTGCTGTCAATATCCATGTGGCAGGCATTGTTCCAGAAAAATCACCAAAACCAGATTTGAAAGATCTATTTGATGAGGATTTCCTCAATGACTGATGTTTTGTTAGAATCTAGAAGAGAGCTACGTCAGCGGGCTTTTCAGGCTTTGATGAGTCTGGAGTATGAGGGTGATGCCATTGAGGCTTGCCGCTTTGCCTATACCTATGATAAGGACGAAGAAGAGACGGATGCTGAGGTCAATATTCCAGCATTTCTACTCAATTTGGTCACAGGAGTGCTCCAGTCCAAGGAAGAGTTAGATAAGAAAATCGCCCAGCACTTGAAAGCAGGCTGGACAGTTGAGCGTCTAACTTTGGTGGAAAAGAATATCCTGCGATTAGGCATCTTTGAAATGACAGAGTTCGATACTCCCGAGCGAGTAGCGGTCAATGAAGCCATTGAACTTTCCAAGCAATTTTCTGATGAAAAATCAAGTAAGTTTATCAATGGTATTTTAAGCCAATTTATAACAGAAGAAAAAGACTGAGACGACTGTCTCAGCTTTTTTGGTTTTTGATAGTTGCAGTTGCTGATAATTCTTAAAAAGTTTCCATTATAGCAACCTAGGTCTCGGCTGTTCACTTTTCCTATAGAATCATGGCAATCTAGGTCTCGGCTGTTCACTTTTCCTATAGAATCATGGCAATCTAGGCCTCGGCTGTTCATTTTTCCTATAGAATCGTGGTAATCTAGACTTCGAATGTGCTTTTCATCTTTATTTATAGGATAAATCGCTTTCGTTTCTTAGGATTTTTACTAGGTTTTTTAGAGATGAGGAATGGTCTAGTCAGTCTAAGTAAGAAAAGAAAGAGATAAGAGAAAAACGCCTTAAAAGCAGCCTCTTTAGAAGAGAGTTTTTGAGGGGAATCTTTGGATTTAATAACTATTTGAATAGGGCTATACGGGGAAATTTAAACTGATAGTAAACTTGATAATGTTGAAAAAATTCCTGTCTGTTTTTGTATAGTGGTAGTGTAAAATAAGTTGTGTAAACACAAAAAAGGAATAAATCCGTTATAGTAGAGTTGCGAAACATTACTAGAAAGAGATTTATTTCTATGACTCAGTTTACCACAGAACTACTTAACTTCCTAGCCCAACAGCAAGATATTGATGAATGTTGCCGTTCTTCTCTTGAAACAGCCATGAATGATCTTCTTCAAGCGGAGTTATCAGCCTTTTTAGGGGATGAGCCTTACGATAAAGTAGGCTATCATACTGGAAATAGTCGTAACGGAACCTATTCACGGAAATTTGAAACCAAATATGGGACTGTTCAGTTAACCATTCCAAGAGATCGTAATGGGAACTTTAGTTCAGCTTTGATCCCCGCTTATGGACGTCGCGATGACACTTGGAAATGTTCTGACACCCTTGAAAGCTTATTTGATTAACACTTCGTAACTCTACTTGAGCGTTTACACAGAATTATGGAATATATCTACAATTATCTAAAAGCTTGTAAGAAATAATAAAATAAAGTAATAAGAATGGTATAATAGGTAGAATACATATTTAGTCCTGATGGTCTTCCGATGAGAGGAGCGACTGTGATCGCTTTTATTGAATTGATAAATGAGAAGATTAAAGCGGTGTAGACAAATTAGAGATTGTAGGTGTGTTGAAATGGAAAAAGATATACAGTTATGTTTGATGGAAAAAGATGACCGAGAGCTGTTTATTTTGGATAATCAGGAAGCTTTTAACTACGGGGCTTTGGAGGAGTTTGGGTGTAGAGATAACCACTTTGAAGAAGATGGTCAAATCATTTCACGAGAGACCATCGAACAGTCCATTGACCACGGAAAGGCTTATCGTATTATTCTTGAAGAGAAAAAAGTTGGCGGTGCTGTAATTAAAGTTGATGGAGAAAAAGGAAGTTTAGACCTGCTATTCGTTTCCCCAGATGCTCACGGTAAGGGAGTTGGATATGCTGCTTGGTGTCAAATTGAAAAGTTACATCCAGAAGTCAAAATTTGGGAGACTATGACACCATACTTTGAGCAGCGTAATATACATTTTTATGTAAATAGATGTGGGTTTCATATTGTTGAATTTTTTAATAAATTTCATCCTGACCCAAATGAGCCAGAAGCGGATGTTAAGGAATTTGATGAGCAATTTCCAGACGGAATGTTTCGGTTTGAAAAAAGAATAGATTAAATTAGAAGTTGGAATTGCAATAGAGCGGTGCTTAATGACTATCTTAAAGATAATGCTAATAACGGTCAGTGTTGCATTTATTATGTTTGGATATGAGATCGCCCCAAGGGAGTATCTAATAGATTGTATTGTTAAAAGTTTTAAGGTACTTGAAAAATTCCAAGAAGGGGAAGAGCTTGGAGCAGGTGAATACATGGATTATTTGCAGATTACAGGAGGATAAGCATGACGATTGTTTTGATTTCAGTTATTATTGCATTTCTATATCATAAAATCGCAGAACATTTTAAGAATAGTTATATTGATTGTATTTTATTTCTATCATTGATTTTGTCTCATTTTATATGGGATTACTATTTCTTACCAATTGACATAGTAATAGCCCTCAGTGGAGTACATTTACTATCAAATTTCTTTGAAAAGGTAAGAAGTAAACAATGAAACTGATTTAGAGAGAGTCACCATGAAATGAAAGGTAAAAAGTTGGGTATTGAAATGAAACATTTTTTTGCAGGTCTTGGTGCCATAAACTTTGCTAGTTATCTAATTGCTATAGGTGTAGGATTGGCACCTCTCTTTCACATTTTTATAATCCGTTCGGAAATAAGTTTTGGGAAAATAGTATTGTCTATAATAGCTATACTTTTAATCATAATTTTAACGATTGCGCGAATTTATAGAAGATTTTTCTATGTAGATTAGTTTGATTTCCTTTAGAATTTGGGAAAACCTAATCTTTCTAAAAGAACGAACAATGATATTGAATGCAGGTGATAGCCTAAGGAAAACGGTAGTGACTATGAGACCAAAAAGTAATCAGGGATTGAACTGTGCAACTTAGGCCTCGGTTAGTTACTTTTCCTATAAAATCATTGCAGCCTAGGTCTCGGCTAGCTACTTCAAACTTAGTTATAAAAGAAAATCTTCCTAGACGGAGCTAACATTGAAGTAATTGCTAGGGATTAATGATATTAAAAGTCCCCCAAAAGTTGGTTTCTGCCAAACCTTTGGGGGATTCGTCAAGATGAAGGAATTTAGTGAGATCAAAAAAGTTATACGCTTTTGCCAGGCAAGAGGTTCACAGGCAGGAAGTAGCCGGTCGTTGTGACTTCTTGCTTGTCAATTTTTTGTAGCAATAAATCCACCAGAAGTTTGGCAATATCCTTCAGCGGCTGTTTAATAGTCGCTAATTGAGGATAATAGTTCTCCACAAAGTAGGTTCCGTCGTAGCCGATGATTTTTAAATCTTTTGGAATCTGGATGTTCAGCTCCTGAGCGACTTTCATCACTAAAATGGCTGTTAAATCATCTGAAGCAAAGATAGCATCTGGCTTCTCATGGGTTAAAATATGCTTGATTTCCATTTCCTTGCGGACGGGAGAATAATCGCTAGAGACATTGATGATTGGAGCGTCTGGTAGAACAGAGGCGAAGCCAGCATGGCGCAGCCCAGTTGGGGAATTGGAGTTGTCATTACCAGTAATCATGATGATATTTTGAGCGCCAGCCTTGACCAAGGTCTGAGCAGCCAGCACTCCACCACCATAGTTGTCTGAGGAGACAACTGGAATATCTGGTGAAAGGTTACGGTCAAAGGAAATGATAGGAGCAGTTACGCGATTATAGTCTTCGATGCCTAGATTATGACTGCCGGAGATGATACCATCCACCTGATTGGCCTCCAGCATCTCAAGGTACTCACGCTCCTTGTCTGAGTCATGCTCGCTATTGCAGATGATGGTTTTATAGCCCTGTTTAAAGAGCTCATGCTCTAGCTTGCCAATCAATTCTGCATAAAAGACATTGCTGATATTTGGGAAAATGAGTCCAATTAGCTTGGCTGATTTTCCTTGGAGGCTGCGCGCCAGATTGTTGGGCTTGTAGGCCAATTCTCGCATGGCTGCTTCAACCTTGGAAATCGTTTTGTCGGATAAGTAGCCCTTCCTATTGATGACGCGGGAAACAGTTGTAGGGCTGACTCCTGCTAGTTTTGCTACATCAGTTAGCTTTGCGACCATAATCTAATTCATAGTAAGTACCGGTTGGATTGCCCTTGGTAATGGCAATGCCTGTCTGGTCTTCTCTCGGGAAGACACGGCCGGAAAATACTTTCTCTCCTTTATTGATGAAAATTTCAAAAATCGATTTATCGATGAAGATAGTAGCGCTCGTTGCTTCCTTGCCAATATCACAGCTTCGGCTGGTTCCAAAGTCCAGAGCGAATGGCTCGCCCGCTTGACTGCGATCAACTGTCACTTGTCCTTCCTTGAGGTCGAAGTTGATGCGTAGCCCCTTGCCGTCCTTGTCTGCAAAGAGGACGATTTCATGTTCGGTGTCCGTAGCGAGCTTTAGCTTTAGTTCGTAGCTGTTCTTGCTTTCTGCCAGAGGAGTGAAAGGCTGTTCCTCTGCTCGCAAATTCTTGATAGCAGGCACTGGGTATTGGTAGAGCTTGCCGTCTTTCAGGGTTAATTCCTTGACGAGAGAGAAGACACCCTGATGGTCGAAGCGGTCAGATGGGTATTCGACATCAGGCAAACCTAGCCAGCTGACAGCCAGAGCACGACCGTCAGGTGCGTTAAAGGCTTGGGTCGCGTAGCAGTCGAAACCATAATCCAGATTTTGGATAGGGCTAGGATTAATCATAGCAGCTTGATTTGTGTCAAACGATTGACCTATTTTATACATATTTGGATAAATGTTGCCATAGTCCAGTACGTCCTTAGACAAACCTTGAGGGCAGTAGAGCAGGATTGGCTGGTCATTGATAAAGACTAGATTAGGACACTCCATCATATAGGCCGTCTTGTCATTGGCAAAGTCCAAATCGCCAACGGCTTCCCAGTTGGTATAGTCGTTATCAATTGCCTTGTAAAGCTTGACATAGCCTTGTTTATCTAGATTTTGCCCACCGACAATGGCATAGAATTGCCCTTTGTAATTGAAAATCTGTGGATCGCGGAAGTGGTCGGTCGCTTCAGCAGGCTGCTCAATCAAAACCTTGCCGATTTTTTCGAGCTTGCCTGATTTGTCTAACAAGGCACCGATTTGATAGGGGTGACGCACCCAATTTTCATCACGAACATTGCCAGTGTAGAAGAGAAAGAGCTTGTCGTCAAACTGCATGGCAGAGCCTGAGTAGGCACCGTGGCTGTCCAGAGCAGTATCTGGCAGCACCCGAAGGCCGGTTTCAGTGAAGTGAACTAGGTCATCGCTTTCTAATTGAACCCAGCACTTGAGACCGTGGGCAGCCCCGAAAGGAAAGTTTTGGTAGAAAACCACCCACTTGCCGTCAAAATAAGAGAAGCCGTTGGGGTCATTGAGCAGACCTGTCTGAGGCTCCACATGGTAGTTAGTCCGCCAAGGAGATTTAGCGATGTTTTCTTTGATCTGCTGTAGCTCTTCCTGAGTCCAGTCTTCATAGCGTTTGTAGCGTTTTTCAGTCGTCCAAGCCAATCTTTTGTCCTCCGAATCATATTATTTCTTATTACTATAGTAAACGTTTTCTGCTGAAAAATCAACATTTAATAGTAAAAAAATATTTTTTCTGCAAAACGCTTGACATATCTCTGAATCATGGTAAAATAATATTCGTAAAGGTGATAAAATCGCTTTCAAAAAGTTTTACAATATTTTTATAAGGAGATTTTTGCAAATGAACAATACTGAAATTGCAAAAAAGGTCATCGAAGCCTTGGGTGGACGTGAGAACGTTAACAGTGTAGCCCACTGTGCGACTCGTCTGCGCGTTATGGTTAAAGATGAAGGAAAGATCGACAAAAATACTGTCGAGAATCTAGAAAAAGTTCAGGGAGCTTTCTTTAACTCAGGCCAATACCAAATCATCTTTGGTACTGGTACGGTTAATAAAATCTATGACGAAGTTGTAGCCTTAGGTTTGCCAACTTCATCAAAAGATGACATGAAAGCAGAAGCTGCTAAGCAAGGGAATTGGTTCCAACGTGCCATCCGTACTTTCGGTGATGTCTTTGTACCAATCATCCCAGTTATCGTAGCAACTGGTCTCTTCATGGGTGTTCGTGGTCTCTTGAACGCTCTTGGAATGACGCTTCCAGATGATGTAACGACCTATACTCAAATCTTAACAGATACAGCCTTCATTATCCTACCAGGTTTGGTGGTTTGGTCAACCTTCCGTGTATTCGGTGGAAATCCAGCCGTTGGTATCGTTCTTGGTATGATGCTTGTTTCAGGCTCACTTCCAAATGCTTGGGCTGTTGCTTCTGGTGGTGAAGTGACTGCAATGAAATTCTTCGGCTTCATCCCAGTCGTTGGTTTGCAAGGTTCTGTTCTTCCAGCCTTCATTATCGGGGTTGTCGGAGCTAAGTTTGAAAAAGCTGTCCGTAAGGTTGTGCCAGATGTCTTGGATCTTTTGGTCACACCATTTGTAACCCTTTTGGTGATGTCAATTCTTGGACTTTTCGTGATCGGACCAGTCTTCCACGTTGTTGAAAACTACATCCTTATTGGTACAAAAGCTATTCTTGGTTTGCCATTCGGTCTAGGTGGTTTGCTGATCGGCGGAGTTCACCAATTGATTGTCGTATCAGGTGTACACCATATCTTCAACTTGCTTGAAGTACAATTGCTCGCAGCTGACCATGCTAACCCATTCAACGCTATCATCACTGCAGCTATGACAGCTCAAGGTGCTGCAACCGTTGCTGTTGGTGTCAAAACTAAAAATCCTAAACTTAAAACTCTTGCCTTCCCAGCTGCTCTCTCTGCCTTCCTTGGTATTACAGAGCCTGCCATCTTCGGGGTTAACTTGCGTTACCGCAAACCATTCTTCCTTTCATTGATCGCTGGTGCTGTCGGTGGTGGATTGGCTTCTATCCTTGGACTTGCTGGTACTGGTAATGGTATCACCATCATCCCAGGTACCATGCTTTACATCGGTAATGGACAGCTCTTCCAATATCTCTTCATGGTAGCTGTATCATTTGCTCTTGGTTTTGCTCTTACTTACATGTTTGGTTACGAAGATGAAGCTGAAGTTGCTACAAATGCTACTACAGAGCGCCTTGTCGAAGAAGAAACAACTGGTAATGTTCCAGCAGCTCTCCAAGATGAAACAATCATTTCTCCAATTGTTGGTAGTGCAGTAGCTTTGAGCGATGTAAATGATCCTGTTTTCTCAAGCGGAGCTATGGGTCAAGGGATTGCGATCAAACCAACTGAAGGTGTCGTTTATGCCCCAGCCGATGCGGAAGTGACAATTGCTTTTGCGACAGGCCATGCCTATGGTTTGAAGACAGCTAATGGTGCTGAAATCTTGATCCACGTTGGTATTGACACAGTTTCTATGAATGGCGAAGGATTTGATCAAAAAGTTTCTCAAGGTTCTAAAGTCAAAGCTGGCGATATTATTGGAACTTTTGATTCAGCTAAAATCGCAGCAGCTGGTCTGGATGACACGACTATGGTTATCGTGACTAACACAGCTGACTACGCATCTGTGACTCCAGTAGCAGAAGGAACTGTTGCTAAAGGCGATGCGATTATTGAAGTGAAAGCTTAATCTTAGCTAGACAAAGTCAACAAAGTAAAACGAACAACTTATGTTTGTTCGTTTTTTACTTGATTGCTAAGATTTACAGAGGAAAATCTAAAATATAGAGCCATTTCCAATAGGGAAATATGCTATAATGGAGTATAAAGAATACAAGAGGTGTTTGAAATGACAAAATTGTACGGAAGTTTAGAAGCCGGTGGAACGAAGTTTATCTGTGCTGTGGGCGATGAAAATTTTAATGTTGTAGAAAAAACACAGTTTCCTACGACCACGCCGATTGAGACGTTAGATAAAACGGTTGAGTTTTTCTCTCGTTTTGATAATTTAGCAGGTCTGGCAGTGGGCTCTTTCGGTCCTATTGATATTGATCCTAATTCAAAAACATATGGCTACATTACGACAACTCCAAAACCACATTGGGCCAATGTAGACATCGTAGGAGCGCTTCGTCGTGCTTTGAATGTGCCTATTTACTTTACGACAGATGTCAACAGCTCTGCCTATGGTGAAGTTGTAGCCCGTAATAATGCTGGCGGTCGCATTGAAAATCTGGTTTATTATACGATTGGAACGGGAATTGGCGCTGGTGCTATCCAACGTGGTGAATTTGTTGGGGGGACAGGCCACCCAGAAATGGGTCACTACTATGTGGCTAAGCACCCGATGGATGAAGAAAAAGGCTTTAATGGCGTTTGTCCTTTCCACAAGGGATGTTTGGAAGGCTTAGCAGCTGGTCCTAGCTTAGAAGCGCGGACTGGTGTGCGTGGTGAAAATATTGAGCTCAATAATTCTGTCTGGGATATTCAGGCTTACTATATTGCGCAGGCAGCTATTCAAGCAACGGTGACCTTCCGTCCAGATGTCATTGTCTTTGGTGGTGGTGTGATGGCGCAGCAGCACATGTTGGATCGTGTTCGTGAGAAATTCACTGTTCTGCTCAATGGTTATCTGCCAGTGCCAGATGTGCGTGACTACATTGTCACACCGGCTGTCGCAGGAAATGGCTCAGCCACACTAGGAAATTTTGTCCTCGCAAAAGATATTAGTGAACGCTATGCAAAATAAGTAAACAAGGCGTTGAGAGTGTTCAAATAAACGAAGGAGGCTGAGATAGGGAATCCAGCCTCTTCCATTTGAGGTGAAGTATGCAAAAATCAATTGTGAAAGATCCTTTCTTTTTACAGCAAAAATCAGTCCCTGCCACGAAAGTTGATCTATTTTTGGCTCAGGACTTGCAGGATACCTTGTTGGCTCATAGAGAGTCTTGTGTCGGTCTTGCTGCCAATATGATCGGTTCCCAAAAGCGGGTGATTATTTTTATGTATGTCATGCTGCCCATGGTCATGTTTAATCCAGTTCTCATTCAGAAGTCTGGCCCTTATGAAACGGAAGAAGGCTGTCTGTCTTTGGCTGGAAGTCGACCAACCATTCGCTATCAGAAAATCACGGTCGAATATCTGGATCAGAATTGGCTGAAGAAGACCATTACTTTAGAGGATTTTCCAGCGCAAATCTGCCAGCACGAATTGGACCATTTGGAAGGAATTCTCATATAGGCAATGTATCTGGAAAGGATAGGAATAGAATGAAAGTATATCAGCGCGATGGAGCAAGATTTTATGCCATAGGCTTTTTCTTACTCTTTGCTATCTTTTTTATCATGTCTTTTGTATCTATGGATAAGGCCTCCCTTGAGTCAACAAGTCAAAATAGTAGCAATCAACTGGTTCATAGGAGTCCTACCAGCAAAGAAGACCAAAGAAGCAGGCAGACTACTGAAGAAAGTAACAATATCTTCAATCCGCTCTATTTTGGAATGGGCATAACCGCTATTTTTATGATCGTTCTAGGCTATATTTCGAATCATAAACCACCAATTTTAGAGATGGATGAGATGGGAATAAGGCTGAGAGGCTTATCTGCTAAAAGAGAGAAGTACTTCTTGTGGCAGGAGATTGAGCAAATTGAATACGACATATCTCGACCTAGGATGAGATCTTCCGAACCGACCAGTCGAATTTTATATTTCTATCCTAAAAATCAAGAGGAGAGTGCGGTCTCTTTGGACTTGGCTGATGTGAAAAATACTAGCTTCAATGAACTTCATCAAGAAATTTCCCAACTTGCTCCTCATGTCAAGTGGCTATTTCCATAGAATGAATGATGAGGAAGATTATTCTAGAGCAGGGATTTGCTATTCTTGTTTCGATTAAAAATATTAAGATTAAAAAGCCTTTGGATTGGTAGAACTGGGACTCTTGGTTCCAGTTTATTTTTTTATTAAAAATAGTTCTCATAGAAACTTTTTCTTGACATCTGCTTTTCATGTGGTAAAATAGTTCTCATGAAAACTAATTAGTTCTCGTGAGAATTAATTTAGAAAGGAAGAATTGATGGAAAAGCCTTTATTAGAAATGAAGCGTTTTGGCCGAAAGATTCATCTCATGGTAGAGAAACTTGCTAAGGAGCAAGGGATTGAGTCCATGGCTGGGCCGCAGGGGCAGGTCTTGCATATTGTTGCCCATCGCGCGGAAGAAGGCAAGGACACGCTTATCAAGGATATTGAGCAGGAGTTGGATATTTCCAAATCGGTGGCCTCTAACTTAATGAAACGGATGGAGAAGAATGGCTTTATCCAGCTGGAAGTTAGCAAAACGGACAAGCGGGCCAAGTATATCCGCCTTACTCCGCAGTCGCAGGAAAGAATGAAGAAAATCCGTGACTTTTTTGGTGAAATAGATCGGTCTATTTTGAATGGTGTTTCTGAGCAGGAGCTGTTGATTTTTTCTCAAGTCATGGCCAAGTTTTATCAGAATATCGAAAGTTTAGAAAATGGAGGGAAAGATGATTAAGCTATTTAAACGGCTGACGGTAAGGGAAGTGAGCATGATTGTTCTCAGTGTGCTCTTCACCTTCCTGACGGTTTATTTGGAATTAGAGGTTCCAACCTATATTTCGACGATTACAGAGCTACTACAAACGCCGGGAACAGTTTTAGCAGATTTGTGGGAACCGGGATTGAAAATGCTCGGCTTATCCTTTGCTAGTTTGCTGTCAGCTATTGTGGTTGGCTTTTTTGCCGCTCGTATAGCAGCTAGCTTTACTCAGAGTTTGCGGAGCGATATTTTCAACCGTGTGCTGGATTATTCGCAGACAGAGATTAAGAAATTTTCAATTCCTAGTTTGCTGACTCGGACAACGAATGACATTACTCAGGTACAGACCTTAATCACCATGGGGTTGCAGGTGGTGACCAGGGGGCCGATTATGGCGATTTGGGCCATTACTAAGATTATCGGTAAGTCCGAGAACTGGCTGATTGCTGTTCTTATTGCTGTGATTGTCAATGTTCTAATGACAGTAGTTTTGGTTACACTGGCCTTTCCCAAGCAGTCAGTGGCGCAGCGTTTGGTCGATAAGCTAAATAGCGTCACTAGAGAGAGTCTGACTGGGATTCGCGTGGTTCGAGCTTATAATGCTGAGGATTATCAGGATGAGAAATTTGCGGTGGCCAATGATGAAGTGACTCGCCTTAACCTCTTCATTAATCGTTTGATGGCTATGATGAATCCAGTTATGATGGGGATTTCTAGCGGTTTGACACTGGCTATTTACTGGATTGGTGCTTATTTGATTCAGGAGGCTGGGCTGCAGGAGCGTCTCCCGCTCTTCAGTGACATGGTCGTCTTTATGTCCTATGCTATGCAGGTTGTGATGGGCTTCTTGCTCATGGGTGCCCTCTTTATCGTCCTGCCTCGGACCATTGTATCGGCTGACCGGATTAATGAGGTGCTGGATCTGCATTCTTCTATCACCAGTCCAGAACATCCTAAGGCAGCAACAGATAGCAAAGGAGAGGTGGTCTTTCGAGATGTGTCCTTCCGCTATTCCAAGAATTCTGAAGCGGTCATTGAGCATGTCAGCTTTACAGCGCATGCTGGTGATACTGTAGCCTTTATCGGCTCAACTGGTTCAGGGAAATCTACTCTTGTCAATCTCATCCCTCGTTTCTACGATGTGACAGAAGGAGAGATTCTGGTAGATGGCGTCAATGTTCAGGATTACCAGCTAGAAGACCTACGCAATAAGGTTGGCTACATCCCGCAAAAGGCGGTGCTTTTCTCTGGTGATATCGAGAGCAATCTGGACTTCGGTCAAAGCAAAGAAAGCCCGCTGAATGAGCAGAAAATGTGGGAAGCTCTTGACCTAGCTCAGGCCAAGCCTTTTGTTCAAGAGAAGGAAAAGGGGCTGAAAGCAGAAGTGGCTCAAAGCGGGACCAACTTCTCTGGTGGTCAGCGTCAGCGTTTGGCCATTGCCAGAGCTTTGGCTCGTAAGCCAGAAATCCTCATCTTTGACGACTCCTTCTCAGCGCTAGACTATAAGACAGACCGCATTTTGCGCAAGGAACTGGCTGAGCGAACGCAGGATATGACCAAGCTGATCGTAGCACAGCGGATTTCTACCATCATGGATGCGGATCAAATCTTGGTCTTGGATGCTGGTAAGGTAGTCGGTCAAGGTACCCACCGAGAGCTTTTGGCAAATAACGCGGTTTATCAAGAAATTGCCTACTCACAACTATCCAAGGAGGAATTAGAAAATGGAAAATAAGAAGTCTTCATTATTTAACCAGATGCGGCCTTATCTCAAAGGCTTCCAGCTTCCTCTTGCTTTGGCATTTGTGGGAGCTATCTTGTCGAATATTATCACGGTTTATGGACCAAATAAATTAAAAGAAATTACTAATCTTATTTCAGAAGGTCTGGGCAGCAATATTGATTTAAAAGCTGTGTCTCAGATTGCCTTTCTCCTCGCTATTCTATATGCAGTCGGAGCTCTGCTCAACTACGGTCAGTCCTTTATCATCAGTACGGTTGTCCAGTATTTCTCCAAGCGGTTACGGACGGCCATTGCGGAGAAAATTAACAAGCTTCCCTTGAGCTATTTCGATGGGCATTCTCAGGGGGATACGCTGTCGCGCGTGACTAACGACGTGGATACGGTTGGCCAATCTCTTAACCAGAGTTTGGGAAGTGTTATCTCTTCTAGCTTGCTTTTGGTGGCTGTGGTTTTGACTATGTTCTTCATGAACTGGATTTTAGCTTTGGTGACCATCTTGGCTACTGTAGTCGGTTTTGTCTTTGTCGGCCTCATCATGGGCAAGTCTCAGGGCTATTTCACTGCTCAACAAAACGATTTAGCTGCTGTTAACGGCTATGTGGAGGAGATGTACTCCGGTCATAATGTTGTTACCAGTTATAATGCCATTGAACAGTCAAAGGAGCGTTTTGCAGTTCTCAATCATAATCTCTATAATAGTATTTGGAAGTCTCAATTTATCTCTGGCATGATGATGCCGCTCATGTTCTTTACGGGGAATTTTGCCTATGTGCTGGTTATTTTGGTCGGTGCTGCTCTGGCGATTAATGGTTCTATTAGCATTGGGATAATTGTTGCCTTTATGGTTTATGTGCGGACCTTCTCTCAGCCTTTGTCACAGATTGCACAAGGAATCACTGTTTTGCAGCAGGCCGGTGCAGCACTGGTTCGTGTCTTTGAATTTCTAGCTGAGCCTGAGATGGAAGACGAGCAGCATAAAGAGCAGCAGCTTACTGCTGTCAAGGGAGATGTTGCCTTTGAAGATGTCTTCTTTGGCTACAAGCCAGACCAGACGATTATTCATAATTTCTCAGCCCAGGCCAAGGCTGGACAGAAGATTGCTATTGTCGGCCCGACGGGTGCTGGTAAGACGACCATTGTTAATCTGCTCATGAAGTTCTATGAAATTGACAAAGGGCGTATTAGCATTGATGGTATAGATATTAAGGATATGAAGCGCTCAGAGGTTCACGATGCTTTTTCAATGGTCTTGCAGGATACCTGGCTCTTTGAAGGAACTATCCGAGAAAACTTGATGTACAATCAGGAGCATGTGACAGATGAAGCAGTTATTGCCGCAGCGAAGGCGGTCGGTGTTCATCACTTTATCATGACTCTGCCGCAGGGCTATGATACGGTGCTGGATGACACGGTCAACTTATCGGTTGGTCAGCAGCAGCTATTGACAATCGCTCGTGCTCTGCTGAAAGATGCGCCGCTCTTGATATTGGATGAGGCAACTTCGTCAGTCGATACGCGGACGGAGGAGCTGATTCAAAAAGCCATGGACAAACTTATGGAGGGGCGGACTTCCTTTGTTATTGCTCACCGCCTGTCCACTATCCGTAATGCAGATCTTATCTTGGTCATGCGCGATGGAAATATCATTGAGCAGGGCAACCACGATGAACTCATGGATCACAATGGCTTCTATGCGGACCTCTATAATAGTCAGTTTGAGGAAGGTGAAGTAGCTTAAGGATAGCAATGGAATATTCTACTAAAAAAATGGAGGCTGGGACAAAAGTCCTAGCCTCTCAATTGTCTTTGGATTGTCGAGCGAGACGTAGTGGTTGAGTGGGCTCTACTACGCTGATTTCATCAGCTTTTACAGCCCTACTCAACTGTGCGGAGGTGGGACGACGAAATCGAATTCTAACGAATTACCGATTTCTGTCCCACTCTCTTTTTTGTAAGCAATTCTTTATATGGGCGATAGGCGTTTTGCATGTTTTATTTAAGATTGCACTTTTCAAGTTTTTCAGATGTTTGGTCATTCTAGCGATTGCGAAGGTACATTTTTATATATCTATAATTTCAAACGCTATTTACCAGTTTAGCCAAGTATGATAAAATAGAAAAGTCACAGCATTAAGAAATTAAGGAGACAATGATGAAAAAAGTATTTAAATACACAGCCTTGCTTGTGGCAGGTGTGAGCTTAACAGCCTGTGCCTTGCTTCCAAGTCCAAATAAAAAACATTCTGGTAAGCCAAGCCAGGAAACGACTGTCAAAAAATCAGCCAGCAATGGGCAGGTTGATATCCAGATTAAGGATGGTCAGTTCATTATGCCAAGCAACGGATCAGCTGATGCCAAATACTTGGCCTTGTCTTTGGAAATTAAAAATAAAACAAATGATAAGATTATGATTTCCTCCTCAGACATTGCTTTTTATGATTCAGAGGGAGAAAAGATCCAGCCGGTCGGAGTCTATGATGACAAAGAAAATTTTAAAACACTGAGCTATGAAGATTTAGCGGAAGGAAAGACTCTTTCTGGTAATCTGGTCTTTAAGGTTGAAGATGGCAAGAAATATGAACTTCACTATGAGAAGAAAACCTATAGCTCGGATGAAAAAGTAGAAGCTATCAAACTAAAGGTTGATCCTGCGAAATATCCTAATCACGTTGACGAATCAAAGAAATTAGCTTCTGATTACCTCAATGCTGTTTTCTTGGGAGGAGAAGCAAAGACAAAATCTTCTAAAGACAAAGGCGATTTGGTCTTAGGCGGCGATTTGGAGCAAGATAAAAAAGATTATAGAGCAGCTTTTGCAGCAGATTTTACACGTAAATTGCATGATTATCCCTTTAGTGAGGATGAAATCAATGCTTTCATTGATGCCTATGTGAAAAGTAATGCCAAACGCTCAGAAATTGATTACACAGTAGCCCAGTACATGCCAAATTCAATCGTTATCAAGATCAAACCGAGAACGGTCAGTCTAAATAAAACCATGTATACCTACCGTCAAGATTTTTATGATAAGCATCGTTCTGAATATGGAAGTCTGAGTGACGTCTATAAAGCTACCGATAAGAGCTATGCTAATGATATGATGGCTGGAATGGATTCACGTCCTCTCCTCACGCCAGAGCGAGATTATCAGTTGAAATTTGTCAAAACAGATGGCAAATGGGTTCTAGAACGTGATTATTCTTATGAATCCATCGTCAGAGCTTTTGAAGGTGATATATCCTAATAGCAAGATGAGAGGGCAGATTCTTCATTCTGCTCTCTATTTTTGTTTCCTAGTCTAGCTTTGTGTTATACTGGAGGATAAATATGTAGAATAAAGGAGCCTGCCATGAAACAATTCTATGATAAATTAGTAAAAACACGTCATTATCTTCATCAGCATCCAGAGTTGTCTGGCCAAGAATATGAAACGACGGCCTTTCTAAGCCGTTATTTGCAAGACTTGGGGATAAAAATCTTGGACTCTGGCCTAGAGACGGGCTTGATTGCCGAAATCGGTCAGGGAGAACCAGTTATCGCCTTGAGAGCAGATATTGATGCCCTGCCCATTTTAGAGCAGACAGGTCTGCCTTACGCTAGCCAAAATCCTGGTGTCATGCATGCCTGCGGTCATGATTTTCATCAGACTAGTCTTCTGGGAGCGGCGGAGTTGCTTAAGGCTATGGAAGAAGATTTACAGGGAACCATTCGCCTGATTTTTCAGCCAGCTGAGGAAACCTCCCAAGGAGCCAGTCAAATTCTGGCTACGGGTTTGCTGGACGATGTAGTTGCGATTATCGGTTTTCACAATATGCCCCAGTTAAAAGCTGGGCAATTGGCCTTGAAGCCGGGAGCTATGATGGCAGGCGTGGAAAAGTTTAAGGTGACTGTGGAGGGAGTCAGCAGCCATGCGGCTCGGCCGGACCTGGGAGTGGATACGGTGCTGACCTTGACCAGCATGATTCAAAATCTCCAAGCTCTAGTTTCTCGGACTGTTTCGCCCTTTGAGCCAGTTGTTTTATCGGTGACCCACATTGAAGCTGGGGCGACTTGGAATGTTCTGCCGCAAAATGGCTTCTTTGAAGGCACGATTCGTTGTTTTAATCCTGATTTGCAAAAGCGTTTGAAGGCAGATTTTATCCGTATTGTGGAGCATACGGCGGAGAATTTCGGTGCTAAGGTCACTATTGTCTGGGATCAGACTCCGCCAGTGACCTATAATGATCCAGAATTAGCCGAGCTTGTTTTTAAAAACTCCCAGAACATCGGGGAGTTACTGCCTGCTCAGCCGTCTTTAGCTGGCGAAGACTTTGCCTTTTATCAAGAAAGAATCCCTGGTGTCTTTGCTTTTATCGGCTCAAATGGTGCAGCAGATGCGCCTGATCTGCACCATGATAGCATGATGATTGATGATGCAGCCTTTCAGGTTTCTGTTCCTTACTATGTCGAAAACGCTCTCTTTCTCCTCAAACACTATAAGAAATAACTATAGTCTTTCATAGAAAATAAGAACTAGGCAAGCTCCTCTTCTTTTGTTATCATAGAAAAACAAGATTTCGATATTTTCAAATAGTTTGAATAATCGAATCAGTGATAAAGAAAATCTATCACCTTGATAAAAAATATATAATGGTCAGGATTTTCGACTTTTGGTATGATAGAAACATGCTCTTTAGGAGGAGATAGAGATATGAATATTAAAAAAATATTGAAATACACTGCTACTGCTGTGGTAGGAAGTCTTGCAGTTGGGTTGCTTGTAGCCTGCTCATCTTCTGCAAGTAAAGATAGTGCTACAAAGAAAAAGACGATTGAAGTCGGAACGGTTGGAACAACTAAGCCTTTCTCTTATGAGGATAAGGACGGAAAACTAACTGGTTACGAAATTGAAGTGCTTCGTGAAATCTTTAAAGGTTCAGATAAGTACGAAGTCAACTTCAACAAAACCAAATGGGCTTCTGTTTTCTCTGGCTTGGATAGTGACCGCTACCAAATCGGTGCCAATAACATCAGTTATTCAGAAGACCGTGCTGGTAAATACCTCTATACCAACCCTTACGCTAAAAACCCAACCGTCTTGGTGGTTCGTAAAGGAGTGAATATCAAGTCGCTGGACGATATCGGAGGCAAGTCTACTGAGGTTGTTCAAGGTACTTCAACAGCCAAACAACTGGAAAAGTACAATGAAGAACACAGTTCAAATCCAACAACCATCAACTATACAGATGGTACAATCCAGCAAATCTTGGCTAATTTGAATGATGGCCGCTCAGACTACAAGATCTTTGAACGTATCACAGTAGATACTATCATCAAAGACCAAGGTTTAGATAATGTCGAAGTGATTGAACTTCCAAGTGACCAACAACCGTATGTCTATCCGATCCTTGCTTCAGGACAAGAAGAGCTTCAAACCTTCATGAACAAGCGGATCAAGGAACTCTACGAGGATGGAACACTTGAAAAATTATCAAAAGAATTCTTTGGCGGCACTTATTTGCCAGATGCCAAGGATATTAAGTAAGTTCTGATGTTCTTTGCCCTA
This sequence comes from Streptococcus cristatus ATCC 51100, assembly GCF_000222765.1. Taxonomy (GTDB): domain Bacteria; phylum Bacillota; class Bacilli; order Lactobacillales; family Streptococcaceae; genus Streptococcus; species Streptococcus cristatus. Next base: position 97,780 of record NZ_AFUE01000007.1, on the reverse strand, counting down.
AACAATCAGAAATAACTTACAACCCTTTCATTAGAAAAAAATATATTTTATAAGGAGATTATCTCATGAAATTGAAAAAATGGTTTGGTGCAACGGCACTCTTAGCTGTAGCAGCATTTGGTTTGGCAGCTTGCTCGTCTTCAACATCTAAAGACGCTAAGTCAGCAGACAGTGCAACAGTGACTGTAAAAGTTGGTGTGATGAGCCTCAGCGATACAGAAGAAGCGCGCTGGAACAAGGTTCAGGAAATCCTTGATAAGGATAAAGCAGGTGTTAAATTGGAGTTTACCCAATTTACAGACTATTCTCAACCTAACCAAGCAGTTCGTGACGGCGATGTAGATATCAATGCCTTCCAGCATTACTACTACCTGAAAAACTGGAATAAAGAAAACAATGCTGATTTGGTGTCTGTAGCAGATACATATATCGCACCAATCCGCCTTTACTCTGGTACTAAAGATGGTAAAAACAAATATACTGATGTAAAAGATATTCCAGAAAACGGAAGCATTGCCGTACCAAACGATGCAACAAACGAAAGCCGTGCCTTGAACCTTCTTCAAGCAGCTGGTTTGATTAAGTTGGACGTAGATTCAACGAAGCTTGCGACTGTTGCTAACATCAAAGAAAATAAGAAAAACTTGAAAATTTCTGAATTGGATGCTTCTCAAACAGCAGCTTCTCTTACTTCTGTAGATGCAGCGGTTGTCAACAATACCTTCGTTCGTGAAGCTGGTATTGACTACAAGAGCGCTCTTTACAAAGAAAAGACAGATGAAAATTCTAAACTGTGGTACAACTTGATTGCTGCTAAGAAAGATTGGGAAAAATCTGACAAGGCAGACGCTATCAAGAAAATCATCAAGGCTTACCATACTGACGAAGTTAAAAAAGTCATTGAAGAGTCTTCAGATGGTATGGATCAACCAGTTTGGTAAGATTTTATAGAAAATAATTGAAGATAGAAAGGGCGGGGAATGGATTTCTCCAGCCCTTTATCTGCTATTAGTTAGAGTTTTTATTGGCAGAGATGATTTGGCAATTTTTGATGGAGAGCTGTAGACTTACAAGATAGCAGCTTTCGTGAATCATCGCAGATCATCTTTAAACAGTGCGATTAGTAGGAGTTATACATGCCTTTCTCAACTGAGAGTGAACAAATTAAAAAGTTTGAAAATGACGAGGTGGCCCAACACTATTTTGAGGTGTTGCGGACTTTGATTTCTAAAAAGTCTATCTTTGCCCAGCAAATTGGGCTCAAGGAGGTAGCTACCTATCTGGGAGAAATTTTCACTGCCGCGGGTGCTAAAGTGATGATTGATGACAGTTACACGGCTCCCTTTGTATTGGCAGAGTTTCAGTCGGACAATCCTGAGGCCAAGACTATCATTTTCTATCACCACTATGATACAGTGCCGGCCGATAATGACCAGCCTTGGACCAACGCCCCCTTTACTCTATCGGTCCACTACGGTGTCATGTATGGCCGCGGTGTCGATGATGACAAGGGACACATCACTGCACGTTTGACAGCGGTGCGTAAGTATATCCGAGAGTACGGTTCGCTGCCAGTCAATATCATCTTCATGATGGAGGGAGCAGAGGAGTCGGCTTCGACAGACTTGGATAAATATCTGGCTAAGCATAAGAAACATTTGCGGGGAGCAGATTTGCTGGTCTGGGAGCAGGGCACACGTAATAATCTAGGCCAGCTAGAGATTTCTGGTGGAAATAAGGGCATTGTCACCTTTGATATGTCTGTTCGTAGTGCAGAAGTCGATATCCATTCTAGTTATGGGGGCGTCATCAATTCTGCTTCTTGGTACTTGATGGATGCTATCTCTAGCCTGCGTAGTGCTGACGGTCGAATTTTGGTTGAGGGCATCTATGAGCAAGTAGAGGAGCCCAATGAGCGAGAGCTGGCTTTGATTGCCCAGTACGCTCTGAAAACACCAGAAGAGTTGAAGGAAATTTACGGCCTCCAGCTTCCAGTCTTGAAGGAGGAAAGGCAGGAATTTCTGCGTCGCTTCTATTTTGAGCCAGCCATTAACATTGAAGGCTTCGGTTCGGGCTATCAGGGACAAGGAGTCAAAACCATCCTCCCAGCATATGCATCTGCCAAGATGGAAGTACGCTTGGTACCAGGCTTGGAGCCCCATGATGTCTTGGACAAGATTCGCAAGCAACTGGACAAAAATGGCTATGATAAGGTAGAATTAACTTATACATTGGGAGAAATGAGCTATCGTAGCGATATGAGTGCCCCTTCTATCCTGAATGTGATTGAACTGGCCAAGGATTTTTATCCAGAAGGCATCTCAGTGCTTCCAACATCGGCAGGAACAGGGCCTATGCATACAGTCTTTGAGGCTTTGGAAGTTCCGATGGCTGCCTTTGGCTTGGGAAATGCCAACAGTCGAGATCATGGTGGCGATGAAAATGTCAAGATTGCCGATTATTATACCCATATTGAATTAATCAAGGAGTTAATCAGAAGTTATGAGCAATGAAATTATCAAATTAGACCGTATTGATGTCACTTTCACGCAGAAAAATCGTGTCATCAAGGCGGTTGAAGATGTGACCATTCACATCAATCAGGGAGATATTTACGGTATCGTGGGTTATTCTGGTGCCGGAAAGTCAACTTTGGTGCGGGTTATTAATCTTTTGCAGAAGCCATCTGCTGGTCGCATTACTGTGGATGGAACAGTGTTATACGACAAGGAGACTGTCCAGCTGAATGCGGCTCAACTGCGGGAAAAGCGCAAGGACATTGGCATGATTTTCCAGCATTTCAATTTGATGGCTCAGATGACGGCCAAGGAAAATGTCGCGTTTGCCTTGAAGCACTCAACTCTGTCTGCTGCTGAAAAAGAGGAGAAGGTTCGCAAACTTTTAGAACTGGTTGGTCTGGAAGATCGAGCGGATAATTATCCGTCTCAACTGTCTGGTGGGCAGAAGCAGCGCGTGGCGATTGCTAGAGCTCTGGCCAATGATCCAAAAATCTTGATTTCAGATGAAGCGACTTCGGCATTGGATCCTAAAACAACCAAGCAAATTTTAGCCTTGCTTCAGGATTTAAATCAAAAGTTGGGGCTGACGATCGTACTCATCACGCACGAAATGCAGATTGTCAAAGATATTGCTAATCGTGTAGCTGTTATGCAGAATGGAAAACTGATCGAGGAAGGATCGGTCTTGGATATCTTTACCAATCCACAGAACGAATTGACCCAAGACTTTATCACAACGGCAACAGGTATCACTGAAGCGATGGTGAAAATCAATCAGCAGAAGATTGTGCAAGATCTGCCTGCGGATTCTGTTTTGGCGCATTTGAAGTATGCTGGTACGGTGACAGATACAGCTATTATCAACGATATTTACAAGCAGTATCAAGTTTCAGCCAACATTTTACATGCTAACATTGAGATTTTAGACAATGTGCCTGTTGGGGAAATGGTAGTCATTTTGTCAGGAAATGCAGAAAATCTTGCGTCTGCTCAAAGCAATTTACAAGCTGCTGGCGTAGAATTAAAGGTGCTTAAGGGAGGAATTTAGATTGATAGACTTGATTAAAACATTTTTGCCTAACGTCTATAAGATGGGCTGGGCTGGTCAGGCTGGCTGGGGCACAGCGATTTATCTGACCCTTTATATGACAATTATTTCCTTCCTGATCGGTGGGATTCTAGGCTTGATTGCTGGACTTTTCCTGGTATTGACAGCGCCAGGCGGCATTTTGGAAAATAAAACAGCCTTTTTCATCTTGGACAAGGTCACATCCATCTTTCGGGCAATTCCCTTTATCATCCTCCTAGCTTTGATCAATCCTTTCACACGGATGATTGTAGGGACAGGGATTGGACCAACAGCAGCTTTGGTGCCACTATCTTTGGCGGTCTTTCCTTTCTTTGCTCGTCAGGTGCAGGTGGTCCTATCAGAATTAGACCGCGGTGTGATTGAAGCAGCGCAGGCAGTTGGGGCTAACTCATGGGATATCATTGGCGTTTACCTGCGTGAAGGCTTACCAGACTTGATTCGGGTGACAACAGTGACTCTAATCTCGCTAGTAGGTGAAACGGCTATGGCGGGAGCGATCGGTGCAGGCGGCCTTGGGAACGTAGCGATTGCCTACGGTTATCAACGTTTCAACCAAGACGTGACCATTTTAGCGACTGTTTTGCTCTTGCTTCTTATCTTCTTTATCCAGTTTCTGGGAGATTTCCTAACTAGAAAGATCAGTCATCGCTAGACAGAGAGTGGGACAGAAATCGGTAATTCGTTAGAATTCGATTTCGTCGTCCCACCTCCGCACAGTTGAGTAGGGCTGTAAAAGCTGATGAAATCAGCGTAATAGAACCCACTCAACCACTGCGTCTTGCTCGACAATCCAAAGACAATTGAGAGGCTAGGACTTTTGTCCCAGCCTCCTTTTGTCAGCTATCTTCCTTTGAAAAGTCTGAAAGTTTAATTTACATTCTATTTTCATAATGCTATAATAAATAAAGCTAAGTATAGAAAAATAGCATAATATATTACTTATTGGCAGTGCTGGATTTTGCCCATGCCGAGGAAAGTTGATTTAATAAACAACTAGTTTTCCTAGGAAGAAAGCTTATCAAGGATGCTAGATCTACAAACCTTGCTAGAACTTCCTCCTGCAGGAAGGATGGCAAAGCATGAAATGCGCATTTGCACGTATCAAGGATATAGCTATCAATAGTTTTATGAAGTTTTAGCTTCACAATTAGAAAGGATTCAATAATGACATCGTTAACGCTGAAAGAGTTGAAATGGACGGGAGTCTTTGCTCTGCTCTACTTTCTCTGTGTCGGACTAGGAGTACTAGTAGGGCACTTTTTTGACAATGCTGGCAATATGCTCTATGCTCCAGTCTTTGCTGCAGTTTTTGGCGGAAGCGTTTATATGTTGCTGCAAAGCAAGATTAAAAAATTTGGAGCGATCAGCTTAGTAGGCCTAATAATGGGAGGATTTTTCCTCCTATCTGGTCATTTTATGATTGCTGGTCTGCCGGGCTTGGTGTTCGGTCTCTTGGCAGACACGATTGCAGGCTTGGGCAAATACGAAAATAAATTCTGGAGTCTGCTTTCCTTTGTTTGTTTCTCTTTTGTCAATTCGGGGCCTATTATCCTCATGTGGTTAGCGCGTCAGGCTTATATTGATAGCTTGGTGACGCGTGGGAAGACAGCGGAATACATCAATCGGATTTTGCTGCCGTTGGATTTCCCGACCATTGCTAGTTTTATCGTGATGGTAGTGGCAGGTGCTTTAATCGGTGGCCTGCTGGGTCAATATCTGGTAAAGAAACGCAGTGAAAAAGCTGATTTTCAGTCATAAAAAAGTTAAGCAAGACGAAAGCTGCTGGATTTTCCTATTTTAGCTTGCTCAAGGAATTATTCTGACATAAGTCCGATCCTGAAAAATGCTTTCATCTTGCATGCTATATCCTTGAGAAATAGACGGTTATAAAAAAAATCTATGCCTCCAGCTCTAGCGAAAAGAGCCTAATTTTGGTAAGATTAGAAGACTTGGAGAATATCAGGCTCAAGGCCTGGGAGGAATAAGATGAACAATATATTAGTGCTGCAGTCGGACTTCGGTCTGGTAGATGGAGCAGTGTCGGCTATGATTGGAGTGGCTTTGGAGGAATCACCAACGCTGAAAATCCATCATTTGACCCATGACATCACCCCTTACAATATTTTTGAGGGCAGTTACCGTCTCTTTCAAACGGTAGATTATTGGCCAGAGGGAACAACTTTTGTTTCAGTCGTGGATCCGGGAGTGGGTTCCAAGCGGAAAAGCGTAGTTGCTAAGACCAGCAAAAACCAATATATCGTGACACCTGATAATGGTACTCTGTCCTTTATCAAACAGCATGTCGGTATCGTAGCTATTCGTGAGATTTCAGAAGTGGAAAATCGCCGCAAGAATACCGAGCATTCTTATACCTTCCACGGGCGAGATGTCTATGCCTACACGGGTGCCAAGCTAGCTAGCGGCCATATTAGTTTTGAGGAAGTTGGCCCAGAGTTGAGTGTCGAAGAAATTGTTGAAATCCCTGTTGTCGAAACACGGATAGCAGATAATTTGGTCAGTGGAGCCATTGATATTTTGGATGTTCGCTTTGGCTCGCTTTGGACTTCGATTACGCGCGAGGAATTCTGCACCTTGGAGCCAAACTTTGGCGACCGTTTTGAAGTCACTATCTACAACAATGACATGCTGGTTTATCAAAACCAAGTGACCTATGGCAAGTCCTTTGCGGATGTCCGCATTGGTCAGCCGATTTTGTACATCAATTCCCTCTATCGAGTGGGCTTGGCTATCAACCAAGGTTCCTTTGCCAAGGCCTACAATGTCGGTGTCGGTGCTCAATGGCATATTGAGATTAAACGTATAGAGAATTAAAGGAGAATATTATGAAAAAGAAGTTTTTAGATACAAAGTTTACCATTAAAGAAGTCGTTGCAACGGGGATTGGAGCTGCACTTTTTGTAGTTATCGGAATGATTAGCATTCCAACACCTGTCCCAAATACCAGTATTCAGCTGCAATATGCGGTTCAGGCCCTCTTCAGTGTCGTTTTTGGTCCCTTTGTTGGCTTCCTGATGGGCTTGATCGGCCACATTATCAAAGACGCTATGGCTGGCTACGGTCTCTGGTGGTCATGGATTATCGCTAGTGCCTTCTTTGGTTTCATTCTTGGTTTGTTTAAAAATCGCATTCGTGCAGCAGAAGGTGTTTTTGAAGTGAAGGACATCGTCAACTTCAATATCTTCCAGCTTTTGGCCAATGCTTTTGTCTGGCTCTTGATCGCTCCGATTGGCGATATCTTGATTTATAGCGAGCCAGTCAATAAGGTCTTTGTGCAAGGCTTTGTAGCAACTCTGTCCAATGGAGTGACAGTTGCCGTAGCAGGAACCCTGCTCTTACTAGCCTACGCCCGTACTCAGACTCGCTCAGGCAGCCTTAAGAAAGATTAATCAAATTAGATAATTAAAGATTGGGAAAGTCCCAATCTTTTTTTGTACAAAATAAAAAACAAAATGTAATTTATATATTGCATTATTTAAAATATATTGTATAATGTACTTATGAAGATGAAAGGAGCGCAGATATGAATAAGAAAGTAAGTGTCCTGCTTATCTGTCTTGTATCGGCGATAGTTCTACCAGTTGTTGGCACGATTCAGAAAAATCAAACCTTTATCATACTTGCTTTTAGTAATGTCGCCCTTTGCTGTACTTTCTATGCCGTAGGTGAGCAAAAGAAATACGAAAAGGATGGTGGCCATGGCAAAAAATCTTAGGTTAAAAATGGCAAGGGCTGAGCATGACATGACCCAAGGAGACTTGGCTGATGCTATTGGTGTGACTCGTCAGACCATTGGCCTGATTGAGGCAGGCAAGTACAATCCCAGTCTCAGTCTATGCTTGGCCATTTGCAAATGTCTCAATAAAACGCTGGATCAGTTGTTTTGGGAAGAATAGGAAGAAAGTGAGAAAGAAAATGAAGGACAAACCACAAAAAGTCTATACAGACGAGCGGACTTTACAACTTGAGCGAAAATTAGGAAATGAAGTTGCATTTTTTGCGATTATCTGGCTCCTTATCTCTATTTTTATCAAAATCATGATTTGGCATGTGCCAGTAGAAGGCTACTTACCAGAAATTCTGATTATTTTGGCTATGGAAATCTATGCTGGCATTCGTAGCTGGCAGTTGGGCCTTGACATCAGACGCGACAAGCCATCTATTGGGCATAGGAGTTTCAGAAGTCGTTTGGCTAACGGAGCTATCTTAGCGATTGTAATCGTGGCTGTTCAGATGTGGAGTGGAAATTCAGCTCTTCGACCATTCTTTCGCCATCATCCAATCTTGCAATTTATTTTTATTGTAGCTTTGATAACTGCCTTTTCTAGTATATTTGATCAGTTGGTCGATTATTTTTATCAGAAGAGACAGGTTTTATTGGACCAAGAACTAGAAAATGATGAGAATTAGAATCAATGAATCTTTAACTTATAAATAAGAAAGTGAGAAAGAAAATGAAGAAGCAGCCTGTTATAAAAGATGAACGAACAGAAAAATTGGACGGCAAAGTTGCGGGAGAGTTAGTACTAGGAATGTTCCTCTTCTTGGCTATCTCTGTATTTTTCAAAGCCTATATCCTCCATCTAAGCTTGCTGGCCTATCTGCCAGAGGGTATTCTGCTTACGCTAGTAGGTCTATATGCCTTGCTTCGTCGCGTAAGCCTAGGCGTTGATGTTCGCGATATGGTGAGAGAGGAAAAATGGCCAGAGCGTTTTGGCGGTGGCATTGTCTTCGTTCTCATCCTTATAGGCATTGATTTCTTGGGTCAGCGAGAAAGTCTGGCCAGCATGTTCAGCATTTTGTATCTGCTCAAGCTGGCTCTTGCAATGCTACTGTTTATGCTTGGAAGCTTGACCATGGACAAGATCAGTCTTTACCTAAACGGCAAAGGTCAGGCAAAGCTCGATCAGGAATTGGAGGATGAAGAATGACTTGGTGGAAACGATTGATCTGGGGTAGTTGCGCTTTCTTAGCCTTAGGCTTGTATGTCCTCCCTATGCTGTTTCAGCAGATAGCAATCATTTATCAATTTCCCAAACAGTGGACCATCGGTCTTGGGCTTTTGCTGATTTTCCTGGTCTGGCTGGTCTTTGTCGTGGTAGCAAAGAAAACTGGAATTTTATTTCCGTCTGGGAAAATCTTTCAAAAAGGAGATGGGAAGCGAATTGCTCTAGGCCTCTTAGGCATGTTGCTCATATCTGTCCTTGGGACGGTATTACTCCGATGGCTGCATGGAGAAGTGACAACGGCTAATCAGGCGTCTCTGATGGAGGAGTTCCGAAGAGGAGATATAGTTTTATTGTCCATCATGCTTGGAGTTTTAGCGCCTATCGCAGAAGAAATTATTTTCCGCGGCATTATTCCTCTAAAAATCTTTAAAGGCTATGAAAGCTGGGGCTACATCATAGGCGGACTGCTTTTTGCGATTTTTCATGGTCCAACCAATATCATGTCTTTTGTGATTTATGGCGGTGCTTCTGTGATTTTGACCTTGCTGGCTTATCGAACTCGGCGCTTGGAAGTCAGTATTGCAGTTCACATGTTAAATAACGGACTTCCTGCCATTCTTATGTTGTTAATCCCTATTTTTGGAGTAGAAGTATAGGAGCTTGAAATGAAAATGAAACTTATTAAACGTCAAATTTTAGACGAACGGGAAGAGCAGCTGGTCAACAAAGCTGGTATGGAGAGTTTCAGTCTCATGCTATGTGGTAGTTTAGCTTTATATATGGGTTCTGTAGCTATGAATGGGGGAGTCGTTCACTATCAGCCCTTCTTGGTACTGATTCTCATCACCAGCTTTTATTTTATGTGTCGAGCTCAGTATCTGGGGGCTAATTATTACAATAGTTTCAGTCTGACCATCTGGGGTGTGCTGGCTGCGACAGTATTTCTGACTCTTTTGATTGCCTGCCAGAATTTTCAGCTCAATCATACTATTTATCATAATAGTATTTTTCACCCCATGTTTCTTTTGGTCATTTTGGTTACATTTTGCATTCATCTTCCCTTGATGCTGCTGGTCAATATTTTCTTGGAGTATATAAACAAATGGCAGAAAAAACGCTTTGAGAAGTATTTGGAAGAATTGGAGAAAGAGGGCTAATCTGCTTCTCTGCGTAGAGATTCCAGCTCTGCTATTTTCCAAACAAATTTTTTGCCCAGTTTTTTCAATCAGGTTATAATAAATAGATGAATTAAAAAATTCAGAAAATTTATAGAGAAATGAGAGTTGAAATCTTATGGCAAAAGATATTCGCGTCCTACTTTACTACAAATATGTTCCGATTGAGAATGCTGAGAAATTTGCAGCTGATCATCTGGCCTTCTGTAAATCCATCGGTCTGAAAGGCCGTATTCTAGTGGCAGATGAGGGAATCAACGGAACGGTTTCTGGCGATTATGAAACCACTCAAAAATACATTGATTATGTGCACAGCCTTCCGGGCATGGAAGATCTTTGGTTCAAGATTGACGAAGAAAATGAGCAAGCTTTCAAGAAAATGTTTGTTCGCTACAAGAAAGAAATCGTGCACTTGGGCTTAGAAGACAATGATTTTGACAATGACATCAACCCACTTGAAACAACGGGTGCTTACTTGTCTCCAAAAGAGTTCAAAGAAGCCCTTCTTGATGAAGACACTGTTGTCTTAGACACTCGTAACGATTACGAGTACGATCTAGGACATTTCCGTGGTGCCATTCGCCCAGACATCCGCAACTTCCGCGAATTGCCGCAATGGGTGCGTGATAATAAAGAGAAGTTCATGGACAAGCGCGTGGTTGTTTACTGTACCGGTGGTGTTCGTTGTGAGAAATTCTCAGGCTGGATGGTACGTGAAGGATACAAGGATGTCGGTCAGCTTCATGGTGGTATCGCGACTTACGGCAAGGATCCAGAAGTCCAAGGTGAGCTTTGGGACGGTAAGATGTATGTCTTTGATGAGCGTATCTCCGTTGATATCAACCATGTTGATCCAGTTGTGATTGGGAAAGACTGGTTTGACGGTACTCCTTGCGAGCGCTATGTCAACTGTGGCAATCCAGAGTGTAACCGCCGCATCCTGACCTCTGAAGAAAACGAAGACAAGTATCTCCGTGGCTGCTCTCATGAATGCCGTGTTCACCCTCGCAACCGTTATGTGGCTGAAAACGGCCTGAGCCAAGCAGAAGTGATGGAGCGTTTGGCTGCGATTGGAGAAAGCTTGGAAACACTGGTAGCTCAGTAATTTAATCGTGAAGATAAAAAACTTTAGATGTTTCAAGTGTCTAAAGTTTTTCATTATTTATTTGCAGCTTAGCTTTTCTTTATTCAGGTTTTGATTTTTTGTCCTTTCTTTTTGATGTGATATAATGGGCTTAAATAAATGGGAAAGGAGCAAGTCTATGTCTAAAACTATCATGGAAGAAGTGGCAGCCTATCTTCGTCAGCATGCAGATGAAGAGCTGAGTCTGACTGATTTGGCTCAGCATTTCCACTATAGTCCTTCCCATCTATCCAGAACTTTCAAGAAAAAGATGGGCTTTTCTATCAAGCAATATATGGAAGCTCTTAAGATGGAAAAAGGGATTCAGGAGATTGTGGAAGGTCGGCAAAATGTGACGGAGACCTCCATGGAAGCTGGTTATGATAGTTTAGGCAGTTTTTCCAATACTTTTAAGCGGCATACTGGACTTTCGCCTAAAAAATATTACATGGAATCAACCAAGGCTTATGATTTTATGGTCAAACAGCTGGATGAGAAGGGAGCTTTGTTGCATCAGGATCCCGACTGTAAAAGTGGCAATCGGTTGACAGTGGCGCTATCTTATCCTGAGGGGTATGAACCACGCATTAGCTGTGTCGGGCTTTTTAAAACCCGCATTCCCAAAGAAGAGCCAGTTATCGGAGTAGCACTTAGTCAGGAGAGACAGTTTACTTTTGAAAATGTACCCGATGGCCACTACTATCTTTTGGCTTGTGAATTGCTGGAGGATTTACGCCTAACTAAAAACTATGTCTTAAAGCATAACTTTCGCTGGGGCAGCGATGAGTCTCTCACTTTTTCAGGCGATAGCATCTATCAGGAGGAAATCAGCATGCGCAGGCCCTTGCCCAGCGATCCACCTATTACAGTTAATCTTCCAGTTTTAATCATGCGTTCCCTAGCCAAACAAGCGCAATTGAGAATAAGAAAATTTTTATCTTAATTGATAAACTGATACTAGAGATTTATTCTCAGTTATAAACAATTGGAGGAACAATAATGAAATTAGACGTGTTTTTAAGTTTTAATGGTCAGGCCGAAGAAGCTTTTCGTTTTTATGCAGATCTTTTTCAGACTGAGATAAAGGGACTTGCACGAGCCAGTGAGATGATGGATCCAGCAAACCTTCCCGCAGAAAAACGGGATAAGCTTGCCTGGATTGCCTTAGATACGGGAAACTTGACCCTGAATGGTGAGGATGTAGGTGTTTTTAATGACCTATCTATTCCTAGCAATCATCAGCCCAATCAATGGTTGGTTCTGAGTCCAGATAGTAGAGAAGAAGCCGATGAGCTCTTTGCTAAGCTTGCTGAAGATGGGCAAATTCTCTATCCTTTAGAGGAACAAGCTTTCGCAGAGTTTTATGGTCGCTTGATTGACCGTTTTGGTATCGGCTGGGATGTGATGAAATGAGGCAGAAGGATGGCTTATAGTGAATCCTTAGCCCAGCAAGTCCGTGCCATTTTAGCTACTGAACTTCCTCCTCATGTTTTTGAAGAAGAGGTAGAAGAGAAGAAGATGTTTGGTGGCTTGGCTTTTATGGTCCGAGGGAAGATGACCGTTACTGTGAGTTCGAGAAGTCAAGAGCTTGTCATGGTACGCATCGGTAAGGAATTGGAAAAGCAGGTTCTGCCTAAAAATGGTGCTAGCGTGACTTTAATGAAGGGTAGGCTTTATCATGGCTATATTGATTTAGATGGCGAAGGACAAAAAGAACTGTCTTACTGGATTAAGCTAGCTTTGGCCTACAATCAGGAGTTGAGCCAATCGTCTGAAACTTAATAAAGAAATAATAAAGAAGAAAGTCTAGCTAAATTTTGATTCAGCAGGCTTGTCTTCTTTTTTAATACAAATGTTTATATACTTTTGCACTAGATATCCCGTTAATTGAGAGTCTAGAAGATTATTAGACTTGTTGGTATAAAAAATGAGTTTTGCCTTACTATGATATGCTAAGAATAAGCAAAAACTATCCCAATCTCGTTATTTTAGGTATAATAGTAGCCAGAGGTGATCTTATGGGAATTCTATTATTTCTATTTATTTTAGGTTTAATCTTTTTATTCTATTTTGTAGGTTTTATAATTAAGCTGATTCTAGGGATCGTCTTCTTTGTTATTGGTTTGGTGGTACTTTTATTCCTACTGGGGCGTTATCGAAAGTAGAATAAGTGACTGCTATGAACCAATGGAAAATGAGAGGAGATCAATGTTAAAAATAGAGCAACCAATTACGATGGTTTCATTTCTCTTTGATGATTTTGAGACCCTAGATTTGATGGGGCCAGTAGAGTTTTTAGCTACTTTACCCAATGTAGAGACGAAATATGTCTCCCTTGATGGTGGTCTGATTTCTAGTCGGCAAGGTTTTCAAATCATGACGGATAATTTTAAAAGCTTACCTCCCAATTCTCTTCTCTTATTGCCTGGTGGTCAAGGTGTCAGAAAGATGGTGGAGGATAAGATTTTCCTATCTTCGCTAGAAAAGGCTGTCCAGCAAGCTGAGTTGGTCTTAAGTATTTGTACAGGAGCAGCTCTTTTAGCTCAGATTGGTCAACTCAAGGGGCGTAAAGCCACTAGCAACAAGCTTGCCTTGTCTTGGGTCGCTTCACATGATAGAGAAGTCCTTTGGCAAGATCAAGCACGCTGGGTCGTAGATGGGAAGTTCTACACTTCGTCAGGTGTCTCGGCTGGTATGGATATGTCCTTAGGCTTTGTGGCTAATTTCTGGGGTCAGGACTTGGCAGAAGAATTGGCTAAAAAAGCAGAATACGTGTGGCAAAACAAGGCTGACCAAGACCCTTTTTCTAGTAAATAAAGAGCAATCTGAGGAGATCGGATTGTTTTTTTAGTGATTGTGTAATTTGTACTGCCATGTCAAAATGAAGAATTAAAAATGGAAAAGCTTGTTTCATATTCTAATTTTCCCCATAGCAATTTATGCTATAATATAGTTAAAATATGGTAGGGGCATTATTTTATGAGTATTACATTTTCTATTCCAAATAAACGGGGGTTTCTAGGATTTCAGAAAGTTTTAAAAATCAGTGAATTGCTTGGATTTGTTGATGGACTGGAACCCCACCCTATACAGAAAGAGTTTATGTACCTTGGACTAGATAAGCTTGCTCTATTGAAATGCTGGGTTCCTGCAAAGTCAGGCCGTTATATTGACTTGGAATATGATAAGACTCAACAAACTTACAATGTGCGGATTCTGACTCCTTCAAGACTTGCTGATTGGTCTCAGACCCTTACTTTGATTTCTAAGTTATCAAGTCGTTTGGGGACAAGCATCCGTGATGAACATGGTAGAGAATATAGCAGTTCAAGTGTCTGGGACTACCCTTATCAAGAGGACATAGTTTTTGGCTTGGAGGACTTTCTAAAATCAGGCTATGAGCTTGTGTATCAAGATGGTATTCGGAGAACGCTTGCCCTGAGTCCACATCTGGTGGAAGGTTTATTGAAGGCAGATAATCCTGCTCAGAGTTATAGTGATTTTTTCACCACTCGACAGTATATTGGTGCCTATGACGCTCAAAGTAAATTTTATGGAAGTGAGCAGAGTGAAAAAATTTTAGGGACCTATACGCTAACTGCTGGTGTTGATACAATCCTTCCTCTCGTACCTACTCTCGCACCAGAAGATACTGAATATATTGATGAATCAAAACTTAGCTGGTGCTGTAATCTGGTCGGATGTGATGATGCAGACCCGGACAATCTGGAGAAATTCTTTATTTACAAGAGAATTTCATATTCAGATTTTTTGGACAAGCTTCCTGAAAATATGACACAATTATTTGATGCTGAGAAAGTTCTTGTTTCTGCTATGACTTTTGCCCAAATGAAAGCTCTCTTTGAAGATTGCCAGGAGTTTGTTTTGTAGTCTTTGTTCATGCCAAAACTGGACTCAGCCAGTTTAGCTTCAGCTTCTATTATGGATAAATAATCTTTTTATGTGAAAATTCTTGTTCAGATTGACTGCCCTCCGATAGCTAGATATTAATCTAGCGCATGGGGGCAGTTGCTTTATCCCAATTTTTTTGTTTTGAAATGCGCTTGAGCCCATCCTTGCTATAGAGTCTGCCTATATCCTTGGCTAGCTAGAAAATATGCTGGTGATAGTCAGGAGCCTGCTTTTTTATGATACAATAGTAGGATAGAGTCAGTGGAGATTAACTGGCTATTTTATGCTAAAGAAATGGACAAAAGAAGTTTATGATTCTTGAAGAGTTTGACCAAAACCGTAAGGCCATCATCAATCCAGAGGATTTGATAGAGCCTATTGAAGGCTTTCCTCAGACGGCAGTGTCCTGCTTTGCTCGGGAGACCTTTGCCCGAATGTTGGCGGATTTTGACCATGAGTTGATTACGACGACGTCTATGGCTAACATTGAAATTCCTATCTATCGGGTTTTTGCGGATGGGCAGGAGCTAGCTCTTTTCAACGCTCCAGTTGGGGCTTCTGCTTGTGTGGCTATTCTGGAAGATTTGATTGCTTTTGGTATGAGAAAGCTGGTTCTCTTTGGGACTTGTGGTGTGCTGGACGAGGATATCAAAGCAACATCCGTCATTATTCCGACAGCAGCCTTGCGCGATGAGGGGACTAGCTATCATTACCAGCCGGCTAGTTCGGAGATAGCGGTCAATGTCGGCTTGCAGGATTTTCTCGTGAATTTCCTTGAACAGCGAGGGATTTCCCATAGCTTGGGAAAGGTTTGGACGACCGACGGTATTTTCCGAGAAACTGCGGACAAGCTGCGCAGGCGAAAAGAGGCGGGAGCTATCTGTGTGGATATGGAGTGCTCGGCTGTAGCAGCTCTGGCGGCCTTTCGTGGCGTTCAAGTTTGCCAGTTCTTTTATGCGGCGGATCATCTGTCTGAGGAGGCTTGGGATATGCGCAACCTGGCTAATCACGCGGACTTAGACGAGAAAGACAAGGTGGCCAATCTGGCGATTCAGATCGCTCTGGCCTTATAGAAAAACATGAAAAAACCAATTATTCAATTTGAAGATTTTAGTTTTCAATATCAGGCTCAGTCGGAGCCAACTTTGAAGCATATCAATCTGACCATTTATGAAGGGGAAAAGGTGCTGCTGATTGGGCCGTCTGGCTCTGGTAAGTCAACCTTAGGTCAGTGTCTCAACGGCATTATTCCCAATATTTACAAGGGACAGGCCAGTGGCCAACTCTTGATTAAGGGGCAGCCAGCCTTTGATAGCAGTATTTATGACAAGTCAAATCTTGTCAGCACGGTTTTGCAGGACACGGATGGTCAGTTTATCGGACTCAGTGTAGCAGAGGATCTGGCCTTTGCTCTGGAAAATGATATGGTGGAATTGCCCTTGATGCGGGAGAAAGTCATCCGTTGGGCGAAGCAACTAGACCTAGAGCAGCTTTTGGACCATCGTCCTCAAGACTTGTCTGGTGGGCAGAAGCAGCGGGTCAGTCTAGCGGGTGTCTTGATCGATGAGAGTCCAATTTTGCTGTTTGATGAGCCTTTAGCTAATCTCGATCCCAAGTCTGGTCAGGACACGATTGACTTGATTGATCAGATTCACAGGGAAGCTGCGACCACGACCATCATCATCGAACATCGCTTGGAAGACGTTCTTTATCGACCTGTTGACCGAGTTGTCCTTGTCAATGATGGGCAAATCCTCTTTAACGGCGCGCCGGATGATCTGCTCAAGACAGAGCTTTTAGCGGAAAATGGGATTCGAGAACCTCTCTATATCACAGCCTTGCGGCAGCTTGGTTTCGATGTGGCAAGCGCGACTCATCTGGCTGATTTAACAAAGCTGGAACTTACAGGACTTTCGCAGAATCTGACCGACCAAAAAGCAGAGCAGGTTGACAATCGTCACGAAGCTCTTTTAGAGCTCGATCATGTTTCCTTTGCATATCAGAGTAATCAACCTATTTTGCAGGAT
The DNA here is from genome assembly GCF_000222765.1 of Streptococcus cristatus ATCC 51100. Taxonomy (GTDB): domain Bacteria; phylum Bacillota; class Bacilli; order Lactobacillales; family Streptococcaceae; genus Streptococcus; species Streptococcus cristatus. The sequence goes on along the minus strand of NZ_AFUE01000007.1, from coordinate 80,967 downwards.
ATCAGTCTGAAGATTTTCAAGGGTGAGCGGATAGCCATCGTTGGGAAAAATGGTGCTGGCAAGTCTACTCTAGCCAAGACTCTCTGTCGTTTTATTGATACAGAAGGGGAGTATCGTTGGCAGGGACAGGATATCAAGGGAGACTCTATCAAGGAGCGAGCGGAGCGGATTGGCTATGTCTTGCAAAATCCCAATCAGATGATTTCGACCACAATGATCTTAGATGAAGTGGCTCTGGGACTGCGGTTGCGTGGTTTGGCAGAGGTAGAAATTGAAGAAAGGGTTCATGCTGTTCTCAAAACTTGCGGTCTCTATGAATTCCGCAGTTGGCCGATTTCAGCCCTGTCTTTTGGTCAGAAGAAGCGGGTGACCATTGCTTCTATTTTGGTGCTGAATCCAGAGATTATCCTTTTGGATGAGCCAACAGCTGGTCAGGATCAGCGCCATTATACAGAAATGATGGACTTTCTCGATGAGCTAAACCAGCAGGGGCACACGATTATCATGATTACCCATGATATGCAGCTCATGCTGGATTATTCGGATCGGGCCATCGTGGTGGTGGACGGCCAGATTTTAGCAGACCAGTCGCCTGCTCAGGTCCTGTCCGATCATGAGTTGATTGCAGCGGCCAATTTAAAGGAAACATCGATTTTTAGCCTAGCTGAGAAGCTGGGAGTGGATCCGCTAGCTCTGACTCAATTTTACATGCGAAAAAAGGAGGAAAGTCATGTTTAATCAACAGAAATTGATTGGCTACCATGCCGGAAAGACTTTTCTCCATACTCTTTCTGGTGCTAGCAAACTAATCTTTTTTATCCTGGTTTCGGTGGCAGCCATGATGAGCTACGATACGCGCTTCCTCCTTCTTGTGGCGCTAGCTTCCCTGATTTTATTTCGAGTGTCTGAGATTCGGCTGAAAGACATTTCTTTCGTTTTGGCTTTTGCGGGAACCTTTGCAGGGCTGAATATTCTCATGGTCTATCTCTTTGCCCCTCAGTATGGGGTGGAAATTTACGGAGCCAAGGATTTGCTCTGGACAGGCTGGGGAGCTTATAATCTCACGCTTCAGGAGCTCTTTTATCTCTTGAATCTTTTGCTCAAGTATTTCTCAACGATTCCCCTAGCGGTGATCTTTCTCATGACCACCCATCCCAGTCAATTTGCTTCCAGTCTGAATCAAATCGGCCTTTCTTATAAGATTGCTTATGCGGTCAGTCTGACCCTGCGGTATATTCCAGATTTACAGGAGGAATTTTACCTCATCAAGATGTCTCAAGAGGCGCGTGGGCAAGAATTATCCAAAAAGGCTCCCCTTAGCAAGCGGGTCAAGGGCAATCTGCAAATCGTCATTCCCCTGATTTTCAGCTCGCTCGAGCGAATCAATACTATCGCAACGGCCATGGAGCTGCGTCGCTTTGGGAAAAACAAAAAGCGGACCTGGTACACCCAGCAAGCCTTCGGAAAACTAGACAAACTTGTAATCATGGTATCCGTCCTTCTACTAGCCCTCAGCCTTCTTCTTTTCGTTGTCAATCAAGGACGGTTTTATAATCCTTGGGCCTAGGATCGAGGTGGGAAACGAGCCATGTTTGGATTGAGAGGATAATTGGTGCAAGAAAAAATAAATCTTAAATTTTATAAGGAATTACTTTTTCCTGTTTTTTGTGGTCTAGGGGCTTTCGTTTTGCTCTTGGCTTTGTCACAGACAGATGAAGTCGGGGGGAGAATGACCCTGATTTCAATCATCTTGCTAATGGCGATGAGCGGTCTCTTTACTTGCCTTGCTATAGTCAATAGGGAAAAGAGTTTGCGACGCTGTCAAGAACTTTATTCTCACTTTCCAGAGCTGGAAAAGGATCTTCAACTGATTTATAGCGACTCTCGTTATGCGCGTGAAAGCTTATCTCTCTATCTCTACAAGGATGCCATCATACGGGTGGATGCTTATTTCCAATTTCTCATGCTTTCTGATTTAATTGATGTGACCATTAAGATTGAGGAAGTGCAAGAAACAAAGTATGCAAAAGTTCATCACCTGTATCTGTATTACAATCCAATGAGTTCTAACAAAGATATTCGTCTGGCTTTTGGACCTTATACGGATCAAAAATATATTGACTTATTACAGTTTTTAGATGTGATAAATCAAGTTGCTCCTCGGATTCGAATCTATAATGAAGCTGTGGAAAAATAATATGGTTTAACAAACATAAAAAATCAGGCAAGGATTGCCTGATTTTTCTTTTTATAATGGTCTTTTATTTGGCATACCGGCCTTGCGGGGGTATTTATTGGGCGTTTCTTTCTTCTTTTCAACCACTGTGATAAAGCGGGGATCACCGTTTGGTAGGGCATAACTGAGGTTGTCTTGGACCTTGCTAAAGAGTAAGTTGAGGGCATTTTTTGCTTCTTCCAGTTCTTCAGGAGCGTTGGAAGCCTTGAGTGCTAGGAGCTTCCCGCCAACTTTTAGATAGGGAATGGTCAGTTCAGATAGGACTTGCATCCGAGCGACTGCACGGGCAGTCACTAGGTCAAATTGAGCTCGAAAGGCCTTGTCCTGAGCAAAGTCTTCTGCACGGCCGTGGTAGAAGTGAACCTTGTCCAACTCCAGCTCTTCTGCAAGTAGTTTTAGGAAGTTGATTCGTTTGTTAAGGGAGTCAATGATGGTTACATCCAGCTGGGGACAGATGATTTTCATAGGGAGGCTAGGAAAGCCGGCACCGGCTCCGATATCTAATAGCTTAAGCTCTTGATTATCAATCAGGCCTTGCAAAACGGGTGCAATTGAATCATAGAAATGCTTGAGATAGACCTCATTTTTTTCTGTGATAGCTGTCAGATTGATTTTTTCATTCCATTCGACCAAGAGTTCAAAATAACGCTCAAACTGGTCTTTCTGGCGATCGGTCAGCTCAATTCCCTGCTGGCTTAGTAGCTGGTAAAATTCTTGCGGTGTCATAGTTTCATCCTTGTTTTCAGTATTCATCCTATTATATCATAAAACGGGGCAGGGTGCTTCTGATGATTGGCTTCTTGGGTACCCAAGGATTAGATACTGACTTGCTCTGATTTCTAGAAAAGTGAAGAAGCTTTTTCTAGATTTCTGACTATTTTAGCGCTTGAATATTATTTAAGATAAGCCTATTTTACTAGATGACATGTCAAGAAAGACAGGTTGAGCTTTTTTTGTTATAATAGGTGCAATCAAATCATAAGGAGTATCTTTATTATGTCCATGTTTTTAATTATTATTGCAGTTGTGGCAGTTGTAGCTATTTTCGTGATTTCTGTTTACAATGGTCTTGTTAAAAGCCGTATGCAGACTCAGGAAGCTTGGAGTCAGATTGATGTCCAGCTCAAGCGCAGAAATGACCTGATTCCCAACCTTTTAGAGACGGTTAAAGGTTATGGGAAATATGAGAAATCAACCTTTGAAAATGTTACTCGATTGCGTAACCAAGTAGCTGCTGCCTCATCACCTGCCCAAGCTATGGAGGCTAGTGATGCCCTGACTCGTTCGATTTCTGGTATCTTTGCAGTTGCTGAAAATTACCCAGACCTTAAGGCAAATACAAACTATTTGAAACTTCAGGAAGAGTTGACAAATACAGAAAATAAGATTGCTTATTCTCGTCAGCTTTACAATTCAGTAACCAGCAACTACAATGTCAAAATGGAAACTTTCCCAAGCAATGTTATTGCAGGTATGTTTGGCTTCAAAGCAGCAGACTTTTTGAAGACACCAGAGGAAGAAAAGGCTGTTCCTAAAGTGGATTTTAGCGATTTGGGGTAGGTGGCCACTATGTTGTTTGACCAAATTGCCAGCAATAAAAGGCGCACTTGGGTTCTCCTCGTCGCCTTCTTTGCTCTTTTAGCTTTGATTGGGGCAGCTGTCGGCTATCTTTGGCTCGATTCTCCCTTTGGTGGGATGGCCATTGCTTTCATCATCGGTGGTATTTATGCTGTCAGTATGATTTTTCAGTCCACAGAGATTGTCATGTCAATGAACGGTGCAAGGGAAGTTTCCGAGCAGGAAGCGCCTGAACTTTATCACGTTGTGCAGGATATGGCTATGGTGGCTCAGATTCCTATGCCTCGGGTCTACATCATAGAAGATGCTTCACCCAATGCCTTTGCGACTGGCTCAAAGCCTGAGAATGCGGCAGTGGCTGCCACAACTGGCTTGCTTGCCCTCATGAATCGTGAAGAGCTTGAAGGTGTAATGGGGCATGAAGTCAGTCATATTCGCAATTATGATATTCGCATTTCGACGATTGCAGTGGCACTTACAAGTGCTGTCACGATGCTGTCTAGCATGGCTGGGCGCATGATGTGGTTTGGCGGTGGTGGCCGTCGAAGAAACAATCGGGACAATGACAATGGCTTAGGAATTGTTTTGATGATAGTCTCTCTGCTGGCTCTTCTCTTGGCGCCGCTTGCTGCAACATTGGTGCAGTTGGCTATTTCCCGTCAACGTGAGTATCTGGCAGACGCTTCAAGTGTTGAGCTGACCCGCAATCCTAAGGGCATGATCAATGCCCTGCTGAAGTTAGACAATAGTCAACCTATGGAGCACCATGTAGATGACGCCAGTGCAGCCCTCTATATCAATGATCCTAAGAAGAAGGGTGGCTTGCAAAAGCTCTTTTATACTCACCCACCAATTTCTGATCGGGTGGAAAGATTGAAAAATATGTAAGAAAGAAGGAAGCCTAGGCTTCCTTCTTTTTTGTATTAAATTATGACGATTTTTAACTCTAGTTATTTTTGAGACTGAGTAGAAGGCAGACACCGCTAAGCAGAGAGAAGACCAACCAAGCGCTTCCCATATTCCACAGACCAAGGCTGGTAAAAAGCATGCTTCCCAGTGGAATGGAAAAGGTAAAGAGCATGGTAAGAAAGTTGGAGGTTTGGGCTAATACTTCCGCGGGAAGTTTACTCAGTAGCATGCTGTTGATTTTAGGATTGATTTTTCCAGAGATGTACATGAGAAAGGTAAGAAAGAAAATTCCTAAGAGAGCAGGAGCTTGGAGTAAATTGCTGAGTCCTAGGAGGAGCAGAGCTAGCGAGCACCAAACGACGAGTCTCATCAGAGAGAGCTTGGAAAAATAATCATTTGAGAAGGCACTGGCAGAGATAATCCCAATCACTGTGCAGGACTCGATGACTAGCAGAGACTGGCTCAGATTCAGCCCCCAAAATGGGTGATCCAATAAATAGAGGTTGTAGAGTCCCATGATAGAGCCGGCCAATGCGTTTAAGAGGAGGACTTGAAGCAGCACTAGCAGGAAGTTTCCGATTTTTTCTTGTTCAAAAATCATTTGGACATTCTGGTAAAGGTCTTTCATCTGAGTCTTGAAAGGGAGTTTTTTCTCTGCAATGGCTGGGGCATCATGGGTGAGTTTTTGGCGGATCAGATAGAGGGTACTTGAGGAGAGTAGGAAGCAGAGGGCGTTGATGAGGGCGACCATAGCGAAATTCTGCTGGCTGATACTAAGTAACCAGACGCCCAAGGCTTGCCCAGCAAAATTTCCTAAAAAAGTGAGAAGTTGAGTGAAAGAGTAAGCTTCCATCAAATCTTTCTCTTCTATATTTTTCTGTAAGATAGGCATCTGTAAGCCACTGCGATAGTCGCTGATAATGTCAGAAAAAATATTGAGAAAGCAGACGGTAGCAAAGGCGAGGTAGGAGGCAGACTTGGTCAGGAGGGCGACTAGAATGAAGAGGAAGGCTTGCAGATAACCTAGATGGATAAGCCAGCGAGCCTTTTGACGGGTTTTGTCAGCTTGCATACCGACAAAGACCGTGAAAAAGGTAGGAACAAGAACGATAAAGTTGGCAATACCGACTGCAAACTTGGGTTGGGGCATGCTAGAAGCAAATACGATAAAAACGATATTATAGATAGAAGAGCCTAGGATATTAAAGATCCGTGACAGACTGATAAAGGAAAATAGTCTATTTCGTAAAGCAAGTTTCATAATAAATCTCCTTGGGGACGAATTAATTTTGGAATGTGAAAGAATTCCAACTCGCAATGCATTGGTAGTTATGATTATAGCAGAATATGGCATGCCCGCAAGGTCTTTTCGCTGACTGGTAGAAGCTGGTAAGCTAAGTGGTAAAAATCTAAAAGTGACTTGCAAAGGCTATAAGGTGGCCTATCAAAAGCTGATATATTCTTTTAGATTTTTTTTATACATGAATGTGATATAATAGATAGGATATGACAAAAGAATTTCATCACATTACTGTACTTCTTCACGAAACGATTGACCAGCTTGATGTTCGATCAGATGGCATCTATGTTGATGCGACCTTGGGCGGAGCTGGTCACAGCGAGTATCTTTTGAGTAAGCTGGGAGATAAGGGACATTTGTATGCCTTTGACCAAGATCAGACTGCGATTGATAATGCAAAAAAACGTCTGGCTCCCTATATTGAGCGGGGCATGGTGACCTTTATCAAGGATAATTTCCGCAATCTCAAGACTCGTTTGAATGAAGTAGGGGTCGAGAAGATTGATGGAATTTGTTACGACTTGGGCGTATCTAGTCCGCAGCTAGATGAGCGGGAGCGCGGTTTTTCTTATAAGCAGGACGCTCCGTTGGATATGCGGATGAATCAAGAAGCTGCCTTGACAGCTTACCAAGTTGTAAATCAATATCCTTACAACGATTTAGTCCGTATTTTTTTCAAATATGGTGAAGATAAGTTTTCCAAGCAGATTGCCCGTAAGATCGAGCAAGCGAGAGAAATCAAACCCATCGAAACGACGACAGAGCTGGCCGAAATTATCAAATCAGCCAAACCTGCTAAGGAACTGAAGAAAAAAGGTCATCCAGCTAAGCAGATTTTTCAGGCTATTCGGATTGAGGTCAATGATGAGTTGGGGGCGGCCGATGAATCCATTCAGCAGGCCATTGATTTGTTGGCTGTAGGTGGTCGTATTTCAGTGATTACCTTTCATTCGCTGGAGGATCGTCTGACCAAGCAACTGTTTAAAGAAGCCTCAACCGTAGATGTTCCCAAGGGACTGCCTTTCATTCCAGATGATTTGCAGCCCAAGCTGGAGTTAGTTTCACGCAAACCTATTTTACCAAGTAAAGAAGAATTAGAAGCCAATAATCGCGCCCATTCTGCGAAGTTGCGCGTGGCTAGGAAGGTGCATGAGTAAGTTTCATGGCAGAAAGAAAGCAACACCCTATTCAAAAACGGATTCGGAAATTTTCTCGAGTCGAAAAAGCCTTCTATGGCTCCATTATTTTAACAGCGATTATCCTTGCAGTCAGTATTGTGTTTATGCAGACCAAGCTATTGCAGGTCAACCATGATTTGACTGAAGTTAATGCTCAGATTGAGTCAGAGCAGGCTGAATTGGATAATATTAAGCAAGAAGTGAATGAATTGACACGTTATGAAAGGCTGTCCCAGTTGGCCAGCTCTCAGGATATGAAACTCCAAAAGGGAAATCGTAAGACAGTGAGTACAACCAATGAGTAATAGATTTTTAAAAAACATTCAGCGATATGCTTTAAAAAACAGACAGACACCTGAATACAATCGAAAAAGAGTGGGAAAAAGCATGAGTGCCTTGGCCGTCTTTCTTTTTTTCATTTTCTTGATTAATTTTGCGACCATTATCGGGACAGATCAGAAATTCGGTGTTAATTTGTCAAAAGGTGCTAAGCAAGTGCACCAAAAGACAGTCGTGGTCGCTGCCAAGCGAGGAACTATCTATGACCGCAACGGTGTCCCGATCGCTGAAGATGCAACGACTTATAACATTTATGCTGTTATTGATAAAAAATACAAATCCGCTGCTGGCAAGGTCCTCTATGTAGAGGAGTCCCAGTATGAAAAGGTTGCTGAGATTCTTAATCAACATCTAGGAATGGATAAGGACTATGTTAAGCAGCAACTTGCGCAAAAGGATTTAAAACAGGTTTCTTTTGGTTCCCAAGGAAATGGGATCACTTATAGTACTATGAGCTCTATCCGACAAGCGATGGAAAAGGAAAAGATAGAGGGGATTGATTTTACAACCAGCCCTAACCGTAGCTATAGTAATGGTATCTTTGCTTCGCAATTTATCGGTCAGGCTCAGATGCAAGAGGATAAAGATGGTAACAAAACTCTTGTAGGGAAATCAGGGATGGAGCAGTCGCTAGATCGTATTTTAGGTGGTCAGAATGGTCTGGTTACCTATGAAAAAGACAGCAAAGGAAACATCATCCCAGGTTCAGAGGAAGTTTCTGTTAAGACAGAAGACGGAAAAGATGTATATACAACCCTCTCTGCCCAGCTACAGACATACTTGGAAACGCGGATGGATGCCTTCCAAGAAACAGCTAAAGGAAAATTTGTCAGTGCGACTTTGGTCAGTGCCAAGACAGGCGAGATTCTAGCAACGACCCAGCGTCCGACTTATAATGCGGATACTAAAGAGGGCCTGAATGTAGATCATTTGAAAACTTGGAATAACTTCCTTTACCAGACGCAGTATGAGCCTGGATCAACGATGAAAGTTATGACTCTAGCCTCAGCGATTGATAATGGATCCTTTAATCCAACTGGAACATACGATAACTCGGAATATAAGATTGCAGATGCTACCATCCGCGACTGGGATGTAAACATGGGGTTATCAACAGGACAAGTCCTGACCTATGCTCAAGGTTTTACTTACTCTAGTAATGTTGGGATGACACGCATTGAGCAAGACATGGGAGATGCCAAGTGGATAGACTATCTATCAAAATTCAAATTTGGCTTACCGACTCGTTTTGGAATGGGCTATGAAGAATATGGTGCCTTGCCTACAGACAATGCTGTAACTATTGCTATGAGTTCCTTTGGACAAGGGATTGGGGTAACCCAAGTGCAGATGTTACGTGCCTTTTCGGCTATTTCAAATGATGGTGTTATGTTAGAGCCGAAATTTATCTCTGCTATTTATGATTCACGAACAGGTAGTGCCCGTAAATCCCAGCCAGAAATCGTTGGTCATCCAGTTTCAGGAAAAGCAGCGAAAACGACTCGGGACTATATGATTCAGGTCGGAACGGTCCCTTATTATGGAACACTGAATATCGGCGGAGAACCAGTTATCAAGGTTTCTGGGCAAGATGTGGCCGTAAAATCCGGAACAGCCCAAATTGCTACAGATAAGGGCTATTTGGAAGGGGAGAATAATTACATTTACTCCGTGGTAGCCATGACGCCAGCTGAAAGTCCAGATTTCATTATGTATGTCACTGTTCAGCAGCCTGAAGTTAAATTTTCACCACTTTTCTGGCAGGAAGTTGTTAATCCAGTCTTGGAAGAAGCTGTGGCGCTTAAAGACAGTTTGAATCTGACTGGTGATAGCCCTGCTTTGGAACTGGTTGAAAAAGAAACAACCTACAAAATGCCATCTATCGATGGTTTGACCAAGCAACTGAAGCTGAAAAATCAAATTAGCCCAGGAGGCTTGGCTGATGAGCTTCGCCGCAATCTAGTGCAGCCCGTCATCCTAGGAACAGGCAGTGAAATCAAGAAAATTTCTGTAAAAGAAGGGCAAGAACTGAAAGCTAATCAACAGATTTTGATTTTAAGTGATAACTTTGAAGATTTGCCAGATATGTATGGCTGGACTAAGGAAAATGTGGAGCAATTTGCTGAATGGCAAGGGCTGGAAGTCAATTTTAAAGGCAAAGGCTCAAAAGTTGTCAAGCAGAAGGAGAAGGTCAATACAGACCTGAAAAAACTGAAAAAAATAACCGTTACATTGGGAGACTAGCATGTTAACAGCAATTATTGCAGGAATTCTGACCTTTATCCTAACCCTTGTTGGGATTCCTGCCTTTATCCGTTTTTATCACAAGGCTCATATTTCAGGCCAGCAAATGCACGAGGATGTCAAGCAGCATCAGGCTAAGGCTGGAACGCCGACGATGGGGGGAACCGTCTTTCTGGTTGCTTCTGTTTTGGCTAGTTTTGTGACAGCCTTGCTTTCCCAACAACTGTCCAACGGCTTGATTATGATTCTCTTTATCTTGGTTCTCTACGGAATCGTTGGCTTTTTTGATGATTTCCTCAAGATCTTCCGTAAGATCAACGAAGGCCTGAATCCTAAACAGAAACTAGCTCTGCAGCTGGTAGGGGGAGTTATCTTTTACTTCTTCTACAATCAGCACGGGGCAGGCGACTCTCTCAATGTCTTTACGATTCCAGTGCAGCTGGGCTTCCTCTATATCTTCTTCGTCCTCTTTTGGCTGGTTGGTTTCTCCAACGCTGTCAATCTGACCGATGGAATTGATGGCTTGGCTAGTATCTCCGTTGCGATCAGCTTGGTGGCTTACGGAGTCATTGCTCTGGAGCAGAAGCGCTTTGACCTTCTTATTGTCATTATCAGCATGATTGGTGGTTTGCTAGGCTTCTTTGTCTTTAACCATAAGCCAGCTAAAATCTTTATGGGGGACGTGGGAAGTCTTGCCTTGGGTGGTATGCTTGCAGCCCTCTCCATTGCCTTGCACCAAGAGTGGACCTTGCTTCTGATCGGAATCGTCTATGTCTTTGAAACGACTTCTGTTATGATGCAGGTGACTTATTTCAAGTTGACGGGTGGCAAGCGGATTTTCCGTATGACGCCAGTCCATCACCACTTTGAACTGGGTGGCTTTTCTGGGCATGGTCAGCCTTGGAGCGAATGGAAGGTTGACTTCTTCTTCTGGGGCGTAGGTCTCTTAGCTAGCTTGCTGACGTTGGCCATTCTATATTTGTGATATGAAGGTGGGTGTAAGCCCGCCTTTTCTTGTCCTGAGCCGAGCAGAAAAGATATTTTTCTGGTATAATTAGATAAGATTAAGAGTAAACAGAGGAAAAAATGAAATTTACAGAATTTAACTTTAAAGATTATATTCAGGAAGCCCTCAAGGACCTGAACTTTGTGGAGGCGACAGAGGTTCAAGAAAAGCTGATTCCGGTTGTGTTATCTGGCCGAGACTTGGTCGGTGAATCTAAGACAGGATCAGGCAAGACGCATACCTTCTTGCTGCCCATCTTCCAAGAGCTGGACGAAGAGGCTGATAGTGTCCAAGCAGTGATTACAGCACCCAGCCGAGAATTAGCAACTCAGATCTATCAGGCTGCCCGTCAGCTAGCTAGCTTTTCAGAGCAAGAGATTCGAGTGGCCAACTATGTCGGCGGGACTGACAAGGCTCGCCAAATTGGCAAACTAGAGTCCAGCCAGCCCCATATCGTCATTGGAACACCGGGGCGGATTTATGACTTGGTCGAGTCAGGTGATTTGGCTATCCATAAGGCTCATACCTTTGTCGTGGACGAGGCTGATATGACGCTTGATATGGGATTTTTGGAGACGGTAGACCGGATTGCGGCTCGCTTGCCTAAAGACCTGCAGTTTTTAGTCTTCTCGGCTACCATTCCGCAGAAGCTCCAACCTTTCTTGAAAAAATACCTGTCCAATCCAGTCATGGAGCAGATTAAGACCAAGACAGTGATTGCGGATACTATTGATAATTGGCTCCTGTCAACCAAGGGGCGGGATAAGAATGCCCAGATTTATGAGATTAGTCAGATCCTCCAGCCTTATCTGGCTATGATTTTCGTCAATACTAAGACTCGGGCGGATGAATTGCAGGTCTATCTGACTGCGCAAGGGCTAAAAGTAGCTAAGATTCACGGTGACATCCCGCCGCGGGAGCGCAAGCGTATCATGAATCAGGTCAAGAATCTGGATTTTGAATACATCGTAGCGACGGACTTGGCGGCTCGGGGGATTGACATCGAGGGCGTTAGCCATGTCATCAATGATGCCATTCCGCAGGATTTATCTTTCTTTGTCCATCGCGTTGGTCGGACTGGACGAAATGGTCTTCCCGGCACAGCCATTACCCTCTATCAGCCGAGTGACGATTCTGATATTCGTGAGTTGGAAAAGCTGGGCATCAAGTTTACTCCTAAGATGATCAAAAATGGCGAATTTCAAGATACCTACGACCGGGATCGCCGCGCTAATCGGGAGAAGACCAAGGAGAAGCTGGACACAGAAATGATTGGTCTGGTCAAGAAGAAAAAGAAAAAAATCAAACCAGGCTATAAGAAGAAAATCCAATGGGCAGTTAATGAAAAGCGCCGTAAGACCAAGCGAGCTGAGAACCGCGCACGTGGTCGGGCAGAACGCAAGGCTAAGCGCCAGACTTTTTAGCTATAAATTCTTTCTATGGACGATATAGAAAAATTATATTTTAAAGACCAGTGAAACTATGATAGACTAGGATTACTGGTCTATTTTATTGTTATTTCCCATCTATCTATTAAAGGTTTAAAGATTACCTATTCTTGATGCCAAATAGTTTTCATCTGGGCCAAATTATGATAGAATAATGCATTATCGAGAAAGAGAAGTAATTGAAATGTTTACAACTTATATCCTAGCTGCAAACTGGTATGAAGAGCTCTTGAAGCTCCTTCCAGACGGTAAACTGTTTAGTCTACGGGCTGTTTTTGATGCCATTCCAGCGATCCTGAAAACCTTGCCTGTCACACTTTTGTTGACGCTGGGTGGGGCATTTTTTGGCATCATCTTGGCCATGATTTTTGCAGTGGTCAAGATTAACCGCACGAGAATTCTGTATCCTATTCAGTCTCTCTTTGTGAGCTTCCTCCGTGGGACGCCTCTTTTAGTTCAGCTCATGTTGACTTATTTTGGGATTCCGCTCCTGCTGAAAGCTATCAATCAAAAATATGGGACGGCCTTTAATATCAATGCCATTCCTGCCTCAGTCTTTGCTATTATCGCCTTTGCCTTTAATGAAGCGGCCTATGCCAGCGAGACGATTCGGGCAGCGATTCTTTCGGTGGATCCGGGTGAGATTGAAGCAGCTCGCAGTCTGGGAATGACTAATCGCCAAGTCTATCTGCGGGTCATCATTCCTAATGCAGCAGTTGTGGCAACACCGACTCTGATTAACTCCCTCATCGGCTTGACCAAGGGAACTTCTCTGGCCTTTAGTGCGGGTGTCGTAGAAGTCTTTGCCAAGGCTCAGGCTATCGGTGGTTCGGATTATCGTTATTTTGAGCGCTTCATTTCCGTTTCGATTATTTACTGGATTGTCAATATCGTGATTGAGCAAATCGGTCGTGCGATTGAAAAGGCTATGGATATCAAGGCGCCAGCCAATCTGGACAAAATGGAGCAAGCGCAAGGAGGTAGGATTTGATGATTAAAATTTCCCAGTTAAGTAAGGAATTTTCTGGACAAAAGGTCTTGGATAATCTGAGTTTGGAAATTCAAAAAGGCGAAGTCATTGCTCTAATAGGCTCTTCAGGTGCTGGTAAATCAACCTTCCTGCGTAGCCTTAACTATCTGGAACAGCCAGACAGCGGAAGGATTGAAATTGATAACTTTAAAGTGGATTTTTCAACTATTTCACCAGATAAAATTTTGACTCTGCGTCGAAAATTGGCCATGGTTTTCCAACAGTTCAATTTATTTTCCCGTCGGACGGCTCTGGAAAATGTCAAGGAAGGTCTGCTGGTAGTTAAAAACTTATCTGATCAAGAAGCGACTAAAATTGCCAAGGAAGAGTTGGCAAAGGTTGGCCTGTCTGACCGTGAGAATCATTATCCCAAGCATTTATCAGGCGGTCAAAAACAGCGAGTGGCTTTAGCGCGGGCCTTGGCCATGAAGCCAGATGTTCTCTTGCTGGATGAGCCGACCTCAGCCCTTGACCCAGAGCTAGTCGGTGAGGTAGAGAAATCCATTGCTGACGCTGCTAAAGCAGGACAAACCATGATTCTGGTCAGCCACGATATCTCTTTTGTTTCTCAGGTAGCAGATCGGGTGCTTTTCTTGGATAAGGGGCATATTATCGAGTCAGGCAGTCCAGAGGAGATTATCAATTATCCCAAGGAAGCGAGAACCAAAGAATTCTTTGCTAGTTACAAACGGACTTATATTTGATATAATAGAAAAAGTGAAAGCTCAGTTGGCTAGACCAGCTGGGTTTGTTTTCGACTAAAACCTTTTTAAGGCAACTGATTATTGAGGAGCTGACATGTTAATTAAGATTTTTTCTCTCTATATCCAAAGTCTCATCTATACGACGATTCTGGTAGGACTTGTCGATGGCTTCTGGTTTCTATTGCAGAGACTTGGCCGCAAGGATCGGACGCTTGCGGTAGGCCAAAGCCAAATTTACGATCTTCTTTTGATTACAATTATGACGATTCCAATTTTGTCTTTTACGATTTTTGGTTTACTGGTTGTTCTTAAAGCCTAAATACTTGTAAAAGATACGCTAGTTTGTTAGAATAACAGTAGTTACAACAAAGAGAAAGGAAAAAGATGATGTACGATACAATGATTATTGGAGCTGGTCCTGCGGGAATGACAGCAGCCCTCTATGCTGCTAGAAGTAATCTAAAAGTGGCCCTGCTGGAACGCGGTATTTACGGCGGCCAGATGAATAATACTGCGGAGATTGAAAATTATCCCGGTTATGCTCGTATCAGCGGACCAGAGCTGGCTGAAAAGATGTTTGAGCCCCTAGAAAATCTAGGCGTAGAGCATTTGTTTGGTCAAGTTGAAAAAATTGAAGACCATGGCGACTATAAGAAAATCATTACTGAGGATGAAGTATTTGAGACCAAGACAGTGATTTTGGCTCCTGGTGCCAACCATCGTCATCTAGGAGTTCCTGGCGAGGAAGAATACAATAGCCGCGGCGTTTCCTACTGTGCGGTCTGCGATGGTGCCTTTTTCCGTGATGAGGATCTCTTAGTGGTCGGAGGCGGCGATTCTGCCGTTGAGGAAGCGATTTTTCTCACGCGCTTTGCAAAGTCTGTGACCATTGTTCACCGTCGTGACCAACTGCGGGCGCAGCAGCTCTTGCAGGAGCGAGCCTTTGCCAATGAAAAAATCAGCTTTATCTGGGATTCTGTCGTAAAAGAAATCAAAGGAGACGACCGCAGGGTAACCAGTGTGGTTTTTGGAAATGTCAAAACAGGACAGAGCAGCGAGTCAGACTTTGGTGGCGTCTTTGTTTATGTCGGCCTAGATCCTGTTAGCGACTTTGTCAAAGATCTGGGTATTTGCAATGAAGATGGCTGGATTGTGACGGATCAACATATGAAAACAGCTATTGACGGCATTTATGCTATTGGTGATGTTCGTCAGAAAGACCTACGCCAAATCACCACAGCCGTTGGAGACGGAGCAGTAGCAGGCCAAGAAGTTTATAAATACATCACAGAGCATTAAACAGGAAGAGGATGGGAATAAGACCAAGAATGATTGATTTTTGATCCAGTTCTTTCTACTATGGGGCTAATTTTGAATTGTAGTGGATTGAAGAGAAGTCATAATATGGAGAAGATCAACTTGGTCTTCTCTTTTTTATGGCTAAATTGTAAATATCGTACAAGAAAAAAACTCATAGAACCTCAATTAGTGTGAACGGTAAGTCATCAGACTAACAGTTCCACTGGGAGATTCTATGAGTTTTTATCGTCGCACACTTCCCCAATAATATTTCCATCTTGTTTTTTCAAGGTATTTTTTGAATGCGATCAATTCATCGGACTTATTCTTGAGCACCTCGTCACATACAAAAGGGTACAACTTAAATGCTAAATAACTAATTTGGTCCCCCTTCTGTAGCCCCTTGGCACTATTTAGGAGCTCTTCACGTAGCTTTGAGCTAATGATGATACTATCGCTATTATAGATTCTGTCAATCTGTTGGTAGTATTCATCTCTCTTCTTGCGATTTTTAGTAAATATCATAACCAAGATCTCCTTACAAGTTTAAATATATAATTAGCCAGATAAAAACAAGAAAACTAGAAAGTGGAGCTCACAATCCTTGGACCCTATCATCCCAAAGTGGTTCACATAAAAATGGTATTGCCCTAGCAGATTTGTAGAGCTTTCTGCACTTCATAAGGCAGGGGTGAACATTTGATTTTATGTCATTATAGCAAATATTTCATTACTTATCAATTTTAAATGTGTAATCGCCAACCAAATTTTGATAATAGAAGCAATAGACCTATAGTGTTTAAGGAGAACAATTTGCTGGTCATTCGCTGCTATCAAAAGCTAGTATAAACGAAGGAAAAAAACGTTTTCCGCTAAAAGAACTTTAAAGAATTGGTCTGGATGGAGTGGATTGCAAATTGAGCAGAGTGATTTGGTTCATAAATCTTTTTCTCTAAGTGCGATTCCCTGCTTCTGCAATTAGCATTTTAAAAAATTCTCTTTTAGTGGTATAATAAGGGTAATATCTTAGAGAAAAGAGTTCATTTATGACAAATTATGCCGTTATTTTGGCTGCGGGTAAGGGTACCCGCATGAAATCAGATTTACCAAAGGTATTGCACAAGGTAGCAGGAATTTCCATGCTAGAGCACGTTTTCCGCAGTGTTAGTGCGATTGAGCCTGAGAAGACTGTTACTGTTATCGGGCACAAGGCGGAGCTGGTCGAGCAAGTCTTGGCTGGTCAGACAGAGTTTGTCCGTCAGACCGAGCAGCTGGGAACTGGTCACGCGGTTATGATGGCCGAGCCTGTTTTGGAAAATCTAACTGGTCAAACCTTGGTCATTGCTGGCGACACTCCCCTGATTACGGGAGAAAGCTTGAAAAATTTGATTGATTTTCATATCAATCACAAGAATGTTGCGACAATCCTGACAGCAGAAGCGGACAATCCATTTGGTTATGGCCGGATCGTGCGCAACCAGCACGGAGAAGTGATCAAAATCGTTGAGCAAAAAGATGCTTCAGATTTTGAGCAGCAAATCAAGGAAATCAATACGGGTACTTATGTCTTTGATAATGCCCGTCTCTTTGAGGCCCTCAAAAATATCAATACCAACAATGCTCAAGGCGAATACTATATCACAGATGTGATTGGCATTTTCCGCGAGAATGGTGAAAAAGTTGGTGCTTATACGCTGAAAGACTTTGATGAAAGCCTCGGTGTCAATGACCGCGTGGCTTTGGCGACAGCTGAAAGCATTATGCGTCGCCGAATTAACCAGCAGCACATGATTAACGGTGTCAGCTTTGTCAATCCAGATGCGACCTATATTGATGTAGATGTAGAAATCGCACCTGAAGTGCAAATTGAAGCCAATGTGACTCTGAAAGGTCAAACCAAGATTGGGGCAGAGACGATCCTGACCAATGGGACTTATATTGTAGATTCAGAAATTGGAGAGCGAGCTGTCATTACCAGCTCCATGATTGAAGAGTCTAGCTTGGCAGATGGTGTGACGGTCGGGCCTTACGCTCACATTCGTCCAGGTTCTAGTCTGGCTAAGGATGTCCATGTCGGCAACTTTGTAGAAGTTAAGGGTTCTTCTATCGGTGAAAATACTAAGGCTGGACATCTAACCTACATCGGGAATGCTGAGGTTGGCGCTAATGTCAACTTTGGTGCGGGAACAATTACGGTCAATTATGATGGTCAGAAGAAGTACAAGACTATCATTGGCGATAATGTCTTTGTTGGTTCCAACTCGACCATTATTGCTCCAGTTGAGCTGGGTGACAATTCACTGGTCGGTGCGGGTTCTACGATTACGAAGGATGTGCCAGCAGATGCTATCGCTCTGGGACGTGGCCGTCAGATTAACAAGGAAGATTACGCTAAGCGGCTTCCTCATCATCCTCAAAATAAGTAGGTTTAGTCATGGAATTTGAAGAAAAGACCGTCCAACGGACGGAGATTTATCAAGGACCGATTTTTAAAGTGGTTCAGGACCAGGTAGAGCTGCCAGAGGGCAAAGGCCAAGCCCAACGGGATTTGATTTTTCATAATGGCGCGGTAGCCGTGATTGCTATCACTCCGGAAAATAAGATGATTTTAGTCAAGCAGTACCGCAAGGCAATTGAAGCGACTTCTTACGAGATCCCAGCTGGCAAGCTGGAGCTAGGAGAGAATGCTGATCCCCAAGCAGCGGCCCTCCGAGAATTAGAAGAAGAGACAGGCTACACAGGACAGCTGGAGTTGGTCTATGATTTCTACTCTGCCATCGGTTTTTGCAATGAAAAAATCAAGCTCTACAGCGCCAGCCATTTAACAAAGGTCGAAAACCCTCGTCCCCAAGACGAGGATGAAACATTGGAACTTTTTGAAGTTAGTCTGGAAGAGGCGGAGCAGTTGCTGCAAAACGGTGACATCTGCGATGCCAAGACCATCATGGCTCTTCAGTACTGGCAACAAAAAAATCTGAATAAATAGGAATGTAGATCAATGGGAAAAGCTTTATTAACAGATGAAATCATTGAGCGGGCTAATCGTGGAGAACATATTGATGGTCCCTTGCTGATGGACGATGAAGAAACTAAGGTCATTTCTATTGCTAGAAAAGGAACTTTTGGCTATGCTGCTCCACGGCGAGCTGTCAATCAGGATACTCTGCAGATTGAAGTTGAACCGACAGTTATCAAAAGTCGTCGAATCGAAAATCAAAAACGAAGTATTTTTCAGGCTAAGTTAAACAAAATCCTGTTCTGGATTGTGCTTCTTTTGATTGGATTAATTGCGGCTATTATTTGGCTATGATAAAGAAGGGGAGTGACGGAAACGAGAAAATGAAACTCTGCTTCCTCTCCCTCTTTTTAATGTAAAAAGGAAAGAATGAATCATGAAAATCGGAATTATCGCAGCTATGCCTGAGGAGTTGAAACTGCTGGTGGAGCATCTGGAAATGGCTGAAAAACACCAGCGCCTAGGGCATGTTTATTATACTGGTCGGATTGGCCATCATGAGGTTGTCCTGGTGGAAAGTGGAATTGGCAAAGTCATGTCAGCCATGAGTGTAGCTGTTTTAGCCAATGACTTTGAGGTGACGGCGGTCATCAATACGGGTTCCGCTGGAGCAGTAGCTTCGGGCTTGGAAATCGGAGATGTAGTGGTGGCAGATCGTTTGGTCTACCATGATGTGGATGTGACAGCTTTTGGCTATGACTACGGTCAAATGGCACGGCAACCTCTCTACTATGAAGCCAGTCGCTACTTGGTTGAGGAGATGAAAGCAGTGCTGGAAAAGAACCAGCAGGTGAGCCAAGTCGGCTTGATTGCGACGGGAGATAGCTTTATCGCTGGGCAGGACAAGATTGACCAAATTAAACAACATTTTCCTGATGTTTTGGCAGTCGAAATGGAGGGAGCAGCCATTGCCCAAGCCGCTCATTCTCTTGGATTGCCTTTTATGGTCATTCGTGCGATGAGCGATACAGCCAGCCATGATGCCAATATCACTTTTGATGAATTTATCATAGAAGCAGGGAAGCGCTCAGCTGAAACTCTCATTCAATTATTGAATAACTTAGAATAAAAAAGACTTCAGAATGATTGTTCATTCTGAAGTCTTTTCGTTTAGGATAAATTTATTTGACGATAGGCTGTTTGTTAGAGTCTAAGGTAAAACCTTCTCCTAAGATTTCATGGGCCTCTGTAATGGTTGTAAAGGCAAATGGATCGATATCATTGATGAGTTTCTTCATTTGCTGCATTTCGTTACGAGAGACAACGCAATAAACGATTTGCAAATCTTGCTTGCTATAGAAGCCCTGTCCTTGCAGATAGGTAACGCCTCTTCCAAGTTTTTCATTGATGGCTTCAGCTAGTTCTATTGGTTTGCTGGTGACAATTAGGAAGCCTTTGCCCGCGAAGCCACCCTCAGCAATCAAGTCAATAACACGAGAGGTGATAAAGACAAACATGAGTGTATAAGAAACCATGCGTAGATCTTTAAAGACTAAAAGAACCAGAGAGATCACGATGAAGTCCACTGTCAGCATGAGGCGGCCCATGGAGATGCTGGTATATTTATTGAAGATACGAGCTACGATATCGGTACCACCAGTCGTTCCTCCGGCATTGAAAATGATGCCTAGGCCAACTCCAAGGATAATTCCCGTTCCAAGGCAGGCCAGTAAGACGTCGCCATCCAAGGAAGAAAAGAAATAGTCTTGCAAGTGTTTGGAAGCAGGCAGCATCTCGAATACTTTGAGCCAAGCTGATACAGAAAAAGTCCCTAAAATACTAAGGTAAAGGGTGCGATTTCCCAGTAATTTCCAAGCGAGAATAAAGAGTGGAATATTGATGACCAAATTGGTGGTTGATACAGGGATCCTGAAGAGGTAGTAGACAATCAAGGTGATCCCCGTTGCTCCGCCCTCATATAAGTGAAAAGGAATTACTAAATAATGAATCCCAAAAGAAAAAATTCCAGCCCCCAGAATGATGGCTAGTATATTTTTAAATTTAAACATCAGACTCTCCTAAGAATTTTCTGACTCTATTTTATCAAAAGTTTTCATTTTTGAAAATAATATGAAATAGTTTTCGAGAAATTCTTCTATGGGCTTTTGGGATAATTTTTGGTACAATAAAGCATAGACTAAAATAGGAATTTCTGTATCCATTGGCAGAATGAATGTAAAAGGAAAACAATGAAAAAAGGTGTTTTTATATCGCTAGAAGGACCAGAAGGTGCTGGGAAGACCAGTGTTTTAGAGGCTTTGCTGCCTCAGCTGAAAGAGATGGGCTATGAGTTGCTGACGACGAGAGAGCCTGGCGGTGTCGCTATTTCTGAAAAAATCCGCGAGGTGATTTTGGATAAGGGGCACACAGCCATGGATGCTAAGGCCGAGCTGCTGCTTTATATTGCTAGCCGACGTCAGCATCTGGCGGAGAAGGTTCTGCCTGCTTTGGAGCAAGGGACATGGGTCTTGCAAGATCGTTTTATTGATAGCTCGGTGGCCTACCAAGGCTACGGACGGGGCTTGGCGGTTGACGATGTGGAATGGCTCAATCAGTTTGCGACTGATGGACTCAAGCCAGATTTGACCCTCTATTTCGATATTGATGTCAAGGAAGGTCTGGCTCGCATTGCTCGAAATAAGGAGCGCGAAGTCAATCGTTTGGATCTAGAAGGCCTCGACCTGCATGAGCGCGTGCGTCAAGGCTATCTGGCTATTTTAGAAAAGGAACCAGGACGTGTCGTCAAGATAGATGCTAGTCAGCCACTGGAGCAAGTCGTGGCCGACAGTTTGGCAGTTATTAAAGAACGTTTTATCAAAGAAAAATGACAGTAGAAGAATTACGTCAGGCCCAGCCTCAGCTTACAGAAACTTTTCAGCAAATCTTAGAATCAGGGCGGCTCAATCATGCTTATTTATTTTCGGGGAATTTTTCCAGTTTTGCCATGGCTTTGACCTTGTCCCAGAGTCTCTTTTGTGAGAATCGTCAGGGAGTTTGGCCCTGCGGTACTTGCCGGTCCTGTCGCTTGATTGAGAGTGAGGATTTCTCGGATGTGACGGTTGTGCGGCCGGTGAATGGCATTATCAAAACGGAGCGCATTCGTGAGTTAGTGAGAAATTTCTCCCAGAGCGGTATGGAGGGCAACAGACAGGTCTTTATCATCTGTGATGCAGATAAGATGCACGTCAATGCCGCTAATTCCCTCCTCAAAGTCATCGAAGAGCCCCAAAGTGAGATTTATATTTTTCTTTTGACGGCCGATGAGCATCTGATTTTGCCTACTATCAAGAGCCGAACGCAGATTTTCCACTTTCGGAAGAATCAGGCCACTCTCCAGTACCAGCTGGAAGAGTCTGGCTTGATCAAAAGTCAGGCTGAGTTGCTGGCTGCATATAGCCAGACCCAGGAAGAAGCCGATCAGCTGGCTTCCAACAGGTCTTTCTTTGAGCTGGTCAGTGAGAGTCAGCGATTTGTCAAAGCTGCCCTGACCAATGAGAATCAGGCTTATCTCCAAGTGGCCAAGCTGGCTAAACTGGCTGAGGACAAGGATAAACAGGAGCAGGCCCTTAAAGTCTTGGAAGTCTTGCTGGCCAAGGAACTTGGAAGCGAGGCAGGTCGCAAGAAACTGGAAGATCTCTTAGAAGCAAAGAAGATGTGGCGAGCCAATGTGTCTTTTCAAAATGCTCTGGAATACATGATTTTAAAAGCCAGTGCCCAAGCAAGATAGGAGCAGATAATGAATAAAAAAGAACTATTTGATGCCTTGGATGATTTTTCTCAGACGCTTTTAGTGACCCTTGCCGAGGTAGAGGCCATCAAGAAAAATCTCAAGAGTGTCGTAGAGGAAAATATCGTCCTCCAGCTAGAAAATGACAAGCTGAGAGAGCGACTAGGTGAGGTAGAGCAAGCAGCACCGGTTAAAATCAATAAAAATCGGGACAATCTCCGCAAACTGTACTACGATGGTTTTCATGTGTGTACAGATTTTTATGGTCAACGCCGAGAAAACGATGCGGAGTGCATGTTCTGCGACGAGTTGTTATTCAGGGAGTAGAAATGCAGATTCAAAAGAGTTTTAAGGGACAGTCGCCTTACGGTAAGCTGTATTTGGTGGCGACGCCCATTGGAAATATGGATGACATGAGCATTCGCATGGTCAATACCCTCAAGGAAGTGGATGTCATTGCGGCTGAAGATACTAGAAATACGGGCCTTCTGCTCAAACACTTTGGGATTGAGACGCGGCAGATCAGCTTTCATGAGCACAATGCTCAGGAAAAGATACCGGTCTTGCTGGACTTGCTCAAGTCAGGTCAAAATCTAGCCCAGGTTTCCGATGCAGGCTTGCCTAGTATTTCGGATCCGGGTCATGATTTGGTCAAGGCGGCTATTGCTGAGGACATTGCTGTGGTGACGGTTCCGGGGCCTAGCGCCGGGATTTCCGCTCTGATTGCCAGTGGTTTAGTGCCTCAGCCTCATATTTTTTATGGTTTCTTGCCTCGTAAGTCTGGGCAGCAGAAGGAATTTTTCGAGAGTAAAAAGACTTATCCAGAGACACAGATCTTTTACGAGTCTCCCCACAGGGTCAAGGCTACGCTGGAAAATATGCTAGAAGTTTACGGCGACCGCTCGGTGGTCTTGGTTCGGGAATTAACCAAAATCTATGAAGAATACCAACGAGGAAGGATTTCTGAGTTGATAGACTATCTGGCGGAGACTGCACTCAAGGGCGAGTGCCTCCTGATTGTGGCTGGTGCAAGCTTGGAGAAGGAAGACAAAGCGGATGCGGATCTTTTGGCTGAAATTGACAGCTTGGTCCAATCCGGTAGCAAGAAAAATCAGGCCATCAAAGAAGTAGCCAAAAAATACGGGCGCAATAAGAGTCAGCTCTATGCCCTTTATCATGATGAAGGCAGAAACTAGTCCTATCGGGCTAGTTTTTTTGTTCAAAATCCTCCTTTTGTTCGGGAATTTCCCCAAAAGAAAAATATCTTTGAAAGAATTATAGAAATTTTCTGAACATTGTGATATGATAGACAAAATACATTTTTGGAGGTAGGATATGACCATTTACAATTTTTCTGCTGGACCGGCAGTATTGCCCAAGGAAGTCTTGAAAAAAGCTCAGGCTGAGTTTTTAGACTATGCCCAAAGCGGCATGAGCGTGATGGAGCTATCCCACCGATCCAAAGAATTCGACGATATTATCAAAGAAGCTGAGAGCTTGCTGCGTGAGCTCATGGATATCCCAGACAATTACCGCGTCCTCTTTCTGCAGGGCGGGGCATCTACCCAGTTTTCTATGCTTCCTCTCAATCTCGCCAAGGGCGGCAAGGCCTATTACCTAGTAGCCGGATCTTGGGGCAAGAAGGCCTACACAGAAGCAGTCAAGCTGGCTAAGACCGTGCCTTTTGAGCCTATTCTTTTGGCTTCGTCAGAGGATTTAAATTACACAGAAATTCCTTTTTTTGATGAAAAAGAGATTGATCCGCAGGCGGCCTATGTGCATCTGACAACCAATAATACTATCGAAGGAACGGCCATCTACGACCTGCCAGCGACCAATGGCGTGCCCATTGTGGCGGATATGTCTTCTAATATCCTTGCTGCTCAGTATCGGGTAGAGGATTTTGGTTTGATTTATGCTGGAGCTCAGAAGAATATCGGACCAGCCGGCGTGACAGTGGTCATCATTCGTGAGGATTTGCTCAATGACGAGCCAGTTCTGTCTAGTATGCTGGACTACCGCATTCAGGCGGACAATGACTCTCTCTACAATACACCACCAACTTTCGCCATCTATATGGCCAAACTGGTCTTTGAGTGGGTCAAGGAGCTGGGTGGCGTAGCAGAAATGGAAAAGCGCAATCGTGAAAAATCTGGCCTTTTGTACGACTTCATTGAGCAGTCGGACTTTTATCGCAGTCCAGTCCGTTACAAGGAGCAGCGCTCAGTAGCCAATATTCCCTTTGTGTCTCCTAGCCCAGAGCTGGATGCTAAATTTAACAAAGAGGCTGCAGCAGCGGGATTCAAGAATATCAAGGGACACCGCAGCGTAGGCGGCATGAGAGCTAGTCTCTACAATGCCTTTCCGCTCCAAGGTGTCAAGGACTTGATTGCCTTTATGCAGAAATTTGAAGAAGAAAATTCTTAAGAGAGGGAAACTATGGTCTTTAGTGTCAAAACCTTTAATAATATCAATCAAATCGGCCTTAAGGAGCTGGGCAATGCTTTTCAGATTGACGGAGATAAGTCGGACAATCCAGATGCTTATATCCTGCGCAGTCAAAACCTGCATGGACAGGAATTTCCAAGCAAGCTCAAAGCCATTGCGCGGGCAGGTGCAGGAACCAATAATATTCCTGTTGACCAGGCAACAGCTCAGGGAATTGTAGTCTTTAACACTCCAGGAGCTAATGCCAATGCGGTGAAAGAAGCTGTCTTGGCTTCCATTCTCCTATCTGCACGTGACTATATCGCAGCTAATAGCTGGGCTAATGGCCTTTCTGGAGATGATGTTCCCAAGCAAGTGGAAGCTGGTAAGAAGCAGTTTGCGGGTACAGAAATTGCCAATAAAACCTTGGGTGTCATCGGTCTGGGAGCTATTGGTGGACGTATTGCCAATGATGCCTACCGTCTGGGAATGAATGTCCTAGGCTATGATCCTTATGTATCCATTGAGACGGCTTGGAATATCTCTAGTCATGTCAAACGGGTAGCAGACATCAAGGAAATTTTTGAAAAAAGCGACTACATCACTATTCATGTACCTCTAACTGAGGATACTCGTGCGACCTTTAATCAAGCGGCTTTTGAAGCCATGCAAAAAGGTACCACAATTATCAATTTCGCTCGGGGTGAGTTGGTGGATAATGCAGCCCTCTTTGAGGCCTTGGAAGCTGGTGTTGTCAAACGATATATCACAGACTTCGGTGTAGAAGAGCTGCTCCTTCATCCGCAGATTACAGTCTTTCCGCATCTGGGCGGATCGACAGAGGAAGCTGAGCTCAATTGTGCCATTATGGCTGGAAAAACAATCCGCCGTTTCATGGAAACAGGAGAGATTATCAATTCAGTGAATTTCCCTAATGTCCGTCAGGCTCTCTCAGCGCCTTATCGGATTACCCTGATTAACAAAAATGTACCAAATATTGTCGCTCGGATTTCAACAGCGGTCAGTGATTTGAATATCAATATTGACAATATCATCAACCGTTCTAAAGGTGATTACGCCTATACTTTGCTGGATCTGGATGAGTCGGACGAAGGTAAGATTCAGGAGCTGGTTGATAAATTTGAGAATAGCGATAATATTGTGCGCGTGCGTTTGATTAAAAAATAACAAAAAAATACGGCTTACATAAAAGTGATTTATATGCTAAATATCATAAGTAAAATATCATAGGAGTTATTATGTTTATTATTGATTTAACTTATAAAAAAGACCTAGTAGAAGTTGAAAAATATTTACCAGAGCATATTTCTTTTTTAGATAAATATTATGCATCTGGCCATTTTATCGCATCAGGACGGAAGAATCCTCGGACTGGTGGGATTATTTTAGTGAATACAGATAGTAAAGAAACTGTTCAAAAGATTATTTCAGAAGATCCTTTTTATATTCAAGAGATTGCAGCATATACTTTCACCGAGTTTTATCCGACAAAGTATTCGCAACACTTCAAGAAAATATTGGATGAGGGTGATGTCTTGTAGAGGAAGCATTTGCTTTCTTTAACAGTAAGCATAGAAATTTCAAGCTATTTTGGAATTTTAGACCACAAAGTCTAGAGATTAATAAGAATTGAGGTAAGTATGTTAGAATTTATCGAATACCCAAAATGCTCTACCTGCCGCAAGGCCAAGGCTGAGCTCAATCAATTAGGAGTGGACTTTGAAGCGGTGGATATTGTCAAAGAAACGCCTAGTCAGGAGCAACTTCTGCAATGGATGACCAATTCTGATTTGGAGATTAAGTCTTTCTTTAATACCAGTGGTATCAAGTACCGAGAATTGGGGCTCAAGGATAAGGTCCCTCAGTTTTCTGCTGAGGAGGCAGCCGCACTTTTGGCGACCGACGGCATGCTGATTAAGCGACCGCTGCTAGTCCAAGATGATCGGATTGTGCAAGTTGGTTACCGAACCGAATACAAGGAATTAAACCTTTAATTAAAGATGGGAAATTTCCTGTCTTTTTATATTTTCTTGAAACTATTAAATTTGGCTAATCCATAGAGGCGCAGTATTTGATATGATTTTTAAGAAAGTCCCAATCAAAATCCTATAAAAGTTTCTCTTTTTATGAGAAAATAGAGGAAAAGATTGGAGGGATGTTTATGGCAGAAATTTATCTAGCGGGCGGTTGTTTCTGGGGCTTGGAAGAATATTTTTCTCGGATTGAAGGGGTTGAGAAGACGACAGTAGGCTATGCCAATGGACAAGTAGAGTCCACCAACTATCAGCTCATTCACCAGACCGACCATGCGGAGACGGTGCACTTGATTTATGACGAAGAAAAAATCAGCCTGCGGGAAATTTTGCTCTACTATTTCCGAGTCATTGACCCCCTATCTATCAACAAACAGGGTAATGATATTGGACGTCAGTATCGGACAGGTGTTTACTATGTCCGTGAGGAAGATCGCGCCACTATCGAGCAGGTTTTTGCTGAGCAGGAGGAGCAATTAGGACAAAAGTTGGCTGTAGAGCTAAAGCCCTTGCGCCATTATATCTTGGCCGAGGATTATCATCAGGATTATCTCAAGAAAAATCCGACGGGTTATTGCCATATCAATGTCAAGGATGCTGAGCAGCCCTTGGTAGATGCGGGCCATTATCCTAAGCCTAGCCAGCAGAAACTCAAAGCAGTGCTAAGTGAGGAGCAGTATCAGGTGACCCAGCAGAGCGCAACGGAGCGCCCTTTCCATAATGCTTACAACGCGACTTTTGAGGCAGGGATTTATGTTGATGTGACAACTGGCGAACCACTCTTTTTTGCGGCTGACAAGTTTGAATCTGGTTGTGGCTGGCCTAGCTTTGCTCGTCCTATCGCTCGCGAGCTTATCAAGTATTATCAAGATTTGAGTCATGGCATGGAGCGAATTGAAGTGCGGAGTCGCTCAGGAAATGCCCATTTGGGTCACGTCTTTACCGACGGTCCGCAGGAATTAGGCGGTCTGCGCTACTGCATCAATTCAGCAGCTCTGCGATTTATCCCGAAAGAGCAAATGGAAGAGGAAGGCTACGGCTACCTGCTATCCTATATGGACTAATGCTCACTTTCGTCGCTTGTCAACCTTCTCAAAATCTAGCTAAACTAGCCAGAAATAATCAGCCAATTTCCTCTTTTCTAACGCTCCAAGCATTTATATATGTAAATACCATAGAAAAGTGTATAATGGTTAGGAAAAGATAAATGTTATGGAAGGAATGCAAAATGGAGAAATTGGATATTACTACAATGTCTGATTATAAAAAGGTAGAAGCTGTTATTCAATTACTAATCGATGGAGTTTTGACCAGCTATCGTGTGGCGACAGATGCCAACATCAGCAAAATGAGCATCTTGACACTGGTCAAAGGTAGCAGCAAGATTAAGAATATTACTTATCAAACGGCTATTGCTCTGATTAATTGGTATGAAGAAAATCATGAAAAATACGGTATTACTATTCAATAAGTAGCCGATTTTACAGGGAAATATATATAACTGGAATTCTATGAGTGGCTTGCTTGTGGGATTCTTTTACTGAAGGAAAGAATAGCCTTTCCATTATTGCAGGAAAGGCAAAAATTTCATATAATGGAAATAAGAAAAATGAGCGTAGGAATGTCTGCTGGTTGTAGCAGCCCGCTAAATTTTTTATAAGGAGAACTCAATGTCACAATTATCTGTTAATGCCATTCGCTTTTTAGGAATTGACGCGATTGAAAAGTCTAAGTCAGGTCACCCTGGTGTCGTGATGGGCGCTGCGCCGATGGCTTACGACCTATTTACCAAACAGCTGCGTATCAATCCAGAAGAGCCAAATTGGATTAACCGCGATCGCTTCGTTCTATCTGCAGGACACGGCTCTATGCTGCTTTATGCCTTGCTCCATCTGTCTGGCTTTAAAGATGTCAGCATGGAGGAAATCAAGAACTTCCGCCAATGGGGCTCTAAGACACCAGGTCACCCAGAGTTTGGTCATACAGCTGGAGTTGATGCGACGACTGGACCATTGGGACAAGGGATTTCTACAGCGACTGGATTTGCTCAAGCAGAGCGTTTCTTGGCTGCTAAGTACAACCGTGAAGGCTATCCGATTTTCGACCATTACACTTACGTAATCTGTGGTGATGGCGATTTGATGGAGGGAGTTTCAGCTGAGGCGGCTTCTTACGCTGGTCTGCAAAAGCTGGACAAGCTGGTTGTCCTCTACGATTCAAATGATATCAACTTGGATGGGGAAACTAAGGATTCCTTTACAGAAGATGTTCGTGCCCGCTATGAAGCTTACGGATGGCACACTGCTTTGGTGGAAGATGGAACAGACCTTGCAGCGATTGATGCGGCTATCAATGAAGCGAAGGCTTCTGGCAAGCCATCTTTGATTGAAGTTAAGACAGTTATCGGTTACGGTTCTCCAAACAAGCAAGGAACCAATGCAGTTCACGGTGCGCCTTTAGGAGCAGAAGAAGCGGAAGCCACTCGTCAAGCCTTGGGATGGGACTATGCGCCATTTGAGATTCCTGAGGAAGTCTATGCTGACTACCGTACAAATGTAGCAGAGCGTGGTGCCGCAGCATACGATGCTTGGAAACAGCTAGTAGAGGACTACAAGCAAGCCCATCCAGAATTGGCAGCAGAAGTAGCAGCTATCATCGCTGGTCAGGATCCAGTAGAAATCAAACCAGAAGACTTCCCAGCACTTGAAAATGGCTTCTCTCAAGCGACCCGTAATTCTAGTCAGGATGCCCTCAATGCAGCAGCTAAAGTGCTTCCAACTTTCCTCGGCGGTTCTGCTGACTTGGCTCATTCCAATATGACCTACATCAAGGAAGACGGCTTGCAGGATGATGCCCACCGTCTCAATCGCAACATCCAATTTGGTGTGCGCGAGTTTGCCATGGGAACAATTCTCAACGGTATGGCGCTTCATGGTGGTCTTCGCGTTTACGGTGGTACCTTCTTCGTCTTCTCAGACTATGTTAAGGCAGCTGTTCGTTTGTCTGCTTTGCAAGGCTTGCCAGTGACCTATGTCTTCACACATGACTCAATTGCAGTTGGTGAAGATGGACCGACTCACGAGCCGATTGAGCATTTGGCTGGTCTGCGTGCGATTCCAAACCTGACTGTCCTTCGCCCAGCGGATGCACGTGAAACTCAAGCAGCTTGGTATCTGGCCCTTAAGAGCCAATCTACTCCGACAGCTCTAGTCTTGACCCGTCAGAATCTGACAGTTGAAGAAGGCACAGACTTTGACAAGGTAGCTAAAGGTGCTTACGTGGTCTATGAAACAGGAGCAGATTTCGATACCATTTTGCTGGCTTCTGGTTCTGAGGTTAATTTGGCTGTTGCAGCTGCTAAAGCACTGGCAGCAGAAGGTGCTAGAATTCGCGTGGTCAGCGTGCCATCAACAGAGCTTTTTGATGCTCAAGATGCAGCCTACAAAGAAGAAATTCTGCCAAATGCAGTTCGTCGCCGTGTAGCCATCGAGATGGCAGCTAGCCAGCCTTGGTACAAGTATGTTGGTCTTGACGGTGCAGTTATCGGAATCGACCAGTTCGGTGCATCTGCTCCAGCAAGCAAGGTTCTGGAAGAATACGGCTTTACAATTGAGCACGTAGCAGAAGTTGTTAAAAATCTTAAATAAAAAGACTTAAGATCAGGATGCTAGTCATCCTGATTTTTTTGGAAATCATTTTCCTGCCTTGTCAAACGGGCCAAAATCTGCTATAGTAATTAGTAGATGAATTCCAAAGGAGAAGAGAAATGAATCCAACAATGATGATTATTTTTTTGTTGTACTAGTAGGGATGATGTATTTCCAAGTACGGACACAGAAAAAGCAAGCTGAAAAACGGATGGAGAGCCTTAATAAACTGCAAAAAGGCTATGAAGTCATTACTATTGGTGGTCTTTACGGAACTGTTGACGAAGTTGATTCAGAGCGTAAGACTGTTGTCTTGGACGTAGACGGTGTTTTCTTGACATTTGAATTGGCAGCCATTAAGACTGTTTTGCCATTGACAGAAGGTATCCCAGCTGCTGCAGGAGTGGAAGGCGATATCGCTGTGTCTGATGAAGATACTGCCATTGAAGAATAGGATACAGGACAGCCGAGAGGCTGTCTTTTTTATTTTAAGGACATATTGTAAACTCATCTTTTACAATATTATAGTTGCACAACACTAGCGAAACCTGTCTGCATACACTACCAGCTATTCATCATCAGCTCTGATAGACGAAAAATCAGCTCTCCTGCCCACATTTAAAGGATTTATGATATAATGAAATGATAAAACTTTAAATAGGATAAAAAATATGTTTAGTTTTAAGAAAAAAGAAAAGCTCGATGAGGCCTTGCTTGTTCCCAAGCATATAGGCATTATCATGGATGGCAATGGTCGTTGGGCTAAAAAACGTATGCAGCCGCGCGTCTTTGGTCATAAGGCAGGTATGGAAGCCTTGCAAGAAGTGACGATTGCAGCCAAGGAGATGGGCGTGCAGGTCTTGACAGTCTATGCCTTTTCAACGGAAAACTGGACGCGACCAGAAAAAGAAGTGTCTTTCATTATGAATTTGCCGGTTGAGTTTTATGACCGCTATGTGCCAGAATTGCACAGAAACAATGTAAAAATTCAAATGATTGGCGACACGAAGCGCCTTCCTAAAGCTACTTTTGAGGCCTTGGAGAAAGCTGAAGATCTGACTCGCTTGAATACGGGGCTGATTTTGAACTTCGCCCTAAACTATGGCGGACGAGCTGAGATCAATCAAGCGGTTCAGAAGCTTGCTCAAGATGTTTTAGATGCGAAAGTTCAGCCAGCAGATATTACAGAGGAAATGCTTGGAGATTATCTCTACACTAGCAGTTTGCCTGTAAGCTTGCGAGATCCTGACTTGGTTATTCGTACGAGTGGCGAGCTGCGCCTTAGCAATTTCTTGCCTTGGCAGACAGCTTATAGCGAGTTGTATTTTACAGATATCCTTTGGCCGGATTTCGATGAGAAGGCTTTGAAGGATGCAGTTGTAGAGTATAATCGCCGTAATCGCCGCTTCGGCGGTGTATAAAGGAGGGAGAAAAAGATGAGTTTAGATTTACAAAGACGTCTTCTTTTTGGAGGAATTGCTCTAGCTATTTTTATACCTCTAGTGAAGATGGGAGGGATTCCCTTCCAGATCAGTGTTGGCCTTTTAGCTATGCTAGCAGTGCATGAATTGCTTAAGATGAAGGGGCTTCCGACAGCGACCTTGGAGGGCGGATTGGCTATGCTGGCAGCTTTCGTCTTGACCCTGCCACTTGAAAATTACTTGAAGTTTTTGCCCGTGGACGGCAATGTGATGGCTTATGGCTTGGTTGTTTTCGTCTTGCTAGGAGCGACTGTTTTAGGTTCCTCTTATAGCTTTGAAGATGCGGCTTATCCGATTGCTTCTAGTTTTTATGTCGGTCTAGGTTTTAATGCTTTGATCGATGCCCGTTTGGTGAATGTGGACAAGGTTTTGCTGGCCCTCTTTATCGTCTGGGCGACAGACAGTGGGGCCTATCTGGTTGGTACTCGCTACGGACGGAGAAAATTATTGCCAAAGGTATCGCCAAATAAAACCATTGAAGGCAGTTTAGGAGGCATTATCTCAGCGGTGTTGGTTTCGGCGATTTTTATGTCTGTTCGTCCGCAAGTTGCCACTCCATATAGTTTTGTGACCATGCTGCTCTTGACAGTTGTCTTTAGTATTGCTGGTCAATTCGGCGACTTGGTAGAGAGCGCCATCAAGCGTCACTTTGGTGTCAAAGACTCAGGGAAGTTTATTCCTGGGCATGGCGGTGTTTTGGATCGCTTTGATAGCTTGCTTTTTGTCTTCCCACTGATGCACCTCTTTGGCCTGTTCTAAGGAGTTTGGTGGCCAAGCAGCCGAAAGCCTTCTTGGCTTAATGAACAATCTTAAGAGAAAGATTAGACTTATGCAGATTATTACATTTATTATTATTTTTGGGGTCATTGTGGTGGTTCATGAATTTGGACATTTCTACTTTGCCAAAAAATCAGGTATTCTAGTTCGTGAGTTTGCCATTGGGATGGGGCCGAAAATTTTTGCTCATATTGGCAAGGATGGAACAGCCTACACGATTCGGATTCTGCCGCTAGGTGGCTATGTCCGCATGGCTGGCTGGGGCGAGGATTCGACAGAAATCAAAACAGGTACGCCAGCAAGTCTAACTCTGAATGAAGAGGGAAAAGTCGTACGCATCAATCTGTCTGGCAAGAAAATCGATCAGACGGCTCTGCCTATGAATGTGACCAGTTTTGATTTTGAAGAAAAACTAGAGATTACAGGGCTGGTCTTAGATGAAAGCAAGACTTATTCTGTCGATCACGATGCGACCATTGTTGAGGAAGACGGAACGGAAGTTCGGATTGCTCCGCTGGATGTCCAGTATCAAAATGCAAGTATCTGGGGACGACTCATTACCAACTTTGCGGGTCCCATGAACAACTTTATCCTGAGCATTGTCGTCTACTCTCTCCTAGCCTTTATGCGAGGAGGAGCAGTGGACTACTATAGCAATCATGTTCAGGTTGTTCCTCAAGGAGTGGTGGCTAAGGCTGGTTTGAAAGACAATGACCAGATCGTTCAGGTCAATGAATACAAGGTTTCCAATTGGGATGAGTTGACAGATTCTGTCCAGAAGGCAACCCGTAACCAAGGAAAAAATCCAGAAGTAACGATTACCTATGAACGAGATGGAAAGACTCAAAAAGTGACGGTCCAACCAGAAGAAGATGGGGGACGCTATTATATCGGTGTGACCAATGCTGTCAAGACGGGCTTTTTCGATAAGCTTCTGTCAGGTGTGACAGATACTTGGTACACAGCAAGTCGTATCTTGACGGCCTTGAAGGATATCATCTTCCACTTTAGTTTGAACAAGTTGGGTGGTCCAGTAGCGATCTACAAAGCGAGTTCGCAAGCAGCGGAGCTTGGACTTCCAGCTATCCTGTCCCTGATGGCCATGTTGTCCATCAATATCGGAATCTTTAACTTAATCCCTATTCCGGCCTTGGATGGTGGGAAAATCTTGATCAATTTGATCGAGCTGGTTCGTCGCAAACCGCTCAAGCAGGAAGTAGAGACCTACTTGACCCTTGCTGGAGTGGCGGTCATGGTTATCTTGATGATTGCCGTTACTTGGAACGATATTATGAAATTATTTTTGAAATAGAAAAGGAATGAATCTGAATGAAACAAAGTAAAATGCTTATTCCAACACTTCGCGAAATGCCAAGTGATGCGCAGGTTATCAGCCACGCTTTGATGCTCCGTGCGGGTTATGTTCGTCAAGTCTCTGCAGGTGTCTATTCATATCTGCCACTTGCTAACCGTGTGATCGAAAAAGCTAAGAAGATCATGCGCCAAGAATTTGATAAGATTGGTGCGGTTGAGATGTTGGCTCCAGCCCTTCTCAGTGCGGACCTCTGGCGCGAGTCAGGTCGTTACGAGACCTACGGTGAAGACCTCTACAAGCTGAAAAACCGTGAGAAATCAGACTTTATCCTAGGGCCAACCCATGAGGAAACCTTTACGGCTATCGTCCGTGATTCGGTTAAATCCTACAAACAGCTGCCGCTTAATCTCTATCAGATTCAGCCTAAATACCGCGATGAAAAGCGTCCTCGTAACGGGCTCTTGCGGACGCGTGAGTTTATCATGAAAGATGCCTACAGTTTCCACGCTAACTATGACAGCTTGGATGTAGCTTATGATGAATACAAGTCTGCCTATGAGAAAATCTTTACCCGCAGCGAGCTGGATTTCAAAGCCATTATCGGCGATGGTGGTGCCATGGGGGGCAAGGACAGCCAAGAATTCATGGCCATTACGCCGGACCGAACAGATTTGAATCGCTGGGTTGTCTTGGACAAGTCTGTAGCCAGCTTTGATGAAATTCCTGCAGAAGTACAAGAAGAAATCAAGGCAGAATTGCTTAAATGGATGGTTTCTGGTGAAGATACCATTGCCTACTCTAGCGAGTCTAGCTATGCGGCCAACCTAGAAATGGCAACCAATGCTTATAAACCAAACAAAAAAGTAGTGACTGAGGCAGAGTTGGTGCGTGTAGAAACCCCTGACTGCAAGACCATTGATGAGGTGGCAGCTTTCCTACAAGTTGATACAGAAGAAACAATCAAGACCTTGGTCTACATGGCTGATGACAAGCCTGTTGCAGCCCTTTTAGTTGGAAATGACCAACTCAACGAAGTCAAGCTGAAAAATCATTTGGGAGCTGATTTCTTTGAAGTCGCTAGTGAAGAGGATGTTCGTCAGCTCTTGGGCGCAGCCTTTGGTTCTCTAGGACCAGTCAATCTGCCAGAAGATGTGACTATTA
The DNA here is from genome assembly GCF_000222765.1 of Streptococcus cristatus ATCC 51100. Classification (GTDB taxonomy): domain Bacteria; phylum Bacillota; class Bacilli; order Lactobacillales; family Streptococcaceae; genus Streptococcus; species Streptococcus cristatus. The sequence continues at coordinate 46,091 of NZ_AFUE01000007.1, read as the reverse complement.
TCGCGGACCGTAGAGTCCAAGACCTTTCTAACGCTGTAGCAGGAGCCAATGAAGATGGCTACCACCTGACTGGTGTTAATCCAGGCCGTGACTTTAGTCCTGAATATGTGGATATCCGCGAAGTTCGTGAAGGTGAAGTGTCTCCGGACGGTCAAGGTATCCTTAAGTTTGCTCGTGGGATTGAGATTGGGCATATCTTTAAGTTAGGAACTCGCTATTCTGACAGCATGAACGCCAATGTCTTGGACGAAAATGGCCGTGCCGTACCGATGATTATGGGCTGTTATGGTATCGGTGTCAGCCGCCTCCTCTCTGCTGTTATGGAGCAGCACGCTCGTCTCTTTGTCAATAAAACTCCTAAGGGTGAATTCCGCTATGCTTGGGGCATCAACTTCCCTAAAGAACTGGCACCATTTGATGTACATTTGATTCCGGTCAATGTCAAGGACGAGGAAGCTCTGGCTCTGACTGACCAAATCGAGGCTAACTTGCTAAGTGCTGGTTATGAGGTCTTGGTGGATGATCGCAATGAGCGCGCGGGTGTCAAGTTCAGCGACAGCGATTTGATTGGTCTCCCAATCCGTGTGACAGTTGGTAAGAAAGCCGCAGAAGGCATCGTCGAAGTCAAGATTAAGGCTACGGGCGATACCATTGAAGTCCACGCTGATAATCTGCTAGAAACTCTGTCTATTTTGACAAAATAAAAACAACTGCCAGTTTTATCTGGCAGTTTTCTTTTGCTTATTAGCCTTGAAAATGCTATAGTAGGGAAAAATGAATTGGAGGATCAAAACATGGGATTATTCAGCGGTTTATTGGGCAATGCTTCTCAGAAAGATATTGAAAAAACAGAAAGAGAATTGGAGAACATTCTGACGCCGGCAGAAAATGTGGAGTTATCTTTCAGTCTGATTCGCGACTTGATTGTCTTTACAGATAAGCGGTTGATCTTGGTGGACAAGCAGGGAGTGACAGGCAAGAAAACGGCTTATAAGTCTTATCCTTATCGCTCCATTTCTCGCTTTTCAGTGGAAACGGCTGGCCACTTTGACCTGGACGCTGAACTGAAAATCTGGGTTTCCAGCGCTGAGGAACCAGCTGAAACCCTAACCTTCCGAAGTGATAAAAGTGTCATTGCTATCCAAAAAGCGCTGGCAGAAGCGGTATTGAGATAAAAAGCGGTTGAAACCGCTTTTTTTGCAAACAAAAACTAACCATAGCTTATTAGCTTGGTTAGTCTATAAATAAAGATTGACGATCTGGAATACTTCCCATCTAGTTGTCTTCACTAGGGAAAGATTCACCAAAATGCAGCTCAGAGTATGGAGTTTCAAAATGACCTCCGTCATAAGTTACCTTGACTGAACTTATTCCAAAGTCAACGATTATTGGTTTTGCAGCAGTTATAAAGACATAGCGATTAGCGTTTTGTTTTATATCATAGACTTTTACTGCTCCGTAAATGGAATCGGAAGAATAGATATCTCCATTTTTAGTCGATTTGCTTATTTCAATGGTCTTCTTAGTAGGAGAGTAGGATAAATTATAGGCTTCTTTTTTTCCGATGCCTTGTGTAATAAAAGTTTCGTTGTCATCACTTTTAGCTTGAAAGTGAATAAAATTTTTATCAAAACTTTGCTGAGCGTTGTTCATAACGAGAAATACATTTACTCCCCATGCAGCTAAGCCCAAAATAAGAAGAGAAGCGATACCAATAAAAACAGTTTTTTTAGTTAAGCGCATAAAAACTCCTTGAAAATCATGCTATTGGAGAAGTGAATGCCAATAGCTTGCTCTATAAAATATTTTCTAAGTTTTTTCTTGCTGGCGAACTAAGGACTTGGCTAGCAAGACTGGATAGTTTCTAAAGTATAAAATCAGTCCGAAAAGATTTTATTCTTCTGTGAATCCTTGAGATAGCAGAAAAGCAAAGAAATCTTCGGGCTTTTCCTTAAGCTTTTTGAATAGGTTATCTTTAGTTGTTTCCCCTAAAGCAGCCATGACTTGTTTTTCTTTTGCTTTGCTGAGATCAAAGTGGGCAACTTGTGCAACGGTTTTCTTGTCCTCTGAAACTTTGACTTCAAGTGTGACTCCATCTAACTTGCTGAATTTATCATAAAAGTCACTGGCTTTCAATTCTTCTTGATAAATGTTGATGATTTCTTCAGGACTCTTACTTTGCTCGTCCTCTTGAGTCGGTTTCGTAGCCATAAAATCGAAGGCTCGAATCCTATCTTTTTGATAATAAGCGACAATTTTATTATTGTATCCGTTAGGCATGTTGTAAGCAAAAGTCTTGGTTTTTACTTTCTCTTCTTTTTTTGGCTTGCTTTGGCTCTGACTTTGGTTGGGCTTGCTTTCGTGTTTAGTTTGCTTAGGCATGCTGCAGGCAGTCAAAGCCAGCAGACAGGCGCTAGCTAGTAAAATTTTCTTCACAGTTAAGACTCCTTTTGATAAATGTTTTTTCTATTATATCATAACTTAGTTTTAAGACAAGAAAACATATAAATATATAAGCATAACTAACTTTGCGCTACTCTTTTTCTATCGAAAAAAGTGCTGATTTATGGTAAAATAGGGTCACTACTGTACGAGGAAATGTCATGTCAAACAAGTTTGAAATTTTAATGCATCAACTGGATATGCCACTGGAAATGAGAAATTCAGAGGCCTTTTTGAATGCTGAAATTGAGAAAGTTCTGGTCCATAAGGTCAGTCGGGTCTGGGAGTTTCATTTTTCTTTTGCGAATATCCTGCCCATTGAGATTTTTCGGGAATTGCAGAAGCGCTTAGCTCAAGAGTTTTCAAAGACAGGCAATCAAGCTATTTTTGAAATTCATTGTCAGAATCCTCATGTATCGGATGAACTCTTGCAGGCTTATTACCAGCAGGCCTTTGAGGAGGGGCCTTGTGCCAGTCATGGCTTTAAGAGTCTGTATCAGGATTTGCGGGTTCATCTAGATGGTTACAAGCTGCTGATTGAGGGAGCTTCGACCATTGATACGGAGCATTTTCGTAAGAATCACCTGCCCAATCTCAGTCGTCAGCTGGTCAAGTACGGCTTTCCACATCTGACCTGTCAGGTTCAGCACAGCGATGAGCTGACCCAGCAGCAAGCGGAGAATTTTCAGGCTGAGAATGACAAGATTGTTCAGGCGGCCAATGAAGAAGCGCTCAAAGCCATGGAATCTCTGCAACAGATGGCCCCACCGCTAGAAGAAAAACCGACTTATGATTTCCAAGCTCGCAAGGCTGCGGCTAAACCAAATCTGGACAAGGCAGAGATTACTCCTATGATCGAAGTTCAGACTGAGGAAAACCGTCTGGTCTTCGAGGGAATGGTCTTTGACTTGGAGCAGAAGGTCACTCGGACCGGCCGAGTCTTGCTTAACTTCAAAATGACAGACTACACTTCCAGCTTCTCCTTGCAAAAATGGATGAAAAACGAAGAAGAAGCCAAGAAGTTTGACATGATTAAGAAAGGCGCCTGGCTGCGCGTGCGGGGAAATGTGGAGATGAACAACTTCACCCGCGACCTGACCATGAATGTGCAGGATGTCCAGGAAGTTACCCACTATGAGCGCAAGGATCTGATGCCTGAGGGTCAGAAGCGGGTTGAATTTCACGCTCATACCAATATGTCTACTATGGATGCCCTGCCTGAGGTAGAGGAAATCGTTGCAACAGCGGCTAAGTGGGGCCACAAGGCTGTCGCCATTACCGACCATAGCAATGTGCAGAGCTTTCCCCATGGCTACAAGGCTGCAAAGAAGGCTGGTATTCAGCTGATTTACGGTATGGAGGCCAATATTGTAGAAGACCGGGTGCCCATCGTCTACAATGAAGTGGACATGGAGCTGAGCGATGCGACCTATGTTGTCTTTGACGTGGAGACAACAGGGCTTTCGGCTGTCTACAATGACTTGATTCAAGTTGCTGCCAGCAAGATGCACAAGGGCAATATCATCGCTGAGTTTGATGAGTTTATCAATCCTGGTCATCCTCTTTCGGCCTTTACGACGGACTTGACCGGGATTACGGATGAGCATGTCCGCAATGCCAAACCACTGGAGCAGGTGCTGAAAGAATTTCAGGAATTTTGCCAGGACAGCGTCCTCGTTGCCCATAATGCTACCTTTGACGTAGGCTTTATGAATGTCAACTATGAGCGGCATGGCCTGCCCCAAATTACCCAGCCAGTCATTGACACGCTGGAATTTGCCCGCAACCTCTATCCAGAGTACAAGCGGCATGGTCTGGGGCCTTTGACCAAGCGTTTCCAGATTGCTCTGGAGCACCACCACATGGCCAACTATGACGCGGAAGCTACTGGCCGCCTCCTCTTTATCTTTATCAAGGATGTGGCTGAAAAGCATGGTGTGACCAACCTTAAGGATTTGAATACGGATCTGGTCGATGAGAATTCTTACAAGAAAGCTCGGGTCAAACATGCGACCATTTATGTGAAAAATCAGACGGGGCTCAAGAATATTTTCAAGTTAGTCAGTCTGTCCAATACCAAGTATTTCGAAGGTGTCCCTCGGATTCCACGGACCGTGCTGGATGCCCATCGTGAAGGACTGATTTTAGGCTCAGCCTGTTCAGAAGGTGAAGTCTATGACGCCGTTGTCTCTCAGGGGGTGGATGCAGCTGTCGAAGTAGCCAAATATTATGACTTTATCGAGGTCATGCCACCAGCTATCTATGAGCCACTGATTGCCAAGGAGCAGATCAAGGACCAGGAAGAGTTGCAGACCATTATTCGCAATCTGATTGAGGTCGGAGAACGCTTGGGCAAGCCTGTCCTTGCGACGGGGAACGTCCACTATATCGAGCCGGAAGAAGAAATCTACCGTGAGATTATCGTACGCAGCCTCGGTCAGGGAGCCATGATTAACCGGACTATTGGTCACGGTGAAAATGCCCAGCCGGCTCCGCTTCCTAAGGCTCACTTCCGGACCACCAATGAGATGCTGGACGAATTTGCCTTCTTGGGCGAGGACTTAGCTAAGAAGTTAGTCATCACCAATCCGAATCAGCTGGCGGAGACCTTTGAGCCGGTAGAGGTAGTCAAGGGCGACCTCTATACGCCTTTCATTGACAAGGCCGAGGAGACAGTTGCCGAACTGACCTATCAAAAAGCTTTTGAGATTTATGGCAATCCGCTGCCAGATATCGTGGACTTGCGGATCGAAAAAGAGCTGACCTCCATCTTGGGGAATGGTTTTGCCGTGATTTATCTGGCTTCGCAGATGCTGGTGCAGCGCTCCAATGAGCGGGGCTATCTAGTAGGTTCGCGGGGGTCTGTCGGATCTAGCTTTGTTGCGACCATGATTGGGATTACTGAGGTTAATCCTTTGTCGCCCCACTATGTCTGTGGCAAATGCCAATACAGCGAGTTCATCACGGACGGCTCCTATGGTTCTGGCTTTGATATGCCGGATAAGAACTGTCCAGAATGTGGCCACAAGCTGAGCAAGAACGGTCAGGATATTCCATTTGAGACCTTCCTTGGATTTGACGGGGACAAGGTACCCGATATTGACTTGAACTTCTCCGGAGAGGATCAGCCGAGCGCCCACTTGGACGTGCGGGATATCTTTGGTGAGGAGTATGCCTTTCGGGCTGGAACCGTTGGTACCGTTGCCGCTAAGACGGCCTATGGATTTGTCAAGGGCTACGAGCGCGACTACGGGAAGTTCTACCGGGATGCAGAAGTTGAGCGTCTGGCGCAGGGAGCTGCCGGAGTCAAGCGGACGACCGGACAACACCCGGGCGGAATTGTTGTTATCCCCAACTACATGGATGTTTATGACTTTACACCGGTCCAATATCCAGCTGACGATGTGACGGCCGAGTGGCAGACCACCCACTTCAACTTCCACGATATCGATGAAAATGTCCTCAAGCTAGACGTTCTGGGACACGATGATCCGACCATGATTCGGAAGCTTCAGGACTTGTCAGGCATTGATCCTAATGACATTCCTATGGATGATGCTGGCGTCATGGCCCTCTTTTCTGGAACAGACATTTTGGGTGTGACTGAGGAGCAAATCGGCACGCCGACTGGTATGTTGGGGATTCCGGAGTTTGGGACCAACTTTGTACGGGGCATGGTTGACGAGACCCATCCGACCACCTTTGCCGAGCTCTTACAGCTATCTGGTCTCTCTCATGGTACGGACGTTTGGCTAGGCAATGCCCAGGACTTGATCAAGCAAGGGATTGCCGACCTGTCCACCGTTATCGGCTGTCGGGACGACATCATGGTTTACCTCATGCACAAGGGCTTGGATCCTAAGATGGCCTTTACGATCATGGAGCGCGTGCGGAAGGGCCTCTGGCTGAAGATTTCTGAAGAAGAGCGCAATGGCTACATCGCAGCTATGAAGGAAAACAATGTGCCAGAATGGTACATCGAGTCCTGTGGAAAGATTAAGTACATGTTCCCCAAGGCTCATGCGGCAGCCTATGTTATGATGGCCCTGCGGGTGGCCTATTTCAAGGTGCATCATCCGATTTATTACTACTGTGCCTACTTCTCTATCCGAGCTAAAGCCTTTGATATCAAGACCATGAGTGGTGGACTCGATGCCGTCAAGCGCCGGATGAGCGAAATCGCTGAAAAGCGCAAGAACAATGAAGCCTCCAATGTAGAAATTGACCTTTATACGACTCTGGAAATCGTCAATGAAATGCTGGAGCGAGGCTTTAAATTCGGCAAGCTAGATCTTTACAAGAGCCACGCGACCGAGTTTCTCATCGAAGGAGATACCCTTATCCCGCCTTTCTCTACCATGGACGGTCTGGGTGATAACGTTGCCCGCCAATTAGTTAGAGCGCGGGAAGAAGGTGAATTCCTTTCTAAGACAGAGCTCCGCAAACGTGGCGGCCTCTCTAGCACCCTAGTCGAAAAAATGGACGACATGGGCATTCTGGGCAATATGCCAGAGGATAACCAGTTGAGTTTGTTTGATGAGTTTTTCTAAAATATAGAAAGAGGTTTTTATGAAATTGACTATTTCCGCTCAGGATAAGCCTGCGCAAAAGGTGTTTGATTACCAGCTGGAGTTTGACCCAGATACGATTTTGAAAATGACCGCTTTGATTTGCGGTACGGTGGCAGCGGTGAGTCTGCTGTCCCTGTTTAAAGAGAAATAACGAAAGAAAAGGAGAAGCAGATGGTTCTGCCAAATTTTAAAGAAAACTTAGAAAAATACGCTAAACTATTGGTTGCCAATGGTATCAATGTGCAGCCAGGTCACACGGTAGCGCTCAATATTGATGTGGAGCAGCGTGAATTGGCACATTTGATCGTGAAAGAAGCTTATGCCTTGGGTGCGCATGAGGTTATCGTTCAGTGGACAGATGATGTGATCAACCGTGAGAAATTCCTCCATGCACCAATGGATCGTTTGGACAATGTGCCAGAATATAAGATTGCTGAGATGAACTATCTCTTGGAGAACAAAGCCAGCCGCTTGGGCGTTCGTTCATCTGATCCGGGGGCCTTGAACGGTGTGGACGCTGACAAGCTTTCAGCTTCTGCTAAAGCGATGGGACTTGCTATGAAGCCAATGCGCATCGCAACTCAATCCAACAAGGTTAGCTGGACTGTAGCAGCCGCTGCTGGACTTGAGTGGGCTAAAAAAGTCTTCCCAAATGCTGCGAGCGATGAAGAAGCAGTGGACCTCCTTTGGGACCAAATCTTCAAAACTTGCCGTGTCTACGAAGACGATCCTGTTAAGGCTTGGGAAGAACACGCTGCCATTCTTAAGAGCAAGGCAGATATGCTTAATAAGGAGCAATTTTCAGCCCTTCATTACACAGCGCCAGGGACAGATTTGACACTTGGTTTGCCAAAGAACCACGTTTGGGAATCAGCTGGTGCTGTCAATGCACAGGGAGAAGGATTCTTGCCAAATATGCCGACAGAAGAAGTCTTCACAGCGCCTGACTTCCGTAGGGCAGATGGTTATGTCACTTCTACAAAACCGCTTAGCTATAACGGAAATATCATCGAAGGCATTAAGGTAACCTTTAAGGATGGACAAATCGTGGATATTTCAGCCGAGAAGGGTGATCAGGTCATGAAAGACCTTGTCTTTGAAAATGCGGGTGCGCGTGCCTTGGGCGAATGTGCCTTGGTACCAGATCCAAGCCCAATTTCCCAGTCAGGCATTACCTTCTTCAATACCCTTTTTGATGAAAATGCTTCAAACCACTTGGCTATCGGTGCAGCCTATGCGACCAGCGTTGTTGGTGGAGCAGAGATGAGCGAAGAAGAGCTTGAAGCTGCAGGCCTCAACCGTTCAGATGTTCACGTGGACTTTATGATTGGCTCTAACCAGATGGATATCGATGGTATCCGTGAGGATGGAACACGAGTTCCTATCTTCAGAAATGGAGACTGGGCAATCTAAGATTTCAAGTTATTTTGACGGGCACTTTTAATCTGGCAGCTCCCACCTGCTTCTTGAAAAGAATTCTTAGAAACATAGAAAGAAGGATCCTATATGATTGGTAGTATGTTTGTCGGTTTTATTATTGGTCTCATGGCTGGGGCTATTACCAGCCGCGGGGAACGTATGGGCTGTATCGGAAAAATCCTCTTGGGCTGGTTTGGTTCATGGCTTGGGCAATTGCTTTTTGGCCACTGGGGACCGATGCTAGCGGACACAGCCATTCTTCCCTCAGTCTTGGGCGCTGTGATCCTCTTGGCTCTTTTCTGGGATCGAGGCACTTAGAATAGTGTAAAAGAAATACCTAGACGCTCTATGTCTAGGTATTTTTGATTGAAATATAAGGTCGTTTATTCCAGCACCAGCATGCCGTCTTTCACTGCAAATGGATCTTTTTCATTGATACGATCGTAAAACATGATGCCGTTGATGTGGTCAATCTCGTGTTGAACCACGATAGAATTGTAGCCTTTGAGTTTGATGCGGTGTTTTTGACCGTCCTTGTCAAAGTAATCCACGGTCACTCGTGCATGGCGCACAACATAGCCTGGCACCTCTCGGTCAACAGAAAGGCAGCCTTCTCCATCAGCTAGAGCAGCATCTTGCACAGAGTGGGCAACAACTTTAGGGTTATACATGACCTGAGCTAGGGAGTAGGCTTCTTTAGGTGGATTTCCTTCTTCGTCCTCCAGATTTGGCACCAGAACAGCGATGATTCGTTTAGAAATATCCAGCTGGGGAGCTGCTAGACCGACTCCGCCACGAAGCCCCATTTTTTCCGCCATGACAGGATCTTGAGAATGTTTCAAGAACTGCATCATTTTTTCACCTAAAATGATTTCCTGATCAGATAAGGGAAAGCTGACTTCCTCAGCCACCGCACGCAAGGTAGGATTTCCCTCACGAATAATATCGCTCATATCAATCAAATGAGCTGCTTTGGTTAATTTATCCATAACCGATTTTTTTTCACTAACAGACATGATTCTCTCCTTTTTCTTTCTTTCATCATAACACAAATCCCGCCAGAAATAAAGAAAGGGCTTGTCCTTTTGTCAGAGGAGAAATTTTTCGAAAGAATATTCTTTTTAATGGCTGAATTTTTAAGAAAAGATGATTGCGTCTTTTTCTAAAAAGCTGTATGATAGAATGAGTGTGATTTTTAAAGGAAAATAGAATGAAAAAGTTTATGGAAAAAGTGAGTATTCTCTCACTTTCTTTGGTGTTGACGACCTCCTTTTCGATTTCCAGTGCCCAATCGGCTATGTTTGCTTATTATAAAGACTTGCCAGAAAGTTGGATTGAATTGTTGGTTTCTCTCCCATCGGCTGGGATTATGCTCATGCTAGTTTTAAATGGCCTAGTGGAGAAATATTTATCGGAACGAAAGATGATTGTGACGGGGCTCTTGATTTTCTCTCTTTGCGGCTTTGTTCCTCTCTTTAATAAGGAATATTGGGTGATTTTTGCCTCGCGTCTGATCTTTGGTATGGGAGTTGGTTTGCTCAACGCTAAAGCTATCTCGATTATCAGCGAGCGCTATGAGGGCAAGGAACGCATTCAGACCCTTGGTCTACGTGGATCGGCTGAAGTTGTTGGGACAGCCCTCCTGACGCTTGGAGTGAGCCAGTTGCTTCGCTTTGGCTGGGAAATCTCTTTCTTGGTCTATGCGTCGGGGTTGATCGTTCTAGCCCTCTACCTGCTCTTTGTGCCTTATGGCAAGGAGGAGAAGCATCATGAGGCTCATCAGGAAGGCAAGGGCTTGACAGCTGCACAGTGGTTTTTGACAATCGGCCTAGCCCTAGTAGCAGCGGTGATTGTCTTGACGAATGTGGTCATCAACGTGCGCGTGCCCGGACTGGTTGAAAAGTCTGGTATGGGCAGTGTTCAGACAGCAGGTTTGATTCTTTCAACCATGCAGTTGATTGGTATTGCCGCAGGCTTGTCCTTTGCACCTCTTCTTCATTATTTCAAGGAAAATTTATTGACGGTTGCAGGAGTGGCCTTTGGCCTTACTGCGATCATGATTGGTTTGGCACCAAATCTCTTGCTCTTGAGTGTGGTTACCATCGCTTCTGGCTTTGTTTATAGTGTCAGTCTGACAGCGATTTTCCATATTCTTTCTGAGAGAATCCCTAGCAAATCCTTGAATCAAGCAACCTCGATTGTGATTTTAGGCTGCAGTGCTGGAGCGACTGCTACAACCTTTTTCTTGTCTTTGATTAGTCAATTTTCAAGCCAAGCTTCCTTTATTTTTGGCGTTTTGGGAAGTCTGATGGTTTTAATGGCAGTGCTGGCATTCGGAATTCTCAAGAAAAAGTCTGCTTAGGAGAAGAGTATGCGTCTGGATAAATTTCTAGTAGAAAGTGGGCTTGGCTCGCGCAGTCAAGTCAAGCAACTATTGAAAAAAGGTCAAGTCTGGGTCAATGGGGCAGCGGTCACGTCGGCCAAGACACAGATTAATGAGCGGTCGGATCAGATTGTGGTGGATGGTCAGACCCTGGTATATGAAAAGTTTGTCTACTACCTCTTAAATAAACCCAAGGGTGTCATTTCCGCCACTGAAGATGACCGACATAAAACCGTCTTAGATTTATTGGACGATACTGCCCGTCAAAAAGAAGTATTTCCTGTGGGGCGGTTAGATGTAGACACACATGGGCTTCTGCTTTTGACCAATAATGGTCAGCTATCGCATGCTATGCTGTCCCCTAAGCGCCATGTGGCTAAGGTTTATCAAGCTCAGGTTGCCGGTCTGATGGATCAGGCAGATGTTGAGCGTTTTGCTCAAGGAATCGAGCTTAAAGACTTCACTTGTCAGCCTGCCCAGCTCGAAATTCTCGAAAGAGATGAAGGAGCGAAGACCAGTCTGGTCCGTATCACCCTTTCAGAAGGTAAGTTTCATCAGGTGAAGCGGATGGTTTTAGCATGTGGGAAGGAAGTCACCGACCTTCAGCGCTTGTCTATGGGGCCTCTGCAGCTAGACCCAAGTCTGGAACTGGGGCAATGGCGACGCTTGACAGAAGAAGAAATGCAGAGTTTGGAAATTTTTCAAGTTGAACTATAGAAAGCTAGGAAAGTGGAGCAATGTATTGCTTCACTTTCCTAGCTTTATTTGACAGTTAAGCCTTGATATGATAAGATTTAGGTAACTATATCTAGAAAAAGTTTCAGAGGAAATTATGGCAATTGAAAAGACAGTCAGCGAGCTGGCCGAGATTTTAGGAGTCAGCCGTCAGGCAATCAATAATCGTGTCAAGGCTCTGCCGCCAGAAGATACAGAAAAAAATGAAAAAGGGGTCACAGTCGTGACCCGCAGTGGCCTGATTAAGCTAGAAGAAATTTATAAAAAGACCATTTTTGAAGATGAGCCAGTCAGCGAAGAAGTCAAACAGCGCGAGTTGATGGAAATCTTAGTGGATGAAAAAAATGCTGAGATTTTGCGCCTTTATGAGCAACTCAAGGCGAAAGATAACCAGCTGGCTAAGAAAGACGAACAACTCCGTGTCAAGGACGTGCAGATTGCTGAAAAAGATAAGCAGCTAGACCAACAGCAGCAGTTGACAGCCAAGGCTATGAGCGAGCGGGAAACCCTTCTTTTGGAACTGGATGAAGCCAAGGAGAAGGTGCAAAAGCAGGAAAACAAAGGATTTTTCGCCCGTTTATTTGGTAAATAAGAAAGAAAATCTCAGTTGAAAAGCTGGGATTTATTTTTCAAAGAAAGAGTAGAGATAAGGCAGAGAAACTGCCAAACGCAGATTTTCAGGAGCCATTCAGTCTTCGTTAGAGTTTGCCTTTCCCTTTTTCGCACAAATTTCTGAAAGAAGAATAAGATGAAACCAGAAAAACTTAGCTTTAAGCGCTTTTATCATAACTTAGACAAGATCCTAGTTCTCTTTTTCATGGCCTTTATGATAATGGAGTATGCTTGGATTCCCTTTAATTCCTATGCAGCAGAATACCTGCTCAAACAGACAGGTTATCTCTTCTTGTCTTACAACAATGTCTGGGCAGTCCTCAGCTCTAATTGGCTGGTCGGTCTGGGTTTTCTAGTCCTCGTTGTGGTCAATCTCTTTGTAGCCTATTTCCAGAGCGGCATGATTTTCATGGGGATTCGCAATCTCTTGGATAAAGAAAATCGACCGGTATTCGCTTTTCTTGGAAAAACATTCAGGGATAGTTTTGCTATTGTCAAGAAGGCATGCCCAGGGAAAATGCTCTTTATCGTACTTTATATGGGCTTTCTTTTTCCCTTTTTGCGTCAAATTTTGAAAATATACTATCTCAATAAAATTTTGGTTCCGGATTTTATTGTCACCTATTTGGCAAATAATATTGTGTTCGCTGTTTTCATGGGACTTCTTGTGGTCGGCATGCTTCTAGTGGCAGTGCGACTAATGTTTGCCCTACCACAGCTCTTTTTTGAGCACGCCACAGTTCCTCAGGCAATTCGCTTTAGTTTGGCCAAGACTAAGAACCGCCTTTTCTTTTACACTAGGCATCTTTTTTGGATTATTATCAAAAGCTTTCTGCTTTATACTTTTCTCTCAGCTCCAGCTATACTGGGACAGCGATACGCGAACACTCAACCAAATGAGGTTGTCCTCTTTAGCGGTATTGTAGCTTTTGTCCTGATTAAGTTTGCCTACTATGCTATGTTGTCCTATTTCCTTCTCAAATTTGTCTCCTTCTTGACAGATCGTACCTTAAATGACTATCCAACGAAAAGAGGCCTATCTCTAATGCGTTGGTTTGTTCTGACTATTGCCAGCTCAAGCTTCGCATTAGAAGGCTATGTCTATCTAAATTTCCCTTTGGAGAACGTTCCGATTACGATTTCCCATAGAGGGGTTTCGAGGGAAAATGGAATCCAAAATACCGTAGAAGCGCTAGAAAAAACAGCCTTGCTCAAGCCTGATCTAGTAGAAATGGATGTGCAGGAAACCAAGGATGGGCAATTTGTCATGATGCACGATGCAAACCTGAAGCAGTTGGCAGGCCTTGATGCCCAACCTCAAGACCTAACCTTGGCCGAATTAACTTCGCTAGAGATTTCAGAAAATGGCTATCGGGCTAAGATTTCTAGCTTTGACGATTACTTTACTCGTGCCAATCAACTCGGTCAGCGCCTCTTGATAGAAATCAAGACCAGCAAGAAAGACTCCAAGGATATGATGGAGCGATTTTTGAGCAAGTATGGTGCCAAAATCAAGGTTTATCAACACCAGATTCAGTCTTTGGACTACCAAGTTATCGATCAGGTTGTTAATTATGACTCCTCTATCCCCAGTTTCTTTATCCTACCTTATAATACAATCTTTCCACGAACCAAGGCTTCTGGCTACACCATGGAGTATTCAACCTTGGATGAAAATTTTGTCAATAAACTCTGGCAATCCGACAAACGTCTCTATGATTGGACCATTAATGATGAGGATAGTATCGTCAAATCTTTTCGTTTAGGAGTGGATGGGATGATTACAGATGATTTAGAGCTGGTTCAAAGTTCCATAAAAGAACTCAAGGATGATCCGGACTATACTACCCTTCTATTAAATAAGTCTTTAGACTTGCTAAGTTTTTCTTAGAATAGCAGTAGAAAATGAACACGAGTAATAGAGTAGAGTTATTGCATGTCTACCATAATATTCAGAAAATTTAGTTTACTTTTTTCCTTTCTTGTGCTATAATCCTAAGTAAACCTAAAAAACAAAATTGGAGAATTCGTATGAAAAAAAGCAAAGTATTAGCTTTAGCTGGGGTTAGCCTTCTTTCAGTAGGTGTTTTAGCTGCTTGTTCTGGTTCATCAAAAGGAAACAGCGCAGCAAAAGCTTACAATTATGTCTATACTGCTGAACCAGAAACATTGGACTATGTGACATCTGGTAAGGCTTCAACAGCTGACCTCGTGACTAACGGTGTGGACGGTTTGTTGGAAAATGACCAATATGGTAATTTTGTACCGTCTATTGCAGAGTCTTGGACTGTTTCTAAAGATGGTTTGACTTATACCTATAAAATCCGTAAAGACGCTAAATGGTACACTTCAGAAGGTGAAGAATATGGTGATGTGACAGCTCAGGACTTTGTGACTGGCCTCAAGCATGCTGCCGACAAGAAATCTGAAGCCCTTTACCTTGTTCAACATTCTGTAAAAGGCTTGGATGACTACGTAAATGGTAAAACAACTGATTTCTCTACTGTTGGTGTCAAAGCAGTTGACGACCACACGCTCCAATATACTTTGAACCAACCTGAACCACAGTGGAATTCAAAAACAACTTCACAAGTTCTTTGGCCAGTTAATGCTGAATTCCTTAAGAAACAAGGGGACAAATTTGGTCAATCTACTGACCCATCTTCTATCCTTTACAATGGACCATTCTTGATGAAGTCTATCACTGCTAAGTCTGCTGTTGAGTATCAAAAGAATGAAAACTACTGGGATAAGGAAAATGTTCATGTTGACACAATTAAGTTGTCTTACTTTGATGGACAAGACCAAGATGCCCTTGCTCGTAACTTTAAAGACGGCGCCTACACAGTAGCTCGTCTCTACCCTACCAGCTCAAACTATGCTGGAGTAGAAAAAGACTTCAAGGATAATATCTTTTTCACACCGCCAAGTGCTGGTGTAGCTGTTATGGGTGTCAATATTGATCGTCAAAGTTACAACCATACAAGCAAAACAACAGATGCTCAGAAGTCTGCTACTAAGAAAGCGATTCTGAACAAAGACTTCCGTCAAGCCTTGAACTTTGCTATCGACCGTACATCATACTCAGCACAGATCAATGGTAAAGAGGGTGCTCCTTACGCTGTCCGTAATACTTATGTACCACCAACTTTTGTTCAAGCCGGTGATAAATCTTTTGGTGACGTTGTAGAAGAGAAAGTTGCTGCATTGGGTGACGAATGGAAAGGTGTTAAACTTGAGGACGGTCAAGATGGCCTCTTTAATGCTGAGAAAGCAAAAGCAGAGTTTGCCAAAGCAAAAGCGGCTCTACAAGCTGACGGAGTAGAATTCCCAATTCATCTGGATCTCCCAGTTGCTCAGACTGCTAAGCCAATGGTTAACCGCGCGCAATCGCTTAAGCAATCTGTTGAAAAGACTTTGGGAACTGAGAATGTTGTTGTAGATATTCAACAAATGTCAGAAGATGATCTTTACAACATTACTTACTATGCACCAAATGCTGCTGGCGAAGACTGGGATATCTCAACAGCTGTTGGTTGGAACCCTGACTATCAAGATCCATCAACTTATTTGGATATTTTGAAAACTACATCAACTGAAACTACAAAGACTTACCTTGGTTTTGAGGGAGCAGACAATGCTGCCGCTAAGCAAGTTGGTCTAGATGAATATGACCGCTTGGTAGATGAAGCTGGTAAAGAAACTTCAGATGTTGTTACTCGTTACGAAAAATATGCAGCAGCTCAGGCTTGGTTGACAGATAGCTCTCTTGTTGTCCCATTGATGGCAAACCCTGGTGCAGCACCATTTATCTCACGTATCGAGCCATTCTCAGGTTCTTATGCTCAAACTGGTAATAAGACATCTTCTACTTACTTCAAACGTATTAAAGTGAAAGATGAAGTAGTAACGAAGAAAGACTACGAAGCAGCTCGTAAGAAATGGCTGAAAGAAAAAGAAGAGTCAAATGCGAAAGCACAAAAAGATCTCGAAAGTCATGTAGAATAAATCGTTCACTAGAACTTTCTCTAATAACGAGAGAAAGTTCTTTTGAAATTTAAAGGAAACGATAAATGAAGAAATACATTTTTATGCGTATTTTACGCTCAATTGTGTCGATTTTCTTGGTAACGACCTTGACCTATACCATTATTTATACAATGGTTCCGAGAAGATTGATTTTCAAACAAGACCCGAACTACAATAAGATAGCCACAACCGAAGATAAAAAGACAAACTATGAAAATACAGTCTATGAGCGGATGGGTTATATTGATTATTATGATACAAAAGAGTTGCAGGAAAAAGCCAAGAAGGAAAATAAATCTGTAACTACTGAGGCAACCGATGAAAATAAAAAGATCTACGAAGCCTATGTTGAAAAACTTGGTAAAGGTTGGAAATTGTATCAATTCAAAGAAAGCAAAGAATTCTATGCTGTTCGTGAAGTTCCAGTTTACGAGCGTGTACTTGAGTTCTATGCTAATCTGATTCAGATTGATCATCCAAATGTGATTCAAGATGAGGAAAATCCAAATCTTAAGCGCTATATCCGTATCGAAAATGACCCGGCCATTGGTTGGTCAGTCGTAGGTTCTGGTACTCGTCATAAATATCTTCTATATTTCAATGGCCAATTCCCATTTGTTCACCAAAACTTTGTTAGTTTGAACCTAGGAAATTCTTATCCTACTTATGCGAATACGCCTGTATTGCAAGTTATTTCCCAAGGACAAGGACAAACAAAATCATCAGAAGTTCAATTCCCAACAGGTAAGAAAACTTCTGCTGTAGATATTTATTCTCGTACCTATAAGACTCCAAGTAAGGCAGACTCTCAAGATATTGCTAAATATGGCAAGGGAGATGCTTACACTGCAACCAAGAATAACTATCAAAACCCATCGATGATTGTCAGCTCATCTATTATTGGTCTGATTGGTGTGGCGCTTTCTTATTTGATTGCTGTTCCGCTTGGTTCTTATATGGCTCGTTTGAAAAATACTTGGTTTGATAGTATTTCAACAGGTGTCTTGACCTTCATGATGTCACTGCCAACTATCGCTCTTGTCTATATTGTTCGTTTGGCTGGTTCAGCTATTGGTCTTCCAGATTCCTTCCCAATTTTGGGAGCAGGCGACTGGCGTTCCTATGTTTTGCCATCTCTGATTCTTGGACTTCTGAGCGCACCTGTGACAGCAGTTTGGATTCGTCGTTTTATGATCGACTTGCAATCTCAAGACTTTGTTCGCTTTGCTCGTGCTAAAGGTCTTTCAGAGAAAGAAATTTCTAACAAGCATATTTTCAAAAATGCCATGGTACCATTGGTAACTAATATTCCAGCTTCTATCGTTGGTGTCATTGCAGGTGCGACTCTGACAGAAACAGTCTTTGCCTTCCCTGGTATGGGTAAAATGTTGATTGACTCTGTGAGGGCGTCTAATAACTCAATGGTGGTTGGCCTTGTGTTTATTTTCACCTGTCTTTCAATCTTTGCCCTCTTGGTAGGTGATATCTTGATGGTAATGCTTGATCCACGTATTAAATTAACATCTAAAGGAGGTAAATAATGGCTACAATTGATAAAAGTAAATTCCAATTTGTCAAACGTGACGATTTTGCCTCTGAAACGATTGATGCTCCGGCGTATTCATACTGGCGCTCCGTTATGCGCCAGTTCTTGAAAAAGAAATCAACGACGATCATGTTAGGAATTCTGGTTGCCATCGTTTTGATGAGTTTCATTTATCCAATGTTCTCAAATTTCGATTTCAATGATGTCAGCAAGGTAAATGACTTTAGTATGCGTTATATCAAACCAAATGCTGAACACTGGTTTGGTACAGACAGTAATGGTAAATCGTTGTTTGACGGTGTTTGGTTTGGTGCGCGGAATTCTATCTTGATTTCCATTATTGCAACACTCATTAACCTGATTATCGGAATTATTATTGGTGCTATCTGGGGAATTTCCAAAGCGGTTGACCGTGTCATGATGGAAGTCTACAATATCATTTCAAATATTCCAGCCCTCTTGATTGTCATTGTCTTGACTTACTCTATCGGTGCTGGTTTCTGGAACTTGATCTTTGCCATGACCATCACTGGCTGGGTAGGGATTGCTTATACGATCCGTATTCAAATTATGCGTTATCGTGATTTGGAGTATAACTTGGCATCGCGTACCTTGGGAACACCGACATATAAGATTGTGACCAAGAATATCATGCCCCAGTTGGTATCTGTTATCGTGACGACAACTTCTCAAATGCTTCCAAACTTTATCTCTTACGAGGCATTCCTATCCTTCTTTGGACTTGGTCTTCCTGTAACAGTACCAAGTTTGGGACGCTTGATTTCCGACTATTCACAAAACGTAACAACCAACGCTTACCTTTTCTGGATTCCATTGACAACCCTGATCTTGGTATCCCTGTCCTTCTTCGTAGTTGGTCAAAACTTAGCCGATGCAAGTGATCCACGGACACATAGATAGGAGTAAATATGACAAAAAATAAAAATGTAATATTGACTGCTCGCGATATTGTCGTGGAATTTGACGTTCGTGACAGAGTATTGACCGCCATTCGAGGCGTTTCCCTTGACCTAGTTGAAGGTGAAGTTCTAGCTCTGGTTGGAGAATCTGGCTCTGGTAAATCTGTTTTGACAAAAACATTTACTGGAATGTTGGAAGAAAATGGCCGTGTAGCGCAAGGAACGATTGATTACCGAGGAACTGATTTGACGGCCCTAAAGAGCAACAAGGACTGGGAACCCATTCGTGGTGCTAAAATTGCGACTATTTTCCAAGATCCCATGACTAGTCTAGATCCGATTAATACAATCGGAAGTCAAATTACCGAAGTTATCATCAAACACCAAGGAAAAACAAGTAAAGAAGCCAAAGAAATGGCAATCGACTACATGACTAAAGTTGGAATTCCAGACGCTGAAAAACGTTTTGAAGAGTATCCCTTCCAATATTCTGGTGGGATGCGTCAACGGATTGTTATCGCGATCGCCTTGGCTTGCCGTCCAGATATTCTGATCTGTGATGAGCCAACAACTGCCCTCGATGTGACGATTCAAGCCCAAATTATTGACTTGCTCAAGTCATTGCAGGCAGAATATCATTTCACGACTGTCTTTATCACCCACGACCTTGGTGTTGTAGCAAGTATTGCTGATAAAGTGGCAGTTATGTATGCTGGTGAAATCGTTGAATATGGAACAGTTGAGGAAATCTTCTACGATCCAAAACATCCATATACATGGAGCCTGCTGTCTAGCTTGCCGCAGTTAGCTGAAGCAAATGGTGAACTTTACTCGATTCCAGGTACACCACCGTCGCTATATACTAGCATTAAAGGGGATGCTTTTGCACTTCGTTCGGACTATGCAATGGCTATCGATTTCGAAGAAAAAGCTCCTGCCTTTCAGGTTTCCGATACTCACTGGGCTAAGACCTGGCTCTTGCACGAAGATGCACCAAGAGTTGAGAAGCCGGCTATTATCGAAAACCTTCATGATAAAATTCGTTCAAAAATGGGCTTCAATCACTTAGAAGCTTAGGAGGAAGGAAATGACTGAAAAATTAGTTGAAATTAAAGATTTAGAAATTTCCTTCGGCGAAGGAAGTAAGAAATTTGTAGCTGTTAAAAATGCAAATTTCTTTATCAATAAAGGAGAAACTTTTTCCCTAGTAGGTGAATCTGGTTCTGGTAAGACAACCATCGGCCGTGCTATCATCGGCTTGAATGATACCAGTGCAGGTGACATCTTATACGAAGGCAAAAAAATCAACGGGAAGCAATCGAAAGCTGATGAAGCTGAACTGATCCGTAAGATTCAGATGATTTTCCAAGACCCAGCTGCCAGCTTGAATGAGCGTGCTACGGTTGACTATATCATTTCAGAAGGTCTTTATAACTATCATCTTTTTGAGAATGAAGAAGACCGTCAGCAAAAGGTTAAGAATATCATTCGTGAAGTTGGTCTTTTAGCTGAGCATTTGACACGCTATCCTCATGAATTTTCTGGAGGTCAACGTCAGCGGATTGGGATTGCTCGTGCCTTGGTGATGGAGCCAGATTTCGTCATTGCGGATGAGCCAATCTCTGCCTTGGATGTTTCTGTACGTGCACAAGTCTTGAACCTTTTGAAAAAATTCCAAAAAGAACTTGGCTTGACCTATCTCTTTATCGCCCACGACCTATCGGTAGTTCGCTTTATTTCAGATCGAATTGCTGTTATCTATAAAGGGGTTATCGTTGAGGTTGCAGAGACAGAAGAGTTGTTTAACAACCCAATCCACCCGTATACGCAGTCCCTTTTGTCTGCTGTGCCGATTCCAGACCCAATTCTGGAACGCAAAAAGGTCTTAAAGGTTTACGATCCAGAGCAGCATGACTACTCAGTGGATCAACCTAGTATGGTTGAGATTCGTCCCGGACACTATGTCTGGGCTAATAAGGCAGAAGTGGACCGTTATAAAAAAGAATATAAATAAAAAAGAAGCTGTAGAAACATGGAATTGAATGTTTCTCGGCTTTTTTTATTATTATTTCAGCAAATTTATGGAAACATACGCAATCGCTTGCACACTAAAATTTTATCTTATTCTATATATTATTCCACTAAATATAGGAAAAAGTCCCAAAATAATTTTTATAAAAGCCTTTACAAAATTAAAAATAGTGGTATAATAGTATTATTCAATGCAAACGATTTCATCAAGGGGTGGTTTGTGAAAATATAAGGAGGTCTGGATGATGAAAGATTCATTCAAAAACATTTTTAGCTTTGAATTTTGGCAAAAATTCGGTAAAGCTTTGATGGTGGTTATTGCGGTTATGCCCGCAGCAGGTTTGATGATCAGTATTGGTAAGTCAATTCCGATGATCAACCCTGAACTAGGTTTTCTAGTGACTACTGGTGGCGTTTTAGAACAAATTGGTTGGGGGATTATCGGAAACCTGCATATCCTCTTTGCTCTCGCTATTGGAGGTAGCTGGGCGAAAGAACGTGCTGGCGGTGCCTTTGCGGCAGGTTTATCCTTCATTTTGATTAACCGTATCACTGGGGTTATGTTCGGTGTATCAAGCGATATGCTGAAAGATTCTAAAGCAGTGGTTAGCACTCTCTTAGGAGGAAGCATCAAGGTTTCTGATTACTTTATCAGTGTCCTTGAGTCTCCTGCTTTGAATATGGGGGTTTTCGTCGGAATTATCGCTGGTTTTGTCGGAGCAACAGCTTATAACAAATACTACAACTTCCGTAAATTGCCAGATGCTTTGTCATTCTTCAATGGTAAGCGTTTTGTACCGTTCGTTGTTATCTTGCGTTCAGTAATCGTAGCAATTGTTTTGTCATTTGTATGGCCAGTTGTTCAAACAGGTATCAACAACTTTGGTATTTGGATTGCTAACTCACAAGATACTGCTCCAATCTTGGCACCGTTCTTGTACGGTACTTTGGAACGTCTCTTGCTTCCATTCGGTTTGCACCACATGTTGACGATCCCAATGAACTACACACAACTTGGTGGTACTTATGAAGTATTGACTGGTGCTGCTAAAGGTACTCAAGTATTTGGTCAAGATCCACTCTGGTTGGCTTGGGTAAATGACTTGGTTGGTACTAAGACAGCTGATCCTACTAAGTACCAATATTTGCTTGACACATTCCATCCAGCCCGCTTCAAAGTTGGACAAATGATCGGTTCATTTGGTATCCTTATGGGTGTTGCCGCAGCTATTTACCGCAATGTTGATGCTGACAAGAAACATCAATACAAAGGTATGATGATTGCGACTGCTTTGGCAACCTTCTTGACAGGGGTTACTGAACCAATCGAATACATGTTCATGTTCGTGGCAACTCCACTTTACTTGATTTATTCATTTGTACAAGGTGCTGCCTTTGCTATGGCGGACATTGTTAACCTTCGTGTGCACTCATTCGGGTCTATCGAATTCTTGACTCGTACTCCAATGGCTATCAATGCTGGTTTGGGTATGGATATCATTAACTTTATCTGGGTAACAGTTCTCTTTGCAGTAATCATGTACTTCATTGCGAACTTCATGATTCAAAAATTCAACTATGCAACTCCAGGACGTAACGGTAACTATGAAACAGCAGAAGGTTCAGATGCAGCTTCTTCATCAGAATCTGGTAATGGTAAAGTTGCTGCAGCTTCTCAAGCCGTTAATGTTATCAATCTTCTAGGTGGCCGTGCTAATATCGTTGATGTTGATGCATGTATGACACGTCTCCGTGTGACTGTTAAGGACGCAACAAAAGTTGGTTCTGAAGAAGAATGGAAAGCTGAAGGCGCTATGGGCTTGGTTATGAAAGGTCAAGGTGTTCAAGCAATCTACGGACCAAAAGCTGACGTTCTTAAATCTGATATTCAAGACTTGTTGGATTCAGGAGAAGTGATTCCTGAAACTTTGCCAAGTCAAAAAGCTGAGTCTGCAGCTGCAGCAGTTAGCTACAAAGGCGTGACAGAAGCAATCGAAACAGTTGCTGAAGGTGAAGTCATCAAGTTGGAAGATGTGAAAGATCCAGTTTTCTCACAAAAAATGATGGGTGACGGATTTGCAGTTGAACCAGCAAATGGCAAAATCTACTCTCCAGTAGCTGGTAAAGTGACAAGCGTCTTCCCTACAAAACATGCTCTTGGTCTCTTGACTGAAGCTGGTCTTGAAGTGCTTGTTCATATCGGTTTGGATACTGTTAGCCTTGAAGGCAAACCTTTTGAAGTACATGTAGCAGAAGGACAAACCGTTGCTGCAGGTGATCTTTTGGTAACAGCAGATTTGGCGGCTATTAAAGAAGCGGGTCGTGAAACAACCACTATCGTTGTCTTCACAAATGCTCCAGCAATCAAATCAGTAGCAGTTGAGAAATTCGGTAAAGTCGCTCCTAAGACAGTTGTAGCTAAAGTAGAATTGTAAGATAGAAAAGAGAAATCATGGCAAAATTCCTGACTTTAAATACTCATAGTTGGATGGAAGAAGAGCAAGAAAGCAAGCTAAATCAGCTAGCTGAGCGGATTCTCCAAGAAAAATATGACGTCATTTGCCTGCAGGAAGTCAATCAATTAGTGGAGTCTGAACAGGTTGTTCAGGCTCCCTTCTATTATGCGGTAGATGGCGCCATTCCGATTCACCAGGACCACTATGCCCTACGTCTGGTTGAGAAACTAGCTGAGGCAGGTCTGGACTATTACTGGTCTTGGGCTTATAATCATATTGGGTTTGATATTTATAATGAAGGGGTTGCAATTCTTTCCAGAAAGCCCCTGAAGGCAAGAGAACTCCTGGTGTCTGATGTCAATGATCCAAGTGACTATCATACACGTAAAGTCTTGCTGGCAGAAACGGAACTCGATGGTCGGCTTATCACGGTTGCTTCTTGTCACTTATCTTGGTGGGATAAAGGCTTCCAAGGAGAGTGGGCTAAGTTTGAATCTGAGCTCTTGCAAGTTGAGACTCCTCTTGTCCTCATGGGAGATTTTAACAATCCTGTTGATTACGAGGGTTACCAGCACATTCTTCAAAGCCCGCTTGCTCTTCAGGATAGTCATAAGGTGGCTGTCCAAACGATTGGTGCAGCAACGGTTGAAGGCGATATCGCTGGCTGGGCAGGAAACAAAGACGCTCTAAAAATTGATTATATCTTTACAAGTAAAGATTTCAATGTTGAAAGATCTGCTGTTGTTTTTGATGGGCAACGTGGTCCAGTCGTTAGTGACCATTTTGGCTTGGAAGCACAAGTCCATTTCTAAGCTTGTCTGAACAATACAAATAAACTAAAAATCGCTTTAAATGTTTGTTTTGCTTAAACAGCATTTGAAGCGATTTTTTGCTTTTTAGAGGAAAAGTGCAAAGAAGTCTAGAACCAAGAAGTTCTGCTGGGTCAGATAGGATAATCTTTCCATTTCATGCCTCAGACGGAGGTTTTTTTGCTTAATTTTGTTACAATAGACATGTAAGGAAGGGAATAGCTATGTGGAAAGTTCAATTATTCATCTTTGTTGAAGCGATTCTATTATCAATGGCGCTGGTTACCATGCTGGCTGCCGATTTTTCGCGTGTTGTTCTCATCATGCTACTCTTTCTCTTGTTTTTATATTATTATTTCGGCAAGCAGAGAGGCAATTCGCTATTGGTTGCGACCATGATTGTCTTCTTTTTCATTGTCATGCTCAATCCTTTTGTTATTGCCGCTGTCCTTTTCGCCTTGATTTACGGCATGATTGTGGCCTATCCCTATCTTTACAAAGAAAATCAAGAGACCCATCTTTTCTTTGAAGATGCGACCGAAGTTCGGGCTGAAAAAAATCGTTGGTTGGGGGATTTGCAGCATTTCTCAAAGGATGACTGCCAGTTTCATGATATCAACCTTTTGAGAATGATGGGAAAGGACACCATTCACTTAGAAGATGTCATTGTGGTCAATCATGATAATGTCATCGTGATTCGTAAGGGCTTTGGGGATACCAAGATTGTCATCCCTTTAGATGTGGAAATCCAGCTTCAGATTAACACTTTGTATGGAGATTTGAATTTTTTAAATCATCCGCCACGCAAGCTGCGCAATGAAACGATTTCTCTGACGACGCCTGATTATAAGCGAGCCAGCAAAACGGTAAAAATTGTCTTGGTCAGCTTTTTAGGAAATGTGGAGGTTGTTAGAAAGTGAAAAAAACAAGTTATTTGCTTATTTTTCTCTATACCTTCTTCGTTTTAGGGATTATCTTTCATTACATTTTTAATCTTTTTAATTTAGAATGGCAAAAGCTGCTGAATAATCTGGAACTGCTCCAGTCCTTTGCCTTTTTTGTTCTGGTTCTGGGCTTAGCACTAACTATTCTCTTGGCCGCTGCTGCGCGCTTCCTTCAGCACCTGTCCCTTTCTCAAGTTCAAAAGAATTTAAAAGCTATTTTAGAAGGCAGGGGCATACAAGAAACCGGGCAGGCAGAATTAGATGATTCTTTCGTCCACTTGAAAGAAAAGTTGGATAGTCTAACCGAAAATTTGCAGAAATCTGAGAATCAGGCTTTACAGGCTGAAGAGAATATTATTGAAAAAGAACGCAGGCGGATTGCTCGCGACTTGCATGATACGGTTAGTCAGGAGCTATTTGCTGCCAATATGATTCTTTCAGGTGTCGCTGGGAATGTGGAGCGTCTCGATAAAGATAATCTCCAGCAGCAGTTAAAGGGAATCGCAGACATTCTAGAGACAGCGCAAAAAGATTTGCGGATCTTGCTCTTACATTTACGGCCGACAGAGTTGGAAAATCGGACCTTGGTAGAGGGCATGAATGTATTAATCAAAGAGTTGACAGATAAGTCAGACTTGACTGTCCAGTTTAAGCATGAGGTGGTCAGCCTGCCCAAGCAGATAGAGGAGCATATTTTTCGTATTATCCAAGAAATAATCAATAATACCTTGCGCCATGCTCAGGCCAGTCGTCTGGACATCTATCTCTATCAGACGCCAAATAGACTCAAACTCAAGGTTTCTGATGACGGAATCGGTTTTGATACGACTAGCTTGGCTGACATGAGTTATGGTTTGAAAAACATTGAAGATCGAGTGCATGATATGGCTGGCACCTTGAAGATTCTGACGGCTCCCAAAAAAGGAGTTTCTATCGAAATCAGTGTTCCATTGTTAGAAGGGAAAAAAGATGAGAATATTACTAGTGGATGACCATCAAATGGTCAGATTGGGCTTGAAAAGCTTTTTTGAATTACAGGACGATATTGAAGAAGTGACAGAGGCTACCAATGGTAGAGAAGGTGTCGAAAAGGCTCTGGAAAGCCGTCCAGATGTGATTTTGATGGATATCGTTATGCCAGAGATGAGTGGCATTGATGCTACCTTGGCTATCTTGAAAGAATGGCCAGAGGCAAAGATTTTGATTTTGACGTCCTATCTGGATAATGAAAAAATCTATCCTGTCTTGGATGCGGGTGCCCGTGGTTATATGCTGAAAACTTCTAGTGCGGATGAAATTCTCCATGCCGTCAGAAAGGTTGCAAAGGGTGAATTTGCCATTGAAACAGAAGTCAGCAAGAAGGTCGAATACCATCGGAATCATATAGAGCTTCATGAGGATTTGACAGCGCGGGAGCGGGATATTTTGGGGCTTCTAGCCAAGGGCTATGAAAACCAGCGGATTGCTGATGAGCTCTTTATCTCCTTGAAAACGGTCAAGACGCACGTGTCCAATATTTTATCCAAACTGGAAGTGAGCGATCGAACCCAAGCAGTTGTCTATGCTTTTCAGCATCACCTTGTTCCGCAAGATGACTTTTAATGATATAATAGAAAAGATTAAATTGAAAGAGGAAAATATGAAGGCAAAATTAAAATATAAGGCGAAAAAGATTAAGATTGTTTTCTTTGATATCGATGATACTTTGCGTGTCAAGGAAACGGGCTTCATCCCAGAGTCGATCAAAGTTGTATTTAAGCAGCTGAGAGAAAAGGGAATTCTGACAGGAATTGCTTCTGGTCGTGGCATTTTTGGAGTCGTTCCAGAAATTCGTGACTTGGATCCTGATTTTTTTGTTACCTTGAATGGGGCTTATGTTGAAAATAGAAAGGGCGAAGTCATTTCAAAAACGGTCATTCCGCAAGAATGCGTGGAATCCTATATTTCTTGGACCAAGGAAGTGGGAATTGAGTACGGTTTGGTAGGCAGTCACGAAGCGGCTTTGTCTGTTCGCAATCCTATGATTTCGTCAGCAATTGATATCATTTATCCGGATCTGGCTGTCAATCCTGATTTTTACCAAGATCATGAAATCTATCAAATGTGGACTTTTGAGGATGTAGGTGACAGTTTGCAGTTGCCAGAGGATTTGGCTAAGTCCCTCCGTATAGTCCGCTGGCATGAGCATTCATCGGATGTCGTACTGAAAGAAGGTTCAAAGGCATCTGGTGTTGCCAAGGTCGTGGAGCATCTCGGTTTCAAGCCAGAAAATGTCTTAGTTTTTGGCGATGGACTTAATGATTTAGAGTTGTTTGACTATGCAGGGCTCAGCATTGCTATGGGAGTTTCCGACGAAGAGCTACAGGAAAAAGCTGATTTCGTCACAAAAACGATCGAAGAAGACGGTATTTTTGATGCTTTGGAGCAATTGGGCATGGTGGAGAAAGAATTGACCTTCCCACAGCTTCATCTTGATGAGCTGGAAGGACCAGTGGCAAAGATCAAGACAAACCATGGTGAGTTGAAGATTCAACTCTTCCCAGAGCAAGCGCCCAAAACAGTTGCCAACTTTATTGCCTTATCTAAGGATGGCTACTATGACGGAGTGATTTTCCATCGAGTTATCAAAGATTTTATGATTCAGGGGGGCGATCCGACGGGTACTGGCATGGGCGGAGAGTCCATCTATGGTGAACGCTTTGAAGACGAGTTTTCACCTGAACTTTATAATATTCGTGGTGCTCTATCAATGGCGAATGCTGGACCAAATACCAATGGCAGTCAGTTCTTTATTGTCCAAAATAGCAGTCTTCCTTATTCAACCAAGGAATTGACTCGGGGAGGATGGCCAAAGCCAATCGCTGAAGTTTATGCTAGCCAGGGTGGGACACCGCATTTGGACCGTCGACATACTGTGTTTGGCCAGTTAGTGGATGAGGCTTCTTATGAAGTTCTGGACAAGATCGCAGCAGTTGAGACAGCTTCAATGGATAAACCACTTGAGGATGTTGTCATTGAGACGATTGAGGTTATAGACTAATGAAAATCGGAGATAAGTTAAAGGGCAAAATTACTGGAATTCAGCCCTACGGTGCCTTTGTCGAACTAGAAAGCGGTCTGATCGGTCTCATTCATATTTCTGAGATTCGGACGGGCTATATTGACAATATTCACGATATTTTGAAAATCGGGGATCAGGTCCTTGTGCAGGTAGTAGATTATGATGAGTTTTCTGGTAAGGCCAGCTTATCGATGCGAACCTTGGAGGAGGAAAAACATCGTTTACCAAGACGGCATCGCTTTTCAAACGATCGTTGCAAAATTGGATTTGCACCTTTAGGTAAGCAATTGCCAATCTGGATAAGGGAAGCCAAAGCTTTTCTAAAAGAACAAAAAGAGTAAAAAATTCCTACCCAAACGGGTAGGAATTTTGTTAACTATTTTCACGATTAAGCGTCAAATTCGTAGAGAGCAGTAGATAGGTAACGTTCACCATTATCAGGTGCAAGGGCAAGGACTTTCTTGCCAGCTCCTAGTTTTTTAGCGACTTCAATGGCTGCAAAAATAGCCGCAGCAGATGAAATTCCGACTAGGAAACCTTCCTGACCGCCAATGTAGCGTCCTAATTCTAGCGCTTGATCAGAAGTCACGCGGACAATGCCATCATAGGCTGCTGTATCCAAGGTCTCTGGAATGAATCCAGCTGAAAGTCCTTGGATTTTGTGAGGACCCGGTTTCTCACCAGAAAGGATAGCAGATTCGTCTGCTTCAACCGCATAGATTTGGACATTTGGATTCGCTTTTTTAAGAGCATGAGAGACACCAGAGATAGTCCCCCCAGTTCCAACACCACCGACAAAGGCATCTAGTCCAGTTTCACCGAAAGCAGCGACAATTTCTGCTCCTGTTGTTCGTTCGTGAACTTCTGGATTGGCTGGATTGTTAAACTGCAGTGGCAACCAGCCATTTCGCTCTTGGGCGATTTCTTCTGCTTTGGCGATAGCGCCCTTCATTCCCTCGCTACCCGGAGTCAAAACTAGCTCTGCTCCATAGGCTTGAATAATCTTGCGGCGCTCCACACTCATGGTTTCTGGCATCACAATGACAACTTTGTAGCCTTTAGCTGCTCCAACCCATGAAAGGCCAATACCAGTATTTCCGCTGGTTGCTTCCACGATAGTATCGCCAGGCTTGATAAGGCCATCGCGCTCAGCCGCCTCAATCATACTGAGAGCAATCCGATCTTTGACAGAAGAGCCAGGGTTGAAGGCTTCTAACTTGACATAAACCTCAGCTGCTCCTTCAGGAACGATATTATTAAGTTTAACAATTGGCGTTCTTCCAACTAATTCTGTGATGTTTTGATAAATGTTTGCCATTTTTTCTACCTCAATACTTTAATGAGACTAGTATAAGCTGAAAGTGGCACTTTGTAAAATATAAAAAAGCTATGACCACGATAAAAATTCTTTATCACTAGGCCTAGCTGTTAAGATTATTCAACTGTTAAAGGAATTTCAACCTCGCGCAAACCTTGATCATCAATTTGGATTTTGCCATTGAAAAATTCGACTAATTTCTGTTCTAATGGTTCTTTTTCCTGCTTGTCGATATAGATGGTTGTAGCCACTAGATCTGTAAACTCTGTATCGAATTCGGTCAGATCTTCGGCTTTCAAAAAGTTATCGAAGTTTTGGTACTGGCTGTAAGACATTTTGAGACGCAAACCGGCCTGTTCCTTAATTTCGATGAGACCAATTTCTTTGATTGCCAAGGCGACACTACCTGCATAAGCCCGAATGAGCCCACCAGCTCCTAGTTTGATCCCGCCAAAATAGCGCGTGACCACAAAGCAGACATTGGTCAGTTGGTGATTTTCCATGACACCGAGCATAGGAACGCCCGCTGTACCGCTGGGCTCACCGTCATCACTAGTTCGTTTGATCTCGCTTTTCTCCCCTACAATAAAAGCAGAGCAATTATGAGTGGCTTTATAGTGCTCTTTTTTGATGGCAGCAATAAAATCCCTGGCTTCCTCTTCTGAGTAAACGCGCTTGGCGTGGCAAATGAAGCGAGATTTTTTAATTTCTTCCTGGGCTTGACCGTCTTGTCTAATTGTTCTATATTCCATAGTTTTATTGTACACAAAAAAATGGATTTTTCCAAAAGTTTTACGAATAAAAAAGTATGTTAGAAATAAAAGATTGCCTAGGTAGGATATTTACAAAGGATCAGCTCAGCCCTGAGCTGCGCTTGCAGGCCCAGCAGATGCTCAGTATGCGAGAGGAAAGGAGGAAATTATTTTGCGGCTGCTGTGGTTCTAAAGTGGACAAGGAGAACTACCAGCTACCTGTCAATGCCTACTATTGTAGGGAATGTCTGATTTTGGGGCGAGTTCGGAGTGATCAAGAACTCTACTATTTTCCACAGGAAGCTTTTCCTAAAAATCAGGTACTCAAGTGGCAGGGACAATTAACGACCTTTCAAGAGAAAGTTTCTCAGGGACTGTTAGAGTCAGTTGCTCAAAAGCAGAATAGCCTAGTCCATGCAGTGACTGGGGCGGGCAAAACGGAAATGATTTATCAGGTGATTGCAGAAGTGATTGACCATGGAGGTGCCGTTTGTCTAGCCAGCCCTCGGATTGATGTCTGTTTGGAGCTTTATCGCCGGCTCCAGCTGGATTTTGCCTGTCCTATTTCACTTTTGCATGGTGAATCCGAGCCATATTTTCGCAGTCCCTTGGTCATTGCCACTACCCATCAGCTCCTCAAATTTTATCGAGCTTTTGATTTGTTGATTGTGGATGAAGTAGATGCTTTTCCTTATGTGGACAATCCTGTGCTCTACCATGCCGTGGAGCAGTCGGTCAAGGAGAAGGGAACGACAATTTTCTTAACTGCCACTTCGACGGATGAGCTGGATAAAAAAGTCCAAAAAGGAGAATTAAAACGCCTTAGTCTTCCTCGGCGCTTCCATGGGAATCCTTTGATTGTGCCCCAAAAAGTTTGGCTGGCAGATTTTCAAAAATATTTGGCGAAAAAGAAATTGCCGCCTAAACTGAAAAAATATATCGAGAGACAGAGAAAAACAGGCTTTCCCTTACTGATCTTTGCCTCGGAAATCAAAAGAGGTCAAGAATTTGCGCAAGTTTTGGAGGAGATATTTCCAGCGGAAAGAGTCGGATTTGTGGCTTCGACAACTGAAAATCGTCTAGAAATCGTTGAAGAGTTTCGCAAACGAGAAATTACTATTCTAGTCACGACGACCATCCTAGAGCGTGGTGTGACCTTTCCCTGTGTAGATGTCTTTGTTCTGGAAGCCAACCATCGCCTCTTTAGTCGTAGCGCCTTGGTTCAGATTTCTGGCCGAGTGGGACGTAGTATGGAGAGGCCAACGGGAGATTTATTCTTCTTTCACGATGGTACCACACATTCAATCGAAAAAGCGATTCGTGAAATCAAACTGATGAACAAGGAGGCCGGCCTATGAGAAATTGCTTGTTATGCAGCCAGGCAGTAGAAGAAAATAGGACTTTTTCTTCCTTGATTTTATTACAAAAAGAGCAAAATACAATTTGTAAACATTGTCGAGCAGGATTTGAAGCGATTTCCTCTATCCATTGCCCACGTTGCTGGAAGGATGGGGAAGCGAAAGTCTGCTCGGATTGTCAAATATGGGAAACGCAAGGCTATTTGGTGCAGCATCAGGCTTGCTTTCTTTATAATGATTTGATGAAGGATTTCTTCAGCAAATACAAGTTTCAAGGAGATTATCTTCTGAGATTTGTTTTTGCGGAAGTTCTCAAAAAAAGTCTCAGAAACTTCAAAGAATATACTCTGGTTCCTATTCCAGTCAGCCCTGAAAAATACCAAAGTCGAGGTTTTAATCAGGTGGAAGGCTTCTTGCAAGCGGCTGGTTTGCCTTATAAACAGTTGCTGGAAAAGCAGGATGCGCTTGCCCAATCCAGTAAAAATCGCCAAGAACGTTTAAAAAGCCAGCAATGTTTTACATTGGTAAAAGATGTCCTTCTGCCAGAAAAAATTCTTCTGATAGATGATGTATATACGACTGGAAAAACCTTGCAATTAGCTCGAGAATTATTGCTGGAAGCAGGTGTGAAAGAAGTTTTGACATTTTCACTCGCAAGATAAGAAAATATTTGCAAAAAAAGAATGAAAGCGTTATAATGATATTGTAA
Organism: Streptococcus cristatus ATCC 51100; assembly: GCF_000222765.1. GTDB lineage: Bacteria > Bacillota > Bacilli > Lactobacillales > Streptococcaceae > Streptococcus > Streptococcus cristatus. The sequence goes on along the minus strand of NZ_AFUE01000007.1, from coordinate 13,996 downwards.
ATAAAACATTTATGTTTAGAAAGAAGGTACTTATATGCTTAAATATAGTATCCGTGGTGAAAACCTAGAAGTAACTGATGCTCTCCGTGACTACGTAGTTTCTAAACTTGAGAAGATTGAGAAGTATTTCCAAGCAGAGCAAGAACTTGATGCACGGATAAATTTGAAAGTGTACCGGGAGAAGACGGCGAAAGTCGAAGTAACGATTCCTCTTGGTTCTATTACCCTTCGGGCAGAAGATGTTTCGCAAGATATGTACGGATCTATCGACCTAGTTATCGATAAGATTGAACGTCAGATTCGTAAGAATAAGACAAAAATTGAAAAGAAAAACCGGAACAAGGTTGCAACTAGCCAGTTGTTCACTGATGCTTTAGTAGAAGACGCTGATGCAGCATCTTCCAAAGTAGTACGTTCTAAGCATATTGATTTGAAACCAATGGATCTAGATGAAGCTATTTTGCAAATGGATTTGTTGGGACATGACTTCTTCATCTACACAGATGTTGAAGATAGTACAACGAATGTTATCTATCGTCGTGAAGATGGAGATATCGGTTTGTTAGAAGTAAAATAATGTAAAAGAGCTGTCCAATGGACGGCTCTTTGTTGTAGAGAAAGCTCTCGCTTATTCTACTTCAAAGAATGTTTGCAAATAAAGAAATTCTATTTTATTTTTATAGCTGTCCTATGGTATAATAAAGGGATAAATGTTAGGTGGTAGGTATGGCTAAATTAATTCCAGGTAAAATTCGAACGGAAGGAATTGCCCTCTGTGACAGCAAAAAAGTCGAAATTCTTGACGTCAAAGATTCCTTTTTATACACGCGCGTGGATCAGTACAATCTACGCTATAGTCTAGATGATGATGCAGTTTTCTGCTCCTGTGATTTTTTTCAAAAGAAGAAGTACTGTGCCCATCTGGCTGCCTTGGAATATTTTTTGAAAAATGATTCGGTGGGTAAAGATCTGCTGGCGAAGATGACAGACAAAGAGTCTTCTAGTCAGGAAGCCCAGAAATTGGTTTCTTTTGGTAGCCTTTTTTTGGATAAGATTTTGCTAGATAAATCCAGTCAGCAAATGCGTTATGAGCTATCAGCGACTGGACAGGAAGATGCTTACACAGGACAATTTTTATGGAGCCTGCGGATTAGCCGTCTGCCGGATGAGCGCTCTTATGTAGTGCGTGATATTTTGTCCTTTTTGAGAACCTTGAATAAGGGTGGGCATTATCAAATCGGTAAGAACTACTATGAGCCTATCCGAATGGAGAATTTTGATGAAGCTAGTCAAGACCTACTAGAATTTTTACGAGGCTTGGTGACGGATTATAAGGGACAGGACTCTTCGTTGGTCTTTCCCAATGCTGGGCGGCACCTTTATTTTCCAGCCAGTCTTTTTGAGGAAGGCGTGACTCGCTTGATGAATCTCACTTCGTTTCGTTTGGAATATAGCTTTTATGATTATGCTGAGGTATTTTTCCAAGATTTGCATGAAGAGGCGGAGATTTATCAGTTTGAGGTGCAAGAACGGGAAAACTTTTTTGAGCTGCTGATATCTGAAAAGAATTATAAGCTGCTCTATGGGGGGCAATTTATCTTTCATAATCAGACCTTCTATCAACTGACAGCTCAGCAGACCAAGTTAGTCAAGGCATTACAGGAATTGCCGATTGAGCAAGAGCGCGTCAAGCGCCTGCAGTTTGATGTGTCTGAGCAGTCCAAACTGGCAGTGAGTCTGCTTGAGTTTAAAAAAATTGGCCGTGTGACAGCACCTGAGCGACTGTTCATTCATGATTTTACCGTGGATTTCAATTTTTATTTAGGGGCTGACAAGCAAGTATTGCTGGATCTTGTCTTTGATTATGGTAGTCAGACTGTAACCAGTCGTGAAGAGCTGATAAATCTACCTTTTGCCAGCAATTTTGAGCGGGAACAGCAAGTTTTTAAAGCAATGCTGGAGGCAGGTTTTGCAGATGATTTTATCAGCCAGCGTCCGCCTTTACGACCCGAAGAAATTTACCGTTTCTTCTCTGTCTTGATTCCGCGCTTTAGAGCATTGGGCAATGTCTACTTGTCAGATGAGCTGCAGAGTCTATCACAAACAGCACCTCCGAAGGTTTCCATCAGTATGAATGGTGGGCTCTTGGATATTGGCTTTGATTTTACTGGTATCGATCAGTCTGAGGTAGATGATGTTCTAGATTCGTTGTTGAGCCAAAAGGATTACTTTATCAGCAAGACGGGTCAAGTTGTGATTTTTGATGAGAATAGTAAGCGAATCAGCCAGACCTTGCAACAATTGAGAAGCAAACACTCCCGAAATGGGGTCATCCAAACGCATAGCCTGGCTGCCTATCAACTCTCTGAATTGTTCAAAGATCAGGAAAGGGTTGACTTGTCGGAGGATTTTCGCCAGCTGGCTTATGATTTGACCCACCCAGAGGATTTTCCTCTGCCTAAGCTGAAAGTTCAGGCAGAGCTTCGAGGTTATCAAGAAACGGGTGTAAAATGGCTATCCATTCTGAATAAATATGGATTTGGTGGCATTCTAGCCGATGACATGGGCTTGGGAAAGACCCTTCAGACCATTTCTTTCTTGACTGCTCATTTGACCAAGTCTAAGAAAGTTTTGATTTTGGCGCCGTCGAGTCTAATTTACAACTGGAGCGATGAGTTTGCCAAATTTGCTCCAGACCTAGATGTCGCTGTTGTGTATGGACTGAAAAATGTTCGAGATGCTGTGATTGCGGAAGACCATCAGATTACCATTACCAGTTATGCTTCCTTCAGACAAGATGTTGAAGAGTATAAAGGACTTCATTTTGACTATTTGGTATTGGACGAAGCGCAGGTCATGAAGAATGACCAGAGCAAGATTGCTCAATATCTGAGAGCATTTGAGGTGGAGCGGACTTATGCCTTGTCTGGCACGCCGATTGAAAATCATCTCGGCGAACTTTGGTCAATTTTTCAGATCGTCCTTCCGGGCTTATTACCGAGCAAGAAAGCTTTTTTGAAGATGCCGGCAGAAACGGTTGCGCGCTATATTAAACCCTTTGTCATGAGGCGTAAGAAAGAAGAAGTCTTGCAGGAGCTTCCTGATTTGATTGAGATTTCTTATCGTAATGAACTCGCAGACAGCCAGAAAACGATTTATCTAGCTCTGCTCAAGCAAATGCAGGAGCGAATTCTCCATGCAACAGAGGAGGAAATCAATCGTAGTAAAATCGAAATTTTGTCTGGTCTTATGCGACTCCGTCAAATCTGTGATACTCCCAAGCTTTTTATGGATGATTACGATGGGGAAAGCGGCAAGCTGGAAAGTTTACGTGAGCTGTTGGAGCAGATCCAAGACGGTGAACATCGTGTTCTGATATTTTCACAATTCCGTGGCATGCTGGATATTATCGAGCAAGAACTGAACCAGATGGGAATGGAGTCCTTCAAAATCACAGGCTCAACTCCAGCAAAAGAACGTCAGGAGATGACCAAAGCCTTTAATCAAGGAGAAAGATCAGCCTTCCTGATTTCTCTTAAAGCTGGTGGTGTCGGTCTCAATCTAACTGGTGCAAATACTGTTATTTTAGTGGATCTTTGGTGGAATCCTGCAGTAGAAGCCCAAGCTATTGGTCGGGCTCATCGCATCGGTCAGGAACGGAATGTAAAAGTTTATCGTATGATTACACGGGGGACTATTGAAGAAAAAATTCAGGAATTACAGGACACCAAACGAAATCTAGTTTCAACGATTCTAGATGGTGCAGAGTCTCGCTCTAGTCTTTCGATGGAAGAAATTCGAGAAATTCTTGGAATTTCATCTGAATCGCTTGAAAAATAGTTTGAATAGTTTATAATAATGAAGAGTTGAAAGGACATGCTATGACAAATACTAAATTTCCTATAATTGCTGATGACGAAATCATGTTGACAGAAATGCCACACATGAATTTGTACGATGAGTTGGATCTGATTAGCAACATTAAAGGGGACTATCAGGACCGTAATTATTTAGAATGGATGCCGATTGCTAAGCCAGAAAATCCTGCTCATGCTACTCCTAGTCAAACTGTAAGTAAAGCTAGAAAGAAGCAAGCTCCAGTTACGGACTTTAAAAAGCCGATTGATAAGAAAGATCCAGCTATTCGCTATGCTGAGCAAGCACGAGAGGAAGCTCGGGCTGATCTGAGGAAAAAACGTTCAGCTGCTTATTTGACGAGCAAGCTCCCAAATAAGGTTCGTAGTCGGAAGGTGGCACCTCCTTTTGAGGGAAATCCAGTTAAACCAACAGCCCCTTTCCAAAAGGAAAATCCAGGTGAGTTAACGAAGTTCAGTGATAAGCTAAAGCAAGATAGCTACATATTAGCAGATGTTCAGTCTCAACCTCTCATAGAAGTACCAACGAATCCAGAAAAAAAGAAAAAGAATAACTACGATTTTCTCAAAACCAGCCAAGTCTATAACAAGGGCAAGAAGCGAGAAAAACACAATAAGCATAAAAAAGCACAGGAATTGGACATCACCAAGTTGAGTTCAGATGCCCAAGGACAATAAGGCTTCAGTTGTTTAAGATTTAAGGAGTAATCATGACGAAAACCTATCATTTTATCGGAATTAAGGGCTCAGGTATGAGCGCTTTGGCTTTGATGTTGCATCAGATGGGCCATAAGGTTCAGGGAAGCGATGTTGATAAATATTATTTCACTCAGCGTGGTCTGGAGCAGGCTGGGATTCCCATTTTGCCTTTCGATGAGAAAAATCTCCAGTCAGATTTTGAAATTATTGCCGGTAATGCCTTCCGTCCAGATAACAATGTGGAAATTGCCTATGCAGATGCCAATGGTATTAGCTACAAGCGCTACCATGAATTTTTGGGTAGCTTTATGCGTGACTTTGTCAGCTTAGGAGTAGCAGGTGCTCACGGGAAAACTTCGACAACGGGTATTCTTTCTCATGTTCTGTCTAATATCACAGATACTAGCTATCTAATTGGGGATGGTACAGGTCGCGGTTCTGCTAATGCCAAGTATTTTGTCTTTGAATCAGACGAGTACGAACGTCATTTTATGCCTTATCATCCGGAATATTCGATCATCACCAATATTGACTTCGATCATCCGGATTATTTCACAAGCTTGGAAGATGTCTTTAATGCTTTCAATGATTACGCCAAGCAGATTACAAAAGGACTCTTCGTTTATGGAGAAGACGAGCAACTACGCCGTATTACTTCAAATGCGCCGATTTACTACTATGGTTTCAAGGAAGAAGGCAACGACTTTGTTGCTCACGACCTCTTGCGTTCTACTAGTGGTTCAGGCTTTAAAGTTTCCTTCCGTGGGCAAGAGCTGGGTGAGTTCCAGATTCCAAGCTTTGGCCGTCACAACATTATGAATGCGACAGCGGTCATCGGTCTCCTCTATATTGCAGGTATTGACTTGAATCTAGTAAGGGAACATCTCAAGACCTTTAGTGGGGTTAAGCGCCGCTTTACAGAAAAGATTGTTAATGATACAGTCATTATTGATGACTTTGCCCATCATCCAACGGAAATTATTGCGACTCTGGATGCAGCTCGTCAGAAGTATCCAAGCAAGGAAATTGTGGCCATCTTCCAGCCGCACACCTTCACTCGGACCATTGCTCTCTTGGACGAATTTGCGGAAGCCCTCAATCAGGCTGACTCAGTCTATCTAGCTCAGATTTACGGATCTGCGCGTGAGGTGGATAAGGGCGATGTTAAGGTCGAAGATCTGGCTGAAAAGATTGTGAAGCGGGCCAAGGTTATTGACGTGGATAATGTTTCTCCGCTTCTTGACCACGATAATGCAGTTTATGTCTTTATGGGAGCTGGAGATATCCAGACCTATGAGTATTCCTTTGAACGTCTCTTGTCCAATCTGACTAGCAACGTTCAGTAGGAGGCACCTGGATGGAAGCACCGATTCGAATCAGACGGGCTGAATTGAACGACTGGGAGGAAATTCTTGCAATCGAGCAGCTGAATTTTCCAGCAGCAGAAGCAGTCGGTGCAGAAGTTCTCAAAGAGCGGATTGAACGCATCTCGGATACTTTTTTGCTGGCAGAGCTGCATGGTCAGCTGGCGGGCTATATTGTTGGACCAGCTGTTCAGACGCGATATTTGACAGATGATCTCTTTAGCAAGGTGGGTGTTAATCCTTCAGAAGGTGGCTTCATTGTCGTCCAAAGTCTGTCCGTCCATCCGGATTTTCAGAGGCAGGGTGTCGGAACCTTGTTGCTTGCAGCTCTCAAGGAGACAGCTGTTCAGCAAAATCGACAGGGCATTAGCCTAACCTGCCATGATGAGCTGATACCTTATTTTGAGATGAATGGTTTCGTCCACGAAGGGATTTCTGACTCAACTCATGGTGGAGCCGTCTGGTCTGATATGGTGTGGGAAAATCCAAATTTTAAGGAGAAGTGATGATTATCCGTCAAGCTCAAATGGCTGATTTAGATGCCATTTATGCTATCGAATTGGAAAATTTCAGTCCAGAAGAGGCTATTAGTCGTAAAATATTGGCAAAGCACATTGAAACGATTCCTTCAACTTTTTTGGTTGCAGAAAAAAATGGCAAGATTTTGGGCTATTTAGAAGGTCCTGTCCGACCAGAACGCTATTTAAAAGATATTTCCTTTACGGAGGACATTGAAGATTATAGCTATCTGGCTGGCGGATTTATCTCTGTGACCAGTCTATCCATTTCTAAAGAAGCACAGGGTTTAGGTGTAGGAAAAGCCTTGTTGGACACTATGAAGGAAATTGCGATTGCAGATGAACGCCACGGTATCAATCTCACTTGTCATGATTATTTGATAACCTATTATGAGAAGCATGACTTTGTCAACGAAGGCCGTTCAGCCTCAACGTATGCAGATGAAGTATGGTTTGATATGGTTTGGGAAAATCCTCAGATATAACTTTCATAAATAATATAGTTTTAAAAGTCGGATATGATTGCATTTATCTGACTTTTAAGATATAATGTTAGGGATTATGAAGAAGGAGATCAAGTTTTTGACTGAAAATTCACAGGATAACGAAAAGACGCTGAGTTTTAAAGAGAAAATTTTGAATGAGTTGGCAGCAGCCAATGGTACCCAAAATCACTCAGTTCAGGAAGAAGCGCAGCCTCTTTTAGGTAAAGAAATGGAATTGGCGGAGAGCTTGGAATCTCTCGTTTCTGCTGTTGAAAAATCTCATGAGGTTCTAGAGAAGGATACTTCAGTAGAGGAAGAACCTAGTAAGGTCAAAGTAGAAGAGCCAATGGGACAAAGCGATCCTACGGTTCATACTCAGGCAGATGTGCTAGAAAATATAGTCCGTAATTCTACGATTTCGGAAGTCCCATCAAATGTTGGTGGTCCAGGACAAGCTGATGTTGCTAAGAAGGAAAGTATAGAATATGGAGAGGTTCAAACTTCTGTGGCTCATTCGGAAGCTTATCAAGAAAAGGTAGCGCCTGTTGCAGATGAGATAAAAGAAACAGTGTTACCTGATTCAAACACTACAGATGAAAGAGAAGCTAAAAATGATTTTTCTACTGCAGAACCAACGCTAAGCCGTAGAGATGTTGCTCATGGAAAAAAACGTTCACGTGCAGATCGTACCAATAGTAGTAAAAAGAAAAACGTAAAAACGGCCTAGCCAATCGAATCGTGATGACAGTCTTGGTACTTTTCCTATTGGGCCTTGGTATTACTGGTTTTGTAGGATACAATTATGTCTCTTCCGCACTGAAACCAGTAGATGCTAAATCGACAGAATATGTGACAGTAGAGATTCCTGCCGGTTCTAGTACCAAACAAATCGGAGAGATTTTAGAAAAGAAGGGCCTGATTAAGAACGCTCAAGTCTTTAATCTTTATTCAAAAATCAGAAGTTATGGGAATTTCCAATCTGGTTACTATAATCTTCAAAAGAGTATGGATTTAGACACGATTGCTAAGCAATTACAAGAAGGTGGAACAGATACACCACAGCCTCCAGTTCTTGGCAAGATAACAATTCCTGAAGGATACACCTTGGAGCAAATTGCCGAAGCAACTACTGTCAATGCTGCAAAAACTGCGAACAAGAATACTAAAACACCATTCAGCAAGGAAGATTTTCTAAATAAAGCTCAAGATGAAGACTTTATTGCAAAAATGGCAGCTAAATATCCGCAGCTTCTAGCAACTTTGCCGAGCAAGGATAGTGGTGTTAAATATCGTCTTGAAGGTTATCTCTTCCCGGCTACTTATGATTATGGAAAAGAAACCACGATTGAAGAACTGATTGACCAAATGTTGGCTGCTATGAATACAAATCTATCGCAGTATTACTCAACAATTGAGTCTAAGAATCTGACAGTCAATGATGTTTTAACCCTCGCCTCTTTAGTTGAAAAAGAGGGATCAACTGATCAGGATCGCAAAGATATTGCGAGCGTCTTTTATAATCGTTTGAACCAAGCTATGCCACTTCAGAGCAATATTGCGCTTCTTTATGCTCAAGGAAAACTTGGTCAAAAGACAACTCTTAAAGAAGATGCTGAAATTGATACAAATCTTGACTCGCCTTATAATGTGTACAAGAAGCAAGGTTTGATGCCTGGTCCAGTAGATAGTCCAAGCCTGTCTGCTATCGAAGCTACCATTAATCCAAGTAAGACAGAGTACTTGTATTTTGTAGCAAATGTGGAAACAGGGGCTGTATATTTTGCAAATACTTACGAAGAACACGCTAAGAATGTGGAAGAACACGTTAATAGCAAATTAAACCAATCAGGTGAAAGTTCTAACTAAATTATGTGGTTTTCCACATAATTTTGTTTTATCAAAAAATAGAAAGAAGAGAGAAAATAAAGTAATGGCTGAAAAAACTTATCCTATGACCCTTGTAGAAAAGGAAAAATTAGAACAAGAATTAGAAGAATTGAAATTGGTTCGACGTCCAGAAGTAGTAGAACGCATTAAAATTGCTCGTTCTTACGGAGATTTATCAGAAAATAGTGAATATGAAGCAGCAAAGGACGAGCAGGCTTTCGTTGAAGGACAAATTTCAAGTCTGGAGACTAAAATTCGCTATGCTGTGATTGTTGATAGCGATTCGGTGGCTAAAGATGAAGTTGCCATCGGTAAAACTGTTACTATCCAGGAAGTCGGTGAGACTGAAGAAGAAGTATACATTATCGTTGGTTCAGCTGGTGCGGATGCCTTTGCGGGAAAAGTTTCAAATGAAAGCCCAATTGGTCAAGCATTGATTGGTAAGAAGACCGGTGATATTGCAACAGTAGAAACACCAGTTGGCAGTTATGACGTCAAAATCCTAAAAGTTGAAAAAACAGTCTAAGAAAGGTCGAGCAAGCTCGGCTTTTTCTTTATCAATTTATGCTATAATATAGAACAAGCAAAGGAGATTGTATACTGATGGTTTTATCAAAAAAACGAGCACGCCATGTCATCGAGGAGATCATTGCCCTATTTCCTGATGCCAAACCGAGTTTAGATTTTAGAAATCACTTTGAGCTACTCGTGGCAGTCATGTTATCCGCTCAAACGACAGATGCTGCAGTTAATAAAGCTACACCGAATCTATTTTTAGCTTATCCTACTCCAGAAGCTATGGCAGCAGCATCCGAGGCAGATATTGCCAAGCACATTTCGCGTTTAGGACTTTATCGAAATAAGGCCAAATTTCTGAAAAAATGTGCCCAGCAACTCTTAGAGCAATTTGAGGGACAAGTGCCACAGACTCGTACGGAACTAGAAAGTCTGGCGGGTGTGGGGCGCAAAACAGCTAATGTGGTTATGAGCGTAGGTTTTAGCATTCCAGCATTTGCAGTTGATACCCATGTCGAACGCATTTGTAAACATCACAATATTGTCAAAAAGTCAGCAAGTCCTTTAGAAGTTGAAAAACGTGTTATGGACGTTCTCCCGCCTGAACGCTGGCTAGCTGCGCATCAGGCTATGATCTACTTTGGTCGGGCTATTTGCCATCCTAAAAATCCAGAGTGCGATCACTATCCTCAACTTTACAATTTTGATCATGTTTAAGATAGAGTCTTAAGATACAAATTTTTACTAGGCGATGAGCGCTTTAAGGGACGTAAAAGACTGTTGCGAGAGTTAGAGAAATATTTAAGCGACTTTAGCAGCACGGTGCTATAGAGAATAGGGGAGAGGTAAGAATAGGTTACCTTTCCCTTTTAATTTATTGATTTATCAGTGATATTGATTGTGTTAGGAAGAAAAGATGAAAAAAAGATAAAAAAATTTCAAAAAAGTGTTGACAAGGGAATGGATAGGTGATATACTGATATAGTTGTCGCTTGAGAGAGCGATAAAGACCTTTGAAAACTGAACAAGACGAACCAATGTGCAGGGCACTACAACATATGTTGTAGTACTGAACAAAGAAAAAACAATAAATCTGTCAGTGACAGAAATGAGTGAGAACTCAAACTTTTAATGAGAGTTTGATCCTGGCTCAGGACGAACGCTGGCGGCGTGCCTAATACATGCAAGTAGAACGCTGAAGGAGGAGCTTGCTCTTCTGGATGAGTTGCGAACGGGTGAGTAACGCGTAGGTAACCTGCCTGGTAGCGGGGGATAACTATTGGAAACGATAGCTAATACCGCATAATATTGACTATTGCATGATAGTCAATTGAAAAGGTGCAAATGCACCACTACCAGATGGACCTGCGTTGTATTAGCTAGTTGGTGGGGTAACGGCTCACCAAGGCGACGATACATAGCCGACCTGAGAGGGTGATCGGCCACACTGGGACTGAGACACGGCCCAGACTCCTACGGGAGGCAGCAGTAGGGAATCTTCGGCAATGGACGGAAGTCTGACCGAGCAACGCCGCGTGAGTGAAGAAGGTTTTCGGATCGTAAAGCTCTGTTGTAAGAGAAGAACGAGTGTGAGAGTGGAAAGTTCACACTGTGACGGTATCTTACCAGAAAGGGACGGCTAACTACGTGCCAGCAGCCGCGGTAATACGTAGGTCCCGAGCGTTGTCCGGATTTATTGGGCGTAAAGCGAGCGCAGGCGGTTAGATAAGTCTGAAGTTAAAGGCTGTGGCTTAACCATAGTACGCTTTGGAAACTGTTTAACTTGAGTGCAGAAGGGGAGAGTGGAATTCCATGTGTAGCGGTGAAATGCGTAGATATATGGAGGAACACCGGTGGCGAAAGCGGCTCTCTGGTCTGTAACTGACGCTGAGGCTCGAAAGCGTGGGGAGCAAACAGGATTAGATACCCTGGTAGTCCACGCCGTAAACGATGAGTGCTAGGTGTTGGGTCCTTTCCGGGACTCAGTGCCGCAGCTAACGCATTAAGCACTCCGCCTGGGGAGTACGACCGCAAGGTTGAAACTCAAAGGAATTGACGGGGGCCCGCACAAGCGGTGGAGCATGTGGTTTAATTCGAAGCAACGCGAAGAACCTTACCAGGTCTTGACATCCCGGTGCCCGTCCTAGAGATAGGATTTTGCTTCGGCACACCGGTGACAGGTGGTGCATGGTTGTCGTCAGCTCGTGTCGTGAGATGTTGGGTTAAGTCCCGCAACGAGCGCAACCCTTATTGTTAGTTGCCATCATTTAGTTGGGCACTCTAGCGAGACTGCCGGTAATAAACCGGAGGAAGGTGGGGATGACGTCAAATCATCATGCCCCTTATGACCTGGGCTACGCACGTGCTACAATGGCTGGTACAACGAGTTGCAAGTCGGTGACGGCAAGCTAATCTCTTAAAGCCAGTCTCAGTTCGGATTGTAGGCTGCAACTCGCCTACATGAAGTCGGAATCGCTAGTAATCGCGGATCAGCACGCCGCGGTGAATACGTTCCCGGGCCTTGTACACACCGCCCGTCACACCACGAGAGTTTGTAACACCCGAAGTCGGTGAGGTAACCTTTCAGGAGCCAGCCGCCTAAGGTGGGATAGATGATTGGGGTGAAGTCGTAACAAGGTAGCCGTATCGGAAGGTGCGGCTGGATCACCTCCTTTCTAAGGAAAAACGGAAGCCATTGGTCGTCATGTTTAGTTTTGAGAGGTCTTGTGGGGCCTTAGCTCAGCTGGGAGAGCGCCTGCTTTGCACGCAGGAGGTCAGCGGTTCGATCCCGCTAGGCTCCATTAGGATAGTGGAAACTATTCTAAACTTGTCCATTGAAAATTGAATAACTATATCAAATAGTAACAAGAAAATAAACCGAAACGCTGTGAATATTAATGAGTTTAAGACTGAAAGGTCAAAAATAAGGTTAAGTTAGTAAGGGCGCACGGTGGATGCCTTGGCACTAGGAGCCGATGAAGGACGTGACAAACGACGAAATGCCTCGGGGAGCTGTAAGTAAGCGCAGATCCGGGGATGTCCGAATGGGGGAACCCAACAGGTACTACCTGTTACCCATCTCTGTTAAGGAGATGAGGAGGAAGACGCAGTGAACTGAAACATCTAAGTAGCTGCAGGAAGAGAAAGCAAAAGCGATTGCCTTAGTAGCGGCGAGCGAAACGGCAGGAGGGCAAACCGAAGAGTTTACTCTTCGGGGTTGTAGGACTGCAATGTGGACTCAGATTTTATAGAAGAATGACATGGGAAGGTCAGCCAAAGAGAGTAAGAGCCTCGTATTTTAAATAGAATCTGTACCTAGCAGAATCCTGAGTACGGCGGGACACGCGAAATCCCGTCGGAATCTGGGAGGACCATCTCCCAACCCTAAATACTCCCTAGTGACCGATAGTGAACCAGTACCGTGAGGGAAAGGTGAAAAGTACCCCGGAAGGGGAGTGCAATAGAACCTGAAACCGTGTGCCTACAACAAGTTCGAGCCCGTTAATGGGTGAGAGCGTGCCTTTTGTAGAATGAACCGGCGAGTTACGTTATGATGCGAGGTTAAGTTGAAGAGACGGAGCCGTAGGGAAACCGAGTCTGAATAGGGCGAGTTAGTATCATGATGTAGACCCGAAACCATGTGACCTACCCATGAGCAGGTTGAAGGTGCGGTAAAACGCACTGGAGGACCGAACCAGGGCACGTTGAAAAGTGCTTGGATGACTTGTGGGTAGCGGAGAAATTCCAAACGAACTTGGAGATAGCTGGTTCTCTCCGAAATAGCTTTAGGGCTAGCGTCGACATAGAGATTCTTGGAGGTAGAGCACTGTTTGGGTGAGGGGTCCATCCCGGATTACCAATCTCAGATAAACTCCGAATGCCAATGAATTATGGTCGGCAGTCAGACTGCGAGTGCTAAGATCCGTAGTCGAAAGAGAAACAGCCCAGACCACCAGCTAAGGTCCCAAAATAATTGTTAAGTGGAAAAGGATGTGGGGTTGCACAGACAACTAGGATGTTAGCTTAGAAGCAGCTATTCATTCAAAGAGTGCGTAATAGCTCACTAGTCGAGTGACCCTGCGCCGAAAATGTACCGGGGCTAAAACAATTTACCGAAGCTGTGGATACCTTTATAGGTATGGTAGGAGAGCGTTCTATGTGTGGAGAAGGTGTACCGTGAGGAGCGCTGGAACGCATAGAAGTGAGAATGCCGGTATGAGTAGCGAAAGATGGGTGAGAATCCCATCCACCGTAAGACTAAGGTTTCCAGGGGAAGGCTCGTCCGCCCTGGGTTAGTCGGGACCTAAGGAGAGACCGAAAGGTGTATCCGATGGACAACAGGTTGATATTCCTGTACTAGAGTATGAAGTGATGGAGGGACGCAGTAGGCTAACTCGTGCGTACGAATGGATGTACGTCTAAGCAGTGAGGCGTGGTATGAGTCAAATGCTTATACCTGTAACGTTGAGCTGTGATGGGGAGCGAAGTTTAGTAGCGAGTGAGTGATGTCACACTGCCAAGAAAAGCTTCTAGCGTTGTATCATACTCTACCCGTACCGCAAACCGACACAGGTAGTCGAGGCGAGTAGCCTCAGGTGAGCGAGAGAACTCTCGTTAAGGAACTCGGCAAAATGACCCCGTAACTTCGGGAG
>NZ_AFUE01000008.1:2500-352565 GCF_000222765.1 Streptococcus cristatus ATCC 51100 | reverse complement strand
TATTTTTTATTGAGTTCTTTTAAAGCTCCTTGTGCATCAACCAGAATTTCGTAGTCCTGTCGCAATTCCATTGATGGTAATGTGGATCAAACGTTCTTGTTCTGGTGAAAGTTCTCCTCGGCGCTGACGCTTGATCAGCTCAAGCTGAATATAGTTCAAAACATTGAAATAAGGCATCCGATAGTTCAAACTATCCTTGAGATAGGCATTTTCTGCTAAGAGCTCGTCATGGCCTTCAATTGCCAAGATAACATCCTTGGTCAGCTGCCATTCATCTAGGATTGTATTGAAAATATCGCGTACATTTTGGTCTTCACAAAGTTGCGCATATTCAAAAGCGATATTCATATTGGACTTGGACAGCACCATATCGACATTTGATAGGAGGGACTGGAAGAATGGCCATCTCTGATACATAAATTGAAGGAAGGCAAGATTCTTTTCCGGATCTTCATCGATAAATTCTTTGAAGCTAGAGCCAACGCCATACCAACCAGGGAACATAACCCGACTTTGAGACCACGAGAAGACCCAAGGAATGGCTCTCAGGCCGCCGATTTCAGTGATCGTTTTACGGGCCGCTGGACGAGAACCGATATTAAAGCTAGAAATGGCCTTAATAGGACTAGACTCAAAGAAATAGTCATAGAAACGTTCGTCGCCAAAGACTAGGTCACGATAGATTTGGTAGCTTCGATCGACCACTCGATCCATCACTCTCTCGTATTCATTGGTCGTATTACTATCACTCTTCTTATAGCTTATCATGCGGTTAATAGCCGCCGATACAAGCATTTCCAGATTGTAGTAAGCAGCGTCCTTATTACCGTATTTATTGCCAATAACCTCACCCTGCTCTGTCAGGCGGATACGATCATTGATACTCCGCAATGGTTGTGAAGTGATTGCTTCATAGGTTGGGCCACCGCCACGACCGACAGTTCCTCCACGACCATGGAAGAAGGTAATCTTGACGCCAAACTTATCACCAATAGCTGTCAGTTGTTGCTGAGCCTTATAAAGTGTCCAGCACGATGATAAATAGCCACCATCCTTATTACTATCTGAGTAGCCCAGCATGATTTCTTGGTAGTTGTTTTTAGAAGCGATCCATTTTTGAGCAATCGGCAGAGACAGATATTTCTCCATGGTATCGCAGGAATTATCTAGGTCCTCAATCGTTTCAAACAGAGGAACAATCTGCACACGCGCACCTTCTTCATCGATCAAGCCGACTTCCTTGAGCATAATCGCCAACTCTAGCAGATCTGATACGCTAGTCGAATGAGAAATAATATTTTGCTTGATAACATCTTCGCCAATCGCATCCTTAAGCTGACGAGCCGTCTTGAAAATCTCCAATTCTTTTTGTAGAAGTTCAGATTTAGGTGCATGAGTGGCTGACAGGATCCGTGGATCCTCCAGAAGCTGCTTGAGGAGAACTTGGCATTTTTCTTCCTCTGACAAGCTGCTGTAATCCTCCACAATATTAGCAGAAGCCAAGAGCTCAGCCACACAAGCCTCATGGACACTAGAATCCTGACGCATATCAATGCTGGCCAAGAAGAAACCAAAAATGTCAACTGCTTGTAGCAATTCAGTAAGTTCTCCAGTCACCAGGGCTTGTCCATTGTGCTCCAGCAAAGAATCACGAATAACAAGGAGATCTTCCTTAAACTCTTGTGCATCTTTATAAGATGGAAGTTGTTCTTTTCGTAATTCATCTAAACTACCACTAAGTTTAGACTGGATATAATTTGGAATAATTTCCCTACCATTATGGCTGACCGAAGTGGCTGAATTTGCATGCAGGACTGCTTCAGCTTTATCAGCCAAACGATGCCCTTCACCAGAGAAATTACCTTCTTTCAGATAAAGTAAGGTTTGAATCAACTTGGACTGAATATAATGAAAAGCACGGCGATAAGGCTCATTTTCCCGATAAACAGACTTGTCGCTTGACAGAGCTGCCATCTTGGCTACCGCTTCACTTGTTTTTGAAAGATTAGTAGACAGGGAGAAGTTACGATAGAGCGTATAAACCTTGTCAATGTAGTAATTCAGAATAACTTCGCTCTGTACTGTCGCAGACAATTTCAGAGTTTCAGCGGTTACAAATGGATTCCCATCCCGGTCACCACCAATCCACATTCCCATGGTGATCGGTTTAGGATTTTCCAAATGGATTCCTTTTTCTTCTGCTAAGCGCTTATACTCTAGCATCAGGTTCGTGATTGCTTGAAGAAAAGAACTGTTATAGTATTCCATAACGTTAGTTATTTCATTGGTAACCTTAAGTTTCTTTTCCCGAATCATGTCGGTCTGCATCATCAGCTCGATATAGCGACGGAGATTGGCTAACCATTTCTTTTCGTTCACCAGACCAGCTTTAACATCACGATGCTGGCGCAACAGTGTGTGAATATGATTGGTCAAATCCAACATGGTCTTGCGCTGAACCTGAGTCGGATGAGCAGTCAAAACAGGAACAACATTTAGATTTTCCAGGATTTCCTGCGCATTTTCTCGTGTGGAAACTAAATCAATCGTCGTCGAAAGCTTACCAAGGTAGTCTTGGTCAATATTATTTTGATGATTGATCTCATAAGCCAAGTCAACATCTTCAGAAATATTGATGAGCAGAGGTAAAATAGCAAAATAGCGTGAGATATAGACCATATCATCCGTGGATAATTCTTCTACTACTGCTTTCAGCTCTTGGTATTTAGATTGAACTGCTAGTTCTTCAATCATGGAGATTTTAGCAAAAGTGTCAGGACTGAGAATATCCCGGGTAATATCTACCAACAAGTCCGTTAAAATAGAAACTTCTTCTCCAATCATTTCTTTATTGCTATAATTTTCTAATTTTGTAAATGACATTATTTACACCTTTCTATTGTTGAAGAGCTAACATACAAGAAGATCTTTTAGGATTGACTTACTTCTAGTTCCTGATACATGGCGTTTCGTCGCTCATTGGCATCAATATTTAAAACAAAGGCAATGGCAACTGATAGAACCAATAAACTGTTCCCCCCCTGAGATAAGAATGGGAAGGTTACACCGGTTGAAGGGATCAAGCCCGAGATACCACCAATATTGACAAAGGTTTGCATTAGAATCATACCACCAATTCCCAAAGCCATCATAGAATTAAATGGGTCTTTAGCCCTTGTACCTACGAGAATAATCCGTAAAATCAAGAAAAAGAGCAGGGCTAAAATTAAAGTTGCTCCAAAGAATCCGACTTCCTCAATAACAATCGAGAAAACAAAGTCTGTATGAGCCTCTGGTAGGTAACCTCGTTTTTCGATGGAGTTTCCTAAGCCTAAGCCAAACCAACCACCATTACTCATGGCATAGTAGGAGTTGGCCAACTGGTGACCTGAGCCAGACAAATCGTCGAAAGGGTTGAAAAAAGCACTAAAACGCTTTGCAACATATCCAAAAACAGGAACTTGCTCAACACGCTTGACACCTATCAACCAAATACTCGCTAAAACTGCTGCCGACCCTCCTACAACAGCACCCAGCATGGTCGAGAACCATCTGTAAGCAATTCCGCTGGTGGAAATTACAATCAAAACTGTTAAGAGCAAAATGGTCGCATTTCCTAAGTCGGGCATGATAACCACCAGGCCTATCAAGAAAGAAACAATAACCCGCCAATCCGTAACAGCACGTGGAATCAACTGATTAAAGGTGATTGCTTGATAATCATATACTTCTATTTGCTCTTGTTTCTTAGAAAACTGTAGGGCCAAATACCAGACTAAAATAATCTTCAGATATTCCGCCGGCTGAGCAGTAACTGGGCCGATTTTGAGCCAACCGTGTGCCCCATTGATCGTTCCTGTGATAAAGCGTGAGAGTAAAAGCAGAATAATTTCAGCTATGATAACAAACGTAATCACTCCTGGCCTCTTCAGAAAATCCAGCTTCATTCGGTAAATAATCCCAATCATCACCAAGCTGAAGAGCCAAAAACCTGCTTGAGTGGCGACCATTCGAAAACTATTGAGCCCATTTTGAATGAGGATGGGGCTCGTCGTGGAATAAACGACAATCAAGCCAATGCCAGATAACAGCATGTACGGAATCAAAATTGAGTAATTCAATAAATGCTTTTTGTCAATTTTCATATTTCACCATTTAATTTCTAAAAATTCAACCTTCATTATACCACCTTTTGACTCGAAAAAAAAGCATTAGGGTGGCCTCAATAGATATTTACTTATTTATCGCCTCAAATATCCAAATATTTCAAATTGTTTTATCTTCTATTGCAATCAGATTACATTTTCGTATTTCGCTGGAAATATAGATAAATGCTTTGCTTTTCTATTTATTTTAAGTTACAATGAAACAGTATGAGAAAAAGGATTAAACCGCTTGCACTCTTGCTGTTTTTTGCTTGCTTTATTCTATATATTGTCATAAGCAAACACCAGCTTGATCTGCAAAATCGACAAGCCCAAACAAAAAAATCTCAAGTCAGTCAGGTGACAACCAAGAAAAAAAAGGAGGAAGCTCCTTCAGACGAACCTGAGGAAGAATTGCTTAATAAGCCTATCGTTGACCTTTCCGGTTGGCAATTGCCCAGCGAAATAGACTATGATACCTTATCAACAAATATTTCTGGTGCTATCATTCGCGTGCATAGTGGAGCTCAAGCAAAAAAAGAAAATGTTGCCACTCATTTAAATGGACTTGACAAATCATTTGCCACCCATATCCAAGAGTTTCAAAAACGGGGGATTCCTGTAGCTGTCTATGCTTATATAGCAGCAGGCAATATCAAAGAAATGGAAAAAGAAGCTGAAAGCTTCTACAAGGCATCCTCGAAATATAAACCTACCTTTTACTGGCTTGATGTTGAAGAAAAGACCATGGGCGACATGAACGCAGGAATCGAAGCTTTTCGTGCCAAGCTTGAAAGTCTTGGAGCTCAAAATATTGGCATCTACATTGGAACCTACTTTATGGAAGAGCATAGTATCTCGACTGAAAAATTTACTGCCGTTTGGATTCCAACTTATGGCTATAATGACGGCTACTATAACGCTGCTCCAAATACTGAACAGCCCTATGACCTACATCAATACACCTCAGAAGGTAAATTGGAAGGTTTCCCACATAACTTAGACCTCAATCAGCTCTCTCCTGTACAGGATAAAAAAGAGACTTACAAGAAATTATTTTCAACACCAAAATAAAAAAGATGCAAGATAATTGTTAGGAAATCTTGTATCTTTTTTTCTCTGTACAAGATATTTTTCTTGCTTTTTTCAGAAAAGTATGTAGCTTTATGGTACAATAGTCTAATGAAAAAGACTTGTAGGGAGATATTATGATTTCATGGATTGCTAGGATGTTAAAAGGAATGATTATCGCGCTTGGCTTCATCCTACCTGGTGTGTCTGGCGGTGTATTAGCTGCTATTTTGGGGATTTATGAGCGAATGATTCGCTTTTTAGCTCATATCAAAGATAATTTTGTCGAGAATGTTCTCTACTTCACTCCTGTGGCTATTGGGATGGTTTTAGGGATCGCAGCCTTCTCCTATCCAGTCAATCTCTTGCTGGATAATTACAAGGTTATCGTTCTCTGGGGCTTTGCTGGAGCCATCATCGGCACCATTCCCAGCCTGATCAAAGAATCCGTCAAGGAATCCGACAGAGATCGAGCTGATACTGTTACCTTCTGGCTTAGTTTCATCTTATCAGGGATCTTTCTTTACTCGCTGAATGGAATGGTGGGAACACTGCCAGCTAACTTCCTGTCCTTTGTTTTAGCGGGTGCTCTTATCGCCTTAGGAATCTTGATTCCGGGACTCAGTCCTTCAAATCTGCTATTGATTTTAGGGCTCTATACTCCCATGCTGACAGGATTTAAACGCCTGGATTTATTTGGCACCTTCCTGCCAATAGGTATCGGTGGCGCTCTGGCTCTGATTCTCTTTTCAAAAGCCATGGATTACATTTTGAAGCATTATCATTCCCGCGTTTACCATTTTATCATTGGCATTGTATTGTCCAGCACCTTGCTCATTGTCCTCCCTCAAAGCGGCAACAGTGAGAGCATTAGTTATGCAGGCGTATCCATTTTCACACTTGTTCTTGCTGCCTTTTTCTTTGGACTAGGTATCTGGCTAGGAATTTGGATGTCCCAATTAGAAGAGAAATATAAATAATGGCTAAAAAGACAAAACTCAAAAAAACACTGGTCGAGCAAATTTTAAACAAGGCAAAAATCGAACACCAAGGTTTGCAGATTAATGCTTTAGATGATAGCTTGACAGAGGAATTTGACCGCTCGCAAATTTATAAAACACTGGCTTTAAACGGAGATAAAACAGGAACAGTCATTGGCATCCTGCCTATCACCGAACATCTGTCGGAAAAGAAATTAGCAAAAATTTCAGGCAATAAAAAAGTTAGCATGATTCCGCAGAAAGATTTAGAAAAAACGACTGGTTACATCCATGGCGCCAATAACCCTGTCGGGATTCGCCAAAAGCACTCCTTCCCCATTTTCATTGACCAAACGGCTCTGAGTCGCGAAAGCATCATTGTTTCTGCTGGTGAAGTTGGCCGTAGCATCCAGATCAAGGCTCAGGATTTGGCTGACTTTGTTCAAGCACAGTTCGCAGACTTGAAAGAGGACTAGGCTATTCGCTTCAAAAGGAAAAAGGATCTTGATATGAAATTGTATTTTATCCGACATGGAAAAACCGAATGGAATCTAGAAATGCGTTTCCAAGGGGCAAGCGGAGATTCTCCACTGCTGGCGACATCCATTGACGAGCTCAAGCGTTTGGGCAAGCATTTATCAGACGTTCAATTCGATAAAATCTACTCTAGCGATTTGCCTCGCGCTTACCGTTCTGCAGAAATCATCCTAAGTGAAAATCAGTATCAAACCGATATTGTTCCAACTCCTCAACTAAGAGAGTGGGCCCTTGGAAAACTGGAAGGAGCCCAAATTGCTACTGTAGAAGCCACCTATCCTCAGCAGATGTGGGCCTTTCGCCACGATCTATCCCAGTTTGATCACCAACTATTTGAAGCAGAATCCGTCGCTCAAACTACCAATCGGACAATTTCCTTCGTGAAGTCTCTCAAAGGAAAAGACTTCCAAAATGTCTTGATTGTCGGACATGGAGCTAACCTAACTGCCAGCATTCGACGCCTGCTCGGTTACGAAACATCTTTGCTCCGTAAGGACGGAGGCTTGGCCAATGCTAGCGTCACCATTTTGGAAACAGACGACTTTGACTCTTTCAAGTTACTTGCTTGGAACAACTTAGATTACATGCTAACAGATAAAACTGCGAATCTTTAAACATCGCAGTTTTTCTTTTTTTATCAATAATTATTGCTGAATTTCCTTTGATTTTGTGATAAAATAGAAGGGAAAGCCTTAGGAGGAAGAAAATGACTACTGAACATATTGAAGAACTAAATGACCAGCAGATTATTCGCCGTGAAAAAATGGCCGCGCTGGCTGAGCAAGGAATTGATCCTTTCGGAAAACGTTTTGAACGCACTGCAAATTCTGCTCAACTTAAAGAAAAATATAGCGACAAATCCAAAGAAGAATTACATGAATTGAACGAAAAAGCAACTATTGCTGGTCGTTTGATGACTAAACGTGGAAAAGGGAAAGTCGGCTTCGCCCACATCCAAGACCGTGAAGGCCAAATCCAGATTTACGTTCGTAAGGACGAAGTTGGTGAAGAAAACTATGAGATTTTCAAAAAAGCTGACTTGGGTGACTTCTTGGGAATTGAAGGCGATGTGATGCGCACAGATATGGGAGAACTCTCTATCAAAGCAACGCATATTACTCACCTTTCAAAAGCTTTGCGTCCCCTTCCAGAGAAATTCCACGGTTTGACAGATGTGGAAACCATCTACCGCAAACGTTATTTGGATTTGATTTCTAACCGCGAGAGCTTTGAACGCTTTGTCACTCGCTCAAAAATTATCTCAGAAATTCGTCGCTATCTTGATGGACAAGGATTCCTTGAAGTTGAAACTCCTGTCCTACACAATGAAGCTGGTGGTGCTGCTGCTCGTCCATTCATTACTCACCACAATGCTCAAAACATTGACATGGTATTGCGTATTGCGACTGAGCTTCACTTGAAACGCCTTATCGTTGGTGGTATGGAACGCGTCTATGAAATTGGCCGTATCTTCCGTAACGAAGGGATGGATGCCACTCATAACCCTGAGTTCACTTCTATCGAAGTTTACCAAGCCTATGCTGACTTCCAAGACATCATGGACTTGACAGAAGGCATTATCCAACACGCTGCTAAGGCAGTTAAGGGTGATGGTCCAGTCAACTACCAAGGCACTGAGATCAAGATCAACGAGCCATTCAAACGTGTTCACATGGTGGATGCTATTAAAGAAATCACTGGCGTAGACTTCTGGCAAGATATGAGCTTTGAAGAAGCTGCTGCCTTGGCTAAGGAAAAGAAAGTGCCAGTTGAAAAACAT
Organism: Streptococcus cristatus ATCC 51100; assembly: GCF_000222765.1. GTDB lineage: Bacteria > Bacillota > Bacilli > Lactobacillales > Streptococcaceae > Streptococcus > Streptococcus cristatus. The sequence goes on along the minus strand of NZ_AFUE01000008.1, from coordinate 344,052 downwards.
TATACTGAAGTTGGACACATCATCAATGCTTTTTTTGAAGAATTTGTCGAAGAAACCTTGATTCAGCCAACCTTTGTCTACGGTCACCCCGTTGCTGTGTCACCTCTGGCTAAGAAAAACCCAGAAGACCCACGCTTCACGGACCGCTTTGAGCTCTTCATCATGACCAAAGAATATGCTAATGCCTTCACTGAGCTGAACGATCCAATCGATCAATTATCTCGTTTTGAAGCACAGGCAAAGGCTAAAGAACTGGGTGATGACGAAGCGACAGGCATCGACTATGATTACGTTGAAGCTTTGGAATACGGTATGCCACCAACTGGAGGCCTCGGAATCGGTATCGACCGTCTTGTAATGTTGCTCACAGATGTGACTACCATTCGCGATGTATTGCTCTTCCCAACAATGAAGTAATCTCAAACTTACACAATTTTAAAAAACAAATCCCGCTGGAATTCCATCGGGATTTTTTACATGACAAAAAGTCTGGTTTCCCAGACTTTTGCTCACATTATTCATATCTCAGCGCTTCAATCGGATCTAATTTAGATGCTTTATTAGCCGGCAAGATACCAAAGACAATACCAACCATGGCTGAGAAGACAAGGCTTCCAACTGCTGCAGTGACAGAGACAACTGGTGGACCTCCAAATACGTTTTCAGGCACGACTGCAGCTAGCAGAGCATTGATTCCATAGGCAAGGCTAAGACCAAGCAGGCCACCGATAAGGGTCAATACCATGGATTCAATCAAGAACTGCGTGAGAATATTTCCACGCGTTGCTCCAAGAGCTTTTCGCAAACCAATTTCCCGTGTCCGCTCTGTAACGGATACTAGCATGATATTCATCACACCGATACCACCAACAAAGAGGGAAATTCCTGCAATAGCTCCGATAACACCGGTCATAGTTCCTGTGATTTGATTGTACTGCTCCAGCAAGGTATCCATATTTAGGATTTGATATTCTCCTTGACGAGCTCCTGAGAGAGCCGTCAATTCTTTGGCTGCTTCTACACCAACTTCGTTGATACGATCCACTTCTGGCACATAGATATAGACAGTTGCAATTTCATCTGTATGAAATTCAGATGCCACCTGTGTATTCGCCATCAAGGCGCTACCTGAGCTCATACTCATGCTCTGACCAGCATTGGGATCCTTATAAATCCCAACAACCCGATAGTTGCTGTCACCGACTGAAACTATTTTATTCAGGGCTTCTGCACTACTTCCAAACAGGCTGGTTGCCACTGTTTCATCAATCATCATCACATTAGAAAAACTTTGATAGTCACTAGGCAAGAGAGTCCGTCCAGCTAAAATCTCATATTTTCTAATTTTAAAGAATGTGGCATTCACACCCGTAATGTTGACCTTATCAGACTTCTTGTTCTGATAAGAAAAATCAGCTGTCGAACCATTGGTCACATAATAGCCCTTGACTCCGTCAATCTTCAATAGTTCCTTGACCCAAGACTCTTGGACAACAGGTGGTTCCTCTAGTATCTCACTATCTGCATCTTGACCACCATTGACCTCCATCAAATTAACTCCCATCGTATAATTATTTTTAGTGGGAGAATAAAGCAAGCTTACATACTTCTGCTCTTTGGTGATGCTCTTGGTGACTCCCTGTTGCATCCCATTTCCCAGTGCTAAGATAACGACAACAGAAGCAACCCCGATGATAATCCCAATCATGGTCAGAAAAGCCCGCATCTTATGTCCAAGAATGGAACTAATGGCAAATTTGAAATTTTGCATTATTCATGTTCCTCCTTCTCAGCACTATCTGAAGAGATAACTCCATCACGAATGACAATTTGACGCTTAGCATAGGCAGCAATTTCAGGTTCGTGAGTAACCATGATAATCGTTTTTCCTTCAGCGTTCAACTCCATCAAGAGTTCCATAATTTGCTCCCCAGTTTTGGTATCAAGGGCTCCTGTCGGCTCGTCGGCAAGAATAATCGAAGGATTGTTTACCAAGGCACGCGCAATGGCAACACGTTGCTTCTGTCCCCCAGACAACTCTGACGGCAAGTGAGTCATACGAGTGCCCAAATCTACTTTTTCTAAATACTGCTTAGCTAGATTTTTGCGACTTCCTTGTGACACCCCCGCATAAATCAACGGGAGTTCCACATTTTGAAGGGCATTTAATTTAGATAAGAGGAAAAATTGCTGAAAAACGAAGCCGATCTGATTATTTCGCACCTTGGCTAACTTCTTATCACCCAAGTTTGCAACATCTTCATTTTCTAAAAAATACTCGCCAGTAGACGGACGATCCAACATCCCGATAATATTCATCAGGGTAGACTTCCCGGAACCAGACGGCCCCATGATAGCCACAAACTCGCCCTCTTCAACTGTCAAATTGATATTTTTTAAGACTTTAAGTTCTTGATCACCATTCCGATAGGTTTTGTTAATATTTCGTAGATCAATGAGTTTTTTCATCCGCTTTCACCTCTTGACCATCTTTCAAGCTATCTGTTGGATTGGTGATAACTTTACTATCTTTTGTCAAACCAGATGAGATTTCTTGATTTTCAGCATCAGCATTCCCTAAGGTCACTTCCACCTTCTTCGCTTTACCTTTTTCGACAGTCCAAACGTAGTTCTTGTCTCCGTCTGAGATAATACTGCTTGCTGGTACAAGAATCCCTTTTGTATTGTTTTTCACTTCAACGCTGACAGAGAAACCTTGCTTCAAATCACCAATTTCACTTGTAATATCGACTGTAAATGGATATTTTGCAGAGGAAGCCGCGCCACCTGTATTAGTTGATGAAGCTTGCTGTCCGTCCTTAGGATAGTTGGAAATATAGCTAATTTTACCTGTCCATTTTTTATCTGGATACACTTTTGAGGTAATGGTTACTTCTTGTCCAACTGACAAATTAGCCAGATTGTACTCAGAAAGTTCTCCCTTGATTTGAAGGCTACCGTTGCTGACAATATGCACCAAGGTTTGGTTGGTTCCTGTTGTTGATTTGGATACATCGCGATTTACTTCTACTACTGTCCCCTCAACAGTGCTCGTAACAGTCGCTGCATTCAACAAAGCTTGCGCCTTGTTCATATTGTCCACAGCGTCTGAACGTGCATCGCGCAAATCAGCCAGTTGAGAATCGACTGTACGTTGAGCAGAAGCAAGGGACTTACTATCCGTCTCTTCATCGCCAGTTTTTTCTACTGTCGCCCCATTAGTCTGTAAGTCATTAATCTGACGGTCAGCCTTATTGACAGCACGAACTGCGGCATCATAGTTTGCTTGAGCTTCTGTGCTCTTATATTGAACAAGTGCTTGTCCTACAGCTACTTGGTCGCCAACATTGACTAGGACCGACTCCAAGTCGCCCTTGGTAGCATCATAATAAACATATTGCTCTGAGTTAGCCGTTACGGTCCCCGTCAACAGGACAGATGAGGCTATGCTACCTTCTTTTGCCTGCTGCACAATTGGTGCAACTTCCTTAGGTTCTGTTGTAGAACTAAGATTGCTCAGGACTATTGCAGAAATTGCTCCCAATACAACTACAACAGCAACTCCGATAATACTAAATAGCTGCCATTTTTTCAGCTTTTTCATCTTTTTTCCTCCTCTTGATGAAAACCATTTTTCTTTTATACTACATTATATCATATGCCTAACATATTGTGATAGGAAAAGGGACAAAATCCCTAAAAGACCATTTTTCCTCTAAAAACGCTGCAGGATCTCTAAATCATAGCAGATTTTTGCATTCATTTTCTAAAAAAGGTACAATTACTTCATATTGATTAAAGGAGCTTCTATCTAACTATGAAAGAATTCGATATTATTGCAATTGGCGGTGGTAGCGGGGGTATTGCTACCATGAATCGCGCTGGTGAGCATGGCGCTAAAGCAGCTGTCATTGAAGAAAAGAAATTAGGGGGAACCTGTGTCAATGTCGGTTGTGTCCCTAAAAAAATCATGTGGTATGGTGCTCAGATTGCCGAGGCCATCCGACACTATGGACCAGACTATGGCTTTACTTCAGAAAATCAGCACTTTGACTTTGCTACTTTACGAAAGAATCGGGAAGCCTACATTGACCGTGCTCGTTCATCCTATGATGGCAGCTTCAAACGCAACGGCGTTGAACTGATCGAAGGTCGCGCTCATTTCGTTGACAAGCATACAGTCGAAGTCAATGGAGAATTGATTCGCGCCAAGCACATCGTTATCGCAACAGGTGCACATGCAGCCATTCCTCAGATTCCTGGTGCCGAATACGGTGAGACTTCTGACGATGTTTTTGCTTGGGAAGAACTACCTAAGTCTGTTGCCGTCGTCGGAGCAGGCTATATCGCTGTGGAGCTTGCTGGTGTCCTCCATACTCTAGGTGTCAAGACGGATCTCTTTGTCCGTCGCGACCGTCCTCTCCGCAATTTCGATAGCTATCTGATTGACGGATTGGTAGCTGAGATGGAAAAATCTGGTCCTAGTCTTCATGCTCACAAGATACCCGAACGAGTGGAAAAACTAGCCGATGGCCAACTACAACTCTACTTCCAAGACGGCAGTAGCCATATTGCCGATCGGATCATCTGGGCTATTGGCCGCAAGCCAAATGTCCAAGGGCTCAATCTTGATGCTGCAGGAGTTACCCTGAATGACCGTGGCTTTATCGCTGTGGATGAGTACCAAAACACTGTCGTACCTAGCATCTATGCCTTGGGCGATGTGACGGGCGAAAAAGAGCTGACGCCAGTAGCAATCAAGGCTGGACGTACCCTGTCTGAGCGCCTCTTTAACGGCAAGACAGATGCCAAGATGGATTACTCCACTATTCCGACTGTCGTCTTCTCCCACCCCGCTATTGGCACAGTAGGGCTGACGGAAGAAGAAGCTATTCAAGATTATGGCGCTGAGCAAATTCATGTCTACACCTCTAGCTTTACCTCTATGTACTCAGCTGTCACCCAGCACCGCCAGCAAGCCAAGTTTAAGCTTATCACTGCGAGTCACGATGAAAAGGTTGTCGGCCTCCATGGCATTGGCTATGGCGTAGATGAGATGATTCAAGGCTTCGCTGTTGCTATTAAGATGGGAGCTACCAAAGCCGACTTTGACGCGACTGTTGCCATTCACCCAACTGGCTCCGAAGAATTTGTCACCATGCGCTAAAAGTTTCCTCTTTCGCCTTTCTAAAGCTCATTATTATCATAAAATAAAGAATAAAGGGCAACCATAACTTATCCTTTCATTTTTGATTTTTATCTTACATTTTTGTAAGAAAGAAGTCTTAGGCCATTTAGATAGAGCTAAACACACTATTCTGGCTTTATTCTTTGACTTCTTTCTTTATTTTAAAGCACAAAATTCAATTATCATTCAAGAAATTCTAAATTATTTCTAAAATTGGGGAAGATTTATGTAAAGAATCTTCCTCTTTTTTATTTAGTTGGCTCACTTCTTCTAGACAAGTTTATAAATTATAACTTGTCTAGATAATCCTATTTTCTTAAAATATTCATGACTCCCTAGCCATCTTTTACCCTTTCTGCTATTCAAGAAACCGTATTTTTGATATGATAGTAAGAAATACTAAGAGAAAGGGGATTGGAAATGAGCAAAACGAAAAAATTACTAGCAGCTCTGGGAATTATTTTCTTTAATATTTTTGGTTTAATCGCCTTTATCTTCCTCCTCATTCGGAGCCGCAAAAAGCGGAAATAAACAAACAACTGTCTAGTCTGATATGAAAAGACTTGACTTTTTTTTATTTTGATTTAAAATAGTTACCATAATTTTAAAAAGAGGTTTACTGTTTATGAACAAGAACAAAGCTTTTCTTCTTGCCCTCCCAGCTATTGGCGCTGCATTCTTAGCTGTACTATCCCAGCTTAGTTTTTCTATTGGCCCCGTTCCCATCACGCTACAGACCTTTGCTGTCGGTTTAATTGCAACCATTTTTAAAACCCGCGAAGCTGTCTTGTCTGTTCTGCTTTATCTGCTGCTAGGAGCTATTGGTCTGCCGGTATTTGCCGGAGGAAGCGGTGGAGTTCAGGCTCTCTTTGGTCCAAGCGCGGGCTACCTTTGGGCATATCTGCTCTTTGCGCTGGTTACTTCTAGTCTGACAAGCAAAGATAGCAAGTTTTACACGATCTTTTTGGCTAATCTGCTCGGAGATACACTGGTCTTCGTCGGTGGAGTAATCGGACTTCATTTTCTGGCTAATATGGATTTTTCTAAAGCCATTGCTGTTGGTGTCACACCTTTCATTCTTCCGGATCTTTTAAAACTTGTAGCCATCACGCTCATCAGCATTCCTTTATTTAGAAGCCTGGCTTTTCATCCCTATTTTTCAGACAATAAAAACGGATAGACTGAAAGTCTACCCGTTTTTAAATGCATCTAAAAGAACTTGAAATTCTTCATTGGAAAGGGTGATGCCCTTGCCCATCTTGCTGTGGTCAGGACTCCAAGTGCGGATATCGTACTTGGCAGGAGCACCATTAAAACTTACGCGGTTTAGCTCCTTGGTCCAACCTTTTTCATTTTCTGATAAAACGAGCAATTTTTCCTCGATTTCAAACTTAAAATCTGCCATACTTTACCTCTTTTCTACTTTCTATCTCATTATTCGTAAAAGATTTTACTTTTTTACTTATTTTATTATATAATATATTGTAACAAGTTATGGAGATTTTAGCTATGAAAAAATATCTCGAAATGATTTTACAAAAGACGAATGAGTTCATTAACTATAAAAAGACGGATAAGGAAGAGGATGACAAGAGTCATATCCTACATACGATTGACTTGGCTCTTCGAAAAAATTCTGGTGTCCATGTTATTTTTCTGGATAAGAATTTTACTGGAGATATTGTCAAATATGACCGTGACCGCCAGCAGTTGATTGTCAAAAATTTCAAAAAAAGCATGACGACCATTATCCGTGTGCCTGATATCCATCGCATCAGTCTAGTCCCAAATAACATCCGTGAAGCCCAGAGAAAAGATATTCGGCTCGAACACCGCAAATTCAAAAAATAACTCTTCAAATCAAAAGCGATTTGAAGAGTTTTATTTTTTAAAAGCAATAGCAGAATTTTTAGAATAAGGTCTTCCGCTATCTATTCGTATCAACCATGTAGGCAATATCTACTTGATAAGCACATTGCTCCAATTTTCGTGCCTGATTAAGCCCGAACAGTCACACTAGTGCCATCTTCTTTATACAAATTGATTAAACCTTCCTTGCGGGCACGAACCATATCACCAGGTTGGACTGGCTGCGGAACGGTAATCGTCAGTAATTCCATTGGGTTTGGCGCACGGTCAATCTTATTTCCTTTTTCATCATGGAGGTCAGTAATGTAGGTTTCAAAATGGCGGAAACCAGGTCCATAGAATTCCACTTGATCGCCTTCATGGATAACATTCCGCTGGCGAATCGTTGCAGTTTGTGTAGCCTCATCATAAGCAACTACTTCTGCTACAAATTTGTATTCTGGAATCTTACGACGGGCTCCAAAAAGCTGCTCATTTTCAGTTGGCGTATGGTAGTAAAAACCAGTTGCCAGCTCACGTTGAGCTACTTTCCACATTTCATCTACTAGATCTTGCTTAATAGCTTCAAACTTTTCTGGGCTTTCCAAATAAGCATCCACGGCTGCTTTGTAGCAGTTGGTCACTGTAGAAACGTAGTGAATGGATTTCATCCGACCTTCGATTTTCAAACTATCGACACCATTTTCAATCATATCAGGAATATGATCCATCATGGACATATCAACAGCTGACATAGAGAATTCTTCTGGAATTTCACCCTTCAAACTCTTGCGTTCTTGTCCAAAAGGCATGTCGTACAAATCATATTTCCAACGACAAGATTGTGAACAACCGCCACGGTTGGCATCACGCATACTCATGTGATTGGAAAGGGTACAACGGCCAGAGTAAGAAATACACATAGCTCCATGAACGAAGGCTTCGATTTCTACATCGGTACGCTTGCGAATCTCGGCTAGCTCAGCCATGGAAACCTCACGTGCCAAAACAACCCGTGTCAAACCAAGATTTTTCCAAAACTCAAGCGTTTCATAGTTGGTTGCACTAGCCTGAGTCGACAAGTGAATCTCCAGGCCGGGTGCTTCAGAAGCTGCAATCGCAATCAAGGCTGGGTCAGAAACAATAACGGCCGCAATCCCGATGTCTCGCAAACGACGGAACCATTCTCCAGCACCTGCTTCATTTCCTTCGTGCATGACCATATTGGCCGCTACATAGACCTTGGCACCATGCTCAGCCGCAAATTGGACACCTTCTTCCATTTGCTCAAAAGTGAAGTTCCCCGCACGGCTGCGCAAACCATAGGCTTGACCACCAATAAAAACAGCATCTGCCCCATAGCGAACAGCTACTTTTAACTTTTCTAACGTACCAGCTGGTGAAAGTACCTCTGGACGTTTTAATTTTTTGTCATCTTTTCTCCTATTTGCAATATAAAAGTATTGATGTTTAACCCTATCTATTTTATAGCAATTTACCGCTAAAAGCAAGATGAAGCCTAGTTTTTTGACAATTCTAATCTTCTATCTCTATCTTCTTGATAAACATTTCAGAAAATAGTGTGATTAGTTGAGGCAAGCAAAAAGCCAGAAGTCTTAAACTTCTAGCTTTTCTTTCAAAATTTATTCTTCCTCCTTCTTCTTATTAAATTGTTTGTATCCGAAGAATCCAGCAACTAGCACAACCAATACGCCGATGACAATCCAAGTAGTTTGACTTGAGCTATCTTTCTTCGTATCGCTAGCTTTGTCCGCTGATTTTCCTTTTTCTGCTTCAGCTAGGAGGTTTGCTTTGTTATAGCCTGTATAGACAAGATCTGCATCTTTACCTTTTTCTTTCTTAATCTTTTCTTCCATCTCTGCTTCGACTGCTTTGATTTCCTTAAAGATTTTTTCTGAGCGTTCCAAGGCTTCCTTCGTCACTTCTGGTCCAGCGGCTTTGGCTTGTTCATTTGTGTAGTTTGCATATTTGGCATCACGTTCGGTCTGTTCTTTATCCCATTCAGCTTCTTTTGCTTTCCATTTTTCTTGGATGCTGTTACCAAAGATTTCTGGATATTTCATAACCATTTGGTCAATATGCCAAACAGTCCAATACCAAGATTTTCCGTCATATTTAGTAGAGCGGTTCTTGAAAGCTTCGTAAGTATCTTCTACATTACCATAGAATGGTACATATGGTGTGTTGCGACTTTGTGCCAGACCCAGCCACATAACACCGCCAAAGGCATTTGGTAGGTTTGGTTTGATTTGATAAACGTGGGCATCAATTACGTTTTCGTTACCTAGCGCATATTTGTAGACATTGCCATCGATCTTCTTACCGACTTCAACTAAGTCATCTGCTTTATATTCTGGCAAATGTTCAAAACGATTTCTTTGTTCAGCGATCACATCATGAACTGTGTATTTCTTATTTGGATCAGTTGGTTCGCGCAAGAGATCAAAAGCTTCATCGTCATAATTTACTTTTGCTTGTGGATCCATCCACTTGATACCTGCGTAGGTCCGAGAACGGTTACGTTCCATATATTTATCAGGTCCATAAGATTTAGCAATCATAAAGTTGCCATCTTTGTCGGTCTTATAGTTGTCTGCCTTTTTAGCTACTTCTTCTACATCTTTAGAAGCAATGACATTTTCCTTATCGTTCAAGTCAACGTGACCAAGATAGTAAGTGTTCGCAAAGACAGCATACTTATTCGTTGGGAATTTGATGGCTACATATTGGTGACCAGACAGGATTTCCATGTACCATAGCTCATTTTTATCCGCTGCAACGATGATATTTCCTTCTGCTGACCCTTTTTCATCTAGAACTTTCGCAACTGTCTCAATAACTTCACGTGCTGTTTTTGCACGTGGCAAAGCAAGGTCAACTAATGATGCTTCTGGAAGACCATCTTTTACAAGTGGATCTTCTTTTAACACTTTATCATTTGGTGTTGCTGAAACGGTCGCTGTCATAGCTACACCAAGTTCATTAAAGCCATGCGCAGCGAAGTTTCCGTTACTTCCGTTGTCACGATCAGAGTCGTAGACAGCTGTGTATTTCATTTCATTCGCCAAATGCGGATAGGTAAAGCCATTTGACTCATCTTCTATCTTATCGCCATCTTTATAGGTCTTAGCTGGCACAACTACATAGTTTTGATTGTGCCGACCACCGTCAGGGGCGTATGGATAGTCCTCTGTCCGACCAAATAGAGTAGAGCCATCTGCTGTCAGGTCTTTACCGACAATAAAAGCAGAACACGCTTGTGCCACATGAACAGGCAAAAGAGCAACTAACATTGCAAGGAACATTAGTCTGATCAGTATTTTCTTCATAGTCTATCTCCTTTTGACTATCTGCGGGGCTGGAATCAACTCCCAGTCTAAACAACATAAACCGTAATACCTTAACATTCCTATTTTAGTATACTCTCTTTCTAAATTTTTTGCAAGCGTTTACACAAAATTGTGTATATTTTTTATCTAATCTATATTTCCTCTACTTTTTCTCAAACCAGAGCAAATAAACTAAAAAATAGCCCCATCTTATTTAGAGGAAAGGCTATTATTTTTTATCTTATCAGAAAATATCCTGCTATAAAATCTTTATAAGCAATTCACTAGAGATTGTAGCAGAGCCGACTTGAGCTTTAAAGGATTTATCTCACTTTTTTAGCTAACATCGTCGCAAAGCGCAGCTGAATTCGATTGCCGTTTTCATCACGGCGATGGAGGTGGCCAGGATTTTCATTGTACTTGACCAGCTCCCAGTCCTTGTAATACTCGGCAAGCTCCCCTTCCTTAAATGTAAATGGGAAGGGAACAGAGCAAGGGAAATCCTCTGTATCCATAGCACAGACGATGAGATTGTAGCCGCCAAGCGCTGTATGTTCTTGCATATTGCGGATAATATCTGGAATCCGCTCTGCCCGCAGGAACATCAGAACAACGGTGGAAACGATCAAGTCATAAGTCTGAGTCAGACTAGCTGAGTTGATATCGTAGCTACCCACTGGCAGATCCAAATCTTCCTGCTCGACAATGCTACGTAAAATCTCCAAAGCTAGCTCATTCTGATCTACGGCCGTTACTTCAAAGCCCTGCTTTGCCAGAAAGAGAGCATTGCGGCCTTGACCACAGCCTAGATCTAAGGCCCGTCCTGGCCGGACTGTCTGCATAGCTTCCAAAACCTCTGAGTGCACTGGATTACTGCCGTATTTCTTAGGGAAATAATCCTCAGGCCGACAGTAAAACTCCAAATACCACTCTAGGTCATCTGTCAAGGCTTCGACCCGATGCCAAGCTTGGGGCTGGGCGAAAGGATTATCCTGACCAGCTTCAAAGATGTGCTCAGCCAGCTCCTCACCTTCCTCTGACATCTCAACAAACTTAAGGCGTCCCTTGAGAACAGTGATTTTGCCCCAAGTTCCCTCTTTGGTATTGTGCTTGTTCTTGACCAATTCGGGCATGGTCTCAGCTGTCCACACTGGCATGCGTTTATAAGCTAGCAATTTTTCTGTCATAAAAAATCCTTTCTCTGAAAGCCAAATTTAAAAATTTTAACTGTCTTTATCATACTCGAAAAGGGCAGACTTGACAAGTGCTAGGGTATTCAAGGTCTCACTAACAAAAAAGCAAGAAATGATATCCTGTGTCATATTTTCTATTTTTCATTGAATCTCTGTATCTTGTAAAATAGCACTATTCTGAGGTATCAGGAGAGAAAGGCTATTAAGAATATCCTTCGGACTCCGGCTTTTATTAAAAGTTGGATAATAGGCACTGTTCTTGTTTTGAAGAATTTTATAAGCCTTAGGATATTCTTTCTGAATTGGAAGATTTTCACTTTGTTTAAAGAATTCCTTTTTGAAATTTACAGTGTTGTAGTTTAAATCAATTCCCATTTTCTCAAACTGTTTACCTGGAAGTTCCTCTCCCGAGTAGCCTTGATTAAATGAATAAAATAACCCTTTTATTTCTTGACTATCTGGCTGATAATCAATGAATTCTCCTGTCTCTAAATCCAAATAATAATGTTTAATCTCTGTGTTGGAGATTGGAATATCATTTACCAATTTCTCTGTATATTTTTGAATATTGACTGTCAACACTTCTTTCCCATTTGACAACTTATTCACAGTTGGACCAACTGTACTTAACCCCCAGTCATTACCTTTTTCTCCTAGCCATTTTAATAAATCAATTTCCTTCTTTCTTAAGATTTGATCTTTCGTATCATAAATCAATAAACGATATGTACTCTCTCCTTTTTCTCTTGACATTGTTTTAATATTCTTCCTAATGATAAACCGCTCCCCCATAGTAACGACATCATCATTAATATAATCTACTTTTCTTTTAGGATCATTTTTGATATGTTTCCGAATTTCTTTATCCTCTTCTGGATTTTTACTAACCCATTGAGCTACCAAACCCTTATCTCCCAAAAAGATATGGTCACCAATTTCATAGTCGCCACTATAAGTATAAATACTATTATAATAGTCTTCCTTCTCTTTTTTAGTTTGCTCGTTCTGATAGTGTTGCCAAATAAAGAAAGCTGCTATAGCAGAAAAAAATATTATTATTAATGAAAATTTTTTAAAACTCATATATAATCTCCATCCTATTAATATCTTTTATATTTTAACACACTTAGAATGAGGATTCAAAAAGACCGGTCGCCCAGTCTTTCATCTTGTATTAAAGTTCTTCATCTGTCTTGCGATGTCACGGTTTTGCTCGCGGCGTTTGATGGATTCGCGCTTGTCGTAGTCGTGCTTCCCTTTGGCTAGGCCTAGGAGGAGCTTTGCATAGCCATCCTTGAGATAAACCTTGAGCGGCACCAGCGTCATGCCAGTTCCCTTGGTCTCCTGCTCCAGCTTTTGGATCTGTTTCTTATGCAGCAGCAGCTTTCTACGACGCTCAGGCTCTTGGTTCCAGATATTACCCTCTTCATAAGGCGCAATATGGACATTGCTGAGCCAGGCCTCACCGTTCTTGATCTGGGCAAAGCCGTCTTTGAGATTGATGCGGGCGGCACGGACGCTCTTGATTTCCGTTCCCGTCAGCACCATGCCAGCCTCGATGGTATCTACGATAGTGTAGTCGTGTCTGGCCTTTTTATTTTGCGCGACGACCTTTCCTTCTCCCTTTGCCATGCTTGGCTCCTTTCTTGACTAGTTCCTTGTAAAATGCCTTCTGGCTCTTGCCTTTCTTGGACTTCTTATCTTTCTTTTCTCTGTTGCCTTTTTCTTTGGAAGAATGGCTGCGCTTGTCATCCTCACGGCGTCTCTTCCTGCCAGACTTGCCTCTGCTACTCTTGCTAGTCTTTTCTACCAGGTCAAATTCACTAGGCAGGTATTCAAAGTCAATCTCGCCCGTAGCCTTATCCGCTCGAACCAGCTTGATGCGAATCTGCTGACCGACTTTAAAGACCACGCCAGACTTTTCTCCTTGCAGGGTCATCGTCCGCTCATTGTAGCTATAAAACTCTGGCAGGTTGGTGACATGAATCAAGCCTTCGACCGTATTGGGCAGCTCGACAAAGAGTCCAAACTTAACCACGCTTGAAACCACGCCGTCAAACTCTTCCCCAACGAATTCTTCCATGTACTCAGCCTTCTTCATGGCTTCGACTTCACGCTCGGCCTCGATAGCCCGACGCTCTCGGCTGGAAGACTGACTGGCAATTTCTGGAATCACTTGCTCAAAATGCTCTGCTATTTCCTTAGACTTGCCATAATCCCGCACCATCCGATGAACCAGAAGGTCCGGATAGCGACGAATCGGACTGGTGAAATGCGTATAAAACTCCGCTGCCAGACCATAGTGGCCGTGATTGTGCTCAGAGTAGCGAGCCTGTTGCATGGAGCGCAGAAGCATCATAGACAGGACATCCTCATAAGGCTGGTCTTTGACTGCCTCCATAATATCCTGCAGAGCCTGCTGACTCATAGAGCTAGCCGTTCCGTATATCCGAATCCCAAAGCTAGAGGCGTAGTCGATAAACTTCTGCACCTTCTCCGCCTTAGGCTCCTCGTGGATCCGATAGATGAAGGGCAGATTTAGCTTAGCAAAATGCTCAGCCACCGTCTCATTCGCCACTAGCATAAAGGACTCAATCATGCGCTCAGCAATTCCCCGCTGACGCAGGACAATATCCACTGGCCGGCCTTCTTTGTTGACGATGATTTTGGCTTCATTGGTATCAAAGTTGAGCGCACCGCGTTTAAAACGCATGCTTTCCAGAATCTCATGCAGGCGAACCATACTGTCAATACTAGGCACAATGGCCTTGAACTGCTCAGCTTTTTCCTGATCTCCTGCGATGATGTCGTTGACATCACTGTAGGTCATGCGGAAGGTCGTATTGATAACAGTCTGGGTGATGATGTGCTTGACCACGCGCCCCTTAGCATCTATCTCCATGATAGCCGACTGGGTCAGCCGGTCCACATTGGGATTGAGGGAGCAGATACCGTTGGACAGGCGCTCTGGCAGCATAGGCACCACGCGATCGGTCACATAGACGGAGGTTGCTCGATTGAGGGCTTCCTTGTCCAGCTCAGAGCCTTCTTTGACATAGTAGGACACATCTGCGATATGGACACCCAGCTCAAAATGACCATTTTTCAAGCGCTTGATATGGACCGCATCATCCAAGTCCTTGGCATCCGCTCCATCAATGGTAAAGGTAATCTCTTCACGCAGGTCCACACGTCCTTCAAAATCATTCTCTGAAGGTGCATCCGGAACTCGTTCAGCTTCTTCCAAGACCTTTTCTGGAAACTCGGAGACAATATCCATGGACTCCAGCACTTCCAGTACATCTATACCTGGATCGTTGACATGACCAACTACATCAATCAGACTAGCCACAAAGAAATCGTGTTTCTTGGTTGGATATTTGTCAATCGCGACCTTGAGTACCTCTGTGCCATCTAAAACCATGGCTGGTTTTTTAACATAAATAGGCTGGCGGATTTTCTGATTTTTCGAGCGGATATAGCCGGCATACTTGGGCTTTTCCTCATCCAACACCAGCTGGCCAACTGCTGTGGTCAGGCTGTGTTCCAAAATATCGATAATCTTAGCTTCAGCTGACGTTCCCTTGATGCGGTCTGCTACCTTAGTAATGATCACTTCCACCGTATCGCCATCAATGGCATGATTGACATCATTACGGCTGACAAAAAGATCATCCTCTTCTTCATTCAGGGTGACAAAGCCAAAGCCATTCTTATGGGCATGAAAAACACCCTTGAGCGTCAGACGCTCCTGTTTTTTCTTCTCGTAAAGCTCAATCCGCCCCTCATCATCAAAGCGAATCTGATGCTTTCTTTCCATTTGGGAGATCATCTTGACCAAGGCACTAAAGTCCTTGGAAGACTCTTTCCCCAGAGCAGCCGCCAGCTCATGTACGCTAGCCTGCTGCTTTTCTTTTAAATATTCTATAATTTCTTCTTTCATACTTTCTTTCTATACTATGAGGGGCTCTTGATATTCCCCTCTTTTTAAACTTTAAAAAAAGGCCAAGACAAAGTCAGAGCCCATTTTATTTACTAGATAATACTGCCAATATCAAGGCAATCAGCAACCAGACAAAGATCAAAAATCCTGTCAGACGCTGCATCACAGCTTCAAATCCCCGTGCTTTTGACCGCTCAAAAAGGTCGTTGGCACTCGAATCAAACACGTTACTAGATTGGTTTTTAGTTGGTTGCATGAAAATAGCAATGACAATAAAACCTGATAAAATGACTAAAATCGTTAATAATAGGCTATACATAAATAAAACTCCTTAAAATCCTTTCTATTTTACCATAAAATCTACTTAGATTCAAGATGTAAGGTTACTTTTCTTTCCTTGGGGCAGTACTTCAATACCTCAATCTTATCAGGATGAGTCTTACTATTCTTACTGGTCAGATAATTCTGACTGCCGCAACTGGAGCATTTCAAATGAATTTTAACGCGCACTAGATTTCCTTCTTTTTCAATAAATTTCCAAAACAAAAAAGGTTGATAAGGAGACTCAGTCCCACTAAGCCTGCTGTAGCATAAAAGACTGAATGATAGCCTGCTGTCGCTGCAATAGCCGAGCCTGACATGGGGCCAATGACACCACCCAGATAAAAGAAAATCTGGTTGTAGCTAAAGATTCGAGAAATCCCAAACTTAGGCGTGATTTTGCTCAATAGAGCATTGACCCCCGGCACCAAAGCTCCGGTCCCTAAACCAAACAAGAAACGGTAAAAACCAAGTTGGAGCGAAGAGCCTGCATGAGCACAGAGCATGTAAATAATAATAGAATAAAACTGAGCTAAAACGAGCAAACGATGATTGCCCATCCGATCCCCCATCCGACCTAAAATACTTGAGCTCAGCATACTGGACAGTCCCATACTCGAAACAATCAAGCCAGATACAAAAATCAAATTGTCCGTTTGGCCTAACTCCCGAATATAAAGGGAAAGAATCGGACCAATAGACTGGGCTGCAAACTGGATAACAAAGCTAGTCAGAAAAAGAGTTAGCAATAGCTTGGGATATCTAATCTGACGAATCAGTTCTCCAAATCCAATCTCCTCTTCCTTGGTGACCGGCCTAAAATCTTCTCGGATGAAAGCAGCCGTCATCAGGGTCGCAATCAAAAAGAAAAAGCCAATCAGTAGAAAGACATTGCGGATGCCAAAGACTTCAGCAATCACTCCACCAATCAAGGGTCCCATGAGATTGCCCGCAACGACACCTGTTGCCAAAGTTCCCAGCGCATAGCCCGTCTTTTCCTTAGGAACCTGACTGGCAATCAAGGCGGTACTGTTGGGCACATAGCCCGCAAAAACTCCGTTGAGAAAGCGCAAGACCAAGAGCCAAAAAATATTAGGTACAAAGGCAATGCCGCCCATGGTAAAGACCATAGCCGTAGCTGCCCGAATCATCATAGGTTTACGGCCATAGCGGTCAGCCAAACTGCCCCAAACAGGGGATAAAAAGGCTGCCGAAACAGCCGAAAGGGCAATGCCAAGACTAGCATAGTACTCCACCTCATGACCACGCGCTCCTAGCTGCTCCACAAAAAGGGGCATAAAAGGAGTAACTAGAGAAATGCTGGCACCTGTCAGGAAGTTCCCAAACCAGGCAATTTTCAGATTATGTTTCCAATTTACTTGTATCGTGATAGAATCATCTTCTTTCTAATTTCTGCAAAGCATCGCGAATCTGCTGTCGAGTTCCCTCAAGCGAGCCATTATTCTCAATCAAAACGTTTGCCCTCTTTCGTTTTTCTCGGAGAGATAGCTGAGCTGCTATGCGTTTTTCTGCCTCTTCCTGACTGAGAGTATTTCGCGCCATAAGACGGCTGAGCTGAGTTTCCTCCGTCACATCTACCAGCCAGATTTGGTCAAACCAGTTATCATATTCTAACTCAAACAACAAGGGAAGGTCCATGAAAAAGATATCTTCCGTCTCTGCGAGCAAATCTCGCCTGCGAGCCAGTTCCTCTCGAATAATTTCGTTCTGAAGCTGGCTGGACTGCGCCAAGACTTCAGAATTCCCAAAAATCATAGCTCCCAGTTTGGCCCGGTCCAAGCGGCCATCTTCCCGTAAGATAGCTGGACCAAAAGCGGATAAAAGAGCTTGATACAGTCGTCCTCCCGGCTCCTGCAGCTCATGCACCACTTGATCCGCATCAATAACTTGGTAGCCCTGCTGCCGCAAAAACTCTGTCACGGTTGACTTACCCGAGGCAATGCCGCCAGTGATACCGATAATTCTTGCCATGGCAGTTACCTCGCTTTCTGGCAATGAGGACAAAGATGAGTACCGCGTCCACCCAGCTTAATTTTCTCAATCGGGATGCCGCATCTAGCACAGGGTTGACCGGTCTTTCCATAGACCTGCAGAAAATCCTGCATCGTGCCATCCTCACCCAAAGCATTGCGGTAGGTCCGAATGGTCGAGCCCCTCTTCTCAATCCCAAGCTGCAAAACTTCTATAATCTGCTCACGCAGCCGTTTCACTTCAGCAGGCTTTAGACTAGCTGCAGGCCTGGCCGGATGAATCTGCGCCCGCCACAGGGCCTCATCTACATAGATATTGCCTAGCCCAACGACCAAGGTCTGCTCTAACAAATAGGGTTTGATAGGCTTCTTGGAACGACTCAAAGCTGCTGCAAAAGGCGCCAAGAGAAATTCTGAATCTGTCGGCTCAGGACCAAGCTTTCTGGCAGCAAAATAAGGCTCCAGCTGATCCTTTCTCAATAGCTCCATGGTCCCAAACTTGCGGACATCCTCATAAACAAGCGTCCCACCATCTGTCATCTCGAAAAAGACATGGGCATGCTTGCGCTCAGGCACCGCATCAGGATAAAAAAGATACTTGCCTTCCATTCGCAGATGGGAAACCAGCACTTCACCAGTCAGGTAAAAGAGCAAATACTTGCCCCGACGGCCAATCTTTTCAATGGTTTGACCGGGCAAATCGTGGACAAAAGCATCCACTCCCGTGCCAATCATCTTGGCATAGCGAATCCGCACCTGCCCAATCGTCTTACCAACAACCAGACGCTCCAAACCGCGCCGAACCGTTTCCACTTCAGGTAATTCAGGCATAAAGCTCCTTTCTATCTTCTTTTAGTCAGAAATATACTCTAAAATATCAGCAGGCTGACAATCTAGCGTTTCGCAAATAGCCAGCAAGGTCGCAAAGCGAATTCCTTTGGCCTTGCCTGTTTTGAGAATAGACAAATTTGCTTGCGTAATACCAATAATTGTCGCCAATTCTTTCGAGGTCAGACCCTTTTCTTCCAACACTTTATCTAAATTAACCTTGATTTTTCCCATTACACAAAACCATCTACATCTTCTTGAATTGTCTTCCCGTTTTTTATGACAAGATGCAAGACTCCTAGGACAATTACCAAAGCCAGACTATTCATATAGGGAAGAAATAGATTATCTACAAGCTCTAGCCAAGTCTGTATGGACTTTTGTCCGATAAAAATATCCCATATAATACTACCAATAAGTAAGCAAGTGACTAAAATCAATAGGTATCTGCTAAGCTTATAACTTTTATCCGTAAAAAGTTGATGGTTTATCATGCTGTGTAAAAATCGTCGAATCAATCCAAAAAACAAAATAGGAAGCAACCCCAACCAGATCATCTCATAAGATAACCTCAATAATTCAGCAAGTGGAGTAGCAGTTGATTGCCAATTATAAATCATCAAGATAATGCCTACAAAACCTCTAGCTAAAAACCAGAAGGCACAAAATACTTGTACCAAGAAGGTGATTGTGGTTATCACTTGTTTCAGAATTTGCATTTTCATAGCTTGTCCTCCTTATTGTTTTACGATAATTTGTTCTTATGATTATTATAAAACAATAATTCTATTCGGTCAAGAAATATTGTAAAACGATAATTCCAAAACTAAGAAAATTGGTTTAAAACCAATTTTCTGTTAATATTCCTTCTCATTATAGCCAAAGTCCGCCAAGTCCAGCTTCTTGTCCCGCCAGTTTTTCTTGACCTTGACCCAGGTTTCTAAGAAGATCTTGTCTCCGAGCATGAGCTCGATATCGCGACGAGCCATGGATCCGATTTTCTTGAGCATGGAGCCACCTTTACCGATGATAATGCCTTTTTGGCTGTCACGCTCGACCATGATCGTCGCTCGGATATGGACCTTGTCCGTCTCCTCGTCTCGCTTCATGCTGTCAACAACTACCGCAACTGAGTGGGGAATTTCTTCACGAGTCAGGTGTAGAACCTTTTCGCGAATCATTTCTGAAACCAAGAAACGTTCTGGATGGTCGGTAATCTGGTCTTCTGGGAAATATTGGAAACCTTCCTCTAGATTTTCACTAAGGATGTCAATCAGACGGGAAACATTGTTACCCTGCAAGGCTGAAATTGGCACGATTTCTTTGAAGTCCATCTGCTGACGGAAATCATCAATTTGCGCTAAAAGCTGATCCGGATGGACTTTATCAATCTTATTGACCACCAAGATCACTGGCACCTTAGCCGCTTTCAGGCGTTCGATAATCATATCATCGCCCTTGCCACGCGGCTCATCAGCCGGTACCATGAAGAGAACCGTGTCCACCTCACGCAGCGTGCTATAAGCCGCTTCGACCATGAAATCGCCTAAAGCTGTCTTAGGCTTGTGAATTCCCGGCGTATCGATAAAGACAATCTGCTCCTTATCCGTCGTATAAATGCCCATAATCTTATTGCGTGTGGTCTGAGCCTTATCGCTCATGATGACAATTTTTTGCCCCATGACATGATTCAAAAAAGTTGATTTCCCAACATTGGGGCGTCCCAAAATGGCTACAAAGCCTGATTTAAAAGTCATTGTTCTATTCCTTCTCTAAAAAATAATATCCCACAGTTTCGGCAGAAAGATAATCAAACCTGTGATAACTGCAAAACCAGAAACCACCAAAACTGCACCAGCTGCCATATCCTTGGCATTCTTTGCCCGCATAGAAAAGTGATAATCACTAGCCAGATCCACCACATTTTCAACGGCTGAATTCATGATTTCAAAGGCGATCACCAAAAAGATACTTAGCAGCAAGAACAGCCACTCAGTCGCTGAAATCCGAAAAATCAAACCTGCAATGATGGCAGCTAAAGCTGAAAGAACATGGCTCCGCATATTCTTCTCTTCCTTAAAAGCTGTGAAAATCCCCGTCAGGGCAAACTCCAAACTCGATATGACATCTCGATTTTTCCACTTGCGCTTGTTATTTTTATTGTCTTGTAAGTCCATAAGCTGTCAAAATTTCTTCCTGTAAGCCAAACATTTCTGCTTCTTCTTCCGGCGTATAATGATCATAGCCGTTGATATGCAGAAAACCATGCACCGCCAAAAAGCCCATCTCCCGTTCAAAGCTGTGCCCGTATTCTTCTGCTTGCTCTCGCGCCTTGTCCACCGAAATGAAGAGCTCGCCTATATAAGCATCAAAATCCTCCAGCATCTCAGTCAGCTCAGGATTGTCCGCCAAATCTTCCTCATCAAAAGCAATATCCAACTCTGGCTTGTATTCCAAGCTGATGACATCTGTCGGCCGATCTGTGTCTCGGTATTCCAAGTTGAGCTCATGGCTGCGCTCATTGGTCACAAAGGTCACAGCCATTTCCTTATTTTCTTTGCCCGTTTTCTGAGCCGCAAACTCCAAGATTTCCTGAGTCTGCTTGATGATTTCTTGAGAAACCTGACCGGTTTCATCCACCATTTCGATATACATATTTTACCTGCCTTGCTAATATTACCTTTATTATATCATATTTGGGTCGGATTTGGGGATGAACACATAAAAAGCCCTTGTAAATAAAGGGCTTTTCAAATGTATTGATGCTAATTGCCGGGATCGAACCGGCTACCTCATCCTTACCATGGATGCGCTCTGCCTACTGAGCTAAATCAGCATTACCTATCTACTATATCATGTAGATAGGCACTTGTCAATATTCTTTCTCACTTTTTTGCGAAATATTGTTCTCTGGTCAGATAGTAATGCAGCCGCGTCACTATTCGTCCCTCCTCATGCTTGTCCAAGGCCGCGTAAGGCTCTTCGTGCGAAAAGATCATGCCTGACTTTTGCATGACACGACCAGAGGCAGGATTATCAATATCATGTAAGGCCACCAATTTGTTCATGCCAATTTCTTCAAAAGCCAGCTCAAGCACTGCCCGATTGGCCTCAGTCGTATAGCCCTGATTCCAGTATTTTTTATGGATCACATAGCCGATAGCTGCCGTTTTCAAGTCCAAGCGGATCTTATGCAAGTCAATCGTTCCGATAAAGTCGCCAGTCTCCTTCAGCTCAATGCCCCAGCGACCCAAAGGATTGGCTAGGTAAAACAGGGCGATATTATTGCGGGTTTCCTCTAAATTTTTGTTGGTCGCAAAGGTATAGCGAACATTCTCCTCATCAGAAGCATATTCAAACATGGCTGGAGCGTCATCCAAAGTCACCGGGCGCAAGATTAATCGTTCCGTCTCAATTCTGGAATGCTAGCTCAGCTTAACATAGATATTTTCCATCTCTTCTTCCTAATTTTTCTTATCATAATAGCATAATTCCCTGCCTAAAACAATCCTTTTTTCCTTGCTTTTTGCGCCAGTTTCCTTTAAAATGAAAACATCACAATAATTGACCTAGGTCTCTTTGTAGTCCTGTATTCAGAGATCCTAGCATTAGAAAAAGGAGTAAAGCTCTATGTTAATCGGAATTCCAAAAGAAATTAAAAATAATGAAAATCGCGTTGCCCTGACGCCAGCTGGTGTGCACAGTCTTGTAGGAAAAGGCCATCAGGTTTTGATTGAGACAAATGCTGGACTTGGATCTGGCTTTGCAGATGCAGACTATGAAAAGCAAGGTGCAAAAATCGTTGCTACTGCTGCTGAAGCCTGGGCAGCTGAGTTGGTTGTTAAGGTTAAAGAACCGCTGGAAGCTGAATACCAATTCTTGCGTGATGACCTCCTACTCTTCACTTACCTGCACATGGCCGCTGCTCCCGAATTAGCCCAAGCTATGGTCACTGCTAAAACTACTGGGGTAGCCTACGAGACTGTACGTGACGGACAAGGGCAACTACCACTCTTAGTACCTATGAGTGAGGTTGCTGGTCGTATGGCGGTTCAAATCGGAGCGCATTTCCTAACCAAGCAAACAGGTGGCTCTGGCGTTCTCCTTGGCGGTGTACCAGGAGTGCCAAAAGGTAAAGTCACCATCATCGGAGGCGGTGTTGTAGGAACTCATGCAGCCCGTATCGCTCTGGGACTAGGCGCTCAAGT
Organism: Streptococcus cristatus ATCC 51100; assembly: GCF_000222765.1. Taxonomy (GTDB): domain Bacteria; phylum Bacillota; class Bacilli; order Lactobacillales; family Streptococcaceae; genus Streptococcus; species Streptococcus cristatus. Next base: position 321,182 of record NZ_AFUE01000008.1, on the reverse strand, counting down.
TACGATTCTCGATATTAGTGCCAAACGTCTATCCGTACTAGAAGAAGTCTTTGGCAACCAAATTCAAACTCTCATGTCCAATCCATTTAACATCGAGGCAAGCGTTCGCGAAGCAGATGTCGTGATTGGAGCTGTGCTCATTCCTGGTGCTAAGGCTCCAAAACTGGTGACTGACGATATGGTGAAGCAAATGCGCCCTGGTTCTGTTATTGTTGACGTGGCTGTTGACCAAGGTGGCGTTATCGAGACTGCTGACCGCGTGACCACCCATGATGAGCCAGTTTATGAGAAACACGGTGTTCTCCACTATGCGGTAGCCAATATCCCAGGTGCCGTAGCCCGCACTTCTACTATCGCTCTGACCAATGTCACCCTTCCTTATATTGAAGCACTGGCTGGCAAAGGCTTCAAACAAGCTATTGCAGACGATGCTGGATTGCGTGAAGGTGTCACAACCTATCACGGCCACATCACTAGCCGACCAGTTGCAGAAGGCTTGAATCTTGATTACACTTCTATTGACGAACTTGTCTAATCATTTTTCTCTTATATACAAAACCCGAAGGAACTTTTAGTCCTTCGGGTTTCATTTATTTTTAATTTGAAATTAGTGTCATACTGCAATTCATTTAGGCAGGATCAACATTGCTCCATATCTTTAAATTATCAAGTATATTACTCTTTAATAGACATTTTATAAGAAGTATCTAATACCAGTGATTCCTATTCCTGACTAGGCTCTTCTTTCTGGTAAAAGTTCATCCCAACTTCAGTATCCTCGACCAGAATATCATCAGTCTGACCCAACAGCAGCAAAGCGATGTAAAAGTCACCAACACAGCCCGCTGCATGAATACTAGCTAGAGGCATGTAGAGAGTTGAACTGAGCAAGCCCAGCATGGCCAATAAAGTCAGAAGCAAGCTAATCAAAACAAAGGGAGCCAAACCAATGACCAAGAAGTCCTTACGATTGTAAAAAGTTCCTGGACTAGTCGCATAGGCCATCCCATTTTTAAAACCAAACTTGACCTTGGCTTTCCCTTTACCAAAAAACTTGAAGAAGAAACCGTGGATGTACTCATGGATGACGACAAGGATAAAGGTAAAAATTAACAAATAGGCAAGATCTAGACCCGAAAAATCATAATGGTCGGCTCGGAAGATTAGCTGGGTCAATTTCGCAAAAAGCATTGAGAAGGGAAAAATCAGTAAGAGCCCTGCTACATTTAGACCGATTACATATTTCTTTTCTTCCATAAAATTAATTTTTTTAATAAGTTTCATAAAAGCTCCTCCATCATTTTCGACCTTTACTCAAGACATAGGTGCTTGCACTGATAAAAATAAGAAGCCAAATCACCAAATTAGAGAAATCTTCAATTTTGAATGAATAGTCTCCTGCTTCAAAGAAGTTGATAAATGGATTCATAAAAGTAAACCGCAGAATATGCTGTATTGTTTTATCAAAACTAGCAAATAAGGGTACGAAACTAATCAGCAACAGCGGAAATAAACTATAAACCTGAGCTTGTGATTGTGTCTTGGAAATACCACCAATAAAAAGATTGATTAAAAGGATAATAACAATAATTAAGAGATTGATCAAAAGATAGATAGGCCATTTGCCAGAGAGGTCTACATGCAAATAATATGGGAAAAAAAGCAAGGCAAATACTGTAAATAGGAAGGGATAAACCAACATGGATAAGAGGTATTCAGTAGAACGAACCCCGCTCAACATCAAGGTTTTTAGATTACGCTTCTCCTTGTCCTCTGCCATCATAATAGACACCATGTAGCCGCCACTCATGGCAAAGGTCATAGGCAGGATCATCTTCAATAGTCCTTGGCCTGCATTGCCATTCTTATTTAAAATCATATTGTACAAAAAGAGGAGGCCAAAGGGCAGCAAGACGGACATAAGCAAAGAAGAGTTTGTCAATAAAATCTGAGTACGCAGCCATGTGAGAGCTTTAATTTTTTTATACATCTAATTTTTCTCCTGTTAATTGAATAAAAATTTCTTCTAATGTAGGTTCGCAAGAATGTACTGTAATAGCTAATTTTAGGTCTTTTGTAGCCAATTCTGAGAACGAAATTTGCTCGGTTTCTCCATTTTCATAGCTAATTTTAACTTTCTTGGCTGTGTTATATTTTTGAATAATAGCTTTCGGCTCGCCATATTCTACTAATACTCCCTTATTTAGCAAGGCCAGTCGATCACAAAGGGCGCTAGCTTCATGCATATCATGAGTCGTCAGAAAAATGGTTGTTCCCTTTTTCTTCAGCTCAAGCAAAAGCTCATGAATCACCTTGGAAGTACGAGGATCAAGCCCACTCGTTGGCTCATCCAAAAATAAGACCTCAGGATTATTTAAAAGAGCTCGAGCTAGAAACATCCGCTGCTTCATACCTGTCGAAAGCTTCTCTGCTACAATATTTTTGCTTTCTAACAAACCAACCTGCTCTAAAACTTCATCTATCCGCTCATTTTTTAAACCGTATAATTTCGCATATATCTGCAGGTTTTTATAGAGAGTCATCTTCTCATAAAAGCCACTTGTATCAGATACTAGGCCAATCTTCACCAAATCCTGAGCATTAATAGCATCTGAAGCTTTACCAAGGATTTTACTTTGACCATTATCGGCATCAAGCTGGCCTGTCAGGATATTAATTAAGGTTGTTTTTCCCGACCCAGATGGTCCTAAAAATCCGAAAATTTCTCCTTGATCGATATGAAAATTAATCCGTTCTAAAGCTTTTTTATCTCCAAAACTTTTAGAAATATTCTCTACTTGAATCACTTGTGACATAAGGCCTCTTCTCACTTTCTTACTTATAATAACGTTTAACGATTTTGTACTGGCTGACAGTAACATAAAGATAGATGATCGATACCGCAATCCAAGCCAAAATCGTATCCAATTGGAATAGGAGATTTAGCAGTATCAATCCAATATAGATACTAGGAAAGATAAAACTTACTAATTTCATGACTAATTCAAAATTTTCTTCATAATTAATCTGTTTTTCTGCTTCATCCATTTTATCCATTAAGAAATCTCTGGTTTCCCTGACATTGCTGTAGCGAGGTAGCTCTTCTCCATTCACCGTTTTGAACCCTTTTCGAACTAAAATGCTGGCTACAGTTATCAAAAGAACCAAGAAGAAAAGTTTACCAAAGGCTAGCAGAATATTAAAATCTGTGTGACGGATTCCCTCTGCAAAGCCAGTCGCCGCATAAAACATAAAGGGAATCTGCATTAAATTTGTTAAAATGCCAGCTAAAGCATAAGCTCGGTTCCCCGCTTGTTCTAATGATTCTATCTCCTCGTCATCTTCCATCTTCTCCAAGCGTGACATACTTTCCCGGCTGATGTGAAGATAGTAAAGCGTTCCTAGAAAAAGTAGAAATATAGCTACTATCATGATATCTTGCACTGCCTTCAGGCTGATCAACTGGCTAAAATCAATCTCGACTGCTAAGTCATAGTAACCGACCAGAGAGCCAGCGATAAAACCCACTACACCTCCCGCAGCAATAAACACAACATTTCTCCAAAAACGGTATCGAGTTGACTTCATTCTTTTTTCTTTCATTCTAATTCTCCTTCTTTTTCCCAGCATCCATTTCAGGCATAACAACGACATAAATACAAATCACCAGAGGCAAATCAAGCAGTCGCCGCCAAGACAGCATGTGCAAACCACCCAAGATAATCGCAACAAAATGGACCAAAAAACTATAAATATAATAACTAGGACATTATTGTATCCGTTCCAGCTCTTTTTATACCTACTCTTCCTCCACCAGGCGAAAGACATTTTCGACACTTTCGTTGAAAATCTGAGCAATTTTGAGAGCAATGACCACGGAGGGCGTGTATTCATCCCTCTCCAGCAAGCTAATCGTCTGCCGCGACACGCCGGCTTTCTTGGCCAAGTCAGTTTGATTCAGCCCGTCTCTGGCCCTCAGCTCTTTAAGTCGATTTTTCAGCTTCATGACAACACCTCTCAGCTCTCTCTTAGTTCAACAGATTTGATATCGTCAATTCGCATCAATTTCATTCTTGTTTGACCTTTTTTATTGGTCTTACTCAACTTAACCCAATCGTCATCAGCATCAACTACCTCCCAGCAATCTGTCCCGAAAACTTCACCAATGATGATCGGTTTTTTCCCAATCATTTCTTTAAAAAAACGTGACATTTCTCCACTCCTTTCTTTATTTCTCTCTAAACGTTTCAACTTCCTTTTTACATTTTTCAATTCACTGGATGACGTCAGCCACAAACCAGAAAATATCGGAAGTAGACACCAAAACAGTATCTCCATCAGCCCCTCCTTTTATCTTTTTTCTCAACTTAAATACATTGTAACAGATTCTTTTCTTTTTGACAAGTATATTTGTCAGAAAAATAAAGATTTTTGTCAGAAAGACTTGGATCCTTTACAAATATTTGAGAAAGATACTCTGAAGATTGTGCAATTGGTAAATCCAAAATAACTTTCTGAAGGCATAAAAAAAGCCCCATATGAAAACAATGAAAAGCATCATTGGAAAAATCATATGGAACGATGTTATTTGATAGAAAGGAACGTACTTATTTCTCCCTGTATAGCTCAAGGAAATCCTGATAAGACTTTAAGAGATGATCTTGATCATCAGATGAATAAGAACGATCTAGTTTGACATTTGTATAGAGGTCGGTTTCTCCTTCAGACGCTAGAAGTCTGATACTGGTTTCATAAGAATCCTCTCCAGTTACAACTAAACTCCAGCCACTAGCAAGTTTTTCCTCTACATTTGGAAATTGCTGGCTTAGCTTCAACTTTTTAATCTGTAAATTCTCTTCCTCTTGAATGAGGGTAAAGTTATGCGGACTGTTGAGCAAAACCAAGCCGTACTTTTCTAGTTTGTCATCCAGATTACTAGCACCATAGACAGGATACTTGTCACGGATACTCAGGGGCTTAAAATAATCTTTTAGATAAAAGGTCTGCCCGTTTTCAATATTGGTATAGAGAGTATAGATAGGCTTCTCCTCATGAGCGTTCGAGTAATCATTTTCATCCTTACCACCTGATAGATAGACTTCAAAAGCAAAATAATATTGCCCATCCTGAGGATCTTGATAGAGCTGATGGCTAACTTTCCCTGGTATGGCTTGACTATGCAGGTTTTGAGCCAATTGGACTAAATCGTAATCTTTATATAACTCTTCAACTTGATTAAACAGCTTAATTTTGACATGGTTGCTCTGTTTATTGTCCTTACTAAAGGCCTGATAGCTATCGAAGTGAAAGGATTGATCAGAGTAATTCATTTCTTGCTGTAAGATATACTTATCAGACAAGATGGCAGAATTAGGATTTTTCACCATATAGATCTTGTCTGCAAGTTTTTCTATCTGGACTGCCTCATCTTTCGCTCTTGTAACTTTCTTTTCTTGGGATGTTTTAGCCTGTCTTTGCTCAGACTGAATGGTCATTTTTTCCCTCTCAAAAACATAAAAAGCCAAAAATAAACCAAGTGTAAAAGCCAAGGTATAGCCGGCAACATTCAAAAAAATTTTATTTTGAAAGCATTTTTTTATTTTTATCACTATCTTCTGCACCTACTTTTCCTCCGGAACTTTTACTTGACGAAGCTGCCCATCGATAAGGACATATATAATCCTACCAGACTGGATCATTTCATCGTGATTCAAGCTAGGCACATCAGTTGTCTCAAACTGTAATGAATCAAGAAGTTGATGGCCATTTTGTACTAATAATTTGGTCTTTCCTACTGCAAGATTGCTGTTGGTCCCAGTCTGATTCACTGTCATTTGCCCTTCTTCAAGACTAAATATAGAGAAGATTTTGTACAAGATCCCTTGATCCACAATTCCCTTAACGATGTTCAAATCGGATTCATGTACATTGTTGCTTATTTTATATTGAAGCCAAGTGATGTAGCGTGTCTCTTTCGGTTTATTGATTTTAGAATCCTCAATCATCTTGCTGTAATCACTTACTGATTTCCTACCTAATTTATAAGACATGGCTGTGTCGATACTAACTTGATCAAACTGTACATTTCTTATATAGGAATAATTGGAGTCGATAAAGCTTAAACTATCTATATGGTCTTCTAGGTCAAAATTTTGGAGATAAACAGGTCCTTTTTTGAAATCAACGGTGACTATTTCCCCAGTATTGATATCAAAACCGATAGGAATCGTTCCTTCTACCGCATTAAGCTTACCTTCTTCTTTTACCCTCTCCATGAAAAAATCATATGAAAGGGGAGTCGATAAATCTTTTGTCTGTTTTAAAGCTCGGTCTGCCTCGTAATCTTGTTTCTGTTGAGCAGACCAAAAGGGAGCCTCACCTGGATAATTGAAAAGATTAGCAAAATTTGAAACTTGTTGAGTTAGATCTTCTTTATATTGAAACTGTGGGTAGATCGTAAAACTACCTTTTTTAGCCATTTCAAAAATATGAGGATATTCTTGGTAGAGATTGATCAGTTCTCCGCCTTGATATGGTCGCATTGTGATAGTATCATCAGTACCAATAACGAAGCTCAGGTTCTTCAAGCGCTCTGCAAAGACAGGATTGGCTCTGACAACCGATAATTCTCTATTAGTCCTGCTAGTGATTTTTTCCTCAGATGAAGAGCCTATAAGGCGAGTAATGCGACTTTCTAAGGTTTGTAAATCAATGATCAGTGAGAAAGTTCTCGCATCACCATTGATTTCTTCCAGTCCTATTTCTAAATAGGGAGCCTTGGTTGGTGAGTCAAAGTCATCTATTTTTGCTGTACTGATGATCTTATATTTCTTCTTTTCTTTGAGAAGGATATCTCTTACATCGATCTTTCTCAGTGACTGAATCCCTTCATCCTCTTTGTAAATATCAATTTGATAAAAATACTCTGATTTCTCTTTGTCATAAAATGCTTGCCCCTCAGCAGGATCCTGAGTTTTGGGAATGCGATAATTCTGAGCAATAATGTAGCCTTCCTTCTGCTGGACATCACCAAACATATCAATAGCCAAAGCAAAATTTCCGATCTTTTGAAAATCTCTTACTTGACCATAGGCGATTTGATATTTGGACTGGCTCAGTCTAGCATCTTCCTCGTTCCTGGCTGTAAGATGAGGGACGAGAGATTGATAGTAGACATGATATGTCACAAAAGCGAATAGAAAGAAACTCGATATTTTCAGGATTTTTTTGAGACGTGTTTGATTCATATTTTTCCCTTATAAAACTATAATAATACCATTTTATCATACTTTTCTTTTGCTTATGGCAGGAAGTTTACAAAAAATGATATAATAGTCCATAATCTATCTAAAAGGAGAATAGGATGAAAAAGATAGAGAATTTCTCTTGGCAAATGTGGCAGATTTATGCTTTGGCAACACTGGTCATTTTTATGGTCGCTGGTGCTTGTTCTTTCTTTTTCACAAAAGAAGCTGCTTTTGTGGTCAAAGAACGAAATTATGCCTATAAAGGAAAGAATCAGCGTCTAACTGATTATACAACTATTGGTGAGACCGAACCAGAATTCCCTATGATTGCTCTTTCTTTTAAAGAGAGCGACGAGTGGAGTCCGTATGATTTTGCTGTTGGACGGAAATTTCTAGCATTTCAGGATTCCAAGCAGTATGTGGGAACACTGAAAGCAAAGGACAAGGAAGAATACTTCCGAATTCGTTATTACAAACTGGGACAAGAAAAAGGAGAAGGGCAAACGATTGATGTCTTGAAACTGGTTCAAGATATGGGCTATGTCACCATAGAAGGCAAGATGGATAATCTTATGTATTCTGATGGAAAAGATGAATATGTCAAAATCCAGATAAAAGACAATGATGAAATCTATGTAAACCTAACCAGTAAAAAAGCTACAAAAAAACAGCCCAAAGAGACGATTCATTTCGGATATGGAGGGCTCTATCGAGTACTTTCAAGTCCATCATTTATTACAGGGATATATAAGGATGATAGTGAAAATGTAACTACGGATTGGCCCACTTTGTTTAGTTACAAAAAGAACGATTACCAATCACGTATAACGGATGGCGATTCTGATGATAGCCTTAGGAAACCAGAGGATAGCCTACTCCTCTCAATATTGAAAAAATACGGCTATATAGTAGTTTTAAAAGAAAACATGACCCTCAACGATAGCATCACCCTAACAAAAATGTTCATCCCCGATGCCGGCTCTTTTTACTGGAGTATTGGCAAAAAGTATACAAAGAGTGGCAAAGAAGAAATAATCCGTACGGAAGAAGAGTTCAAGCAAGTCATTAAGGAGGAAGCCATTGAAAAAGAATTTAAAGATTGATACGGACAAGAGAAAAAGTTTCATGGTGCTTGTATGCTTTCTAGTGGTCTCGTCTTTGTTTTTCTACCGAAATCTAGAAGCTCATCTCAAAGGCTTTTACGCCAATCGTAATTTTTGGGGAGAGATTAAGATAACTGGCTTTTCCTGGGCTGAAGAAAATTGGGGCATAGATGTCAATTATACCTATACTGAAAAAATTAAGGACAAAACCATCTCTGTCCCTGTAAAAAAATCGGTCCGCTTCAAACAATTAGTCATGCCTTATTACGACAAGATGGATATAGACAAGTGGAGGAACCCTATATATGATGAATCTATGAGAGTATATGCGCCAATTCTTGAAAAAGCTTTAGAAATCAACCCTGAGCGGACTAAATTGGAACAATCTTTGACGAGAAAATTAAATCAGGCTTCACACCTAAAAGGGGGAACTGTTAAGCTGAGAAGCACTCTATCTGACCAAAATAGATTTGGTAAAGGTGAGCTCTGGTATAGCGATCGTATGGAAGATGCTGTTAGCAATAACCATTCTATTCTTGAAGAATTGTACAATGTGCCTTTAAATGATGCCTTGTCACATAATGCAGTCTATGTTCAAATTATCTTGCCAGAAGAAAGATACAAGGAACATTTTTATCTAAGAGACCAAATCCAACAGTTACTAGAACAATTAAGCTTACCTGATGGAACCTATGTCTTGGAGACTATTGATGAAACTAACGGTGATTTTGTTGTGGTTGAGCAAGGAAAAATTATAGAAGGGAGATAGACATGTCAGACAATAAAGAGAGAAGGAAAGCAGGTTTCTCTTGGCAAATTGGATTATTGATTGTATTTTATCTGGTCATCCTTGGCCTACCCTTTTTAAACGATCGATCACTTTCAATTTATCTTTTTCAAAACGAGGATTCTATCTTTTGGGGAAAAGATTTTAGAAATTTAACTGTTTTCTATTTTTTAACTTGTTTTACCTTATTTTCCATTTTGCCTGCTCTAGCTATTTTATTCAAATCCATTTTGAAAAAGAGAGGCTATCCTTTTATAGCAAGCCTACAATCCTTTCTAGTATTCATAGCTAGTTTTATCTTCATGATGTACGCCCTGTTTTCCATCACTATTCAAAGGGATATTTATAGGCTAGATTGGGGCGTTTACTCTTGTCAAATCATTTTTCTAATTTATATTTTTAATGATTTGCGCTTTCTGAGAGCTAGAATTAAAAGTAAAACAGAGCATTAGATAGCAAGGTATGATTCCAGAGGCGTCATACCTTTTAAATTTCCTTACGAGCTATTCCAACCATCCAAGTCCAGTCGGATTTGGCTTTTTGAGTATGCAAAAAGATCTACCCAAGTGGATAGATCCTTATTTTCTTATAATTTACCAGCTACTGCATCCAAGAGTTCTTGGATCTTGGCTTGGTTGCTTCCTCCTGCCATGGCCATGTCTGGTTTACCACCACCACGTCCATCGACGATTGGAGCCAATTCTTTGACAAGGTTTCCTGCATGCACATCTTTTGTCTTGCTAGCTACGAGGACATTGACTTTGTCACCGATAGCTGCGACTAGGACAAGCAAGTCAGAGTAGTCTTTTTGTTTCCAGTTATCCGCAAAGGTACGAAGGGCACCTGCATCTGATACAGAAACTTGACTAGCGATGTAACGGTGGCCGTTGACTTCCTTCACATCCTTGAAGACATCGCCTGCAGCTGCAGCTGCAGCTTTTTCTTTCAACTCTGCATTTTCTTTTTGCAATTGACGAAGTTGCTCTTGAAGACCTTCGACCTTGTGAGGTACTTCCTTGAGTTGCGGTACTTTCAAGGTTGCTGCTACTGCTTTCAGAGCGTCCTCTTGTTCGCGGTAGGCTTCAAAGGCTTCCTTACCAGTCACTGCCAAGATACGGCGAGTTCCTGATCCGATTCCTTCTTCTTTGACAATCTTGAAAAGGCCAATCTCAGAAGTGTTGCCAACGTGGGTACCACCACAGAGTTCCACTGAGTAGTCACCAATCGTAACGACACGGACTTCCTTGCCGTATTTTTCACCAAAGAGGGCCATGGCTCCCATTTCTTTAGCTGTGTCAATATCCGTCTCAACAGTTTCCACTGCGATTGCTTCCCAGATTTTCTCATTGACTTGTTGTTCAATGGCGCGCAATTCTTCAGGAGTTACTGCTTGGAAGTGTGTGAAGTCAAAGCGGAGGAATTCTACTTCGTTTAGAGATCCTGCTTGAGTTGCATGACTTCCCAGGATATTATGAAGGGCTGCATGGAGCAAGTGAGTCGCCGTGTGGTTCTTCATGACACGAAGACGACGATTGGTATCGATCGCCAATGTATATTCTTGGTTCAAAGCAAGTGGTGCAAGAACTTCAACAGTATGGAGTGGTTGTCCATTAGGTGCTTTTTGAACATCTGTCACTTTCGCTACAACGTTTCCTGCAGCATCCAAGATTTGACCGTGGTCAGCTACTTGTCCACCCATTTCAGCGTAGAATGGAGTCTCTGCAAAGATGAGAGAGGCAGTTCCTTCTGAAACAGCTTCAACTTCAGCATTGTCCGCTACGATAGCCACCAGCTTAGAAGGCAATTGGCTGGCATTGTAGTTAAAGACACTTTCTACTGTGATATTTTGAAGGGTTTCATTTTGCATACCCATTGAGCCACCCTTAACAGCTGACGCACGCGCACGTTCTTGTTGCTCTTTCATGGCAGCTTCAAAACCTTCACGGTCCACAGTCATACCCGCTTCTTCAGCGATTTCTTCTGTCAATTCCACTGGGAATCCGTAAGTATCGTAGAGTTTGAAGACATCTTGCCCCGCGATAACGCTTTGGCCCTTTTTTTTCAAGTCTGCTACGATGGTTTCTGCAAAGTGTTGACCTGAGTGAAGGGTACGGGCAAATGACTCTTCTTCGCTCTTAACGATTTTTTCAATAAAGTCCCGTTTTTCAAGCACTTCTGGGTAGTAACTTTCCATGATTTTTCCAACAGTTGGAACGAGCTTGTAAAGGAAAGGCTCATTGATACCCAATTTTTGACCATGCATGGAAGCACGACGGAGAAGACGACGAAGAACATAGCCACGGCCTTCATTTCCAGGAAGGGCACCATCACCGATGGCAAATGAAAGAGAACGGATGTGGTCAGCGATAACCTTAAAGCTCATATTGTCGCCATCTTGGTCGTAGACCTTACCAGACAATTTCTCAACTTCACGAATGATTGGCATGAAGAGGTCTGTTTCAAAGTTTGTCTTAGCCCCTTGGATAACTGCCACCAAACGCTCCAAACCAGCGCCCGTATCAATGTTCTTGTGTGGCAATTCCTTGTACTCGCTACGAGGAACAGCAGGGTCTGCGTTAAATTGTGACAAAACGATATTCCAGATTTCGATATAACGGTCGTTTTCGATATCTTCTGCAAGCAGGCGAATACCGATATTTTCTGGGTCAAAGGCTTCTCCACGGTCAAAGAAAATCTCTGTATCTGGTCCAGAAGGTCCCGCACCGATTTCCCAGAAGTTATCCTCGATTGGAATCAAGTGACTTGGGTCCACTCCTACTTCAATCCAGCGGTTGTAAGAATCTTTATCGTCTGGATAGTATGTCATATAGAGTTTTTCAGCTGGGAAGTCAAACCATTCAGGACTTGTCAAAAGTTCATAAGCCCAAGTAATAGCTTCATCACGGAAGTAATCTCCGATAGAGAAGTTCCCCAACATTTCAAACATGGTATGGTGGCGCGCAGTCTTCCCTACGTTTTCAATGTCGTTTGTACGAATCGCTTTTTGCGCATTGGTAATGCGTGGATTTTCAGGAATAATGGTCCCATCAAAATATTTCTTAAGAGTTGCTACCCCTGAGTTGATCCATAAAAGAGTTGGGTCGTTTACTGGAACCAAGCTGACTGATGGTTCTACAGAGTGGCCTTTGCTTGCCCAGAAATCTAGCCACATTTGGCGAATTTGAGCACTTGACATTTGTTTCATTTTATTTTTCTCCTTAAATCTTTTTAATGTTTTTTATGATGAACTTTCCAGCATCTCCACGTAGTCAATGGCGACGCAGAGGGAAATGACCAGGTCTGCATAAGAGTCTTCATAGACGGTTACGGTGTAAGTCGAGGTTAAATGGAAAATCTCTTTTCGAATCTCGGCGACAAGCTGATCACGATCATCCAGCAATTTGAAATTTAAATCCCAGATATTGCCCTCAATCCTTAGGCCTAAATTGTCAAACTCATATTTATCACGGAAGAAGGTCAGTTTCTTGCGAATATAAAAGCTAGTCCCGTCACTGAGCTTGATTTCAAACCGAGGCAAAAATGTTAGAAAGATTTTGCTGATCTGGCTAACTGTCTGTCCTTGAGCATCATAGATGGTGAAACTCTTCGGAATCTGGAAAAATGATCCTTCTACTTGGTAATCTACATTACCTCGATCGTCCTTGATATCAAAGCGTTCGCCACCTAGGCGAAATTTCTGTTTGACAAGATAGGTCTTCATCGCTTTACCTCCAGAGTCAAGATAAAAGACAAGCTCTTTGTCTGAAGGGCGAAAAACCGCGGTACCACCTTCATTCAATGAACTTGTCATTCTCATTAGCTATTTAGTTTGAAACATGAGTAGCATGAATTTTCCTCTCACATGGCTCGCAGCACCGCCAATTCTCTGAGCTGAGATCTAGAAAATCAATTCTCAATAATTTTATTATACTGACTTCTTAGCTTTTCGTCAAGCTTATTCTGCTGCAGGAGCTGGGTTTTCTTCAGTATGAGCAGCTTCTGATTTGCTTTCTTCTGAGCTTGAAGCCCCAGATTTTGCTTCTTCCGAGCTAGAAGATTGTGATTTCTTTTCTTCTGAACTAGAAGACTGAGACTTGCTTTCTTCTTTAGACGATGAGCTAGAAGTATCTCCTTCTACATATTGGGCAAAGACATTTTGGAAAGCTGGATCCTTCACTTTCAGATTCGCTTCCTTCAATTCTTTAGAAATAACAGAACGAATAAAGCTTGCATCGTTTTGTTTTTGAGTCAGAATTCCCTCTTTTAGTTGTTTCTTGTAATCTGTCCATTTTGCAGATTTTTGAGTTTTCTTCACCAATTTAACAATGTAGTAACTTGCTGAATAGTTCTGCTTACCTCGTACAGTGATCACATCAGAAACGCCATTTTCTTCTAAAGCAAAAGTAGCTTTTTTAACGGCATCCGCAACTGTTGTTGAGGTTGAATCAAATTTCACCTCGCCACCCTTATCTTTTGTGTCCTTGTCGGTTGAGTTTTCCTTGGCCAACTGACCAAAGTCTGCTCCCTCAGCCTTGGCTTTTTCAAGCACTTCCTTAGCCTTTTCTTCACTGTCTACCTTGATAATTTGAGCTGTTACTTCTGGTGTATACGTTTCAAAGAAAGCCTTGTAGTTGTCATCTGTCAGCTCTTTTTCAGCTGCTTTCTTAACAGCGTATTCAACCAATTTATTTGCGCGGATCTGGTCTCTGTAGGCATCTTCTGTCATTCCGCTTTGAGCAAGAACATTTTGGAAGGCAGAACCATAAGCGGATTTCATTTTTTCAAAGGCTTCTTCAACCTCTTTATCCGTTACTTTTTTGCCATACTTTTCTTCAAAAACTTGCTTAATGGCCATTTGAAGCAAGACTTGTTGAGAGGAACCATTATTTTTTACTTGATCGTAAAATTCACTTACTGTGATTGTCTCACCTTTCATTGTCACAATATCTTTATCTTTTGCTGTTTGTGAACATGCTGCTAAAGCCACTACAGAAAAGAGAGTTACTGCTCCTGTAAGGATTTTTTTCTTCATTGTTTTATCTACTCCTTCAATAAATTCACTTTGTCTATTGTACCACAAATCCAACTTGATATCTTAATTTTTCCTAAAAATTTTTGGAATTTGAGAAAAAAGTGAAGGGATTATTTTTTTCTAATCATAAGCAGCCCATCTCCTAAAGGAAGCAAGCTCGCAGTCAAATCTGGACTGTCCAAAGTTGCGTCAAACAGGCTATGCAAGCCACGGTAAATAGCTCGTTGGCCACGCTTAATGTCCTCAAAAGGCTTGGCAACATCGCCGCCTTGGAAGACATCGTCAATCAGGACCAGACCACCAGGATTGAGGCGCTTGAGAACCTGAGGCAGAAAGACCACATACTTGGACTTGGCAGAGTCCATAAAGACAAGGTCGTAGGAATCCTCCAGTGTCTCAAGCAAATCCACCGCATCGCCTTCCAGCAGGGCGATCTGCTGGCGGCTGTCATACTTAGCAAAATTAGCCTTAGCAAGCTCAATCATCTCTGGATTACGGTCAATAGTCGTAATCTGAGCCTGAGGCGCATGTTCCGCCATCAAAAGGGCCGAAAATCCAATAGCCGTCCCGATTTCTAAAATCTTCTCAGGCTGCAGGCTTTCGAGTAGCAGGCGGAAATAAGCCACTGTCTCATGGGGAATCACGGGCACATTTTCAGCTCTGGCAAAATCCTCCAATTCCTTGAGGCCACCAGTGACCGGCTGGAGACGCTGTCTCATAAAGTCTACGACTTCCTCTTTGACCACTGGCCGACGCATATTGGGATTAGAGTTTTGATTATAAGTCTCGACCATCTTATGCCAGTCCCAACTTTTCTACCAAGGCTTCAAATTCATCCAAGCGGCGTTCGAAGACTGCAAAGGCTGCATTTAGATAGTCTTCTTTTTCCATATCCACACCTGCTTTTTTGATGACATTGAGCGGATAGTCAGAGTTCCCAGCTTTGAGATAGTCCAGATATTTGTCCTTGTCTTCTTGGCTACCATGGACAATCTTTTCAGCCAAGGCAGAAGCGGCTGCAAATCCTGTAGAGTATTGGAAAACATAGTAATCATAGTAGAAATGCGGAATCCGTGCCCACTCATACTGAATCTGTGGATTATCCTCTTTTTTCAGTCCATAGTATTTCTCGTTCAAGTCAGCGTAGAGCTCATTGAGAAACTCGCTGGTCAAAACTTGACCTTCTTGGTCAGCCTTGTGGATAGCGTGCTCAAACTCAGCAAACTGGGTTTGACGGAAGACCGTACCTCTAAAGCCATCCAAGAAGTGATTGAAGATAGCAAAGCGGGTTGCATCATCTTCTACTTCTTCCAAGAGCTTTTCTGTCAGGATGTTTTCGTTAGTCGTCGAAGCAATCTCAGCTAGGAAAATAGAATAGTCTCCGTAAACATAAGGTTGGGTCTCACGGGTGTAGCTGGAGTGCATACTGTGGCCTGTCTCGTGCACCAAGGTAAAGAGATTGTCCAGTGTATCCTGCCAATTAAGCAACATAAAGGCATTGGTATCATAAGAACCACCTGAGTATGCTCCTGAGCGCTTGCCTTGATTTTCATGAACATCAATCCAGCGCTCTGAAAATGCTGTCTTCACTCGGCTCAGATAATCCTCACCCAGAATAGCCAAAACTTCCTCAGACTTAGCCAAGGCTTCCTCATAAGTGAACTTGTAGTCTGTCTCTGACAAAGGTGTGTACATATCATACATCTTCAAGTCAGAAATGCCTAAAATCTTCGCTCGCAAAGCGATATAACGCTGCAAAAGAGGCAAATGCTTATTAACAGCTGAAACTAGGCTATCATAGACACTTTCTGGAATAAAGTCCGCTGACAAGGCTGCTTCACGGGCAGATGAAAACTTGCGGACTTTCGCATTGTAATTGTGAACCTTGACATTGGTCTGCAAAGTCTTAGCATAGGTATGCTGATACTGCTCGTAGACGCTGTAGAGAGCCTCGTAAGCTTCTTTGCGGACCTCTCGGTTCTTAGACTCAACCAAGGTGATATAGTTACCGTGGCTAAGCTGAACTTCATTTCCGTCTTCGTCATGCACCATCGGAAAGACGATATCTGCATTATCCAAGATAGCAAAGGTTTCGCCTGCTGCCCCAAAGATTTCACCAGCACCAGCCAACAGCTCCTCTTCGCGCTGGGTCAGGATGTGGGCTTTCTTTTTCAAAAGCTTGTCAAAATAATGCTGATACAGCTGCAAGGCTGGCTGCTCAGCCAAGAAAGCTTGGTACTGATCTTCTGTAATCGCCATAAATTCGGGCTCATAGAAGGCAAAGCTTTGACCGAATTCGCTATAAAGAGTCATCCCCTTAGCCTGATATTCTTGATACTTAGCCACACGAGTATCCTGGTCATTCTTCATGTGAGCATAAGAATAAAGCTTTTCAATCCGGCGCATCAAGTCCAACTGGATTTCCGTCGTTGTCAAAAGACTGTCAGCCGAATCCAGCAAATGCCCAGCCAGACCAGCTGCTTTCCTCACTTCTTCTGAAACCTGCGCCAACTCCGCTTCAAAGGCTTCATCTGTTGGGAAAATGGTTGTCAAATCCCAAGTATATTTTTCTTCAATTTCATTTCTTTGTTTTGCCATAGAAATTTCCTCCATCTTTTCTATTTTATCATAAAAGTGGGGGAAATCCTCGCATAAAATACTGGTGGATAGATAATTTGAAGCTGCTTATTTTTTTCAGCCTGATAATAGCGATGAAAGTGCTGGTAATAGGACGTCAAGTCTCTTGTTATTTGGCAAAAGGAGCTGGCTTGAACAGGCCGAACCTGCGGATAAAAATCCTCTACTGACTTGGTCAGAAGATTGTCTCCTTTCTGATAGAGCTGGGCTTGGAGCTTCATCCAGCGAGGCTGCTGGTAATAAAGCTGCTGACGAACATAGCGACAAATCTCTGGATCCTGCCGCGCCAGATAACTTTCTATCCCCTGCTTCTGAAAAGGCTTGCGCAAGACGGATAAAAGGCAGCATTGACCAAAAGGAAAGGATTTGACCTTGTACTGAGCTCGCCCATGCAAGTCCTCGTGAATGAGATATTTAAGCCGAAGCTCCTGCTTTTTCTCATCCAATTCCCAAAGATGAAAGCCCATATTTTGACTAAAATAAAGAAAGTCCTTTTGCAGTTTCGTCAGTGACTGTTTTAACCATAATTTCTTGCCTAAGAGCCAGAGAACTTGATAGCCATGCTGCCGATAGGACAGCGTCCTTTCCTCAAGTCGTTCCTGACTAAGAGGACTGCATTGAACCTCCAGAGCTATGCGACCATCTACCAAAAGGTCGGCAATCTGCCTTATCTCAGGTAAAAAGGCCTCCACCTGAATCTCTTGGCTTTGCTTTCCCCAGCTATAAAGGCCAGCTTTCAAGTTCAAATGCTCCGCACTTTCATTTTCCGTATAAAACGAACAATTTTCAAGAGAAATATGAGCAAAATGCGGTCGCATGACCCTTCCTTTTTTGAAGCGGACCGCTCCCGAACAGGCCGGACAAAAGGTTTGTTCGCCTAGAGACGGCTGATTTTCCATCGCATTCAGCAAAATCCCCTCTTTATTTTTCGCAAGCAACATGAGTATTTCCCTTTCAATATAATGTCTTTTATATCTTTATTCGTAATTAAAAAGCCAAAGAGAGGGCTTGTGAAATGGAACGAAGTATTATCTATTCTCTCACTTATGTAATCTCACCAAACAAAAACGAGCTGAAAAGTTTCCAGACTCGTTTTTCCTTATCCAAATAAATTCTGATTCTTTTTTTCAGGAACTTTCAAAAAGAGAGCAAGCAAGAGCACTAGACCTATAATTGCTGCCAACATGAAATTCATACTACCATAGCCAAAACCATCTAAGATAGACCCTGACATATTCTGTATGAAAATTGTTCCTAGATTTCTCCCTGTCTGTAGTAATGCAAAAGCGGTCACCAAATATTTTTCATCTACTAAATTTGCCACGATGCGCAGACTAAGCATAGTCAGTACCATGCCAGAAGCATGCTTGGAAAGCAGAGTGACTACGATTTTCGAGCCTAAGCCAAAGTTCAAAGCATAAACCGCATACTGAAAAAGCATCATACCTAAGCAGATATAGAGCAACTTTTTGACAGCTATCTTATCCATGAAAAGATAGGAATAAAAGATCAAGGGTGCCTCACAGAGTACAGAAACAGCGACAACAGTCGTTGCCCAATCAACACTCAAGCCACTGGATTCTAGCATGGAAGGAATATAGGTATGCCCTGTATTGCCCACACCAGAGTATAGGGCAACAAGGAAAAGATAAAAAAGATAGGTTCTGTTTTTAAGTATAGCTGAAAAGAGCGAATGGCCTCGTTTTTCAGCCTTTTTAGTCAACCTATCCCGCTTGGGATTCATCCCAAGAACCCCTAAAATACTCAGCATCATAGTCCCGATAAAGACCAGATAGATGGCCTGGGGAGAAATATTCTTATAAATCAAACCTGCCAGCTGTGAACCGACGGCATAACCGATTGTTCCCCAAATTCGGATTTTACCATATTTATAAGGACTTTGGGTTGCCAGTACATCCATCACGGTACCCACCCCATTGATGAGCATCAAGACAAAACTATACCAGATAGCTAAGAGCCATAGATTATCAGCCTCCATGAAAAAGATGTCTCCCAAGATAATCAGGAAAAAACTGATAAGCGAAACTCTCTTGATGCCAAGAGTATCATTTAACAGCCCCATGATCGGCTGAGCCAGCATGGAAGAAAAGAAAGAAGCTGATACGACGATAGATACTTGACCAGCCGTGTACCCCTTATCCAGCATATAAACAGATATCAAGGTCGAAAACAATGAATTGGACAGAAAATAAAAATTATACATCAAAAAATAAGCAAAATAGCTATTAGAAAACTTTTTCCCCATCATCAAAACCTCTCCAAAAATAGAATAGAGAGTGGGACAGAAATCGGTAATTCGTTAGAATTCGATTTCGTCGTCCCACCTCCGCACAGTTGAGTAGGGCTGTAAAAGCTGATGAAATCAGCGTAGTAGAGCCCACTCAACCACTGCGTCTTGCTCGACAATCCAAAGACAATTGAGAGGCTAGGACTTTTGTCCCAGCCTCTATCTCAGCTTGCAAAATAAGCACAAGCCTTTATTTAAATCTTTGCTTTCTAGCTCTTGCTTTAGCTTTTCGTGATTTACGATTCTCAATATAGAAAATCAGGACAATAATGACAATTGGCAAGGCAATTAACCAGCGGTTGCTTAGCAAGTCACTATACCAAGTTTTATTATTTTCTTTCTTAGTGACTTCTTCTTTGGCAGACTGGGTAACAGAAGCATCTACTTCCTCCACTTTCATCTCATCAGAGATCTTTGGAGAGAGCGTGTATAGATCATTTCCGGCCTTCAAGACACCATTCTCAACTGCAGGTTTTACCTTCGCATCTTTTTTGATTGTCGCATAAAAATCTTCTGGCAGATTGTAAGTTTTTCCATCAATCTCCTGCTTCCCTTTAGAGAACAGTTTCTTGTACTCGTAGTCAGCATAAGATTTTTCAATCAAGGCATTTCCAAATGGATGACGATAATATTCACCATCTTGGTCAGCCCAGTCACCAACGCCCATGATAACGCCAATCACGCGCTGGTTTCCGCGCTTGACAGTTGCAATGTAGTTGAAGGCACCGTTCGGACTTGAACCCGTCTTCAGACCATCTACTCCCTCCAGAGCGTAGCGAGCACCCGGCAGTGAGTAATTATAAGTCTCAAACGTTTCTTCATAAGGCGTGCCAGCCTTGACGGTCACTTTGGCCTGATTGGTATAGTTTAAAATATCTGGATAGTTCTTTACAAAATTATAAACTAAAATTCCTAAATCACGCGCAGTTGTTTGGTTGCTAGCGTAGTTATTATATCTTTGAGGAGTATAGTAACCTTTAAAGGAAACCGCTGCAGCACCACTGGCATTAAACCATTTTGTGTTGGTCATACCTAGTTCCTGCGCTTTCGCGTTCATCTTATCCAAGAAAGCATCGGGATCGTTATCTGATAGGTAATTTGCCAGCATCACTGTTGTTGCGTTAGAAGAGGGTACAACTGTCATGGTAATCAGCTCAGAAACAGTATAATTGACCCCAGCCACAATTTTATTATTGGAAATTTCATAAATTCCCGCAACAGCTTGATCTTGCGGCGTCGCCTTAATCACCGTATCTAAACTGAGTTTTCCCTCTTTAATGGCTTCAAAAACTAAGTACAAGGTCATGATCTTACTCATGCTGGCTGGATCGCGAACCTCATCGATGTTATCCTGCCACAGTATATCGCCCGTATTTCCGTCAATCATCAAAGATGACTTAGGGCGATTGATTGCTTGTACATTTTCATTGGGATACATTTTTCGTGCCATATCTACCAATTCATCCGCCGCAGCAGAAAGCGGTGATAGAAAGGCAGACAAAATCAATCCAAACACCAAAAACTTCTTCTTCACATTTATCCTCCAAAAAAATCATTCCTAACTAGTATATCATATTTTTAATCAGATTTTTGATAAATATAAAAAATCCTACCTAAAAATTAGATAGGAAATAGATTGTTAAGCTTCTAATAAACTTAGAGCTTCTTTGTCTGCAATAATCACGACATCTTCATGGCCTTGAAGGGCGCTAGCTGGCACAGTTTCTGTCACCTCTCCTCGGACTGTTCCTGCGATGGCTTGAGCTTTAGAAGCGCCATAGGCAAAGAGGATGATTGATTTTGCATCTAAGATATTCCGAATTCCCATTGAGATGGCTTGAGTCGGTACGTCCTCTAGTTTCTCAAAGAAGCGAGCGTTCGCTTGGATAGTTGACTGCTCCAAATCGACAATATGGACAGTGCTATCAAAACTAGTTCCTGGTTCATTAAAGCCAATATGACCATTGGTTCCAATTCCCAAAATTTGCAAATCCACTGGATGATCAGCCAAGACTTGATTGTAGCGTTTCACTTCTGTTTCCACATCTTCTGCTGCACCGTTTGGCAAAAAGCTCTCTTTGAAAGGCTTTTTATTAAATAGCTGCTCATTCATAAAGTAACGGTAAGACTGGGGATTATCTTCTGAAAGTCCCACATACTCATCCAAGTTTACACTGGTCAGCTCTGACAAATCTAGGTTACTGGCAATGATTTGCTTGTAAAACTCAATCGGGCTACTTCCTGTTGCCAACCCCAATGTTTTGGCCCCCTGAACTAGCTTTTCTTTCAAGATTTCTAAAGCTACCTTTGCGCCTTCTACTTGATTCTCAACACGAATAACTTTCATTCTATTCTCCTATTTTTCTTGATTGATTCCTTATTTTATTATATGGTATAGACCAATTTTTGTCAAGTAGATTCTACTTAATTTTTTCAAATTTTACTGAGAGACTTGGCGTCAAATCATGGTATAATAAAAGCATGCTATTACCAATGATTATAATCTTTTTACTGGGAATTGCCCTTTTTACCGCTGGACTTTTCTTAAAAAAACATCTAGGTTGGCAACTAATTTTTTTATGCTTGGGAATTTTCTTTATCAGTATTCCCTTTTTACTTGCCGCCTACTATATTTGGATCATGAGAACTATTTAAGGAGATAGAATGAATACTGCTGATTTTGATTTTCACTTGCCGGAAGAACTGATTGCTCAAACCCCTCTGGAGAAGCGAGACTCTTCTCGCCTGCTCATTGTAGATCGGGAAACTGGCCAGTTTAGTGACCAACATTTTGACAATATTATTGACCAACTTGAGCCAGGTGATGCCTTGGTTATGAACAACACTCGTGTCCTGCCAGCTCGCCTTTATGGGACCAAACCTGAAACCGGTGGCCATGTCGAGCTCCTACTCTTGAAAAATACCCAAGGAGACTTCTGGGAAGTCCTAGCTAAGCCTGCCAAACGACTCAGAGTCGGAACGCGTGTTTCTTTCGGTGATGGCCGTTTGACTGCCACTGTTACAGAAGAGCTAGAACACGGCGGACGGATCGTTCGCTTTGATTATCAGGGCATTTTCTTAGAAGTCCTAGAAAGTTTGGGTGAAATGCCCCTGCCGCCTTATATCCACGAGAAGCTAGAAGACCGTGAACGCTACCAGACAGTCTATGCTAAAGAAAACGGCTCCGCCGCTGCTCCAACCGCTGGCCTCCATTTCACAGAGGAATTGCTGGATAAAATTGCGGCAAAAGGCGTTAAACTCGTCTACCTGACGCTGCATGTGGGGCTTGGAACCTTCCGTCCTGTATCAGTTGACAACTTGGAAGAGCATGAAATGCATTCCGAATTTTATAGCTTGTCTGAAGAAGCAGCCGAGACCCTGCGCCAAGTCAAGGCAAGCGGCCACCGCATCATTGCTGTCGGCACCACTTCTATCCGAACACTGGAAACAATCGGCAGCAAATTCGAGGGTCAAATCCAAGCAGACTCCGGCTGGACCAATATCTTTATCAAACCGGGCTATCAGTGGAAGATTGTCGATGCTTTTTCAACCAACTTCCACTTGCCAAAATCAACCCTTGTCATGCTGGTATCAGCTTTTGCTGGACGCCAACTGACACTTGAAGCCTATGAGTATGCTATCGCTGAGCGCTACCGCTTCTTCAGCTTTGGCGACGCTATGTTTATCAAATAATACAGGTGAATCTATGAATAAAATCGAAAGTAGGCATCGCCTCATTCGCTCCCTCATCATGGAAAAAAGAGTCCATACCCAGCAGGAACTCCAAGAACTACTGGAAGCAAACGGCGTCATTGTCACCCAGTCTACTCTCTCTCGTGACATGAAAACTCTCAATCTAGTCAAGGTGACCGAAAACGACAAATCCTATTATGTCATTAACAGCATCGCCCCTTCTCGTTGGGAGAAAAGGCTGCGCTTCTATATGGAAGATGCCCTCGTCATGCTCCGCCCCGTTCAGCATCAAGTCGTCATGAAAACCTTGCCCGGACTAGCCCAATCTTTTGGTGCCATTTTAGACGCTCTGGAATTACCCCAGATTGTTGCTACAGTCTGCGGAGACGATGTCTGCCTGATCATCTGCGAAGATAATCAAGCTGCTATCGAATGCTTTGATAAACTCAAAGAATTTGCACCCCCCTTCTTCTTTAGTAAATGACAAAAAAAAGAGTTGGAAAATCCAACTCTTTTGTCATTTTTTGCCAAGAAAATTAGTAGAACTAACATCTATCCTAGCAATTTTACTCCCCTGCCAAGCGGAAAATAGTCTCAGCATAGATATCCATCGCACGATAGAGATCTTCCAAAGACGCTCGTTCATTGGCCTGATGTTCCGTCTGCTCTACTCCTGGGAAAAGAGCGCCAAAGGCCACACAATTTGGCATAGTCCGAGCAAAGGTTGCCCCACCAGAGGACATAGCTGGACTAGTATCGCCAGTCTTTTCTTGGTAGATAGCCATCAGGGTGCTGACCAGTTCGCTGTCCTTAGGTACATAAAGCGGAGCCAGATAGTCAAACTCTTCATAGTCCAGCTGGTAGCGCCCAGCAATATCCGCTAGTTTTGCCACTAACTGATCTTTATCCGCTAAGACAGGAATCCGAATATCAATACGGATTTCAGACCTTTCTGAGTTCAGTGTCAGACCTGCAATATTAAAGGAAAGTATGCCAGACGGTTCATCCGAAATATCACCAAATAAACGGCTACCAGTCGCATCTTCTCCCACCGCTTCTGCAATAAAGGCCAGAGCAGGATGAGCTTGTAAAGGCTGCAAAACTGTCGCTAGCCGAACAATAGCATTGATACCTTCAGCTGCATCCTTGGCATGCTTAGGTAGACCGAGAACAGTGACTTGTTGGTCATTTTGCTCGTAGTCAAAAGAAGCTGCCTGCAAACCTGCCACGACCTGCTCTAAAAGCTCCCCTTGATAGCTAGCCTTGCCAGGCACAACATTAAAGGCTGCTCCTGCTTCTAGCTCCAGCTGATCTGAGCCAGTACCATGCAGCTTGACTTGCAAGAGGCCTTTTTCAGCATAGGTCAGAGGGAAAGAAGAATCTGGTGCAAAGCCAAGCGTTGCTGTTTCTTCTAGTTCATTGTACCGTCCCATGCAGCGCCAGAGCGTCTCCTCGTCCGTACCAAAGATAAAACGAACCCGCTTTTTAAATTCAACTCCGCTATCTAACAGAGCCTTAACTGCGTAGAGAGCAGCCATAGATGGTCCCTTATCATCTTGGACACCACGTCCGAAGATCCAGCCATCTTTGATAGTTGACTCAAATGGCGGTGTCCGCCAATCCGCTTCATCACCTGATGGAACAACATCCAAATGACAGAGAACGGCCAGGAGCTCTGCTCCCTGACCGATTTCTGCATATCCGTAATAACCTTTAGGGTCAAGATAGGTAGTGAAACCTAAACTTCGACAAATCTCTAAAGTTTTTTCTAGGACATCTTGAATTGCTTGTCCAAAAGGTGTTCCATTTTCTCCTTCGTTAAGTACCGAAGGGTAGGAAATCAAAGTCTTTAATGATGTAAGAAATTCATCTTTAACTTGATTTGTTATATATGTTTTCATGGAATTACCTCACTCACTCTTTATAGGAATGGAATGAACGTTCCAAGAAGAAGGAGAGCAATGGTCACTACAATGATAGCAACTACAAGTTTGCCCATGAATTTCCACCAAGTACCAATGTTGATACGTCCAAGTGCAAGAGCTCCCATCACAATACCAGATGTTGGTGCGATCAAGTTCAAGACACCTGAAGCAGATTGGTAAGCAGTGATAATCAAGCTAGGACGCACATTGACAAATTCTCCGAGCGGAGCCATGATACCCATAGTCGCGCTGGCAAGACCAGATGAAGATGGGATCAAGAATGACATAGGCAGATAGAAGATATAAGTCAAAACGATAAAGACTTGTGAAGACAGACCGCTCAGGCCTTCTTTACCCCAGTTGAGGATAGTATCTGTAATCATACCATCGTTCATGATAACTTGGATACCACGAGCAATTGCTACGATCAAGGCTACACTGAGCAAGTCAGCAGCACCATTCATAAAAGCAGAGATAATCTTGTCTTCTTTAAGACCATAAACAACACCAATAAGGATACCCATAAAGGCGAAGAGCATTGCGCCTTCTGGGAAGTACCAAGTACCCAAAGCAGCTGTAGATGAACCAATAATCTTACCGATAACTGGAAGACCAGTCAACCAAGTGTTGAAGTTATCAAAAAGGTTAATATGAAGGCCTGTCCATGGAATGAAGCTCAATACCATCAAGACGAAAGTAAGAACAAAGAGTACGAAGACATGTTTTTGTTTCTTAGTAAGAGTTGAATTAACGTTTTCTTCATCATCTCCAACATTGAAGAATTTCATATCTTCTTCACGTGTTGCATAAGTGAGAGACTTAGTTGGATCTTTTTGGATCTTATCTGCATAGCGATAAACAAACCAAGTACTAAGACCAGTCAAGACAAACCAGAAGATCAAACGAAGGATAATTCCTTCACCAAGACTTACACCAGCAGTTGATGAAGCGATACCTGTTGCAAATGGATTCAAGGTAGATGCCAAACATCCAATCTGTGAACCGAGCAAGATAATAGCAACCCCAGTCAAGCTATCAAATCCAACGGCCATCATAACTGGCACAAGGAGAGGATAGAAGGCCATGGTTTCTTCACCCATACCATAAGTTGTACCACCGAGGGCAAACAAAGGCATGAGAACCAAAATCAACATCTTTTCGCGGCCCTTGTATTTCTTCACAATAGAAGCAATACCAGTATCTAGCATACCAGTTTCATTGACAACGCCAAGGAAACCACCAACCATGAGGATGAAGAAGGCTACATCAATCGCTGCGCTGGTTTCTTTAATCAGCGATCCTTCCTCTGGATGAGTACCTAGCATAGCCCGAATCGGTGCCATGAGGACATCCCAAATCCCTTGCGGATTTTGAGGTTGGGCTTTGTAAACACCATCCACAAAGGCACCCGCAGGAATGATCCAAGTCAACACTGCCATAATAGCAATGATTATCAACAAGACGGTGTAAGATGAAGGCATCTTAAACCCTTTTTTAGCTTTTTCACTCATTTGTTTTTCCTCCTAATGTCTAACAAAGTGCAAAAAACCAACCACTTTCTTAAATAAATATTTAAGAAAAACGCTTTCTATTTATATTTATTTTACCACATTAAGGTCTAAAAAACTAGTATTTTTTGAAAATATCGCATTTATTTTCAAGAAATATTCCTAACTTGATATAAAGACGTTAGAAATACCATATATTTTACTAGTAAAATAGCTTATTCTTTTTCAATAATTGTGCCGCTTTCAGATTCGATCAAAGCGCCAAGATTTTCAAGGGAAGTAATAACTGCTTTTCCTTCTGGACGACCGTTGACAAAAGCGATAGCTGCTTCTACTTTTGGAAGCATGCTGCCAGGGGCAAATTGGTCTTGTTTGATATATTCTTCCAGCTGAGCAACATTCACATGTTCCAACTTTTCTTGGTCTGGTTTGTTATAGTTGACAAAGACGTAATCTACACCAGTCAAGACGATGAAGAGGTCAGCTTCGACTAATTCTGCCAAGCGTTGAGAAGCAAAGTCTTTATCAATAACAGCTTCAACACCAGCCAAATGACCGTTGTCTTCCTTGATGACTGGGATACCGCCACCACCAGCAGCAACGACCACTTGACCAGCATTCAAGAGGGTACGAATTGTTTCGATTTCCTTGATATCAACAGGTTTTGGTGAAGCAACGACCTTACGCCAGCCACGACCAGCATCCTCTTTGAAAGTTGCTCCGCTCTTTTCAGCTTCTACTTTTGCTTCTTCTTCTGAGTAGAAAGGACCGATTGGTTTGCTCAAGTTGACAAAAGCTGGGTCATTCTTATCGACAACAACTTGTGTCACAACTGAAGCAACATCTTTTTCGATGCCTTCATCCAAGAGAGCATTCTGCAAGGCATTTTGCAGCCAGAAACCGATGCTACCTTCTGTCATAGCAACAAGTGAATCTAGTGGGAAAGCAGGGTTCTTTTCAGAATCAGCCGCCAAGTGTTGGAGCAAAAGATTTCCAACTTGAGGACCATTACCGTGAGTGATGATCAAATCATCCCCATTTTTGATCAATTTTACAAGGTGCTTGGCTGTTTCCACCAAAGCTTCTTGTTGAGCTTTTGCTGATGGATCAGAAGAAAGAATCGCATTTCCTCCCAAAGCCACTACTATTTTACGATTTGCCATAAATTCTCCTTTATCACATTCAATTGAATGCCTTTAGATTTCGGTTTAATATTTTTTCAAATTTTTATAAGAAATAACAGATTTCCATCATATAAAAGAGGACTGGACTAAAGCTATTAGTCGCAGCCCTCATAGCTGTTGGTATTACGGTTTATAAATTATACTTTTGGAATGTAAAGGTTGCCGAGTGTAGCAGCCATAACAGCTTTGATTGTGTGCATACGGTTTTCTGCTTGGTCAAAGTGGCGAGCGTATTTGCTGCGGAAGACTTCGTCTGTTACTTCCATTTCTTCTACGCCAAATTTTTCAGCGACATCTTTACCGTATACAGTATTTGTATCGTGGAATGCTGGCAAGCAGTGCAAGAAGATCAAGTCTTCATTGTCAGCTTTCTTCACCAATTCCATGTTAACTTGGTAAGGTTTCAAAAGTGCAACGCGTTCTGCGAATTTGTCTTCTTCACCCATAGATACCCAAACGTCTGTGTAAAGTACATCTGCACCTTTAACAGCTTCGTCTGCGTCTTCCGTGATGAGGATGTGTGCGCCGCTTTCTTTAGCAAAGCCTTCTGCCAATTCAACAATTTCTTTTTCTGGGAAGAGTTCTTTTGGTGAGAAGATGTGAACATTAACGCCAAGGATAGCTCCTGTTACGAGCAAGCTGTTGGCAACGTTGTTACGTCCATCACCACAGTATACCAATGTCAATCCTTCCAAACGACCAAAGTTTTCTTGAACTGTCAAGTAGTCAGCAAGCATTTGAGTTGGGTGCCATTCGTCAGTCAAACCATTCCATACTGGAACACCTGAGAATTCTGCCAATTCTTCTACCATGCGTTGGCTGAAACCGCGGAATTCAATCCCGTCAAACATACGTCCCAATACTTTAGCAGTATCTTCTGTAGATTCTTTCTTACCAAGCTGAATATCATTAGCACCAAGGTATTCTGGATGTGCACCAAGGTCGATAGCTGCTGTAGTAAAGGCTGCACGCGTACGAGTAGATGTTTTTTCAAACAAGAGAGCGATATTCTTACCAGCAAGATAGTGGTGCTGAATATTGCGTTTCTTCAAGTCTTTCAAATGAGCTGAAAGTCCGATTAGGTATTCTAATTCTGCACGAGTAAAGTCTTTTTCTGCAAGGAAGCTACGTCCTTGGAATACTGAATGTGTCATTCTGTTATTTCCTCTTTCTAGTTATTAAATTTCTATTGATAAATTGTCGAACACGAATTAAACTTCTTCACGTTCAAATGGCATAGACATACAACGAGGTCCACCACGGCCCCGAACCAATTCACTTCCGCGAATCTTAATCAAGCGAAGCCCGTATTCTTCCAAAATCTTGTTGGTTACGGTATTGCGGTCATACACTACTACCACACCAGGAGCGATAGTCAAGGTGTTAGAACCGTCATTCCATTGTTCACGTCCAGCTGCTACGATATTGCCACCACCACAACGAATCAAATGAACTTTTTCTACGCCAAGGTTTTGAGCCAGAAGCTCAGCCAAGTCACCTTTTTCTTCAACGATCTTCAGTTTTTCGTTTTCATAAGTGACTGAGTAAACACGAAGGTCGCCTTCGATTTCTGGGTGAATGGTGAACTTGTCATAGTCAACCATAGTGAAGACAGTGTCTAAGTGCATGAATTTACGGTTGTTAGCAAATTCAAATGCCAATACTTTCTTGAAGCCAACATTCTTCTTGAAGATGTTCACCAAAAGTTTTTCGATAGATGCTGCATCTGTACGTTGAGAAATACCAACTGCCAATACATCTTTAGAAAGAACTAACTCATCTCCACCTTCGATACGAGTATCTTCTTCACGGTTGTAAACCAATTCCACTTTTCCAGCATATTCTGGGTGATATTTGAAGATGTATTTACCGTAAAGTGTTTCACGGTTACGAGTATCAGCAAACATGTGGTTGAGCGATACGGCATTACCAATGGTTGCAAATGGATCGCGTGTGAAGTAAAGGTTTGGCATTGGATCAATCGCAAATGGATAATCTGATTCTACCAAGTCAGTCAGACCCTTCGCTTCGTCAGGAATTTCTGGCAATTCAGCTTTTTGAACCCCTGCCATTGTTTTTTCAACCAACTCTTGGTTGTCCTTGATACCATGCAGCAATTCACGAATAGCTTTCTTAGTTTCACGTCCACGAATATTTGCTTCTTCCAAATATTCTTCGATGAACTGTTCACGAATTTCTGGAGAAATCAAGGATTCAGCAGCCAATTTTTCGAGATAAAGAACTTCAATTCCTTCATCACGAAGAGCTTGAGCGAATGCATCGTGTTCTTTTTGAGCATCTTCCAAGAAAGGAATGTCATCAAAAAGAAGACGTTCTAGGTAGTCCGGTAGCAAGTTTTCCAGCTCTTTGCCCGGACGGTGCAACATAACTTTTTTCAGTTTTCCAATTTCTGAGAAAACATGAATTGGATGTGTAGACATCTATTGTCCTCCTTTTCGTTGAGGTTTGGTTTCCCAATCCCTTTTATGCTATTATTCTATCATGGATTGGAAAGGCTTACACCTAAAATCTTACATTACAAATGCCAAATCCTTTGCTTTTTTTATAAAACATTATCATATTTATTTATTTTAAAGCGTTTTCTTTGCATATTTTGGTTGTTCTATTATTTTTAGGAATATATATTTTTTTGTAAAAAATATATGTTCAATTAATATTAGAATATGATCAGAAAAAACTTTTAAATGTGTAAAAATGTTTGAAAAAAGCCAATCAAATGATTGATTAGCTCCCTTCAAAATATCTCATAAAGTAATCTTTATTCTTAAATGTCAATTTTTTATGCTCGTAGTCAATCGCTCCTTCTTCTCTTAGTTTTTTTAGAACCTGATTGACTGTTTCACGTGTGGTGGCTCCTAACTTGGCCAACTCTTTCATACTCATTGGAAATGGAAGTGTATCCTGCTCTTTGCACAGATCCATGCATAAAATAGATAGAGACTGGGTTACACGGTCCGTCGCACTTGCCGAGACAACATTGCGTAAGCGCAATTCCTGAAACTCTAAAATCTGTGATAAATGCTTGGTGATGAATAGCAGCTGATCCACATTCTTTTTTGAATAGTCTTCAAACAAGTCCATAGGAATGCTGAAATATTCGACATTGGTGACCGCGCTAGCCGTATAATGATAACGCTCATCGAAAAACATACCTCCATATGGAAACACACTATTCATTTTAATATAATCCATATAAGAAAAAGTATCAGTTGAATCATACTGTTCGATACGAACATAGCCTCGATGCAGGAGGAAAAGGCGATCTCTACGGTCCCCTGAAAAGAAGATAATCTGTCCCTTGGGAATCTTGCGGAATTGAATCTCAATAGCAATCTTATCAAAAATTTCCACAGGAAAATGTGCAAATGCTGGATGCCGTCTAATAATCTGATAATGTTCCTTATTGATCATAATAACCCTTCTTACTTGCTATTAGTATTATAGCATAAATCCGCTTCCAAAAACAGAAATTATCAGACTATTTTATTTTAGTAAAAAGAATAATATGAAAGTAAATCAGTAGCAATTTAGCTTTACTCGCTTGCTTCAAGAATTCGTTTTAAAAGTTCTATCAGACCGTTTAAATACTCCTGCTAAGTACATTAAGAATCCTTTTCTAACAAAAAGAGAGGCTAGGACCCTTTTGTCCTAACCTTCCCTTACTATCTAATCTTGTTTAAACCCTTACCTACTTTACTTGAGCTTGATTAAGCATTTTTTCCCTTAGTATCAAAAATGTTCACCAATAGAAACTTCTTAGTCAGAAATACCAGAGCAAGAAATTCTACCAAAATAATCACTTCAACCAGAATCGGCTGAGTCAGCCAACCAACTTGAACCAGAGCAGGAGCCAAATCAATCAAAGCATGAAAGCCCAGAGCCGCAAGAAAATAGCTCATTTTTTTGTCTTTGACAGCCGTCCAAACCCAGAAAGTCAAGAATACTTGGATTGCAAGTGCTAAAATCCGCTCGAAAGCCAGTAAGTAAATTTGACCTGCCTGTAGTTTTTGCACATAAGAAATCATCGTTTGGGGTAATTGCGCTAGCAAGGTGCTGTCCCCTTGGCTGACTAGATGAGCGAGGACAAACAGACTCAAGAGACCTGAAATGCCGATGAAAAGAGCTTCGATCCCGCCATGGCCTAAACCATAGGCTAGACTATCACCGATAGTCAGTGGACGCTTCTTTTGCAAATATCGAAAAATCACATAGCGCGCTGTCTCCTCAAAGATAGCCGCCGTTGCAATGCCATACAAAACATAGAGCAAGGGAGCATTTTTCATTAGAGCAATCGTTCCATCAGCCTGAGGCTGTAGAACCAATCGATGTAGGAGATTTTCGAAAATCTGACTAGACAGATAAAATCCAACCCCTCCCAAGAGGAAAACAAGCAGGGAAATCTGCTTGGTCTTTTTAAAATAAATTACTGGAATAACTACAGCGGCTAAAATCAGCACCATAGCAATCAAAATATGCGTTTGAAGCATGAAATCGTCTCCTCAACTATTAAAAGTTTTACTAGAATTATACCTTTTTCCTCCCAGATGTCAATCCTCTCAAAAAGCTGGTCAGAAAACTCATATTCAGAACAAAATGCGAGGATCAACTCCCATTCTACAACTATTTTCTATAAAACAGCCTCATTCAGCAGGTTCATTGCAGAGCCTAGTTGCTGGGCCGATTTTAATTCATGTTGACCCGGTGCCACTCATTGATGATATAGGCAATTTGACCGACCTGATCAATACCAACTCCGCTGATCTCCTCACTGGCCTCTGTGCTGCCACCTAGATAGGCTGTATAAAGTGCCACAATATAGGGCTTCTCCTCCATGACAATAGCATCAACATTAAGAGCCTCTCTAACATACCCAGGCTTTTGGTAAATTGTCAAATCGTATAAATAACGTTTATAATATTCACCAGGGAAGGAAACACCGATAAAATAAAGAATGTCCTTGTATTTTTCTTGATTATTCCACAGATACTCCAGAACTTGAATATAGTAGTCCGTTGTTGTTTTATTCTCTCTACTAATCGTCTTGATTTTAGCTTTTGACCGACCATACCTTTCAAACATGCTGTAGGCCTTATCCATACCACCTAATCGCTCTGCTAGCGCATAAGCGGGCGTATTTTCAGAGTAGACTAGGGAATACTCCTGCATATCAGGAATAGACATGGCGCCATTGAAGGCCGCTACATAGTTATCGTGCTCTCCCTTGTATTCATAGCTGGTGTTAGTAATATCAAACCGCTCTTCCAGCGATAATTTTCCTGCTGCTACCTCATCAACAACCAACATATTAAGGGGAAGTTTATAGGTAGATCCTGCTGTCATAGGCTGGGTATCATTCATGGCATAAGTTTGCCCACTCGTCAGATCTTTATAAGAAAAAGCAATCTGCGAAGAGTCAATTCCCATGTCATCCATGTAAGCCTGAACAACTTGTGGCAGCGTCATATTCGCATAATCGTAAGATAAACCCAAGGCTTCCATGGTCGGAAAATCCTGATCTATCACCTCTTGCCTCTCTTCTATTGTCTTGCCAGCACGCGCAGTCGCCTCAGATTTTGTTTCCTCTCCTTCTGTAGACTGTGAAGAAGCAATTGATTGACCTGCTTCTGCTATCTTTTTATCAGCTCGCTGTGGTTCCACCAAAAGACCCAAATAACAAATAAATAAGAAAACACCACTGAACCAGCAAGCCAGTTTCTTTATGTCATTTTTAATCAAAGTATTTCTCCTAATATTTTAGTATTATAAAAGATTCTCATTAAAATAACAAGTAGAAAGGTCAATTTAAGGGCATTTAAAAACGAATCATTGCGATCCGTTTTATAATTCTATTATTTAGCTGCTGCGTAAAGCTCATCTACTTTATTCCAGTTGATCACTGAGAAGAAAGCCTTGATGTAGTCAGGACGCACGTTGCGGTATTTCACGTAGTAAGCATGTTCCCAAACGTCCAAGCCCAAGATCGGTGTCTTCCCTTCTGAGATTGGTGTATCTTGGTTCGCTGTTGAAGTTACTTCAAGTTTCCCTTCTTTGTTGACAACCAACCATGCCCAACCTGAGCCGAAACGAGTTGTTGCTGCTGCAGTGAAGGCTGCTTGGAATTCTTCAAATGAACCAAATGTCTCATCGATCGCTGCTGCAAGTTCTGCTGAAGGAGCTGTCTTTTCAGGAGTCATCAATTCCCAGAAAAGAGCATGGTTCAAGTGTCCACCACCGTTGTTGATCACTGCTTGGCGAATATCAGCCGGAATAGACTCAACATCTGCCAACAGTTTTTCTAAGTCTTCACCAATTTCAGGGTGTTTTTCAAGCGCTGCATTTACGTTATTCACGTAAGTTTGATGGTGCTTGTCATGGTGAAGGTGCATTGTTTCCTCATCGATGTAAGGTTCCAAAGCGTCGTATGCATAAGGTAGATCTGGTAAAATAATTGCCATTTACTTGTCCTCATTTTCTTTATTATTATACAAATCATAACGTAAAAACGCACATTTTTCAACTATTTTGCTTATAAATTTTGCTAAGCTTTTAGAAGTTTCCTGTTGCGATTTTCAGCAAGGCGAGGTCGAAAAGGTAGTCCTTGTCATAAAGGCCAGACTTGATCTGGTAGTCCGTTTCAATCAAGCAGGTCAGGGTTCTTTTCAGAAAGTTGAGGCTAAGC
This sequence comes from Streptococcus cristatus ATCC 51100, assembly GCF_000222765.1. Classification (GTDB taxonomy): domain Bacteria; phylum Bacillota; class Bacilli; order Lactobacillales; family Streptococcaceae; genus Streptococcus; species Streptococcus cristatus. Next base: position 287,058 of record NZ_AFUE01000008.1, on the reverse strand, counting down.
CCACGCGCATCCTTAAGCGCAAACTTGACTTGGAAGGGATTCATCTTGCGGCCTAGATAGTCTGATAAGTCCGACACGATTTGGCTCTCAGATCGGCCATTATCCGCCAAAATTTTAACCTGAGTAAACATCCGAAATTGACCTAACATGATAGCAATCAACTTGATTTCATCTTCACCCTGCAAGGTTAGATCGCGCACCAAACTCCGTGCGGCATCAATTTGTTTCTGTAAAATCAGCTGGGTCAAATCAAAAATATTGTCCTGCAAGGTTTTAGGAATGGCCTCAGCGATGTCTTCTAAACTAATTTGCCCCGACTCCTTATAAGACTTCAGAAAAGCCAAGTTTTTACTGATTTCACTGAAATGAAAGCCTGATTTGATCAGCAAGTGGTCAAAAGCCTTCGGAGCAAAGTCCAGACCTTCAAGCTGGGCTTGTTTGGTAAAATACTGACGTAAGTCTGCTTCCTTAATCTCAGCTGCTTCAAAGATCTGTCCATCTCGCTTGAGTATCTTGACTAGTCGGCGTTTGCTGTCCAACTTGCCTTCCGCAAAAATAACCAATTTGGTCGTGCTACTAGGAGCTTCCAAATACTGCTCAAAGGACTTGAGCTCTTCATCCGATAAATAGCGCTTTTTTGCTGTCGTTAGATCCGCAAAATGATCTAAAATAATAATCTTTTCATCCGCAAAAAAGGGCAGGCTGACTAAATCTAACTCCACATCTGCATAAGACGTTTCTTTCATATCAAACAACGTGACATTCAAATCCGCTGGATCGTAGTGAATCTGCTTCATAAACTCGTCTTTTAACAGCTCAAATTGCCCCAAGTCGTCTCCCGTCAAAATCGTTAAAGGTGGAAGGTTTTCGGGAGTGATTTTCCTAATTTTTTCAATTGCTAACACAGTGGCACTCCCTTCTATTTTCTTGATTCTTAGTCATGTATAAATTGTAACAAAAAACAGCAGGAAAGTCTGCTGTTTTTCATCATTCTGACTAGAATATCAGAGACTAAAAGAATTGTCCCAACTGCATAAGTAGCGTGACTAAAAGGGTGATCAGAAAAAGAACGCCACCTAGAACTGCAATCATACTAAATTCTTGCTTCTCCCTTTTTAGGGGTTTCTTTCGATTATCTAGCTGTTCTCGTATATGTTCTTGTAAAATGCCATTATCCTTGTTAGACATCTGCTCCTCCTTTTCTGTTGATAGAAAGGAATTTGCTTTCATCGAAAGCAAGCCCTTGTCTTCTTAGCTTATAAAATTGCCTTGTAGGCTTCCAGATCAGCCTGATTCGCCACCTGTTTTTGCTTAGCAAGAGCAGCCTCCATTTCAGACGGAAGAGAGAGGACTCCCTGAATCTTACCCACCATGCCTGAGACATTTTCTGGCGCATAAATGTGATCATCCGCAATATATCGACGGCTATGACAAGTGTTTGTAAAACTGAGAATCAGCATGTTATTCTCAAAAGCTGTGCGACAAGCATTAAGGATTTCATCGCTGATATTGATATCCAGATACAAGTCACATCTCTCAAAAAGCTCTGCAACCTTGGCCGGACGAATATTTGGATAAAGCGAAACATTCGGATAACGATTGAGCCCCATCAAATGGCCAGACATTTCTGTGATGGCTCCAATATGGAAATGTACATTTGGTAGCTGAGTCAAGAGCTGCTCTATTTGCTCAAGCTGATCACTATTGGTCAAAATCAAGGCTTCTGGATTCATATTATTAAGACGCTGGTAATCATAAATATAACCAATATTGTGGAAATAGACTTTTTCTTCTGGTGTTGCCAAGCTTTGAATTTTCTCATATACCTGCCTGTCCTGAACAGCGATGCGGATATTGCGATGAGGCATTTTCATAGCTACTTTCATATTTCCAGGTAAGGCTTCTCCGATAGGCTCCTGCCAGAAAAGAACATCTTCTGCACGACCATTTTTAGGACGAAGAGCGTAGGCCACCAAGAAGGGGGTTGCTAGAGAATTATAAATAATACGATCTGTATCATATCCACGATATTGCAGATAAAAGACGACAAATTCTTGTTTGGATTTAAAGATGTGACGCTTTCCTTCAAGTGTCAAGATGATATCACCAGTCAGATGATTTTCCATAATCACCACGACATCATTCTGGTCAAAATAGCGAGTATGGGTCGGACGTTGTGTCTGATCGTAGGTTATTTGTGCGAAAAGGCGTCCTTTGCGATTGTAGATATCTGCTGCTCGAACCTGCCCCTCTGTATCCAGCCATTCGACAGCCCGAACACGTCTTTCATGCGTTGGTTGGCGATAGAAAATATTGGCACGCTTCTTGCCCATATCCAAGATTTCCCCATTTACATTGCTGGAGCGAATCTCCCATAGGTGCGGTTTGGGGACAAGATTAAAATAAATTGGACGGCCTTCTGGTGTATCCAAATCTCCCGTAAAATAACTGTAAGGAGACTCGACATCTGGTGAAAGATAGCCATCGTCTTGCACAACAACAACAGGACAATCAAGTCCTGTTGCTTTTAATGAACGTAATAAATCAAAACTTGCTTGATCATAGCGGTCAAACAAACAAATCATAGTGGTTATGCCTTTCTTTCTGAATCCTACTTAGTTGGTCTGAGCCGATCGAACTAGATCAGACCAGCGCTGGGCAATATGCTCATCAAGGTAAGGTTCAGCTACCTCATAGGATACACGGGACAAATCTTCTTGAGAGTGTTGAGTTAATAGCTGAACAATCTTTTCCGCATACTCTGTCGTCATGGCATCTAGATCATCTGGACGAGCCTTGGGAATCAGGTAGCCATTTTCTCCATCGCGGATAAAGGTCGGATTGCCATAACGAACATCAAAGCCAATGATAGGCAGGCCAGAACCTACTGCTTCCAACAGAGTCAGACCAAAACCTTCACTTGTCGATGCTGCTAGATAAGCAGAATAATTCTTGTAAATATCCGCCATATGATGATGCCCCATCAGTCGAATATAATCTTCTGCTTGCAGATCCGCAATCAGCTTCCGCAACATAGCTTCCTCACCACCGGTGCCATAGATATCAAAGGTGATTTCCGGTAATTGCTCATGCGCCTTCACTACAGAGTGAATTAGCCAATCGATATGCTTTTCACTGGCCAAACGAGAAGCTGTCATCAAACCAAAAGGTTTCCGCTGACCTTCTGGTCGGCGCAGCTGATCCAAGCTACCCACAGGAATAGTTAAAATATTCTTCGGCTTGATGTCGGTATATTGAGCAAACTGCTCTTTCAGAAGCTCCGTTTGAGCATCCGTCGAGTTGATGATATAGTCCACTTCTTCAGCATGTTCAAACTGATACTCATAATAGTTATTCCACAAAATATAGTCTTTCTCAGCAGGATTTTCACTAAAGTGGTCTGCATGAACGATAACAGCTAGTTTGGCAGCCCCCTTATTGGCGAAGATTGGCTGGCCAATATCTGTCTCTCGGTCTAGAATCAGTAAATCCTTATCTGTCAACTTCAAACTTCTCATGAAATGAGCAACAAACTCCTGCTTGGAGTAGAAGACCTGATCTGGAAAACGATAAACTTGCGTTTCTTGCTTACCGTCTACCTCATCGATAATCTCTTCGTAAGCCACACTACCGTCTTCATTGAGCCAAGTCCGTTGATAGAGACGAGCCCGACCATCTACAGGACTATAATACTCAATAAAGTTTTTAGTATAAGTATAATATTCTTTCTGAATGAGACAGCCACGCGAAACAATCTCTGCCCGCTCAATCAGTTCATTATCCATATCGCATGAGTAGCACGTTACGAAATCATTATCTCCAAACAGGATCCGAAAGGTTTTATTCTCAGGATTACGAACGATTTCTATAGGTTCTCTATCAAAACTAGCTAAAACATGTGCCAGAGTGTAGGTCGTTGGAGCAATCTTAACATCTGTAAAATACTGATAGAGCCAAATGACCTCAGAGTCTTCAAAGCCGATATTCTTCGTCAAATGTTCAATATTATCGGCTGAAATAAAATCCATAAAGATGAATTTTGCCTCTAAGCCCACACTGCGAAGCAATTTTGCACGATAAATTTGTGCGTACTCAACCCCGCTGCTTGCCCAACCAATTCCTAGGTTGATGTTATAAATTGTCATAAACCATGTTCCTCTTACAAAAGATTATCTTTTTTAATTCTTGAAAGGCGTTTGATGATTTTTCCTTTCTTCTTTTTCCCTTTTTCTTTATCTTCGTCTTTAGACTTTTTGACAGGAGAAGTGAAGTAAGTAACGGGAACAGAGCTATCTGTACCTGTCTTAGCAAATGTTTGCTCAATATTCACAACTTCTTTTTGTGGAGCAGAGATTTCTACTGGGACTTCTTCCTCACCAAAAATATCTGATTCGTTTACTTCTTCTTCGTGCGCTTCAAGAGAAGCTTCATCGAATAGACTTTCAGCTTCAACTTGCTCATTTGGAGCCTCGTCTTCTTCCAAAGGTGTATCAAACAAACGCGTAGCTTCATCTTCCTCTAAAGGAGTATCAAATATGCTTGCAAATTCGTCGTCTTCCGAAGCTTCCTCGATTAGACTTGCGATGTCAATTTGACCCTCTAAAGTTTCTTCGTCTAGAATCTGACCAATTTGACTAAGAAGCTCCTTGATTTTTTCCTTTTGCGCCTTATAGAGTTGTTCCGTTTCAAGACGTTTTTTCGTCAATTCATCGATCTCTTCAAGGATAGACGATCTTACTTGTAAGAAGTCTTTCTGAGCTTTCTCTAGAACCTCTTGAGCCTCTTTTTCTGCCTTTTCATGTGCTTCAATAATCAGCGATTTAGCATAAACAACGGCTTCACCGATTTCTCTTTCTTGGTTCTTTAAAGCATCAATTTTTTTACGTAAAGATTCAATTTTCTCATTCTTTTTACGAATTTCACTATCAAATCCTTCTTCTAACGATTCAATGTATTCTTCAACTTCCTTGGCACGATAGTTACCAAATAGGGTCTTTTTAAGTCTCATTCTGCTCCCTCTATTCTTCATTTATTCTAATTATATACTATCTTATCAATTGTAGCATAAAATGACGCTTATTACCATTGTTTTATAAGTCTCCGAGCAAAAAAATCAGGATACTACAAGAGCAAATAAAATTCTATCCACCTGCTAGTTCCATGGTTCTCTTAGTTTTGTAACCTTATTCTTTTATAAACAAAAATACCTGAATAGATGACATATAATCCATTCAGGTATTTTCTTAAAAGGTAACTAGTTGTAGACGCATCTACTTTAGAAATTGAGATCTACCCAGCTGAGAGGTGTATAGCCAAGAAGCTCAACGCCATCATATTCTACTGTTTTAACGATCTCTTGAATATTCGTTTTTAGCTCTTCTATTGATCGGCTATCTGACTCGTCTAATACTAGATCATCTTCCACAATAAATAGTGGCTTTTGATAGCGGTCATAAAGATTATTCATAGCTAGGCGAAGACCTACAGGATCAATTGGATTCTTATTGGTGTTATTATAGCCATATTTATTGATAAAGACTTCTTGAGAATTACTAGATGCATGGTAACTAAAGCTAACAAAATCAACCTTTCCGACTCGTAAGTCAAAGAAGTCATCATTTTCAATATCCAAAGCAATCTGCTCACGCTCTAATCGGCGCAAGAAATGGTTTGGATAAGAACCACGAACTTGTACATCTGTAAATACATAGTTTTCACGGTTCTTAACTTCTGCTTCCATCGCATCAATCGCACTATCTAGATTCTGACTATAGTTACGACTGACTACCAACATGCCACCAAATTGAAATTCTGGGTTGATTGATTTTCCAAGCTTAACAGCACGTGCCGAAGCGACCAATTGATAGTGAGCCGCCTGCCAGATTCGTTGGTTTCGATTTTCTCCATCTTCAAAAGACAGACCGCCACCAAGATATGGTAAATGGTGTAAAATATTAAATTCATTAAAGGTAATCCAATATCTTACCTTGTCTTTAAAATGTCTGAAAACAGCTTCTGTATAATGCTCATAAAGTTCAAGCATCTTGCGGCTCTTCCACGCACCGTATTTTTCATACAGATGAAGAGGAAGATCGAAATGACTTAAAGTTACAATCGGTTCAATGTCCTTTTGCAACACTTGATCAATGATAGCTTCATAATATTTCAAACCTTCTTCACTTGGCTGCGCTTCTTCTCCAGTTGGGAAAATGCGTGCCCAAGAGATAGAAATTCTATAAACATTGAAGCCCATCGATTGAATCATATTCAAATCACTAACATAATTCGGTTGACTCGCTAAAGTAAATTGCCCCAGAAGATCATAGGCACCTATTGGTACTTTTTTGTAGTTGATTTCCCCTGTCAGTACTCCTATACGTGGTTCACTAATTGGTAATACATCCGTCGTTCCCAAACCTTTATTGCTGTTGGGCATCGTATTTCTAATCATAATGACTCCTTTTGATTTTGTGAATATATGTGGATACTATTGTATCCTCTAGTATCTTTAAAATTATCGCTGGTCTTTCTTATTTTGAGTGATTGAAGCCAATCCAGATAATGTACTAGCGACATTTTTTAAGTCAGGAGAAATTGGCTGTAAACCTGGTCTTACCATCTGATATGCCTCTTGATCTGTCACGCTCAAGTTTGGAGTTGTAGAGACTTGAACAGACAGGCTTTCTTGAGATAGTGCAACTGCCTCTGAAAGTTCATGAGATGCAAGGTTCATACTATCAAGCGATTCTTGTTGATAGGAAAGACGCATTGACTCTGTTCGAGACAAGCTAAGTGACAGAGATTCTGAGACTTGTAAACTATGTGATACTGACTTAGACTCTGAAACACTCTGTCTGTAAGAAAGCAACTCTGAGACTGAAATACTATAAAACTCAGATAAGGAAACTCTCACAATACTTTGACTGATTTGCTCTGATTCACTCAGGGAAATCGACTCACTCAAACTAAAGGAAGTTGAGATGCTGACACTATGACTAAGAGATTCGGAAAGACTGATAGAGGTTGAGGTGCTCTGACTAGCCGACTCTGAAACTGAAATTAACTTGCTCTCATATGCAGATTGGGCAACAGAAGCACTAACTGAGAGTGAAGAACTGATCCAATTGTACTCTGAAATTGATTGACTCAAACTTAAAGAAGTTGAAAGACTCGCACTCTCACTTAATGACTCAGAGATACTGAGGCTCTGGCTAAGGCTTTCGGACTCACTCAAACTAAAGGAGCTTAAAACACTCAGGCTTTGACTCAAGGATTCTGAAACACTGAGGCTCTGACTAAGGCTTTCAGACTCACTTAAGGAAACTGATTCACTTAAACTAAAGGCAGTTGAAAGGCTTGCACTCTGACTGAGAGATTCTGAAACACTCAGAGAGAGTGAAGCACTCTGACTAATAGAGTCGGAAAGCGATGTTAACTTGCTTTCCAATTCAGATTGGGCAACAGAAGCACTAATTGAGAGTGACGAACTGAGCCAAGTATACTCGGAAAGTGATTCGCTCAAACTAAATGAAGTCGAAATGCTTGCACTCTGACTCAAGGATTCTGACACACTAAGGCTCTGACTTTCTTGTTCAGATTGACTGACTGAAATTGACTCACTGAGACTCAAAGAGTGTGAAGCGCTGACACTTTGGCTCAAGGATTCTGAAAGGCTGAGACTCTGACTAAGACTTTCAGATTCACTCAAAGAAGCGGACTCACTCAAACTGAAGGAGCTTGATGCACTGAGACTTTCGGATTCACTCAAGGAAATTGACTCACTCAAGCTGAAAGAAGTGAAGACGCTCACACTCTGACTGAGAGATTCTGAGACACTAATAGACTCGGAAATTGATGTCAATTGGCTTTCCAATTCGGATTGAGCAAGAGAGGCACTAACCGATAATGAAGAACTTAACCAAGTATACTCGGCAATGGACTCACTCAGGGAAATTGACTCGCTCAAAAAGATTGACTCGCTGAGACTGAGAGATTCTGCTGTCCACTCACTCAAAGATTCTGAAAGAGAAAGGGACTGGATATGGCTAAGTGATTCTGATAGCTGCTGACTCTCCTTGGCTGATTCAGACTCGAAAAGAAGTTGAGAAAATGCTTCACTCAAGGATAGAGACTGACTGATACTCAAAGATTCAGATGCCGAAAGGCTAAGTGAAGTAAACTCAGACTGAGCCAACCATTCAGAAGTAGAGAGGCTCAGGCTAGTGCTAAGAGAAATCAAGAAAGTATCTGGCTTATTCTCGTTTACTGAAGGTGAATCAGCTTCCTCCTCATAAACTGAATCTGAAAGACTCATAGAAGTCTCTTCTAAGGCACTAAGAGACTCAGATTCTGAAAGGCTCAGACTAGCACTAATGGATTCTGACAGAGAAGCTGACTGACTATCCGCTACCGAAGTTGAAACGAATTCGCTAAGAAGGATAGAAGCCGACTCGGAAAGACTCTCGCTTGCACTGATAGAAGCGGATAACCATTCACTCTCATAAAGTGAATCTGATTCTGATATGCTGAGAGATTCAGATTCAAAGATACTCCAGGATTCAGACTCAGAAAGACTCTCACTTGCACTAATAGAAGCGGATAACCATTCACTCTCATAGAGTGAATCTGACTCTGATATGCTGAGAGATTCAGATTCAAAGATACTCCAGTACTCAGACTCGGAAAGACTCTCACTTGCACTGATAGAAGCGGATAGCCATTCACTCTCATAAAGTGAATCTGACTCTGATATGCTGAGAGATTCAGATTCAAAGATACTCCAGTACTCAGACTCGGAAAGACTCTCACTTGCACTGATAGAAGCGGATAGCCATTCACTCTCATAAAGTGAATCTGATTCTGATATGCTGAGGGACTCAGAGTCGAAGATACTCCAGTATTCAGACTCAGAAAGGCTCTCACTTGCACTGATAGAAGCGGATAGCCATTCACTCTCATAAAGTGAATCTGATTCTGATATGCTGAGAGATTCAGATTCAAAGATACTCCAGTATTCAGACTCAGAAAGACTCTCGCTTGCACTGATAGAAGCGGATAACCACTCACTCTCATAAAGTGAATCTGACTCTGAGATACTGTGAGAAGAAGAGTCTAGAGAAGAAGAGTCTAAAGAATAAGTCTCTAATGAATCATTCTCCCACAGCGAATCTTGAAGAGGACTCTCGCTTGCTGAAACAGAGTCACTATCGAAATGTTCAGCAGACAAACTCATTGAAGTCGAAACGCTCATTGATAAACTTTGGCTGACATTTTTTATCAGATCATCTACTACCAAGCTATTATTGGCTTGAAAATCCTCAAAGTCTTCCATAATAGAAATTGGCTCTGTCTGTGGTTTTAATTCTTCATTAATACCTAACACAACCTGATTCTGCTCTTGGGGTTTTCGGCTAATCGGTTTTAAGATGGCTGCATCCGGATCATAATAATTATCATCCTCCGTCACCAATCGTTTAAACTTCGATATAACGCGCTTAAACCCTTTTGCTTTATTATTCTTACCCATAAATATACATTTTCTCCCGAATGCAGTTATATCCTTATTATAAAGTCTATGGCACAATCTGTCAAAACTTTAGCCAAAGAAAACCTCTAATTTCCCTGTAGGCTGAACATCGACATAACTAAGCGCCATATTTTTTATAATTTTAAGATTCATGTCTGCATTCATTCTCTTATATGACTCAAAAGCCTCTTTATGAAACTCATATACAGGATTCTTTTGCGCATAACCTTGACTAACCACTAAAGTTTGAAATTGTTGGAGATAGTCAACTTGCTCCACCCAGCAATCATCCACTGCTCTTAACACTGCGATGCGCTGAAGCTGCCCAAACAGTTCTGAATCCTCAATTCTATCGCGTTTTCGCTGATATTCTTCAATGAAAAGCTTAGATAGGAACTTCTTAACTTGACGAATGTTTGTCACATCTAAATCTCTTGGAATGCCTTGACAATAGTAGCTAATATTATCCAAAACAAATCGATACAAATCGGCCTGCTCTTTAAATGGATGCTTCTTCATATAGGCGTCCATAGCATCTGATAAAACAGATAAAAAATATTCTAGTTTAAAGTCAGGACGAGCAATAATGTCATTACGCTTGTTATAAATGATTTGCCGTTGAATTCGGATACTTTCGTCATACTGCTCCGTTGATCGTCTTGAAGCAGCTGCCGCATTATCGCTGTTTCTCTGAGCTTCTGTCACCTCATATTTAATACGAACAGATTTTAGATGAACCTTCTGTTTTTCCTCTGGCTTGGCGACTTCTTTCTGATAAAAATCATTGATCCACTTACTGCCAGTCTTTGTAATAATATCATCTTCAAGTGAAACAAAGAATTTACTTAGTCCAGGTGCGCCTTGACGGCCTGCACGACCACGAAGCTGCAAGTCCACTCGTTCACTGGACATTCTCTCTGTTCCAATAACCGCCAGTCCGCCTAATTTAGCAACACCTTCTTCTAGGATAATATCCGTTCCACGACCAGCCATAGAAGTTGCGACGGTTACCGCAGAACGTCGGCCAGCCTGTGCAATCATCTCTGCTTCTTTTGCTGCATTGTAGGCATTTAGCACGTTATGAGCAATTCCTTCCTGCAGCAGGAGCATGGAGTAAATTTCTGACATTCTTACCGATCCTGTCGCAATCAGAACTGGCTGCCCTTTTTTATGTAGTTTTTTAATATAATCCAAAGAAGCATAAAGTTTTTGAGGGATAGTTAGATAGATCTCATCTGGATAATCAATCCGTTGATTGGGCTTTCTAGTTGGTACAACGACCACTCCCAAGTCATACACCTCACGAAATTCATCTTCACAGACCTTCCCTGTACCCGTCATCCCCGCCAATTTAGGAAACATCTTGAACAAATTTTGATAGGTAATAGAGGCCATAGAACGTGTTTCTAAGGAAATCTTCACGCGTTCTCTCGCTTCCAAGGCTTGGTGCAAACCAGATTGGAGTTTATTCCCTTCTAAAACTCGCCCTGTTGCCTCATCCATCAGCTTAACTTCGCCATTTTCTACAGTATACTGACGATCTTTTTCAAATAAATGATTGGCCCTTAAGGCCAAATTAATTTGGCGGATCAGTTGGTAGTTATTTGGATCGTAGGCATTTTGTACACGGAAGTATACTTCTGCTTCCTTAACACCTTTTCTCGTCAACCAGACTGAAGTCCGAGTCGAATCTAGCTTAAAATCTTCCTCTTCTTTCAAGGTCTTAACAAATTCATCGCAGGAAAGAAACAGATTAGACTGGACCCGAGGAGAACCTGATATAATCAGAGGCATCTGAGCACTATCCAAGAGAGCTGCATCAACCTCATCCACTAAACAGAAATAGAACCTAGGCAAGAATTTCTTTGCTTGAGAGGTCGCTAAATTTTCTTCAAGGTAATCAAATCCCAGCGCACTATGTGTTGTATACACAATATCACTTTGATAAATCCGCTGCTTTTGCGCAACCTTCAATCTTTTAGCTGGATTTTCTGAAACACCAATCCCAACTGTCATTCCTAAGTAATGAAAAACAGGAGCCATTTGTTTAGCATCGCGTATCGCCAAATATTCATTGGCCGTAACCAAGATGGTGCTGTTTCCAGTTAAAGCATTTAAGTACAAGGGCAGAATTGCTGTTAGTGTTTTTCCCTCTCCCGTCCTCATCTCGGCAATCTGATTGTCTTGCATGACTAAGGCACCTAGGATTTGTACATCGTAAGGGTAGAGCCCCAAGACGCGCTTAGCCGCTTCACGAATGGTGGCATAGGCTTCTGGTAAAATTTCCTGCAGCCTTTCTCCCTTAGAAAGACGGCTTTTAAACCATTGAGTTTTAGCCTGCAATTCTTCATCTGACATGGCTGCATAATCGTCAGAAAGCTGATTAATCTTTTCTAAGATTTTTTATAACGCCTTAGTTTAAAGGAATTAGCTAAATGTAATTTTTTAGGCTTCATTCTTTCTCATCCACTCTTCCGTTTTCTCCAAGTCTATTTTTTGAAGCAAAAAGGACTGATCCAACAAATAATCAATTTTGGTTAGTACCCGTGGCCTATTTTTCAGATGGGCATACTCTTTTACTCTAGCTGAATTGAAGCGTTCCAGTAGCAAATCTCTAAATAAAGGATAATTTACCCTATTTTGATAGCGAACAAGAACATGCTGATAATCCAATTCTGGCATGAAATCATCAGTCACTAAAGCATAGGCATTTTCAAATTGCTGTGAGTAAAGCAAGGCTGCGATATTTGAAATCGGCCCATAGCCAGCAAAAGCGACCTTTTCAAAAGAATATTCTCGAGACAGCTTTTCAATTGTTCCAAGTAAGATTTCGAAGAACTCTTTTTCCATATACAAAAGAGCGTCTTTATAGGAAGAATTGACTACCAACAAATTTGGAAAATGCTCCCGAACAATTTCTGGAATGTAACCCGTCCGATTAAAATCAGGCTCCGTAAAGCAAACGTAAATCGTCTCTTGATTGACGTCCTTATGCAACAATTTCGAAATCCAATAGCGATCGATAGTATAATCTGCCACACCTTCTTCAGCAATATAGATGCTTTCAAACAAGAAACGATGGCAACCTGAACTCACTAATTGAATTTTATAATGATGGGTATTGTTCGGAACACGAATGCTCATCGTCTCACCCTGCTTAATGATTTGATTAAAAATCTCCTCATCACGCGCATTCATAAATTCAATCTTTAAGTAGGTCGAATTTTCAGGAAGAGTCTCCAGATGGCTGCCAAAGATATATTTTTCTCCTCGCTTCAATTCAGGAAGCTGACTTGTATTTCGTAAAGCCTGATAGTTTGCCTGCGAATGCCATTCATGAATGACTGTACCAGACGGCATGAACTGATTCTCATATAAGACATGCCCATCTGCTAGCAGCTTCACAGACGATCCATATAGATACTGTGATACACTTTGCATATCCCAATAAGCAAAATAGATTTCTTCCTTGTATATCACGAATCAAACTTCCTTTCAAAACTATTCACTAATAAAGTTTTATATTGATTAAAGAACCATTCGACAATTCCTTGCGTATCATCATTGTGTCGTCCAGTTAATCCTTTACTAATGACATTAACGCGATAAGCTCGCTTTCCTAGCTCTTCTAGCATATCAGGGTAGGCCGTACCATCGTAGTCATCATGATACATATAAGACACAATAAATTTCGTCCTTGAAAAATTAGCTTCTTTGAACGATGTCCAGAAGTGCTCATTAAGTTGAGCTGTTCCTTCCTCTGATAATTCTCCTGTTGTACGAAGCACCAAATCTAAAGAAGTAGGAAAACCTCCAGGACGAATCGTGGATTCATTCTCTGCAATATCGCCTAAATTTACTAAGGGCTTACCGACAATCACTGCATGAGGCTCTAACTTGGAAGCATAATACAGGGCTCCAAAAGTCCCCATTGATAGTCCGGATAGGGTCAACTGGTCTCTTGTAAAGCCCAATTCATCTAAACAGTGATGAATGACCTGAACAAGCTTTTGCTCTAGCTCTTCTGAACCGAGATAGAAAGCACCACCCTCAGAACGTGGATCTCCAATCAACAAGAAAGGCGCTCCCAAATTGTTCATCATCCAGTATCCCTCAAATCCTTCAGCTGGACGATAACCAGAAAAATAAATATTGAGAGGTGGCTTCAAATCACCAGGATGGAAGTAGTAAATCAATTCCTCCCGATTTTTATCCACAACACGATTTCCACCAATCAACAAGTCCCCATAACCCAAATGAGACTGGCGATGGTGGAATGGTCCAATTTTCACAATTCCTTGCCCCTTTACTTGAACACTGACGCTTAGGTAATAAGAATCGCTGGTATCCAAAACGAGAGGCTTATCAAAAGATTCTTCATCATAAATCCATTCTTGCATGGGAGAATTGCCAACTGGATAACCCTTGATGACATAACGAATTGCGCAATCTTCAGAATTTCTGAACTCTGGCCATAAATCCAAAGGGGCGTCTGCGCTCAGAAAGATATTGTACTGATAGGTTGCTACAGTTTGGTAATCCTCACCATATTGGCCACACAGACGGAGATAGTTAGTTCCTTCATAGTTAATCTGACCTGAGAAGGAGGGATTGACAGCTAGATGATTAACACTGAGCTTGGTACCACTTTGCTTGGAAGAAAAGCCCCGTGAAAATAGATACAGCATCTGAGCTGGATCTTCAAAAGTAGACTGAACGGCCCTTTTGCGTAAAAGGAATCTTTCCAAAGTTTTTGTAGTGATCTGACAGCGCTCATGATAAAACAAGCGATAAACCTGAATTAAGCTATCCAATACTGTAATGTACTCAAAATGCTCAACAGTATCGACCAATACAACATCATAGGGCTTAGCAGCCTTCGGTTTCTTCCCATCCTTTTTTAAAATACCAATATCTTCGGGCAAGAGAGACATGATATCTTCTGGCTTAACAAATGTCCATGCGATATTACTAGGAATCTCATATTGGTGCTGCCAATTCTCATTGGCAATCTGTAGGACACTAATTCTGTTCATTTAGCTTTAATTCCTTTATCGTATTTTTCCACATTTCGACAATTTCTCCCCTTGTATACAGCTCAATCCTCTTAACCGAATGTACCAAAGACTGATTCCAGTGTTCCAAATCTGTGAGGTAATACAAGAGTGCCTCTCTCAGGTTAGAAATATCATTCATGATCCAACCATTTTCGCCATGCTTCACATAGGAAGAACTATACAAATTCACTTGAGGAATCCCTCCGCTGATACCTGCAATTTGAGTTCGGATATCTGCTGGGCTTCCCAAATCCAAGATGACGCGAACATACTTCAGAGCCTTCGCCAAATCGGTATCACTATGAATCACCACAGTATCAATTCGCTCTCTGAGGCTATCATCATCTTCTAAGCGTGGATCACCACTCTTAGCAGCCTTATCCTTGTCAACAAGGAGCAATTTTTCTGCATACTTTGTTGATGACAAAGATTCTTCAAGAAACTGTCGAATAGAAGCTTCTCGACCAAAATCTTGACTCTGCGTCCCAACCAATAAGTCAATCCACTCGTGTTGCAACATCATATCAAACAAGGAAGTAAAGACATATTGAAGATGATGTTCTGGTAAAGTATCGAAATTGACATAGATAATCAACTCTTTTTTCCGCTGACTATGCCCAAGATTCAACTGTGTATCATAGGGTGGAATCTCATAATAAGCAGGAAGTTGCTCTTCTTCTACTTCTCCCACTTGTTCTGCAATCTTCACGATTTTATCTAAGCTATCTACCACAAAAAATGGAGTATCTTTTAAATCAGAGAATAATTGTTCTGTATTCGTAATTGGATAACGATTGCCAAAGAAGGACAAAACAACAAGATGATCCTTCTTAATCTGTTGGAAAAAATGATTATGCTGCACATCTGCTGAAACAATAATCGAATCATCCTTGGTTAAAACAGAAGCCAAATGCTGCTCTAGCTTTTCTTTAACAAGCTCTTCAATATTCTGATAGACATCCTTAGCAAATGTGCCCTGTGCCTCAGGATTGATAATGACCTGCTGGTTATCAGCTGTCAAAAATTCTCTGAATTGCCATATTCCTTGTGCATTCAGATAGTCCTGATAATATGGCTGATTATGCTCAAAATAGATAATACTGGAGACAAAGCCACGGTCATCAAAAACAAGCTGATAATCTATCTGATTATTTTCAAAATAGGTAATATCAAAAATATTACCTATTTGTGAAAAATTAATCTGAGCATGAGGTAGGTGATCAACGTGAACATCTACAATAAAAGGAGTATAAAAGATTTCTGCTCCCTGAGGCCATTTCAAATCATCCAAACGAATTTTTCGTGCAGGCACGTCTGTCAGACCTTGTATGCTATCAAATAGATTCCACATTTCATCTGATGAAAGTCTTTGTTGATAAAAGAAAGTCCGAATATGAGGTGAATAATTCAAAATCAGGACAGAGTTGGCTTCTCCTGATTGTTGAAACATCCGCAATAAATTTACGGCATCATCAAACATCATATTTTTTGGTTGCAGATAGAAAGGTAGGGCAGTAGAATACCATTTTCGATCTTGTTTATACCAAGAAGGTACAAAGTAAAACATATCCCTCTATTCTCCTTTTACTTCTAGTTCTTTATGATAATAAGTCCCGATTCTTAAGATTCGTATTTCTTCACGCAAGGGCAAGAGCATGCTAATCAAAATGACTAGTGTGCTTGGCAAGGTCAAAAAGAAACTTGGTAAAGGCAAGAAGAAATTAATAAAATAGGGCAGGCCGACATACATGATGAGATAGATAGCACCTATATTTGATTGCAAAGAAATATAGTGTTTTAACACTTTTAAGGTTTCTTTCCCAGGCTGAATATAGTCAAAATATTCTCCCTGACGCTGCAAGCGTTTCGCTGTCTCTTCCGGTTCCAAATTGATATAGGCAAACAAAATACCCAACAAGTAAATCGCAACTAGATAAACAAGGAGACCCAAGGGCTTTGTAAAGTCAAACAAATTCCCAAATTTTAGTGAAAATCCTTTCCCCGTCCAGTCTAGTAATAATTGGAACAACATCAAGACACTTGTTGCATACATAATGGGCATTCCACCAGAAGGAATGAACTTAATTGGCAAATAAGATTTATCATAGTAGCGACTGCTTAACATGATCCGATTGAGAGGCAGACGTATCTCGGCTTTCTCACACACAACAGCAACAAAGGTCAAGAGAAGATAGGCCAATAGAGCCACAACTAACATCATTCCTCCTCGGACAGAAGACAAGGATTTCCCAAGCAAGACTATTAATTGGTCAGCAAACTGGAGTAAAATCCCTGAAATGATAATAATGGTTGACCCTCCCACTCCTTTACGAGTATTAAGGCTTGACAACCAAATAATAATAAAACTGCCTGTCACAACTGTGAGTAAAACTGCTAGATTATAGAGCCAATCATCCACTAGAAGTAGAAAGCGACCATTTCCTCTATAAGCGGTGTACATAATGGCCAGTCCCTGCACAATCGCAAAGAACAAGGTTAAGATTTTTTGAAAGAAATCCGTTTTTTTAAGGGACCAAGATTGTATATTCCAGCTTTTCTTTAGGTTCATGACTTGCCATACGATCATCGTCGTAATCCAAGGTCCTAAGCCCAAAGAAAATACTGAAATCTGAGAAACATCAATTCCTGCCAGCAAATACAAAGCGGCCAAGGGATTGTCTTCCTTTATCCGAAAAGCTTCCATACTGCCATTGTAGCCCGGAAGCAAGATATGTCTTCCTAATATATAAATAGCTATAATGAACAGGGTAAAGAGGATTCTCTTTCTAAAAATATTCTGATGCTTCTTTTTCTTAAGACCAAAGTGCTCCATTTATTATCCTTTATTTGTATTTTGGACTTGCCCAGAGTCCTCTTTTCATACATAAACTTGTCTTTTAAGCCAAAGACTTAAGAAAGCAAGCCCATTCCATAGAATTATAGATAAGGAATCAACTTGCTTTCTCTATTTCGATTACAAAATGTGGGGCAGTTCGTCATTTAATTAAAATCTGATCGAATTTTTTCCACCATTTCCTGATAATTCTCATGTGAGAATACTTGCTCTGAAACCCCTTCTGTTTGAACATTATCAAAGGCATAAACAGGCTTACCAGACTCTTGAAACTCCCTAATTACAGTATCGAATTTCTGATCGTGATTGATATCAAGATAAATGTCGCTGCTCGCAAGTAAATCTCTCAAAGGATATGGCAAAATTGCAGGGTGCAAACGAACATTTTCATAAGCCATCAGTTTGAGTAACTTATCAGACATCTGTGTATAGGCAGCAATATGAAATAGACAGTTTGGTAATGCATTCACCAAATCTTCAATTCCCTCTAGCCTATCTGAGTTTGTCAAGGTTACACAGTGGAGAGCAAAGCCTTCATCCCTCTGTTTAATAGCTTTCTCGACATCAAATTCATCTGTCTCAATAATTGTAGACCAATCAAGAGAATTGTAAAACCACCATACTTCACGCAGACGCATGTTGGAAACAGTGTTCCATGGTTTTTGACCAGAAATATAATGCAAAACAGCAGGTAGTGGAGAAAGTGGAATTTCGAAAATCCAGTCATGCTTATCTAGCGCAGCTCCCATGTCAAAACCGATTTGAAAATTGTAAGTATCTTCCAAATCAAGTTTTTTGCCCTCAAACATCAAATTCAAGATAGACTGATCACCTTCAGTAAAATTGGCTAATTCTCTATCTGTCAACTCTACCAATTGCTGAGCCATGTTTTCTTCACGCCAACGCTTATTATTGATGAGCATCATTCCAGAATTAAAGCCAAAGCCTACTCCATATGTCGCGCGAGTCGTTGCTACATAATAATCCTCCAGATCTATCTCAAAAAGATGGTCCAGATTTCGTGTCACAACAATATCACAATCTAAATATAAAACTTTATCTGCTGCAACGTAATTCGGTATAAAATAGCGCCCATAAGCCATGTAGTTGATGTGAGCATA
Source organism: Streptococcus cristatus ATCC 51100 (assembly GCF_000222765.1). GTDB lineage: Bacteria > Bacillota > Bacilli > Lactobacillales > Streptococcaceae > Streptococcus > Streptococcus cristatus. The sequence continues at coordinate 268,500 of NZ_AFUE01000008.1, read as the reverse complement.
GGTTCCAGCTTCCCATTTTGATTTCACCTGATCGTCAATCTGATCATTAAACAATTTCACATCGTTCAACTGACTGCCAGCTGCTTCCACCTTCCGACGCGTATAATAGAACCATTCTTGAGGAATATCCTGATTGAAAACATAAATATCTAGATTTTTATGATGACAGCAAAGAGATTTTATGGTCGTTTCAATCTGTCTGATATACCCATAATCTCCCGAAACCACAATGGCTTTTTTCTTTTCCAAAACACTACTCCTTCTACGCTTATTCTATTCTCTAAAAAAATCGCTATTAAGTTTAATTATACCATAAATTCCGCCTTTATTCAAACACCTTCTTGAAAGCTAGACCTAACTTTTCTAGCCTTAAAATAGAGGTGAAAGCTAATCAGGCAAAAAGAAGAAAGTTTGCTATAAGCTCTTCTAGTATATCTATCCTTTTAAAATCAGACAGCCACTAGCTGCAATGTACTTAAATGTGTGCTCTCATGCTATCAAATCTTATAAAATTAGGGCATCCCAAAGAATTAGCAGGTATTTTATTGAGAAAAATGAGAGTGGGACAGAAATCGGTAATTCGTTAGAATTCGATTTCGTCGTTCCACCTCCGCACAGTTGAGTAGGGCTGTAAAAGCTGATGAAATCAGCGTAATAGAGCCCACTCAACCACTGCGTCTTGCTCGACAATCCAAAGACAATTGAGAGGCTAGGACTTTTGTCCCAGCCTCATCTTACCCTACTTACATCACTTAGTTATTATGCACCCGATTCATGTATTCGGTATAGGATTCCGTTTGCATCAGTTCCTTAGCATTTTTGACCCGATCAGCAGTCGGTGGCTTCACGCCTTCCAGTGAATAAGGAATGCCCAGCTCCCGCCACTTGAACTCTCCCATAGTATGGTAAGGTAAGATTTCAAACTTATCAACGTTCTTGAGTGTTTTGACAAACTTACCTAGCTCAATCAAGTCCTCATCACGGTCGGTTAAGCCTGGCACCAGAACGTGACGAATCCACACTGGCTTTCCAATATCTGAGAGATATTTTGCACAGGCCAAGATGTTTTTATTGGTCTGGGTAGTCACGATCCTATGCTGCGCTTCATTAATTTCCTTGATATCCAGCAAGACCAAATCCGTCACCGCCATCAGTTTATTAAACTTTTCTAGATAACGAGGCGTATTTCTAAAAGGCAGAGCACAAGTATCCAGCGTACAATGAATCCCCAGCTCTTTGGCCTTGGTAAAGAAGGCAATCAAAAAGTCGATTTGCAGAAGTGCTTCTCCCCCGCTGACGGTAATACCACCTTTATTACCCCAGAAACCTTTGTAACGAAGGGCTTCTTGTAGGATATCATCCACAGTCCGCAGTTGAGACTTGTTAGTCTCCATCTCCCAAGTATCTGGATTGTGGCAATATTGACAACGCATATGACAACCCTGCAGAAAGACGATGAAGCGGATACCTGGTCCATCCACTGCTCCAAAACTCTCCGTAGAGTGCACCATTCCCGTTACTTTCCCATAATCAATCGCTTCTTCAACCATAATAATCCTCTTGTACCTGAAAACGTTTTACTATAATTACATTATACCACGATTCGAGTGAAAATAGATAGATTCTGCCTATTTTTTAGAAAATAAACTGTTTTTCAGTTTCATTTTCATTGTGTTACAACAGATAAAGTCTTCCATTTTTCTTAAAATTGCCTCTCTCCGTTTCCAGCGTTCTCCATAAAAAAGCCGCCCTAGAGGGCGACCTTTTCGGAGATTGTTATGAAAAAAAGGTGCGGAACTATAGCTATAACAGCTGCTCATCTGTTAAACTAAATGACTCCTTCTATCAAATAAAGTTAAGAGGTCTTCATTTGGTGCTTTTAGTATACTGCACCATACTTAAAAGAAGCTTAAGCTGGTTTTAATCATTATTTACTAAAATAGCTAACGTTTCGTAGGGTTTCAAAGTCATGGTCACGGCTACTGCTGGCTCCTCGTAATTCGAAATCAGCACCTGACCGCTTTGATAGTCTGGTAGGATGTCCACGGTAATTGGGTCAGCATAGAAGTTGTTAAGGACTAAAAGCTTTTGTCCTTGCCACTCCCGCTCAAAGGCATAGACCTGAGGACTGTCCTCATAGGCTGGCTGATAGCTGCCCTCTGCGATGATAGGCAATTCCTTACGCAGAGCAATCAATTCCTGATAAAAGGTAAAGATCGGTCCCTTGATTTCATTTTCCACATTGATGAGAGGATAGGATTTGCCCACCTTCAGCCATGGAGTTCCTGTTGTAAAACCTGCATTGACTGAATCATCCCACTGCATAGGCGTCCGAGAATTATCACGAGATTTAGCCTTGATAATCCTGAAGGCTGCTTCTGGTGATTGACCTTCAGCAAGCAGAGTCTGGTAAGCATTGAGAGACTCGACATCCACATAATCTTCCATGGAATCGTAGTCAGGATCCACCATGCCAATCTCCTCACCCATGTAGATATAAGGCGTCCCGCGCGACAGATGAATACTGGCTGCCAACATGGTCGCTCCTTCATTGCGGAAATTCTCCACATCGACAAAGCGGTTGAGAGCTCGTGGCTGATCATGGTTGTTCCAAAAGAGAGCCGACCAACCGTCGTGTTCGCTCATTTCCTTGCCCCAAGTATGGAAGAGGCGTTTTAACTCTTCAAAGTCAAAGGCCTTAAGCGTCCACTTCTGTCCATCCTCATAGTCCACCTTGAGATGATGGAAATTAAAGGCCATAGATAGCTCCTGCCGATCTGGTGCGGTGTAAAGGATGCAATTTTCAATCGTCGTAGCACTCATTTCACCAACCGTCATAACAGAATCGTCCTGCCCAAAGGTCGCTTCATTCATCATACGAAGATAGTCATGCACGATTGGCTTATCAGTATAGGCTGGCTTCCCATCCTGCTCTGGACAGTCCGCCAGAACCTCATCCTTTCCGATAACATTGATGACATCAAAGCGGAAGCCCTTGACTCCTTTGTCTCGCCAAAAATTCACCACCTTGAAGAGTTCTTGACGAACATTGGGATTGCGCCAGTTAAGATCAGCTTGAGTGACATCATAGAGATGCAGATAATATTTACCCGTATCGCCAAATGGCGCCCAGGCACTGCCACCAAACTTGGATAGCCAGTCCGTCGGCTCATCCCGAAGGATAAAGAAATCCTGATAGTAGGAATCCCCAGCCAGCGCCTTTTGGAACCACTCATGCTCAATCGAGCAATGATTGAGAACCATGTCCAGCATAAAGTCAATACCATGCTGCTGGCCGACCTTGACCATCTCTTCAAAATCTGCCATATCTCCAAAGATAGGGTCTACCGCAGTGTAATCAAAAATATCGTAACCATTGTCCCGCTGTGGACTCGGATAGAAAGGATTGAGCCAGATCATGTCCACTCCCAGCTCTTTTAAGTAAGGAAGTTTTTCAATAATTCCGCGAAAATCTCCCAAACCATTGCCAGTCGTGTCTTTAAAAGATTTTGGATAAATTTGGTAGACAACCTTTGTTTTATCAAGTGTCATATTTTCTCCTTTTTTGATAAAAGGGAGGGGCTCAGAGCCACCATCCCACGAGTTAAGTATTTTTAGATGCGTTTTGCTGTCATCAATTTATCACCGCGTTTGATATGGCTAGGATACTCTCCACTTATATCTGCTACAAAAGCATCCTGGTTGGTGATAATGATAGGTGTTTCTGTCACGAGACCTGCAGCCTTGATGACATCCATATCGAAGCTAATCAGTTTTTGTCCAATCGTCACATGATCGCCTTGCTCAATATGGGCTTCAAAGCCCTTGCCGTCTAGACCGACCGTATCCATACCGATATGCATAAGCATTTCCACACCCTCGTCCGATACGATGCCGACGGCATGTTTGGTTGGGAAGAGAACAGTCACCGTACCGTTCACAGGTGACACTAACTCACCTTCACTTGGCTCAATCACTAAGCCTTGGCCCATTACGCCAGATGAAAATACTGGATCAGTTGCCTGACTGAGTTCTTTTACTTGACCAGCAAGAGGGCTGACGATTTCTACTAGTGCGACAATCTTTGTTTCCTGATGAGCGAATTCTGCTTCTTCTTGAGCTGCAAATTCTGCTTGCAGTTCTGTATCGTCTTCCGTTTTTGTGAAAAATCCTGCTTTGCGGAAGAAGAAGGTCAAAGCCATTGGTACAACGATTGCAACAAGCATAACCCCTGCAAATGGAATCATATATTTTGCTTGGATAGAAAGGATTCCTGGCAAACCACCAATACCGATAGCATTGGCCGTGATATTAAAGGTTACAGAGAGCAAACCTGCAATAGATGAACCAATCATCCCCGCTACAAATGGATAGATGTACTTGACATTGACCCCAAAGAGAGCAGGCTCAGTAATACCGAGATAAGCTGAAATAGTAGCTGGCAAGGAAATTTGTGCTTCCCGCTCATTATGGCGATTCATAAGATAATAAGCAAAGACAGCTGAACCTTGAGCAATATTGGATAGAGCAATCATTGGCCAAAGACCAGTACCACCGACATCAGCCACTAGCTGAGTATCAATCGCATTGGTCATATGATGAAGACCAGTGATGACAAATGGAGCGTAAAGCGCACCAAAAATTGCACCAAAGAGCCATTTAACCGGACCGGTTAAACCTGCAAGAACGACCGTTGAAAGCCCCTGACCGATTGTCCACCCGATAGGACCCAAAACTGTATGAGCCAGAATCAGAGCTGGAATCAATGATAAGAAGGGCACAAAAATCATAGACACTACTTCTGGAATACGTTTCCGCCAGAAAATTTCTAGATAAGACAGGGACAAACCTGCTAGAAGAGCTGGGATAACCTGAGCTTGGTAACCAATACGATTGACAGTGAAGAAGCCGAAATCCCAAACCCAATCCTTCGCAATTTCAGCTGCTGGTGTAGATGCTACTGCGTAAGCATTGAGCAGCTGCGGTGACACCAGACAGATCCCCAAGACAATCCCAAGAATTTGACTAGTTCCCATCTTACGAGAAACAGACCAAGTGATTCCTACTGGCAAGAATTGGAAAATCGCTTCACCTGGAAGCCACAAGAAATGGTTGATCCCAGCCCAGAATTGAGATACTTCTGTGATGGTTTTCCCATCCAACATAGACCAATGCACGCCTTCAAGGACATTCCGAAAGCCGAGGATCAATCCACCGACAATCAAGGCTGGAATGATTGGAGTGAAGATTTCAGCTAGAGTCGTCATGACCCGCTGAACTGGATTTTGATTACTCTTAGCTGCTGACTTGGCTGCTTCTTTGGAAACACCTTCGATACCTGATACAGCTGTGAAATCATTATAAAAAATCGGTACGTCATTTCCAATGATGACTTGGAACTGTCCAGCATTGGTAAAGGTTCCTTTTACGACTGGAATGGCTTCAATGGCCTTAACATTAGCTTTCTTTTCATCACCAAGTACGAAACGCATCCGAGTCGCACAATGAGTGACCGCTGTGACATTCTCTTTGCCGCCAATCACCTTCAGCAAATCTTTAGCTTCCTTTTCAAATTTTCCCATTTGACTTGTGGCTGGAAATCATCCAGCACTCTCCTTATATTTTTGATGTCGCTAGTTTCTTAACTAGCTTACAAACTAAATTGTAATCGATAACAATCTTGTATGCAACTTGTTTGTTGCAAAAACACAAAATTTTTGCTAAAATTTTGATAGTTGTATGGTAAAAAAAATACAAGAGAGGGATTAATGAAGAAATACAAACAATTATTCAAACAACTTGAAAGAGATATTTTAGGTGAAAAATACCAGTTCGGTGACTTTCTTCCTAGTGAACATCAGCTGATGGAAATCTACCAAGTCAGTCGGGATACGGTTCGTAAGGCTTTAGCGCTCTTGCAAGAAGAGGGACTGATTGAGAAAGTGCGGGGGCAGGGCTCCAAAGTCGTCAAACAGGAACAACTAGATTTCCCTGTTTCTAACTTAACCAGCTATCAAGAATTAGTGGCACAGCACCAGCTTCAGTCCAAGACCAATGTCATCAGCCTTGATAAAATCACTGTAGATAAAAAGCTCTCAAAAACAACCGGCTTTCCAGAGTACCGCTTGGTTTGGCGCATTGTCCGACAGCGAGTGGTCGACAACATTGCTTCTGTCTTGGATATTGACTATCTAGATAAAAGCTTGGTGCCAGATCTGACCAGAGAAATCGGGGAACATTCTATCTATTCCTACTTGGAAGAAACCTTAAAGCTTAACATTGCCTATGCCAGAAAAGAAATTACCATCGATCATGTTAGTAGCCAAGACCATATCCTTCTGGACATCGGCCGAGACCAACATGTCGTTTCCATTAAATCTCAGGTCTATCTAGCTGACGGTCGCCAATTTCAATACACAGAGAGTCGACACAAATTAGATAAATTTCGCTTTGTGGACTTTGCTACTCGGCAGAAAGAATGAAATCTTGATTCAGCAAACATAAAAAATCTCCTCTGTCAGCTAAAATCTAGCGAGCAGAGGAGTTTTCCTGTTCTTTGGTTTGTTGTTTAGTTTTATATGTTTTTTATATTTAGGAGATGATATGAAAAATTTATGAAATGTTGATACGAGAATCTATTTCTTGCTTCTATTGCTAGTACTGGTTAGGCTGCTTCGTTTAACTTGGAGCGAATGAATGATTTCTGATAGGTTACTTTTACTTTATATGTCATTGGACTGCCCTCGTTTCTTATTTGTTGAGACTAGTATAGGACTTTCAGCTTAAGCATTCCTTATAAAAATCTTGCGGAAAACTTAAAACAAAAGAAGCTGAATTTATTTTTCAGCTTCTTCATCTTCTTCAATCATTTCAGATATTTCCACTTTTACCTTAGTGACACGGCCATTTTTAACCTTGTCATTGGTCAAAATCAGTTTTTTATTCTGGCTTTCAACTTCATAGCTGAGCCGTTCTGTTGGATTTGGAATAGTTCCAACACCAGTCAGATAATAACCAGCAATAGTGTCCACATCATCACTATCGATTTCAACTTCAAAATATTCATTAAAGTCATTGAGGGTCATCGTTCCTAAAACAATGTAGGTATTCTCACCGATTTCATGAACCTCTATAGCAACCTTGTCTGTTTCATCTTCGATTTCACCGACGATTTCTTCCAACAAGTCTTCGAGCGTCACGAGACCTGCCATACCACCATACTCATCCAGCAGAATCGCCATTTGATTTTGGGTATTCCGGAGAGATTTGAGCAAATCATCCACGAAAATCGTTTCAGGGACAAAGAGTGGCTCTTGCAGAATCTTACGGAGATTTAGATTGTCGAATCCATTAGCGAAGGCTTCATTTAGCAAGCGCTTGGTATGAATCAAACCGATCACATTGTCCTTATCGCCATCATAGACAGGAATTCGTGAGAAATTTTGCTTGAGGATACTTTCAACGATTTCCTTGGTATCATCCTGAATATCAACCATAAAGGCATCTGTCCGTGGCACCATGAGTTCACGCGCCACCATTTCATCCAGCGAGAAAATCCCCTGCAGCATTTCGATTTCATCTGCATCCAGCGTCTCCTCACTATTGGTCAGCATGTACTCAATCTCATCTCGGGTCATTTTTTCATCTGCATCATCAAACTTCATCGGCGTCATCTGACTGAGAAGATTGGTAGAGGCTGAAAGCAACCAGACGAAAGGACTGACAATTTTCCCGAGGAAGATAATCACTGGTGCAGTCCGAATAGCCAAACTATCCTTAAGATTCATAGCGATTCTCTTCGGATAAAGCTCCCCTAAAACAATAGAAATATAGGTAAGGAGGGCAAGAGCCAAGAAACTAGCAACTGCATGTGCCGTCTTGGAATCACCCATCCAAGAAGCAAAGATTTTCCCTAGATTATCCGCAAAGCTTGCCCCCGACAGGATATTAATGACGGTGATACCGACCTGAATCGTTGACAGAAAGTTATTAGGGCTTTCAAGAACTTTTAATAAACGAACATATTTGGCATCGCCTTCCTCGGCTTTTTGCTCGACGCGAGCTCGATTGAGCGACACCATCGCCATCTCAGAAGCTGAGAAAAAGGCATTTAGTAAGGTTAAAACAAATAGCAGTATTGCTTGCAATAAAATACTCTGACTGCCAGGGTCTTCCATGGATTCTTCTCCTAAAAATTATAATCATCTTTGATTATAACATATTTTTGGGATTCGTGCACAAGGATTTATAGGAAAGCGTTTTGCAGATTAATCCTCTAAGTCCTGCAAGACTTTTTCTAGCCGGGAAATAGCTCCAACAGGCAGGGCTGTCTTGGGATATTTCTGATTAAAGGCCAATAGAAAGTTTAAACGAACCTGCATTCTTTCACGAATGAGCTGTCTGTATTTGTCGTCAAAGTTTGGAACAGCATAGCCCTTATAATCCAAGTATTCAAAACCTTCCAAAGGACCAAAAGGCTTAAATTGAGCCCTTCCCTCTACAATCTGCTCGATAATATCTAAAGATACTTCCTTTGATATACCCTTGCCCATATAAAAACCAGTATTGATAATGTAGCAAGCGACCCCTGACTCAAATAAACGACGGAATTTCCGATAATCTTCCACCAATGGATAGACTCGGAAAGGATTGGCATAAGGCTCAATAACCAGGTCTTCGTGCAAGCCAGTGACATTCTCGGCATTGGAGCGCTTGGTCATCAGGGTGCAGCCCATTGTGGAAGCCATCAGCGGATCATTGATCTTAACCAGAGGCGGCAGAGAGTCATCTTTCATAATCCAGAAGATAGCGTTGATGGGCTCATCAATTCTGTCTACTCGATTTGGAGTCGCAAAGCGCGATTTGACAGTCCGTCCATTCCCGTTACGGATGTCCTCTGTTACTAGCTTTTTCCGCCCATTTTCATCCAGCGTCACTCCACAGTTCTGCACGGTGACAAAGAAATCCTGCTCACTATGACCTGTAGGATAGTCATTGGTCTTGTCAAAGTAAGACGGTTCGAGGGCAATAGAGGAGCCATCCTTGACCGAGATAATGAAGGCATCGTCATGGAGAACCTTAATGTCATATTTATGGTCATGTTTAGCATGCGTCAATGTAGATTTTCCTGAGCCTGATAGCCCAAAGAAAGATGCAACATAGTCTTCTTTTTCCGTCTTCTGCTTGAAGATTTTCAGACCTCCGTGGCAGGCAACATAGCCATTTCTAGCAGCCGTTCCCCAAGCCAAAGTCAAGGTTGCCTTTTTCAGCTCCCCGAAATAATTTAAGCCCAGAATAACAGCGCAATTATGATTGGTATCAAAGTAAACCAAACCTTCTGGATAGTCTGGATGCTTCCATTTAGGGTCAAAAAAGACAAAGATATCATTTTCCTCGTACTTTTTAGAAGCTCGTAAGCGGTTCTTAAATTCCTCGTCCAAAATCTGGAAATTCAAGAGCCAAGAATAGAGATTATTGATTTCTTCCTGAGGCACCATCAGATGGGCGCAAACCATGAAGTCCTCATCCAGCCCTACGACTGCATCTGCCTTATAAAAGGTCCTCTGATGTGCCTGATAAACAGCACTACGAACCAGAAACAGCAAGTGCTCATCTTCCTGACGATCTCTGCCATAAATTCGTCTAGCCTTGGCAGTTCGGCCGACAACAGCCCCCGAGTTAGTTAATAAAACGCGGGCATAAGAAGGAAGTCCCAGCTCCTTAGTATGAATCACTGGCATGTCCAGCACAACCGTTCCAGCAGCTACCGAGGCCAGTTGATAGGCCTCTTCTACGGTCTTGATTGCCTGCACCTGATTCTCATAAAAGGCTGTCTCTACAATGGTCTTCAAGGGCGAAAAATAAGAAGAATCTTTTCTTATTTCTTGCGGAGAAAATTTACGACGTGTTACCATAACGATACCTCCTTTATGCTATTACTATTATTTTAGCATAAATATCCAATGATGAACCATGAAAAATGCAGTAAAAAAGAGTTTGGGACAAAAGTCCGAAATCAAATATAAAAAGCGGACAAAACTAGTTTTCTGGTAATCAGAATTCTGCTTTGTTCGCTTTTTGCATTTAATAATAGATTTGAAGGGCTTAATAATTAAGATTTTTAAAAATTAAAATCTTTTTGTCCCAGACTCCTCAATTGTTTTTGGATTGTCTAGCAAGACGCAGTGGTTGAGTGGGCTCTACTACGCTGATTTCATCAGCTTTTACAGCCCTACTCAACTGTGCGGAGGTGAGACGACGAAATCGAATTCTAACGAATTACCGATTTCTGTCCCACTCTCCTATTTTTTTATAATACCAAATTCTTCATTCTTCTTTTGCTGCTGAGCTTCTTTGTGATTATCATAAAGATTGGCGAGGAATTTCACGATTTCCTTGAGGATAGAGTAGGTCGGAATCGCTACAATCATGCCCATAATACCATAGATATTACTTGAAAGAAGCAAGAGAACCATAATCGTAATAGGGTGCACCTTCATAACGCTCCCAACAATACGAGGATAGAGGATATTCCCATCAATCTGCTGGATGATCAACATATAGATCAAGGCTTCCAGCATTTTATGAGGGTCGGTAAAAAAGTAGGTGATCAACATGGGAATTAAGCCGATACTAGGACCTACATAAGGGATCAAGTTAGCCAAAGCTGAAAAAATCGCAAAGACCAAAGCATACTTGAGTCCAATAACACTGTAACCAATATAAGCTAAGGTCCCAATCAGCAAGGCATCTATCGAAATACCACTGATATAACGGGCAACGGTCGCATTGAGATTGGTCAAGAGAGTTGATATATTGAGTTTATCGCGCTTGAGAACTGTCCGCTCCAACATAGGCAAAAGCTTGTGTCCATCCATTAGGAAGTAGACCAAAAAAATCGGCGTCATGATGAGAATCATGAGGGTGTTGATGACAGCAGACACCACACTACCCAGACTATTGGTAACACTATTTAGAATATTTTGTAGAATATCTACATAGGACAGGTTAAGCTGCTGGATAGTAGACTGAATATTTAAACTCTTAAATAAAGGATTTTTGGATAATTGATTGACAAAACTCTGGATTTCCCAATAGAGATTCTGCGTCGAGTTGATCAAGCTGGACAGCTGGTTGATCAAAATTGGCAAGAGGTAGATTACTCCGACTGTCACTAGGCCAAACAGTAGGAGAAGAGTGATTAAAATCCCAAAAATTCGATTGATTTTCAACTTTTTTTCGAGCAGTGTCACCAAAGGATTTGTGATATAGTAGAGAAATCCTCCCATAACAAAAGGAATTAAAATCGTATTGATAACGCTCACCACCGGCGTAATCATATCTCCCATCTGGCGCCAGATAAAAAAGATAATCGTCAGCAGCAAGACTTCACTGGTCCAAAACATTAACTTACTTTTATGAAACATCTTTACTCTCCTCCAAGTTATTTTACCATAATTTATCATAAAATAAAGGTGATTTCATAAAATCAAGTAGAAAAACGAAAACATTATTAAGTTCGAAGAACTTGGCTAGTCAGAAAAGATCTCGCCATCAAAATCTAAATCAGACAAATAAAAAATCACCTGAAAGCAAGAGCTGAAAAGCAAAGTCTTTCAAGTGATTTTTGATATCACTTCCATCAGGAAGCAGATGATCAATTGATAATACTATAAAAGTTTAAAATCTTAAGCAGATGATTAGCCCTTAATCGGGATTGAAATCTCAATCAAACTATTGGCATAGATCGTCCGAATGGCAGAGGCGTCAATATTCTTTTGGTCAATTTTTCGTTTCAAAAAGAATTCTCTAATTTTTTCAATTTCTTGCTCTCGTATCGCACGATGCTTATTTGAAATGAGAATTTCGTAATGGCTAGGAGCCTCTGTGAAAATAACATCACTATTGCCCGCAGAATAAACTTCTACAAGCGTTGCGTCTGTGCTTTCCAACTGATTTTTTACTAATTCTGCGTGGGTATTCGTCGTATTTATAAGCTTCATTCATTTGCCTCCTACCTTAAATCGTCGCTATTATTATAACACGTTTTTCAGGAATTGTGAACGATTACCTGTAATTTATATCATTTTACATATAGCAGGTTAGTTATTCTAATATTTGCGCTTCCACTGCTCAATTCCCCATTTATGGCTGCCACGTTTCAATTTTTCTATTGCAAGATCTACAGGAAACCATGCTAGATTATTAAAGTCTTCCAGTGGCTTCTCCACTTCTTGATAAGAAAGGGCTTCGTAAATATAGGCAGGATTATAGAAATGCGTGTCCCGATGGCGAGAATAAAAATACTCGTCCGCCTGGCCAAAGTAATCTCCTACTTGGATGCTAAAGCCAAGCTCTTCCAGCAATTCCCGCTCGAGAGTAGCCAGCTGGTCCTCTCCTTCTTCCATTTGTCCTCCAGGAAGAAACCACGCACCATTAGGTGCCTGTACCAAAATGATATTTTCTTTCTTTTCATCCGGAATCACTGCGTAAACTCCATAGCGTGTCACATACTCGACATTTTCCTCATGAACTCCAAAAACTGGATGGGTCATTATCTTTCCTCATTCCTTCTAATCTTTACTACTATCATAAATAACTTATACTAGCCTGTCAAGAGTTTGAACTTATTTTTTCAGCTTTCACAAGGAAGCTTAGCCCCTTAGTTCTCAAGTAAAAAAGCCCGCCTCAGTTGAGACGGGACTTCTTCTACTAGCCATCAGTCAAACCTATTCATGTTAGACTGGATTATTTTTCTTCAAATCCTTCTGCAACTGCATCCGCAAAGTTTTCTTCTACGATGCTTGCACAGTGGTCACAAATAACTGCATGGTAGCTACGGTCTGCAGTAGTTGGATCGATACGACGGCAACGGTCACATACTTCACCTGCAGCGCGTTCAACTGTGAAGGCAACATCCTCAAAGCTAACTGCGCCTTCTGGAGCTGCTCCTTCTGCGATGGTCAATTCTGACACGATCAAAAGTTGAGCTACATTGCTATCCACTGCTCCGAGAAGAGTTTTCACGATTTCATTAGGATAAACAGTCAAGTGAGCTTCAAGTGATTTACCGATCACTTTGGCATTACGAGCTTCTTCCAGAGCTTTTTGAGCTTGTCCACGGAAGTCCATGAAAGCTGCCCAGGTATCCAAGATTTCTTCCTGGTTAGCAAATGTTTGAGCTTCTGGCAATTCTGACAACTGAACAAAGTCTTCAGCTTCAAACTCAAGATATGACCAGATTTCTTCCGCTGTGTGAGGAAGGATTGGTGTCAAGAGTTTGGTGATTTTGACAAGAATGTCATAGAAGACAGTCTGCATTTGGCGACGTTCAAATGATTTCGCACCTTCGATGTAGACAACGTCTTTAGCGAAGTCAAGATAGAAGGCTGACAAGTCAACGTTGATAAAGTTCACCAATGCCTTGTAGATTGTCAAAAATTCAAAATCAGCATAAGCATCACGAATGGTCTTGACAAGCTGGTTAAAGCGAATAGTCATGTACTTATCAACAGAACGAAGCTCATCGTAAGCGACTGCGTCCTGCGCTGGGTTAAAGTCAGATGTATTGGCAATCAAGAAACGAAGGGTGTTACGGATCTTACGGTAAGTTTCAGAAACTTGGCTCAAGATATCCACAGAGATACGCACGTCGTTGCTTGAATCAACACTTGTTACCCAAAGACGCAAAATTTCAGCGCCGAATTGTTTTTCAACATCGCTTGGAGCAATGGTATTTCCAAGAGATTTAGACATCTTCTCACCCTTACCATCAAGAGCAAATCCTTGTGATAAGATTTGTTTGTATGGTGCTACGCCATGGTTGGCAACAGATGTGATGAGTGAAGAGTTGAACCAACCACGGTATTGGTCAGAACCTTCAAGGTAGAGGTCAGCTGGGTATTGGAGTTCTGGACGGTTGACCACTACTCCATTCCATGATGAACCTGAGTCAAACCATACGTCCATGATATCCGTTTCTTTCTTAAACTCGCTATTTGGTGAACCTGGATGTGTAAATCCTTCTGGCAAGAGGTCTTTGGCATCACGTTCCCACCAGACAATAGAGCCATGCTCTTCAAAGAGTTGAGCCACATGTTCAATGGTCTCAGCTGTCATGATTGGTGTGCCGTCTTCTGCGTAGAAGATAGGAAGCGGAACTCCCCAAGCACGTTGACGAGAGATAACCCAGTCGCCACGATCACGAATCATGTTGTAAAGACGAACTTTACCCCATTCTGAGTGGAATTTCACTTTTTCAATTTCGTCTAAGATTTCTTGGCGGAATTTAGATACAGAAGCAAACCATTGTGGAACTGCACGCCAGATGATTGGTTTTTTCGTACGCCAGTCAAATGGATATGAGTGAGAAATTTCTTCTTGAGCAAGAAGAAGATTACCAAGTTTCTCGATAACAGTTGGTACAACCTTGTCGTAGAATTGACCTTCGAACTCAGCACCTGCATTGGCCATCATAATCCCGCGTTCGTTAACTGTTACAGCAACTTCAAGACCGTTGGCAACACCAACATTGTAGTCATCCTCACCAAAACCAGGCGCTGTATGGACGATACCTGTACCAGAGTCTGTCGTAACGTGGTCACCAAGGATCACCAACTCATCTACTGCTGTATCCCATGGGTGCTTTGTCACGATGTGGTTCAATTCTTGACCACGGTAGGTCGCCAAAACTTGAACATCAACCCAGCCAAATTTCTCAGACAAGCTGTTCAACAATTCTGCAGCAATCACAAACTTACGAGCTTCGCCAGCAGGTTGTACGACTACGTAGTCAATATCTGCTCCAACTGTCAATCCACGAGAAGCTGTGATGGTAAATGGAGTCGTTGTCCATACGACAATATAGGTGTCTGTATCTAGAACACCTTTCCCATCTTTAACTGGATTGGCATAATAAAGGGAAGTTGAAAGCAAGTCATGGTATTCAATTTCCGCTTCAGCCAGGGCTGACTCAGAAGACCATGACCAGTAAACTGGCTTGGCACCACGGTAGATATAGCCTTTCTTAGCCATTTCACCAAAGACACGGATTTGAGCCGCTTCATAGTCCGGAGTCAAGGTCACATAAGGATTTTCCCAGTCACCAGAAACACCCAAACGTTTAAAGTCTTCTCGTTGCTTATCTACTTGAGAAAGAGCATACTCACGGCAAAGTTTCAAGTACTCAACCAAGTCCATTTCTTTGCGTTTAACACCCTGTTTTGCCAATACTTGCTCGATTGGCAGACCATGTGTATCCCAACCTGGGATGTAAGGCGCATAAAATCCTGACATTGATTTTGAACGAACAATAATATCTTTAGAAATCTTGTTCATCGCGTGTCCAACGTGGATATTTCCGTTTGCATATGGAGGTCCATCATGCAAGATGAAATGCGGTTTCCCTTGGTTTAATTCTTGACGACGTTGGTAAAGTTTTGCTTCTTCCCATTCTTTTTGCCAGATTGGTTCTTTATTTGGCAAGCCAGCACGCATTGGAAATGCAGTTTTCCCAAGATTCAGGGTTTCTTTGAGTTTCATTTAGTCTCCTTATTCCATTATAATTTTCAAAATAAAAAACCACAAACTTCTCCGAAAGGACGAAAATTCGTGGTACCACCTTTGTTTAGACAGGAAAAAACCTGTCCCTCTTAGCCTGTAACGTAGGCAGACGTCGTTTCTTACTCGATTCAGAAACGATGAAGCAGAATGATAAATCAAACAAAAGGGATTACAGGTCTCTCACCACCACCTGCTCGCTGAAAATATTTTATTTGCCTTGTGTTTCTGCACTTATAAAAGATCTACTTGAACTTTAGAATCTTCATCCAAATCTGAAAGTTCTCCAGATTCTAAAATTTCTTTCTGTTGTGCTTGGATCAGCTCTTCATCTATAGTCTGAAGAGTCTGTGTTTCTGCCAAATCTCGATTTGCTTGCTCAATTCGTTCTTGCAATTCAGCTAATTCTTCAGGTGAGAATTGGCGCGTAACATCCACTTCTTCCTCTAGCTCGACTTTTTCTCCAAGCGCTTCTTCAACTACCATTTTAAAGGCTTCATCACTAGTTTGAAGATAGGTAGCAGTCGGGCGAAGAATGTCTTCCCAATCTTGAGAATCAACAATACTTAGCTGACTTTCAATTGTCGATTTAAGACGTTGATGGAAGACACGCGTTTTATTTTTCAATTCTTCTGTTTCAACAGCCACTCTCTTAGCATTGTCTGTTGCCTGACGAAGAATATCATTAGCCTTATACTTGGCTCTATCTAACAAGCGTTGCGCATCTTGCTCTGCTTGCTGCACAATATTTCCGGAACGTTCTTGCGCTGCTTGTTTGACCCGCTCTGCTGTGTCTTGCGCAATCAAAACGGACTGACTAAGCGAATCTTTCATTTCATCAAAATAAATTAGGCGCTCTTCAAGATTGCGGATTTTTGCTTCTTTCTCATGATTCTCGCGGATTAGCTCCTCATAATCATTGACAATGATATCAAGAAATTCTTCAACTTCATCAATATCATACCCTCTAAATTTGGTCGAAAAAGCTTTATCTCTAATATCTAATGATGTTAGTGCCATATTTCCTCCTTATTTGCTAGGTAATAATTCAACTGTTAGTTTATGCTTCCCGTTTTTGGAAAAACCATTTTCTGTTAAAATCTTAAATCTTCCATATTTCCTAACGCTAATCAAATCCCCCAGAGAGAGCTGGTGACTAGGGTTATCAATGGTTCTGTAGTTCTGCTTTACCTGCTTCCCCATGATTAGTTCCACAGCTTGACTACGTGATAATTTAAAGACTGTCGCTACCAGCTTATCCAATCTGAGACTAGAGACCAAAACATCTGTTGTTTTAGTCACCGGTGCATCTTGTAACTGATCTTTGAAATCAACTCTTCTTAGCCGAACTGGAACTTTAGCTATTTTAGAAACATTCGTAATGAAATATTCTTCTAATCTTCTATCCACAAATACTTGTGCACGGTCATCCACGACGATGATATCGCCAAACGTCCGCCTCTCAATTCCTAGCTGATGCAAAAGAGTTCCCATAATTTGTGAATGAGTTACCTTGTAGAACTTACTTGCATAGGTAATCTCTAGCAAGACCACATCAAAATCTTCGAGTTCTAATTGATAATAGCTAGGTGCAATCAACACTTTAGCAAACTCACTTGGAAAATAATCTGAACTAGCAAATACTTGCACATCATATTGCTTACTCAAATTTTTGAGAATATTGACCTGATGAGGATTCAAAAAAGCAGTCGTCTCATAGCTATATTGATTTTCTACTCTTTGAAGCAATTCCATGCTTTTATCCAGAAAATCTTGATCATCCTGAGAAAAATGCTGATAGATATTGTTTACCATAGCAATAACAAGGAAGCGAGGAAGTGTAGAAATAAGGTATCAAGCACTCTCAAGGCAAAAAGTGCCACCAGAACAGTAAAGTCTAATCTACCAAACTGCAAAGGTAACCTGCGGAATAAACGCAAAAATGGTTCAACCAGAGAACCGACAAGCCTTCCTAGGGCTGTTTGGTAAGCTCCAGGGAACCAAGACAAGAGTGCATAGATGAAGACGAGAAGGGAGTAAAGATCAATTAGATTAGAAACTAATTTTAAAATAAAATAAATCATTAATTATCTGCTGCGTTTCATATCAAAATCGTATTCACTCAGATCCACATCGTTGGGAAGGCGAATATCTTCTACATTGACGACAACATTGATTGGAGTAAGCAAGTACATGGTACTCGCAACTTTTCTCAAGTTCCCAGCCAAAACATAGCGTGCCCCATCAAGATAATCCAAGCAACGTCTTGCTTGTACCTCCGTCATATATTGAAAATCAATTAAGATACTCTCATTCGCCACAAGTAAATCAACAACCTCTGTCGCTTCCTCATATTTTTTCGGATAGCGAACATCAATCGTAACCTTCTCACTAGATTTCACTCGATGCTGAGCCAGTTCTTGTTGGCGAGCATGCAATCTAGTGATGTTTTCCGTTGCCGGTTTTTGTTGGACTTGTGAAGAAACTGAACGAGTACGTGCGCTTTCCTTTGCTGATGCAGCCGGAACTGGCTCGATCTCTGCAGGCTTCAAAACAGAATCAGATTCATCTAAAGGCTGTACTGGTAAGTCAGACTTTTCTCCATCTTCTGTAAAGTATTCTATAAATTTATCAAATTTATCTTTAAATGACATAGTTCTTTCCTATTTAAAAAATGCTGTTCCGATTCTGACATAGGTTGAGCCGTTGGCAATCGCTTCGGGATAGTCACGGCTCATTCCCATACTCAAATCAGAAAAGGGCATGTTTTTTAACTGTTTGCTTTGTAAGTTTAATTGAAGCTGATGTGCCTCTGAAAAAATCTGATTCAGCTCTTGATGATCAGCTTCGAGTGGAGCCATGGTCATCAGGCCAACAATGCAAATATTTTCTAAGGCTGCAAGCTCTGGTAAAACACTATCTAGTTCTTCAACTAAAAAACCGTGCTTGCTTTCTTCTTTTGAAATATTGACTTGCAAGAAACAATTAATCACATGATCCGCTCGCTTGTTGATTTCTTGAGCCAATTTGACAGAGTCTAAAGCATGGAAATAATCAACATAGTTGATCACATCTTTTACTTTCCTTCTCTGCAAACTACCAATCAAATGCCAAGTAAGGTTTTCTTCCTTTAAAGCATGATATTTTTCAAGAAACTTATCTACTCGATTTTCTCCAATATGTTTGATTCCTGTATCCACGAGTTTTTTCGCTGTTTCACAGTCAACATACTTGGTAACCGCAATAATGTTTACGGAGTCCTTCAATCGATTTTCTTTTTCAACTATTTGAGCAACATTTTGAAAAATTAAATCTTTATTTACTTGAAAATCCATTTAATTAGCGATTTCTAAAGAATGGCGGTGTTTCAAGTTCGTCATCTTCTTCCTTAATATCTGTAAAGCGCTCTACACGGCTAGAAGGCACAGGTTCTGCTTGACGAACGATTGATTCACGACGTAAATCCCAATCTCCAAAGGCTGAAGCTCTAGAAGTTTCTACAGTTGAGCGATGAGAAGGAGCTGGCATTTCTCTTGTTTCTGCCATATCGAAGTTTCGATCATAATGAGCAGATGACTGTGCTGAGCGTACTTGCTCAGCTCGGCTCGCAGGTTTAACGCCTTGCAATCCACTTACCTTATCAACCCTATCCTCTTTAACACCTGTTGCAACAACAGTTACACGGATTTCATCCTTCATAGATTCATCAATCGAAGTACCAAGCCAGATGTTGACACCATGACCAGCTGCCTGATTAACGATTTCAGAAGCTTCTTCCGCTTCAATCAAGGTCATATCTAGGCCACCAGTAACGTTGACGATCACGTCTTCTGCACCGTCAATAGTTGTCTCAAGAAGTGGAGAGTAGATAGCTTTGCGAGCTGCTTCGATAACACGTTCTTCACCGCTTCCGATACCGATACCCATCAAAGCATTACCTTTGTTTTCCATAACAGTCTTCACGTCTGCAAAGTCAAGGTTGATCAAGCCAGGACTAGTAATCAAGTCAGTAATACCCTGAACCCCTTGGCGCAATACGTTATCAGCTTCACTCAAGGCTTCGAGAAGCGGAGTTTTCTTGTCAACAATTTCCAAAAGGTTGTTGTTTGAAATTATCAAAAGAGTATCTACATGTTCACGCAGTTCATTGATTCCTTCAACGGCAAAATTACCACGCTTGCTTCCTTCAAAGCCAAATGGACGTGTTACAACTGCTACAGTTAGGGCGCCTACTGATTTAGCAATGCGAGCAATAACTGGTGCAGCACCTGTACCAGAGCCACCACCCATACCAGCAGTGATAAAGACCATGTCTGCACCTTGAAGGGCTTCTGTTAAAACTTCTTCGCTTTCTTCTGCTGCTTTTCGACCAACCTCAGGTTGACCTCCAGCACCCAGACCACGAGTCAACTTAGGACCAAGCTGGATAACCGTTTCTGCTTTTGCACTGCTAAGTGCTTGCACATCTGTATTTGCTGCGATAAATTCTACACCAGCAAGACCTTCATCTATCATACGGTTAATAGCGTTTCCGCCGCCACCGCCGACACCAATTACTTTAATGACTGCGCCTTGTGCTGCAGCCGCATCAAATGAAAATGTCATAATCTATTTATTCTCCTTACTCAAACATATTACCAATTAAATTGCGCATCTTATCTGTAAGACTAGCCTTTGGTTCCTCTTGCGGTTCTTCATTTCTAAGCGGTGCAATTTCTGGTTCCACCTCTTGAACTGGTTGAACTGGTTCAACCGGCTGATGATCAAAGCGAGGTACTCTATGACTTGGACGTTCAAAGCTAGTTGCTTGATGACGCAACTGCTCGTCTCCACGAACAGCAGCTTGCGCAATTCTATCCACTTCGGTCAGATTACCAGCATACTCTGAAAGACTAATCACGTGGGCAAAAGCTGGATTACGGATACCGATTTGATTTGGTACATATAATTTAGCGTGAACACCAAATACTTCCTGAGCTAATTCTACAACGCCAGGCAAGATCGCTCCACCACCAACGATGACGATACCACCAGGAAGATCTAACACGTGTCTTCTATCTAAATCTTGCTTGATTTGTTCAAAAACATGTTTGATACGAGCAGAGATGATTTCAGCTAGATAGGTTTCTGTTATTTCAACTGGATTAACTTCCCCGATGACTTCAACTGGGAAAGATTCTGTGCCTGCAAATGGTACATAAGCTACACCATAGTTAAATTTCAAGCTTTCTGCCAATTTCTGAGAAGTTTTCAAGACTTTTGAAATGTCTTTTGTGACATAGTCGCCGCCTTCTTGATAGATATTGGTAAATTGTAATTCTTGATTTTTTACAGAGGCAACTGTAGTTTGTCCGCCACCCATATCAATGACTGTCGCACCAAACTCCCGTTCTCCTTCATTCAAGATGGATTTTGTCATCGCTAAAGGAGAAATGATAATATTCTCCAATTTCACTCCTGCACGCTCCACTGTTTTACGGAGATTATGCAGGATTGTACGAGGACCCGTGTAGAGCAGGCCACGCATTTCTAAGCGAATTCCCATCATGCCACGAGGGTCACGGATACCTTGGAAGCCATCAACAACAAACTCTTCTGGAATGAAGGTAATCACTTCACGGTCAGGAGTCATGCTCTTGGTCAAGGCAGATCTTACAACGCTCTCGACATCTTCATCGGTAATTTCTTTGGAGTCACTAGTCACAGGAATCATTCCTTGAGTTGGCTCAATTTGCAGTAGATTTGCAGGCAAGCCAACATTCACTAGTCCAATTGAAATCCCCGCTTTTTCCTCTGCTTGAGAAATTGCTGACTTAATAGCTGCTGCTGCTGCTTCAATATCGACAATAATCCCATCTTTAACGCCAGCACTCTTTGCATTGCTGACTCCAATAACATTCATTTCACCGTTGATGTGCTCTGCCACCAACACTTTAATTGTGCTACTTCCTATATCTAATCCAGTAAAAAAGCCATCTCTAGCCATTACATCAGTCCTCTCTGTCTTCCACGTTTCCATTCTAATACAAATAACTCTAGAAAATAGGGTTATCCAAACTTTATTATATCATAAAAATACGAAATTGGCGCAGTTTTTTATCTATAATAATTAGTTATTTTCAGAAATCTCTGGCTTTTCTGCCTGAGATTGAGCAGGATGCTCGGTAGATTGCTCTGCATGTTGAGTTGAAGATTCTGTATCTTGCGCATCGTTACTAGCTTCATGGATAACTTCATTTTCTGTGCCTTGCGCATAGCTAAAAATACCAGCCTCCATATCGATCACGCTTGGCACTTCCAACTGAGGATGAATTCCTTCATAGTAGGGAAGTTTCTTAGCAATATGAGAAATTGGAACTAAAATTTGGTGTTCATCAGACATGGTGATGGTCACTAAATCTTCTGTCACCTTGCTAGGAGTTAAATCAACCCTTCTCATACTTTTTTTGATCGAATCAGGAACATTCTTCAGTTGTTGAACGAATTCCTTGATCAAGCCTGCATCCGAAAAGGTCACATCCATCCGCTCTTCGGGCAAGGCATCAGCCGCAACCTCATTTTTTACGTATTCTCCACTCGTTAAAATAGGATAATACTTAGAATCTTTCTGCAAATAACCTAAAATGCCATATTCCTGAACATCGATTTTGAAAGTCAGCGGAAATTGATAGGTCATCTCTACATTTTCAATCCAAGGGCTGGAAGCTTTCAGATTTTTCTCGTAATGATGGCGATTTTTGTAAACAGTGACAGTGTAATCGCGCTGATCGATTTTGCTACTGCTTCTTAGCTCCTCCTGACTCACTACCTTGTTTCCTGTAAATTCAATGGTCTTCATAGTTGCCAGCGGTGTGAGAAAATAAAGGGAAGCTAAAAAAACCAGGGAGCTTGTCACTAAAACTGGCAAAGCTCGATACCAGTGGATTTTCTCAATTGGAACTTTTGGTAGCTCAAGCTGCTCTACTTCTTCTTCATCTTGCTCTTGGTCCTGAGCTTCAGCTTCATCTTGCTCCTCAACTTCAGACTCACTTTCAGAATCTTGAACTGCAGTTTCTTCTTCACTTGTAGGAGAGTCTGTGTCAATTTCTTCGGAGACTATATCTTTTTCATTAGAAGGCTTCTGATTTTCCAGTTCCGCCTTCATTTCTTCTTTTTTCTGCTCTAGTTCAGCTCTTTTTTTCTCTAACTCAGCTTGCTTTTTTGCCTTTTCTTGAGCTTTTTTCTCAAGATACTCTTTGTTTCTGACTTGCCATTCAGAAAGAGAAAGTTGAGCCGTTTCTTGCTTGTCTTCCTTGCTTTTTTTCATTTTTTCCCTTTGTTAATATCTTGCTTCAAAATTTCATAAAAATCATCTACAGATTTTAATTCCGGCGCTTTTTCCATTCGTTGATAATAAGCATCCTTTTCTCTTAGTAAATCATCCACTGCTACTTGGAGATTGACCCGATTCAAGTTTTCTTCATTGATTTTAAGCGCATAGCCTTTTTCCAAGAAGTAGTTGGCATTTTCAATCTGATCTCCTCGACTTGCCCCAAGCCCCAAAGGTACAATCACTTGCAACTTCTTCATAGCAAGTAATTCAAAGATAGTATTGGAACCACCTCGTGTCACGACGACATCTGCCATAGCCATTAGTGGCTGGTATAGATCTGTCACATAGGATACCCGGTAGATGCGGTGGGAAAGTTCATCCAAGCTAGCATCGCCCGTCAGATTGATAATATTGTATTTTTCAATCAAGCGATCCTTATTTTTGGTAATAAAATCATTGAAGACTTTCGCTCCTCCTGAGCCACCAACAAAGAGCAAGGTAGGTTTTCCTTCTGTGAAATGAGCCTTAATTTTCTCAATCTCAGCCGGTTCCGTTTGAGGGAGGGCCGCAATCTTGGTCACCGCTCCAACATGTTCAGCCTTGCTCAAGCCTTCAGCTTGCTCAAAAGTCGTGAACATCTTTGTCGCGCATTTATAACCGATTTTATTGGCCAAACCAAGCGACAAGTCAGACTCATGAATAAAAACTGGAACGCCTGTCACCTTCGCCGCAATCACTGGCGGAACAGACACAAAGCCTCCTTTTGAAAACAGGGCTTTTGGACGGACTTTTAACATAATACCCAGCGACTGGAAAATGCCGCCTGCCACTTTAAAAACATCCCAAAGATTCTGCCAAGAAAAATAGCGACGGAGCTTGCCAGTTGCAATCGAATGGAAAACAACAGGTAGACCTGATTTCTGAATTTCCTTGTACTCAATCCCATGGCGGTCACCGATATAATGGACTTCCCAGCCCTCTTCGATAAATTTAGGCATCAGCAAAAGATTGAGGGTCACATGGCCAACTGTCCCTCCGCCTGTAAATACTATTTTTTTCATTTTATTCCTTTAATTCTTTAAACACGGCAAGGAATTCATCGCCCCGCACTTCAAAATTCTTATACATATCCCAGCTGGCATTGGCTGGACTGAGAAGAACAACATCCCCAGGCTCCGCCACAGAAAAGGCTTTGCGAGTAGCATCTCTGACATCTGAAGCGTCCAGATAGCTCACTTCTGCCTGATCCGCAGCCCGCTTAACACGCGCAGCCGATTCTCCCAAAATCACCATCTTTTTCAGGCCCTTGATATCTGGCACCAATTCATCAAATTCATTACCACGATCCAGACCACCAGCAATCAGAATGACCTTGCTATTGTCAAAGCCTGACAAAGCTTTTTGTGTCGCTAAAATATTAGTTGATTTACTGTCATTGTAAAATTTGACTTGATTGATTTCGCCCACATACTGGAGACGATGCTTGACACCACCAAAATGAGCCATAGTTTCTCTAATAACTTGATTGTCAATCCCACGAAGTTTGGCTACTGCAATGGTTGCTAGAGCGTTTTCTACATTATGGCTACCAGGAACGCCTAGTTCAGAAGCTTTCATAATGACTTCCCCACGGAAAGTCAGCACATCGCCGTCCAAGTAAGCTCCATCGACCTTTTCTTTAGTTGAAAAAGGAAGCACTTTGGCAGCCGTCTTCTTAGCCAATTCTTTCGCCAAATCTTGATTGAAATTCAACACAACATAGTCAGAAGCTGTCATATTTTTTTGGATATTCCACTTGGCTGCCACATATTCCTCAAAAGAGCCGTGATAGTCCAGATGTGTCGGCATCAGATTTGTAATCACTGCTATTTCTGGATGGAAGGCTTCGATTCCCATTAGTTGGAAGGAAGAAAGTTCCATAACCAATGTGTCTGTTTCACTCGCATCTTGGGCAACTTGACTAGCTGGAAATCCGATATTTCCAGACAAAAGACCATTTTGACCACCTGCTGTTAGCACTTCCGCAATCATGGTCGTGGTCGTGGTTTTTCCATTTGAGCCGGTAATGCCGATAATCGGCGCATCTGAAATCAGATAAGCCAGCTCCACTTCGGTAATGACAGGAATCTGCTTTTCCAAAGCCCTCATGACCATAGGATTGTTATAAGGAATGCCTGGATTTTTCACCATCCATTCAAAATCTTCATCCAATAACTCCAATGGATGACCACCTGTCACGACCTTAATTCCTTCTTCTAGCAAAGATTGGGCTGCTGGATTTTCCTCGAAAGGCTTGCCGTCATTGACCGTCACAATCGCTCCAAGCTTATCCAAAAGGCGGGCAGCTGACTCCCCAGATTTAGCTAAACCCAACACCAAAACTTTCTTATTGGCAAATTTTGAAATAGTCTTCATCATGTACCTCTTCATTCATACTACCTTCTATTTTACCTTTTTTGCGAAAATAAAAAAGTCATATCAGGCTTTTATTTTAACTGTTATCAGCTTTTAATAAATAAGAAGAAATGTTATTCTCTTTGAAATCTTCGAAAAACATTTTTATACAAGTGAAAACTATCCAAAACATTTAATTGCCAGCGCCTTATCAAACCTGACCTACTCACTGATGGTCAACAGCATTTAAAAAAATTAGGCCTTCTCTAAATGAAAAACATCGGTATCTGTATTATCTTTCTACTCAATCAGAACCACCATCAAAGAATCTCGCTTTAGATAAACAAAAGGAATTAGGATTTCAAAAGTCTACACGACCTTTGAAATCCTAATTCCTTCCTTATAGTTTATGAGTTTAAAGTTCTTTTGATTTCTGAGATGGTACTAGACGCTCGATGTCCATCAAGGCCCACACTGTAATAATAATCAAAAAGATACTCACAAATAATTCTCCAGGCAATTTAAAAATTTGAAAAATTGCCAAAGCAAGCAAAATGATCAAGGCAACCAGCAAAAGTACAAATGTCAAGACATTCAGTGTTCCCTTAATACTAGTTGGAATGGCAAATACATAGAAAAGCAGGATTAATATTCCAATAATCAGGTAAATCATGCTGCTCCTTTCTACCACCAGTCAACTCAATGATTTATTCTGCTGCTTGTTTTTTCTTATTTTTATTGGCTTTCTCGCGCTCTTGCTTGTTCAAGATTTGTTTACGCAAACGGATAGACTCAGGAGTTACTTCCATGTACTCGTCGTCGTTCAAGAACTCAAGAGACTCTTCAAGTGTCAAGATACGAGGTGTCTTGATAACAGCTGTTTGGTCCTTGGTCGCTGAACGAACGTTGGTCATTTGTTTCGCCTTAGTGATGTTAACTGTCAAGTCGTTTTCACGAGAGTTTTCACCGATGATCATTCCTTCGTAAACCTCAGTACCTGGGTTGACAAAGATGGTACCACGTTCTTCGATAGACATGATTGAATAAGTTGTAGCCTTACCAGCATCGATAGAAACGAGGGCACCACGGTGACGGCCACCGATTTCACCTGGAATCAATGGCAAGTATTGGTCGAAGGTATGGTTCATGATACCGTAACCACGAGTCATTGACAAGAACTCAGTTGAGTATCCAATCAGACCACGCGCTGGAACAAGGAAGACCAAACGAGTTTGACCATTACCAGTTGAAATCATATCCAACATTTCACCCTTACGTTCAGAAAGGCTTTGGATTACAGAACCTTGGTATTCTTCTGGAGTATCGATTTGAACACGTTCAAATGGCTCGCATTTAACGCCATCGATTTCTTTTACGATAACTTCTGGACGAGATACTTGAAGTTCATATCCCTCACGACGCATGGTTTCGATCAGGATTGACAAATGCAATTCTCCACGACCTGAAACTGTCCACTTATCTGGTGAATCTGTTGGATCAACACGAAGGGATACGTCTGTCTGCAATTCTGCTTGCAAGCGTTCTTCAACCTTACGAGAAGTTACCCATTTTCCTTCACGACCAGCAAATGGTGAGTTATTAACCAAGAAGGTCATCTGCAGAGTAGGCTCATCGATGTGTAGGATTGGAAGAGCTTCAACAGCGTCTGTCGGAGTGATAGTTTCACCGACAAAGATGTCTTCCATACCTGATACGGCAATCAAGTCACCCGCTTTTGCTTCTTGGATTTCACGACGTTCCAAACCAAAGAAACCGAAGAGTTTTGTAACACGGAAGTTCTTCGTTGTGCCGTCTAGTTTAGAAAGGGTAACTTGGTCCCCAACTTTCACACTACCACGGAAGACACGACCGATACCGATACGTCCAACGAAGTCATTGTAGTCCAAAAGTGACACTTGGAACTGCAAAGGCTCATCTGAGTTATCTACTGGAGCTGGGATATGGTCGATAATGGTATCAAAGATTGGTGCCATTGTTTTTTCTTGATCAGCAGGATCGTCAGAAAGTGAAGAAGTTCCATTGATAGCTGAAGCATACACCACTGGGAAGTCAAGCTGGTCATCATCTGCACCAAGCTCAATAAAGAGCTCCAATACTTCGTCCACTACTTCTGCTGGACGAGCTGATGGTTTATCAATTTTGTTGACAACAACAATTGGGACAAGATCTTGTTCTAAGGCCTTTTTCAATACGAAACGAGTTTGTGGCATGGTTCCTTCGTAGGCATCTACAACCAAAACAACACCGTCAACCATTTTCATAATACGCTCAACTTCTCCACCGAAGTCCGCGTGTCCTGGCGTATCCATGATGTTGATACGAGTTCCGTTGTAGGCAACGGCTGTATTTTTAGCAAGGATGGTAATTCCACGCTCTTTTTCGATATCGTTTGAGTCCATAGCGCGCTCTGCCAATTCAGTACGTGCATCAAGAGTTTCAGATTGTTTCAATAATTCGTCAACGAGGGTTGTTTTCCCATGGTCAACGTGGGCGATAATCGCAATGTTACGGATATCTTCTCTTAATTTTGTCATGATTTCCTCTAAATCTTATTATTTATTTCCAACTAAAAATTATAACATAGTTTTTTCCAAAAAACACGGGCCAACCAAGTGTAAATGTTTTCATAGGTAAATCGTAAACTGTAGTCATTTTTGCAATTTTACTTCCGAAAGTGTATGATAAAAAGAAAAAAGAATCGATCCAAACCGTTGAAAGGAAAACTCATGCGCCTTGATAAATTCTTAGCCCTAGCTAAGATTAGCCGGAAAGAGATGAAACAAAAACTGCGACTAAGGCAGATTGTAATTGACGGTCAAGCAGCTCGCTCCCTCAGTCAAAATGTCGATAGTGGCCTCCAATCCATTAGCCTGGCTGGTAAAACTTTAAACCACCTAGCCCATCGTTATTTTCTGATGAACAAGCCCGCTGGTGCTGTCACTGCCAATTCTGACGCAGACAAGCTGACTGTCCTAGAGCTAATTGCCCCAGAAGATTTTAATGACCAACTTTACGCCATCGGCCGTTTGGATCGCGACACACGTGGCCTTCTCCTTATTACAGATAATGGACCACTGGGATTTCAACTCCTCCATCCACAATACCATATTGCAAAGACCTACTATGTCGAAGTCAACGGTCCTCTTGACCAAGAAGCCACAATCGCTTTTCAGCAAGGAATTGTTTTTCTGGATGGCACTCGTTGCAAGCCTGCCCAACTTCAGATTCACACGACTAGCCCCGAGCACTCCACCGCCTCAGTTACCATTTCTGAAGGGAAATTTCATCAGGTCAAGAAAATGTTTCTAGCAGTTGGTGTCAAAGTCACCTATCTCAAACGCACTCATTTCGGTGATTTTCAGCTGGATCCCAATCTAACAGAAGGCAGTTATCGACCGCTGAATCCTTCCGAACTCGAGATTATCAAAGGCTATTTGGAACAAACCTGGTAAAACAAAAAGGCTTATTCAAGCCTTTTTATTATTTATTACATAAATCCATTCATAGTCAGAAGAAATCCTGCAATCCAGTTGATGACAGAAATGACAATACCGACGATAATAAGAATTCTTTCTGTTTTATAATCTAATTGAGTTTCTTTTTAATGAGAATTGCCCAAAATCAGACCGATAATATCTAAAACAAGGCCAATTAAATTATAAAAAGAATCAACTTGTCTTAACCTTACCACTCCAAGAATCGAGGCCGTAAGACAGGATATAAATATCATTAAAACCTTGCTTTTTCAAGTAGATTGCCGCATTGGTCACACGTTGCCCACGGCTATTTTCATAAAGAAGAACTGGTTTGTCTTTGCGAAGTGCATTGATACTAGACTTGAGCTGTTGAGACGGAATATTGCGCGCCCCCAAGATATGCTTGCGATGGAAATCCGATGGATCACGCAGGTCAATCAATTGCCCTTGACGAATCAAAGCTTCAAACTCACTATTATCTACCACCTTAGCTGCACGACGAATACGGAAATAATTGAAGCCCATCCAAGCCAACATTCCCAGCAAGATTGCCCATAAAATCCAAATTCCCATTCTAGTTTCTCCCTTTATCTTCTAAATACTTTAACTCTACTTGATGTTCTCTGCGAAGAACCGCCTCAGCCTCCAGATAATCAAGCTTATCCATCAGGCCAGCATCGTAAATCCGCTCCAGCTCAATTTTCATCATCTCAATATCATAAAGACGCTTGCCCATATAGATAATGATCCCGAAATTTTTAAGAAATTGCTGCACATCATAGAGTGTTTTCATGAGCTATATTTTATCAGATTTTAGCAAAGTTTTCAAGATGACAAAACAGAAAAGACAGCCACAGAGGCTGCCTTTTCAGGAGATTATTATGAAAAAGAAAAGTTTAGGAGTTCTATCAAACAAAGTTAGGAGGTCTTCATTTGATAGTCTTAGTATAAAGGAAGAAGCTTAAACAATCCTTAAGAAAAAACAGAGAGTGGGACAGAAATCGGTAATTCGTTAGAATTCGATTTCGTCGTCCCACCTCCGCACAGTTGAGTAGGGCTGTAAAAGTTGATGAAATCAGCGTAGTAGAGCCCACTCAGCCACTGCGTCTTGCTCGACAATCCAAAGACAATTTAGAGGCTAGGACTTTTGTCCCAGCCTCTTTAAACATCATTTTACAAACCTGGTGCTTGGCCAAGCTCAGCTGTCAACATCCAGATCGTCTTTTCAAGGTCTGCCTTAGCTCCAACGAAGATATCGTTGGTCACATCGTCGCCTTCTTCATCCGTCACATCCAGAGCTTCTTGGTAAAGATCTGTCAGATAACGGAAAATTTCAATCACGCGCTCCAAGCTTTCTTCAACATTCTTGCTGAATTCGCCAGCTTTTTCTTCAATCTTGCTGTGTTGGATAAACTCTGTCAGAGTTGAATAAGGCTTGCCACCTAGAGTAATCAAGCGTTCGCTGACTTCATCCAAGGTTTCATCAATTGTATCCATGTATTCGTCCATTTTTGGATGCCATACCATGAAGCCTGCACCACGCATATACCAGTGAACTTGGTGAAGAGCGATACGAGCTGTATAAAGATCTGAAACTACTTGGTTAAGAACTACTTTTGTTTTTGGTAAAGAATTTTGGTTAGTGAAAGTTGCTACATCTGCTGCAGCGCCATGTTTTACTTGAGTCATAATGATACCTCTCTTTTTATTTGTAATCATTCTAATCTTTATTGATTATGTTTTAATTATAATGCTTCTAATTAAGAAAGTCAAGTATTAAAACTCAAAATTTTACTTTATTAGAAAAGTTGTAAAATTTCAAAATTTTTCTACTTAAAATCACGAATAAACAAGTATGATTCATCTATACTTTTTTCTAGTCGGAACGGTTCTGGCCTCCTTTCTAGGCTTAGTTATTGACCGCTTCCCAGAACAATCCATCATCTCACCAAGCAGCCACTGTGACAACTGCAAGCAGATACTCAAAGCACGGGATTTGGTCCCAATCCTGTCTCAGTTGCTTAATGGCTTCCGCTGCCGTTTCTGCAAGATCCAGCTGCCTGTCTGGTATGCTGCTTTTGAGTTAGTGCTGGGTTTACTTTTTCTAAGCTGGAGCTTAGGCTATCTTTCACTAGCCCAGCTCTTACTGCTAACGATGGGCTTGACCCTAGCTATCTACGATCAGCGTGAGCAAGAATACCCTCTTCTAATCTGGCTGATTTTTCAGTTCTTGCTGATGGCGACATCGGGTATCAATCTTCTCATGCTTTTCTTTTTGTTCCTAGGACTTCTAGCCTTCTTTTATGATCTTCGCATCGGTGCCGGCGACTTTCTCTTTCTTGCTTCCTGCTCAGCCATTTTCAGCCTGACAGAAATTCTCATTCTCATCCAAATTGCTTGCTTCTCTGGCCTCGCCTGTTTCTGCTTTAAAAAGAAAAAAGACAGGCTGGCTTTTGTACCCTGTCTTTTGTTTGGCGCGGCGGTCGTTATTTGCTATAAACTATGGCTATTTTACTAAATCAATAAAATTCTTGATGGACGACAAGCCGTCCGGCGTGCCAATACTTTCTGGATGATACTGAAATCCATAAATGGGTAGGCGCTTGTGCTGAATGGCCATGATCGAGTTATCATCAGCTGCCCGAGCCGTCACTTCAAAGTCCTCTGGCATCTCCTCAATCAAAATCGAATGATAACGCATGACTGGCTGCCCATCCTCTATCCCTTGATAAATAGGAGATTTTCCCTCAAAGCGCAGAATACTTTGCTTGCCGTGCATGACTTTGGGAGCCAAGCCTAGCTTTCCGCCAAATACTTCTGCAATAGCTTGGTGCCCCAGACAAATACCTAAAATCGGTTTATTGCCAGCAAAATCACGGATCACTTCTTCCATCCGCCCTGCATCTGCAGGCCAGCCTGGACCTGGAGACAGAACCAAAGCATCAGCTTCTTCTGCTGCTTGATAGAGGCCAGCATCATCATTTCGCAAAACCTTAACTTCTGCGAAATGGCTGATATACTGAGCTAAATTGTAGGTAAAAGAATCATAATTATCAATTAGTAATATCACTGCATATCTCCTATATTGACCATAGAGTTGGTCTGCCCAGCACCACAGACTCTCTTAGGGGAGAGATTGTATTATTCTGCTACTGGGTATTTTATTTTCGTTTTTCTAGATAGTCGGCAATGGCTGCCACATCCTTGTCTCCACGACCAGATACATTGATAATGATGATTTGGTCAGACGACAATTGCGGAGCTCGCTTAATCGCTTCAGCAATGGCATGAGAGCTTTCGATTGCCGGCAAAATGCCTTCCTTTTGTGTCAAGAGAAGCAAGGCATCCACAGCTTCATCATCTGTCGCGGCCACGTATTCTACTCGTCCGGAATCTTTAAAGAAAGCATGTTCGGGACCAACTCCAGGATAGTCCAAGCCTGCTGAAATGGAGTAAACTGGTGCGACCTGACCATCTTCAGCAAAGACAGCGTAAGTCTTCATACCGTCCACTACTCCGACGCTTCCCTTGGTCATGGTCGCCGCATGCTGGTCTGTATTAAGGCCCCGCCCAGCCGCTTCAACACCAACCAGCTTGACTTCTTCATCCGCCACATACTGAGAGAAAGCGCCGATAGCATTGCATCCGCCACCTACACAGGCAATGACATAGTCTGGCAAGCGGCCTTCCTTGTCCAAAATCTGCCGGCGAGATTCTTCACTGATCACCTTTTGGAACTCATGGACAATCGTCGGATAGGGGTGAGGTCCGACAGCCGACCCCAAGACATAGAAGGCTTCCAAATCATTCATCCAAGCCCCAAAGGCTGCATCCACTGCATCCTTGAGGGTTTTGGTCCCTGTTTCCACAGCGTGAACAGTCGCTCCCATCATTTCCATGCGGAAGACATTGAGGCGTTGACGTTCTACATCTTCTGCTCCCATGTAGACATCGCACTTCATACCAAACTTAGCTGCGGCTGCCGCAGTTGCCACACCATGCTGGCCAGCTCCAGTTTCAGCGATGACTCGGGTCTTGCCCATCCGCTTAGCTAGAAGAATCTGCCCCAAAACATTATTAAGCTTATGGGAGCCCAGATGATTGAGGTCTTCCCGCTTCAGATAAATCTTAGCTCCGCCCAGATGCTGAGTCAGACTTTCTGCGTAATAGAGCGGAGTCTCCCGGCCTGAATAATCCGCCAAATAATGTCGGTATTCATTTAAAAATTCTGGGTCATCCTTATACTTCTCAAAAGTCGCTTCTAATTCATCCAGCAAGGCCTGGATAGGCTCCGGTACAAAGGAGCCGCCGAATTGTCCAAAATATCCTTTAGTTTCTGTCATCTTGATTTCCTCTTTTCTTTATTTTCAAGCAAAACAAAAGCCCACACACAGAAAAAATCTGTGTGAGGGCGTAAAATCGCGGTGCCACCTCAATTATGGAGCAAAGTATAGACTACCTCCATATCTCTGTCTTGTCTAACAACAAGCTGC
Organism: Streptococcus cristatus ATCC 51100; assembly: GCF_000222765.1. Taxonomy (GTDB): domain Bacteria; phylum Bacillota; class Bacilli; order Lactobacillales; family Streptococcaceae; genus Streptococcus; species Streptococcus cristatus. The sequence continues at coordinate 235,246 of NZ_AFUE01000008.1, read as the reverse complement.
ACTGTAAGGTGTGCTAACCGAATTTTTATTGTTTCAAATTCATTTTTTTACATCAGCCCACTTCATAACCTTCCACTACCTGTTTCCACCAACCACAGGCTCCCTGAAAGTAGAAAAAATTATTACTTTTCTGATGATTTATTTCATTATAGGCCTTTCCCTTTTTCTTGTCAAGAAAAAATTTAATTTTTTCTCCTAAATCCGAACCTTTCTCTCGCTAATCTCTTTTGAAAGCGCCGCCTTGACGATTTTTCCAGATTTTCTGACCAAGCTGAAAAGCCCGCCAAGCCAGATAACCACCCAAAGTATTGGTCCAGAGATCATCAATCTCAAAGACTCGATTGGCGTTGATAAGAAGGTCCAGCAGAATCTGAGTCACTTCGATAGACAGACTCATCCCAAAGCTCAGCCAGACAACCTTTTTTGTCTTCCGCAATTTCGGAAAGAGCCAAAGCAATTGGAAGATTAAGGGCGACAGCAAGAAGATATTGGCTAGATTTTGGATAAAGACCTTGACCAGCTGGATCCAAGAAGTAATCTCTCCAATATTAACAAAGGAATTAAACGGGACTAGCAAAACTACTATTCGGCCAAAATACTGGACTCCCGGCGTCTCCATTCCTGGCTCTGGAACCTGAGGGATAAAGCACAGAATGCAGAGCATCAAGAAATAGAGCCAGCTTCCTCCTACCAGCAATTTCCGCCCTTTGGCTGTTAGCTCACCGTCTGAAGTCAGATAGTTCTTAAGGCTGAACATTTTCTACCAATGCTTTCTCGCGATCACGCTTCATAGTATTGGAACGCAGCTGGCCGCAGGCTGCATCAATATCTGTACCGTGCTCCTGACGCACCACACAGTTGACGCCGTTTTTCTTGAGGGTGTCATAGAAGGCCATCACACGCTCTTTGGGACTGCGGCTGTATTGATCGTGCTCGCTAACGGGGTTGTAAGGAATGAGATTGACATAAGACAGTTTCTTAATGTTCTTGAGCAGCTCAGCCAATTCCTTGGCCTGCTCTACCCCGTCATTGACTTCATTGAGCATAATATATTCAAAGGTCACCCGGCGGTTGGTCGTCTCGATATAGTATTCGATAGCTGCAAAAAGCTTTTCGATAGGGAAGGACCGGTTAATCCGCATGATGCTGGTCCGCAAATCATTATTCGGGGCATGGAGGGATACAGCTAGATTGACCTGCACGCCTTCATTGGCAAAGTCACGAATCTTATGCGCCAGCCCTGAGGTCGAAACTGTGATATGGCGGGCACCGATAGCCAAACCTTTGTCATCATTGACCGTCCGGACAAACTTGAGCACGTTGTCATAGTTGTCAAAAGGCTCGCCGATTCCCATAACCACGATATGGCTGACCCGCTCATCCTGACCACGCTCGTCAAAATACTTCTGAACCAGCATAATCTGAGCTACAATCTCACCGTTATTGAGGTCGCGTTGCTTTTTAATCAAGCCGGAAGCACAGAAGGTACAGCCGATATTGCAGCCAACTTGGGTGGTCACACAGACAGAAAGTCCATAGTGCTGGCGCATGAGTACGGTCTCAATCAGCATACCATCTGATAGCTCAAAGAGGTACTTGACCGTACCGTCAGCCGACTCTTGGACAATGCGCTGTTTAAGCGGATTGACGACAAACTGATCATTTAACTTGGCAATCAAGTCCTTGGACAGATTAGTCATCTCTTCAAAAGACTGAACCCGTTTACGATAGAGCCACTCCCAAATCTGGGCAGCACGGAATTTCTTTTCTCCCTGAGCTTCCGCCCATTCAATCATTTCTTCTCGCGTTAAGCTATAAATCGATGGTTTCATGTTTCTCCTTTATTTCTGACGAATGACAAAATGGCGCTGTGATTGGCTAGATGCCGCTTGCTTTGCCTGCTTGCCTTGTTTCTGTTGTTTGTTTTTGCTTGCCTTTGGACGATGTTTTTGCTGATCGTCTTTCGTTTTTTTAGAGCCACGTTCCCTAGAAATTTCTGGATGTTTTTTGCCATCCGATTTTCTCTTATGATGGGATTTTTTGTCAAAGGCGGCCCGTCTTGGCTGAGCATTTTCCAAAACAAAATAGGCGCAGCCATAATTACAATATTCTAGCAGATAGTCTTGCAAACGGCTGATTTTCTCTGCATTTTCCTTGGCTTTCTCATCCCGATAAAAACCGCGCAATCGCAACTGTTCATTGCCCCAATCGCCGACAATATAGTCGAACTTGTTCAGAATTTCTGAAAAGCGTTGGTGAAAGGCCGTCAAGTCAAAGGCCTCTTTATAATTCTCAACCAATTCAAACTCAAATTTTTCTGCAATTATCTTGCTGCCCATTTGCTTAAATTCTGGGCCAGGGAATTTATTGTAATTATATAACTCGGGTGAAATCTCTTTACGCATACCTATCCTTTGTCACTCATCTATCTTACTTCATATTATTTTATCACAAAACAAGGGGAATTTATATTTTTTCAGAAGAAAAAGATCTTTCTGTAAAAAGTCAGACGATTTAATAACAAACACCCTTCGTTCGTCTCTAAAAGACAAAAATCTTAGCTGAAACTAAGATTTTTTGGTTTTTTCTAAATAATCAATCGCGTCCTGAAGAGTCTTAACCGGTACGATTTTCATATCTGTTTTGATTTCCTTAGCTGCTTCAAGCGCCGTTTCATAGTTGGTCTTGGCTTTGGGATTAGCCTTTTTTTCTTCCTCGCTGACAGGATTATCCGGAGCAAAGAAGATTGTTGCTCCGATCTTAGCAGCAGAGACGACTTTTTTGTCAATCCCACCAATATCACCGACCTTGCCCTCTCTGTCAATGCTGCCCGTTCCCGCAATCACGCGGCCGTCTCGCAGGTCTGGATTGGCCAGCTGAGTATAGATGGCTAGGCTAAACATGAGGCCAGCACTGGGACCACCGATGCCTTCGGTCGAAAATTCAATCGGAACACTGCTGTTGACTTCCGTGCGGTCAATCAAACTAATGCCAATTCCGTTTTTGCCATTTTCCAGCTTGATGATTTTCCCCGTCGCCGTCTTGGTTTTTCCATCTTCTTCGTAGGTCACTTTGACACTATCGCCCAAGGCCTGAGAATTGACATATTTGACCAAATCTTCCGAGCTTTCAAAGGTCTTGTCATTGACTCCCGTCACCGTATCCGCAATATTCAAAATTCCTTTAAAGGTCGAATTCGGAGCTACTTTTAGAACATAGACACCCAGATAGTTCATCTTGATGTCTTTTCCTGCGGCTTTGAGACCTTGATATTTGGCCATATTCTGCGACGTTTCCATATAAAATTGGTTAATGCGCATATACTCAGCATCACTTGAGCCACCCGTCATATCCTGAGCCGAATAAATATCCGTAAAAGGCGTCAGCCAAGCGTAGACCAGGTGGGCAAAGGTTGCATGCTGGATTCCAACAGTTACAAAGTTATAGGAACCTGCTGCCTGGTCCTCTTTTCCGTCCACAGTCAGAACCTTCCGAATGTCTTCTGCGCCTCCAGGCACCTCAATATAGTAAGGCAATGGAACAATGAAAGAAAATAGGAAGAGCACAAGCACGATAATCGAGGCCACTCCAGCACAACCAACTACTGTTAAACCACGTTTATTTTCCTTCGTCATCTTTTTCGGATTTGTCATGTCATTATTCATCTTTTTTTCTAACTCCTCAATCACACTTGCTGGCACATAGGCAGAAAGATCCTGCTGAAAAGCGATCAATTCCCGCATCGCTGAAGAACTGATATATCGGTAAGCCGGCTGACTCAGCAGAAATACGGTCTCCAAATCAGGTGCCAATTCCTTATTAAAAAAATGCAGGCCAGCTTCATAGTCCAAGTCCTGACCGTTGCGTAAACCGCGGACAAGAGTAGTCACACCCAGCCTTTTTGCCACATCGACCGCCAATTCATCATGGGAAGTGATGACTTCCACATTTTCCAAATGCGCCAAAGCCGCTAGAACCATTCTTTTTTTCGCATGGATGCTAAAAAATCCTGCTTTGTGAGGATTGTAGAAGATTCCCACATACAAGCGATCAAACAACCGACTGGCCCGCTCAATCAAGTCCACATGTCCATTAGTAATGGGATCAAATGACCCAGTAAAGAGCCCGATTTTATCTGACATAGACCGTCACCTTTGAAATTCCATATATTTTTTGCTTCCAGATACCCAAGTCTGCGATTTCTTCTGGCAAATCAACCGACTTATCCGTCTCGCAAACAACCATAATATCCTCGCTCAAGAGCTTGCGCTCCGCCATTTTCTCAATATCCGCAATAATCTGCTCCTTGGCATAGGGCGGATCCAGCAGAACCAGATCAAACTGGCCAGTCAACCGCTCCAGCGCTCGACTCGACTCCATCTTAAGCAGCTCAAAGCGCGCTGCTTCCTTGGTCATGGCAATATTTTCCGCCACGATAGCTTGCGCCCGCCGATCTTTTTCAACTAAAACAGCTGACTCCATGCCGCGAGACACCGCCTCAATCCCCAGACTACCGCTGCCTGCATACAGATCCAGCACCCGGCCGCCATCAAAATAAGGCCCAATCATATTAAAAATCGCGCCCTTGACCTTGTCTGTCGTAGGTCGCGTTGTCTTGCCATCTAATGTCTTGAGGGGCCTGCCCCCGTACTTCCCTGAAACAACTCTCATAAAAAACATTATAACAAAAATATTGAAAAGCTGATAGTAATTGCTAAGGCTGGACTTTATTCTCTAGCAAAAAACGGAAACAAGGCTATTTCCGTTCTAAGTTTGTTTTAGAATTATTTCGTCGGAGGCTAAAATGATCCGGCACTGGATCGTCCCCTTCCTCGGACCAGGGATGGCAGCGACCAATTCTTGCCAAGCCCATCAACAGCCCCTTTGCTCCGTGTTTTTCTATGGCTTCAATCATGTAATTGGAACAGGTCGGCCGAAAACGGCAGGAAGGGGGAAAGGCAGGGGAAATAAAGCGCTGGTAAAAACGAACCGGCGCTATCAATATTTTCTTAATCATTTTTTCTTAGTTTTGGTCACAGCCAAATTATGCAACTGGCTGACTTCCTTTTTACTCAATCGACGTGCTTCACCTGGCTTGAGGCCAGTTAAATCCAAATGTCCAAACTGAGTCCGTGAAAGCTTGTCCACTGGCAGCCCCACGGCTTCAAACATCTTCTTGACCTGATGATTGCGCCCTTCGTGGATGGTCAACTGAACAACCGAACGATTCTTCACGGGATCGACCTTGAGAATCTCATAAACAGCTGGCTTGGTTTTCTTGCCCTCAATGACCAGACCGCGAGTCAGCGGACGCAGAACTTCCTTATTGGCCACACCCTTGACACGCGCCACATAGACCTTGTCAATTTCATTTCGCGGGTGAATCATCTCATCTGTGAAGTCACCGTCATTGGTCAAAATCAAGGCACCAGAAGTATCCCAGTCTAGTCGGCCAACGGGATAAATCCGCTCCTTGACCTGCGGCAGCAAATCAACGACTGTCTTACGCCCCTTGTCATCGGTCACGCTGGAAATCACCCCGCGCGGTTTATTGAGCAGGTAGTAGACCTTTTCTTCATTGTAGATAGGCTGGCCTTCTACTTCTACTCGGTCGCCCGACTTGATGGTCGTCGCTAGCTCACGCACCACCTGCCCATTTACGGTTACTAGCCCCTGCTTGATCAGCTCCTCAGCCTTTCTCCGGCTGGCAATTCCCGCATGGGCAATGTATTTATTGATTCTCATCGATATTGTCCTTTCACAAAATACAAAGACCATTTTCACAACTTTAACAGCTGGAAAAATGGCAAATAGGGGAAGCGGTGCCTCCCTCAAAGCTTGGAATCGTTCAGAAAACGTCCCTTATAGAATGAACTTGTCACTCTCCGAAAAGCTGACTTTCCTCAGCAATGAGCTCCGCTTCGTCCACAATCGGCAATTCGTCCAAATGGTTGATGCCCATGTAGTCCAAGAAATAATCCGTCGTCACATAGAGATTGGGACGGCCAATGACTTCCTTCTTACCATCTTCCCGAATCAGCTCAAAGGCTAGTAACTTCGAAATCGCCCCGCTGGAATTGACCCCACGAATATCATCAATCTCCACCCTTGTTATGGGTTGCTTGTAAGCAATGATCGACAAGGTTTCCAGTGCAGCTCGGGATAAGCTCTGATTGATTGGCGCTCGCGAATACTCCCGTAAAATCTCAGCAAATTCAGGCTTGGTGACCAACTTATAGGTCTTTGAAGTTTCCAGCAAGGTCAAGCTGGAGTCAGGATTCGCCTGATAGTTCTCCGCCAATTTTTCCAAACTCTGGATGACGCCGGTTGGTGGCAAGGAGAGGATTTCTGATAGCTGATGAACTTTCAGACCGTCTTCCCCCGCCACAAAAAGCAGGGCTTCAATCTCTGCTAATTTACTCATTCTTTCTTCCTACTAAATAAATATTTCCAAAGTTTTCCTCCTGAATGACCTGCACCTCCTGCACCTTTACTAACTCCAAGGTTGCTAAAAAGAGCGTAATCACTTCATTCATATCTTTGGTTTCTGCAAAAATATCCTGCAGGGCCAGACGTTTATGAGCCCGACAGCGCTGGCGCACTACTTCCATCATGTCCTCGATCTTGTACTCATCTCGCACAATGGTCGTATGACTCTTGGAAAACTCCTCCTGCTTCTTGGTCATCACCTTGGAAAAAGCCAAAAAGAGATCAACAGCTGTCTTGTCATGCAGGAGCTCAGCGTCTTCATAGACCAATTCCAGCTTGGGCTTGGAGTAGTAAAGAGCACGGTCCTCATGCTGGAGGGACATTTTCTGGCCTAGCAGCTTGAACTTCCGATATTCCTCAATCTGACTCAGCAAATCCTGCTCCAGATCATCTTCCAGATCCACCTGATCTACCACCTTGGGTAAGAGCTTGCGACTCTTAATCAGCATGAGCTGACTGGCCATGACCATGTATTCTCCCGTCACTTCCAGCCGCATAGCCTGCAAAGTAGACACATAAGCCAGATATTGCTCGATGACCTCGGTAATAGGCACATCGTAAATATCCATCTGATACTTGGATACGAGGTGGAGCAACAAGTCTAGCGGCCCCTCAAAATCTTTTAACTTGATATCCATTCTTATCTGTATTTTTCTAATGTAATCACTGTCTTCAAGCCCAAATCACGAGCAATGTCATAGATACCGACACCCTTTTCCCGCTGGCGCAGGATAAATTGCTCTCGCAGGCTTTGGGCTGACAAGCTGGCCTGCCCCTGCTCAATCAAAAAAGCTTCCAACTGGCGAAAGCCCCATTGGCGCGAATAGGACTTGCCATTCTTTTCAAATAAATAAGTTCCTGTCAAATAATCGCCCAACTCGCTCGTCAGACATTCAGGGATCTTAATAATCCGCTTCTGCCCAGCCTTTTCGATCCGCAAAACCTGAAAATCAAGATTGACATCTTCAACCTTGACCTGCAGGATTTCACTTGGCAAGAGCCCCATTTCCAAAATCAAGAGCGCTATCAGCCGGCCTTGTGGTACCGCAGAAGTTTCCCAAAAGGCTGATAAGTCTATCAGCTCGCTTCCCAGTTCCTTGGAAATAGCGACTTTGGGCAGAGTCAAGCGGTGAAATTCACCAATCATCTTGTTCTCGTAAAGATAGTAAAGAAATTGATTGACCGCTGAGAGCTTCCGCTTCTGGACAGCCGCCTTGAAATCCTTGATAGAGGCTTGATAAATCCGCAAATTGGTTTCCGTCACCTTGCTGTGGATTTCATTGACAAATTGCTCCAGATCGTAGGAATAGGCTAATTTTGAATTTTCTGAGATATTTTTTTGTTCTAAAAAAGGGGTGATTTGTTCTTTCATTTTTTGGAAATCTCATACTGACTCGTGAAGGTATGCATCAACGAGTTAACAGCTTTTAAAATCGACTTTCTAGTAATGATGCCATAAAAATGTTGTTCTTTATCCACAACAGGCAGGAAAGACTCATCCACCAGCTTGTGCAAAACGTCCGCAATCTTGTAATCTGGCTCGACAGTCAGACCATCCTTTCGTGTCATGTGGACAATGTCCATAGACATAAACTCTTCCTCTGCCAGCTCATGCTGCATCCGATAAGCCATGATATCCGTCAGAGAAATGGTGCCAACGAACTTTTTCTCCGCAGTCACCACTGGAATGCGTGAATAGGTCATCTGGCTAAGTAAGAGAATGGCATGATCCACATTGTGCGTGTCAATCATGACCGCCAAATTCTCCCCAGGTGTCAAAAAAGTGTCCTCATGCTGCAACAGATAATCTTCAAATTCCTTAGCAATCATCGGGCAAACTCCTTGGACAAGCTTGGATAGAGCTCATGATTTCGCGTATAAAAATCAATTCTAAAGCGGTCTTCATCAATCTCTACCTTCGCGTAGAGACGTTCGTTGATTGAGCCACGAGGTTGGCTAATGGAGCCTGGGTTAAGGAAGAGAGTCTTCCCTTGCATCCAAGCATCTGGAACATGCAAATGGCCATAGAGACAAATATCTGCCCCCACTTCCTGAGCCCACAGATCCAGCTTTTGGAAGCTAAAGTTAATATTGAAAAGGTGCCCGTGGGTCTGGGCAATAATGGTCCCATCCAAATCTGTCACCAGCCGCTCTGGATAACCAGGATAAAAGTCCATATTGCCCGCTACGACATGAATTCCTTCCCAGACTTCATCCTCAAAAGGTAACTCTGAGTCTCCATCATGGAAAATAGCATCGACTTTTCCCAGATACTGATCTTTCATTTCTTCGACAATGGCACGGTCCCCATGGGAATCGCTCATTACGATGATTGTTTGCTTTGCCATGCTGGAAATACCTCCATTAATTTTTGCACTGCTTGCGCACGATGGGACTGGGCATTTTTCTCTTCGATTGTCAGCTCAGCCGAAGTTTTTCCCGTCTCTCCGACCAAGAACAAAGGATCGTAGCCAAAGCCATTTTCGCCTTTGGGTTCATGGGCAATGTAGCCCGGCCAATCCGCTTCGACCACCAAGGATTCCTTATCTGGACTTGCGACCACCAGAGTCGTGTGGAAATGAGCAGAGCGGTCTTTAATATCAAAGACCATGGCCAGCTCATGCAGGAGCTTAATATTGTTTTCGTCATCTGTCGCACCAACGCCAGCAAAGCGAGCCGACCAGACGCCTGGTAGACCACCCAAGACATCCACTTGCAGGCCGGAATCATCTGCCAAAACCATTTTGCCAGTTAACTGGCTGATCGTTTCAGCCTTGAGGCGGGCATTCTCTTCGAAGGTCATACCCGTTTCAGCCACTTCTGGCAAATCAGGATAGTCATTCAGATTTTCTACCTCGTAGCCCAACTTCCCGAAAAGCTTACGAAACTCTGCTGTCTTGCCCTCGTTTCGAGTCGCAATCAAGAGAGTATCCTTGACATCTTTTGCTCCCAGAAAGGCTTGTAAATCTATACCAGTCTGCGGCAGATGGACATAGAGCAATTTGCCCCCTTCAACCAAGAGAAGGGCTCCTTGGCGCTGCAATAATTCTAACTTTCGGTCCGTTTCTTGGTTTAAAATATCCAGCAAGAAGGTCAAAAAGCGAAAGGCTGAGCCATAGCGAATGACCGTGATATTTAAGGGCAGGCCTAGCTCTTCTTCCGCCAAAATACTCTCTAAGCGGTCTAAAATATCAGAAGCTTCGGCTGGAACCTGCTCGAACTCGCTATAAGAGACACTCTGTCCCCATTCAGCTACATACCAGTCAGAGGCATCTTTGTATTCATAAATGTTTTTTGTCATAAGGTCACATGCTCCACATTGACTTTCAGATTCAGCCAGTTTTCTGCGATTTCCGCAAATCTCTTAGCATTGGCTGTAGTATAAAAACGATGATTCAGTTCGTGCTTGTCACGGCTGCGATTAATTTCAAAATAATTGAGCAGGACAGAAATATCCCGTACACACTCAGCTCCGCTGTCAATCAGCTTAACGCTCGGCCCCATCATATTTTGAATAATTGGCCGCAACAAAGGATAATGGGTACAGCCCAAAACAAGAGTGTCCACCTTGCCCGCTAGAGGATGGAGAGTCTCATAGACCACCTTTTTAGTCAAGCTAGACTGGAGCTCATTTGACTCCACCAGCGGGACAAACTTAGGACAAGCCAAGCTCTGCACCTCCATCTCAGGGGATAATGCCTCAATCTTTTTCCGATAAATATCGGACTGAACCGTCATAGGAGTCCCGATGACCCCAATCTTGCCACCAGTCGTAGATTTGATGGCAGCGCTAGCTCCGGGCAAAATCACACCGAGGACAGGAATGTCCAACTTAGCCTTGACTTCCTCCCAGACAACAGCTGTGGCAGTATTGCAGGCAATGACAATCATCTTAACATCCTTGGTCAAGAGAAAATTGACCAACTGCCAAGTATAGTCCCGAATCTGCTCCGCCGGCCTAGGACCATATGGAGCCCGAGCCGAATCACCTATATAAACCACTTCCTCATGGGGGAGTTGCCGCATCAATTCACGGACAACAGTCAGACCGCCCACCCCAGAGTCTAAAAATCCAATCGGTCGGTTATCCATACAGTCTTCTTTCTAAAACAAGGGATTGGAAGCCTAGCCCAAATCCCCATTTTTTATATAGAAATCTCCGTCTGCCACCAAAGGGCGGCTGAGAGAAGCTTATTTTTTGTTTTTATTTTTAGCTGCTGCTGCTTTTTGTTGGTTGATGATTTGACGGTAAACTTGTTGAACACGTGCTTCACTTGGTTTTTGACCATTGGCACTGAGCAACATCCGCACCGCTTCTACATTGAGACGTGGGTTTTCCGCAAATTCCTTTTCGACCTGACGGCGAAGCAAGTACATACCAAGCAAAATCCCACCAAAGAAAGCCAGCATAATCAATAAAATTGCTAACAATGTATTCATAATAATCCGAACTCCTGTTTCATTTTTTACATTACTCTTAATTATACCAAATTATCTCTATTTTTCAAAATCAAAGCCATAGAGAGTCGCGAAATAATCTTCTGGCCTCTCTGCCCGGCGAATCATGCGAGCCTGACCATTTTCCTCTAGGAGAATCTCGCTAGAGCGCAGCTTGGCATTATATTGGTAACCCATGGAGAAGCCGTGGGCACCAGTATCATGAATGACCAGTGTATCGCCAATCTGACTGACAGGCAACTCCCGCTGGATGGCAAATTTGTCGTTGTTTTCACAGAGGCTACCGACCACATCAACAATCTCCGTCGGTCCTTCTGTCCGATCCATATTGGTAATATGGTGATAAGCTCCATACATAGCGGGACGCAGGAGATTGACCGCAGAAGCATCCACTCCCAGATAAGTCCGATAAGTTTGCTTTTTGTGCGTCACCTTGGTCACCAAGAGACCGAAAGGAGCCAGCATAAAGCGCCCCAGCTCAGTGAAAATCTTGACCTGCCCCAGACCAGCTGGTGTCAGGATTTCCTCATAGGCCTGACGAACTCCTTGACCGATGATCATAATATCATTTTCCTCGCCTTCAGGCTGGTAGTTAACTCCGACACCGCCAGACAGATTGATAAAATCCAACTCAACCCCCGTCGCTTCCACGACCTCTACCGCCAACTCAAACAGCTGCCGCGCCAGTGCTGGATAATAGTCATTGCTGACAGTATTGGAGGCCAGGAGGGCATGGATGCCAAATTTTTCCGCTCCCAGCTCCTTGAGGTCTTTGAAGGCCTGAATCAGCTGGTCCTTAGTCATGCCAAACTTAGCTTCCTCCGGATGATCCATGATACTAGTCCCCAGTTCAAAGACACCGCCGGGATTATAGCGGCAAGAAATCACCTTGGGAATCCCAGCCACTTCCTTCAAGAAAGCCACGTCTTCATAGGCATCTAGATTGATGTTCGCTCCTAACTCCCGAGCAAGACGAAATTCCTCAGCTGGCGTATTATTGGACGAAAACATAATCTCATCCCCAGCAAAGCCCAGCTTTTGGCTCATCATCAGCTCCACATAGCTGGCACAGTCCACCCCACAGCCCTCTTCCTTGAGGATTTTTAAAATAGCAGGATTCGGTGTCGCCTTGACAGCAAAATATTCCTTAAAATCAGCATTCCAAGCAAAAGCCTCATGCAAAGCCCGTGCTCTCGCTCGAATCCCCTTCTCATCATACAAATGAAAAGGCGTTGGAAACTGCGCTGTCAGCTCCGCCAAGCGCTCACGACTGATAAATGGAGTTTTCATACACGCTCCTACTTTCTCTTTTACTGACAATATTATAACACAAGTGTGGATTTGGGAGGAGAAAAAATAGACGCCAGAATTTCTACAATGGTTTTATCCATCACAGAAACCCTAGAGCCTTTAAACTATAAAGTTAAAAAGTTATATGGAATAAGTTAGGAGTTATGACGTCAGATTCATTTCTACATGCACTCTGAACTCGTTGGTTTATTCGAACTGACAGAATTCATTAGGTAGTGACTTGTTTTCTAAAATATTATTGTAATTTATTCAAACTTGGAAAACTATTTCTAAGTTCTAATAATCTTTTATAAATTTTATCTATTTTATCATTTTTAGAAAAGTAAAGGTTCAACAATAGATAATCTAATTTCCTATATGCGTAGTCGAATTTCATTTTACTATAGAATGATTTAACCTCCTCATTGTTTAAATATTCTTGAGAGATAACTATTTTATAATATTGATCTCGTTCAAAAACTTTTTTTATATTTTCCCCATCAGGGTGTACTATATCAATAATCTTTCTTGTATCAAATTCTTTTTTTGCTTGATTGCAATTTCGACAAGCAAATATAAGATTTTCGATATGATCTACAGATTTTCCATTTGGAGATGTTTTTTTAATTCATTAATAAAATGATCTAACTCATATTGAGGTGCTGAATTTATAGCGACTGAAACACCGCAGTAGCCACATTTTTGATGATAAATTTCTTGAAAAGTCTCATAATAATTAGAACATTTATTTTTGATTTTATCATAATGTTTCCCCAGATTGTCATCTTTGATTGTTCGTTTATCGATTTTATATGCTAATCGATTTTTTTCTTGAATAATTTTTGCAACGTCAGCTTCTTCTTCTCCCACAAATCGATAATCACTCATCTCTATTCTCCAATACTTCCTTCTTTATGATATCTATTAGCTCATCGATTTTTTCGTCTGTCAATTCTCTATACGATGTTATTTTATTAAGTAAATTTTGTGTTTTTTCAACAATCAACGATCCATCATAAGCACCTTTGTTTAATTCCAACTCCTCCCCAATTCTTCTCATCTCTACTATTTCTTTTATTGCTTCTTCTATTGTAGGCTTTAAGGATTTATTATAAAAATCATTAGCATTATCTTGAGAAGCATTACCTTTAGAAGTAGCAAATTTGTTTAAAACCCCATAATTTGCTAAGTCTCTATTTTGAGTTATTACAATTACTTTTATAAAAGGATTTAAAATTCTTAAAACCAATTTAAATTCTTGGCCAGTAAATTTTGAACCAGATTCTGCATATTCATTCTCGAACAACTTAGAATCAATAACAATAATATCAGACTCTAAAACTCTGCTGTCAGTTAATAATGATTCATAATTTCTACTACTACTATCAAATTGGATTTCATTATAAACGATTATTATGTCATCTTTTCTAAAATCATATAGATAATCAACTAATAACGGATCTAGCTTATCATCCACATATATCAACTTAATCTGTTGTGTCATATCATACCCTCACTAATAATTTTTATATATTCATTTCTGCTTTTAAATTAAATCCGTTTGTTTCTCCATCAATACTAATATTACCATTAAGTTTATAGACTGTGTTGTTCACCATCCACATCCCTAAACCATGCCCATCTTCTCTAGTGCCTTCGTGAACATTTAATATTTTCAACGGATTATTTTTATATTTTTTATCAAGCCCTTTGCCATTATCAGAATATTCAAGTAGTAGTTTCCCTTTATTGTAATCGAAATCAATCGATATTTCTAATTCTTTTCTATATTCATTCACCTGCACACTATTAAGAATTAAGTTATCGAGTATGATCATTAAATAATCGTAAGATATTATTATGATATCTTCGCCGGTGCAATTAGTTTTAAAGTTAACCCAATTATATTGAGTTTTCCATTTTTCAACTATCTCCTCCACAAGAACTTCTAAACTATATTCTCGTGGCTCGAATCTTTCTTTTTTATTTTCATCTATAATAGTATCAGAGAGATCCAAAACTTTTTCTAAATCTTTTTCAAGATTTTTTAATAATAATGGAATATTCCTACTACTTGGCATTTCAGACTCAAGTTCCTCCCAATTATATTTTCTTTTTAAAGCTTCTTCAATTTTTTCAGGATTTGCAGCAATTGTATTCCTATTATTATGTAATTCATGGCTTAACGAACTTATTTTTAATTGTAAAGTAGCAAGAACATTTAACAACTGTGCTTCATAGCGATAATTTTCTTCCACTTCCAGTTTTTCAGATGTGATATCGTTAACTTTATTTTTATACTCTGAGAGTTTGTTTTTCACTTCAACTAAATCTTCAATAGTTAATTCTTCTATGGATTTACTTTGTTCAATAAAACTATCAATTTTATTTTCAATATTAACTTCTTTTATAACGGATGTTCGATTTTCTTTATCTTTTATTTTTCTAATATCTCTAATTATAGATTGTCTATAACTTTCAAATTCCTTTAAAGCACTATCAATGATTTTCTTTAAAATAATAAAATGAATATTTTGAACAATACCCTGCCTATTTGAAATATCTTCAATATGAGAATTTTCTTCTTTATCAATTATAATGTAACCTGATAATTGATTTCGACGAACTCTCCAAGAACCTGTTGGATGTGAAGCAGCTGCTGGTGAGGAAGCAGAACGTTTGCCAAGCTCTAACCAGTCTGTTCTACCCTCAAAAGAATCTATACTAAAAGCATTTCTATATAAAATTACCCCGATGTTAAATCTATTTGATAATGATGTGTATTTATATTCATATTTTTCTTTATCTACTTGACTAACATTATTTAAACTAAAATATAATTGACCTTCAAAAGAACCTACTTCCTCTAATAAATCTGCAATCATTTGCTCTGTTATATTTTCTTTTTCAATATCTTCTTCTTCAATTATTAATTCGGAGATTTCTTTATTTAACTCGTCAATCATATTTTGTTTAAACAAATACTCTTTTATATTCTTGTTTGTCATTTTCATAACAGAATCATTAAATTCATCTGAAAGTACTTGACCAGAAAGTATCTTATTCTTAGAATTATAATTGATTGCAATAGATTCAAGATAATTTTCCCCAATTTTAGGATTTGTCCAAATTAACTCAGTCTCCTCCTCTAAACTTTCTCCATTCTCTACTAAAAACATTATAGAAATTTTCATTTTACTATCTCTATAAGTCTTACTTATATAGTTTTTTAACGGTTTGATACTTTTTGATGACCATTTATCTCTTAATTCATTTATTTGAATTTTAGTTCCTTGACTAGCTAGATTATAATCAATATCAATCTCTGAACCATTCCAATTGGTTTTCCAGTGATAACCAACTCCCAATTTTTTTTAGTGAACATATCAACCGATTCACCTAATCTAGCTAAAGCAAACCTTCCAATTCCTTTTGATCCAGCAAGAATCCGTCCCGTATCAGAATCTTTATAGTCTCTGGTACTTTTACCAACATGCATCCAAGCTTGCCTGATATCATTTTCATCCATTCCAGAACCATCATCTATTATTTCAAGCATTAAACGTCCTGTATCCTCAGATTTTTTGAAAATTAAGTTTAACTTACTAGCCCCGGCATCATAAGCATTTTTTATTAATTCTAAAATAGCAGATTCTTTTGTTGAGAAATTATTTCTACCTAAAACCTCTGCAATAATATTATCTTCAACGATATAGTTAAGTTTATCACCCATTTTTTACTCCTCATCAAATAACTTAATTGGGATTCTAATTTTTTTAGATCGTTAGTGCTTATATTTTTATATCCTGATGAATAGTTCTTAGATATTCTTTTTAAATAATCGACTACAAGTTTTGAATTTAAATATTTTAGAATTCTATTATAAGATGCCTGACTCAGATCCCTTAAAAATACAATTGAAATACCAGCCAATACAAAACCAAAATCAATTTGTTTAAATGGAACATCTTCTAAATTGGCAACCTTCGGTATTATAATTTTTTGAGAATAGTAATTCAACATTCCCTGAGTCCGACCAAAATAAATACCATACTTTTCTTGAAAAGAATCATTTAACTCATTTCTTAAATAGTCATAAGTACATGGATAACGTTCACTAATTGTAATTATTTTCTGATTTCTATCATCATAGGGAAAGATTGTATAATATTTTTTATTAAGATTAGAAACTCGCACTCCTTTTTTTAAAATAGCTTTCTCAATAAGATAATGTCTAGATTTTTTTCTATAACATAATTATCTTCCAAATCATCAACTATATCTTCTTCAGCAATAATAAATACACTATCTTGTAGGGTAGCTAAACCATTTTTTATATCTGCTATTTCTCCCAGTAAGACGGAGTCTCCTCCTTCATACATAAATTTTTCATCATATAGATAATAAATTTCTTTTTTATACAGTTCATCATATGAAAAACTCTTTAATTTAGTATTGTTTGAACTTACAATCTCTAAATTAGCATTTTTATTAGAAATAACCGTGATTGCTGTATATGTTGTTGCATCTTCAAAATTCAATAAATCACCATAATCAATTATTTTTTCAATGTATTTATTAGAGATTAATGTTTGAAGTAGTGTTTCAGCACCTCTAGCTCTCAAATAATTATTTGGAGTAATATAACTTATTTTTCCTTTTTTATTCCAAAGAGATAGTCCTAACTCAAAGAAATAATAATAGATATCAAAGTTAAATCGATTACAAAATTCACTATGTTTTTTTAGTTTATCAACCATATATTTGCCCATATTTTTTCTTGAAATATATGGAGGATTACTAATAACATAATCGTATTTTTTTGTTTATCAAATTTTTGATAGTAATCTAATGCATCAAAAATATAAATATTCCAATTTACTGATAGATCATTGTAATATTTACTAACCAATTTATCAAGTCTCGAAATACATAGTTTAATTGCGTCTTCTCTAATATCAAATGCAGAAAAGTTATTTTCCAATTTCTTTTTTATTTTTTCTCGACATTTATTTTGATTCTTTTTTAGGAACTCTTCAACAATTAAATAAAAAATATGTCCCTCTCCAACAGCAGGTTCAATTATTGTAAACTCTTTTGTATAATCAATATTTAAACAATCAATCATAGTTTTCGCTAATGATTTACTAGTGTAGTAAACACCATTTTTTTTAAAAAGTTTTGTTGACCCATCACTTTATATTCTCTGTTCATAATTATTATGTCTATTATACCAAAAACCCCAGCAAATTGCCGAGGTTCCTATGTTTATTTAACCAACTTTTTCATCTCATCAATCCGCGCTACGGTCGCGTCGTACTTAGCTTGGTAGTCGGCTTGTTTGTCGCGTTCTTTTTGGACGACTTCTGGTTTGGCATTGGCTACGAAGCGTTCGTTAGAGAGCTTCTTACCGACCATATCCAGTTCTTTTTGCCATTTAGCTAGTTCCTTGTCGAGGCGAGCCAGTTCTTCTTCGACATTGAGGAGGTCTGCGAGTGGTAGGTAGATTTCTGCTCCTGTGATGACGCTTGACATCGCGAGTTCAGGTGCAGGGATAGCTGATGCAATTTCCAAGTGCTCTGGATTTGTGAAACGCTTGATGTAGTTGACATTGCTATTAAAGAAGGCTTCCAAGTCGCTATCGCTAGTTTTCACGAGAATGGTGATTGGCTTGCTTGGTGCTACGTTTACTTCCGCACGCGCATTACGTACAGCACGGATCAAGTCTTTGAGGCTTTCGACACCAGTGTGAGCCGCAAGGTCTTCAAATGCTGGGTTGACAGTTGGGTATTCTGCTGTTACGATAGAGCCTTCTGAGATTTGCCCAAAGATTTCCTCTGTCACGAATGGCATGATTGGGTGGAGGAGACGAAGAATCTTGTCCAAAGTGTAAAGGAGAACAGAACGTGTGATGACTTTCTCTTCTTCGTTGTCGCTATAAAGGACTTCCTTGGTCAACTCAACGTACCAGTCCGCAAACTCATCCCAGATGAAGTTGTAGAGGATGTGACCAGCCACACCAAACTCAAACTTGTCGAAGTTCTCAGTGACCTTGCCGATGGTTTCATTGAGGTTGTGGAGAATCCAGCGGTCAGTAACATTACCAGCTTCCTTGTTGACAACTTTTTCGACATTGGCAGTTGCTTGCTCAAGGGTCAAACCTTCATTGTTCATGAGGATGTAGCGAGAGATGTTCCAAATCTTGTTAATGAAGTTCCATGAAGCATCCATCTTCTCATAAGAGAAGCGCACGTCTTGTCCTGGTGCAGAACCGTTTGAAAGGAACCAACGAAGGGCATCGGCACCATATTTCTCGATGACATCCATTGGGTCAATTCCGTTTCCGAGAGATTTAGACATCTTGCGTCCTTGCTCGTCACGAATGAGACCGTGGATAAGGACGTTTTGGAATGGCTGACGGCCAGTGAATTCCAAGGATTGGAAGATCATACGAGATACCCAGAAGAAGATGATGTCGTAACCTGTTACCAAAGTTGAAGTTGGGAAGTAACGTTTGAAGTCTTCTGAATCGACATCAGGCCAGCCCATAGTTGAGAATGGCCAAAGGGCAGAACTGAACCAAGTGTCCAAGACGTCTTCGTCCTGAGTCCAACCGTCGCCTTCTGGAGCTTCTTCGCCGACATACATTTCTCCCTCAGCATTGTACCAAGCAGGGATTTGGTGACCCCACCAGAGCTGACGAGAAATTACCCAGTCGTGGACGTTTTCCATCCATTGGAGGAAGGTATCATTGAAACGAGGTGGGTAGAATTCTACCTTGTCCTCTGTATCTTGGTTAGCAATGGCATTCTTAGCCAATTGGTCCATCTTGACGAACCATTGCGTAGACAAGCGTGGCTCAACCACAACACCTGTACGTTCTGAGTGACCAACACTGTGGACACGTTTTTCGATTTTAACGAGGGCACCGATTTCTTCCAACTTGGCAACGACTGCCTTGCGTGCTTCAAAACGATCCATGCCGGCAAATTCGAAGGCCAAGTCATTCATAGTTCCGTCGTCGTTCATAACATTGACTTGTGGCAAGTTGTGGCGTTGACCAACCAAGAAGTCGTTTGGATCGTGGGCAGGTGTGATTTTCACGACACCTGTACCAAACTCAGGGTCTGCATGTTCATCCGCAACGATTGGGATTAACTTATTAGCGATTGGAAGGACTACGTTTTGACCAATCAAGTCCTTGTAGCGAGGGTCTTCTGGATTGACCGCAACGGCAACGTCCCCAAACATGGTCTCAGGACGAGTGGTCGCAACTTCAAGAGCGCGTGAGCCGTCTTCCAGCATGTAGTTCATGTGGTAGAAGGCACCTTCCACGTCCTTGTGGATTACCTCGATATCGGAAAGGGCTGTGCGAGCTGCTGGGTCCCAGTTGATGATAAACTCACCACGGTAGATCCAGCCTTTCTTGTAAAGCTCGACAAAAACCTTGCGAACGGCTTTTGACAAACCTTCGTCAAGAGTGAAACGCTCACGAGAATAGTCCACAGAGAGGCCCATCTTGCCCCATTGTTCCTTGATGGTCGTCGCATATTCGTCTTTCCATTCCCAGACTTTATCTAGGAATTTCTCACGACCGAGGTCATAGCGGGAAATGCCCTCACCACGCAAGCGCTCCTCAACCTTAGCCTGAGTTGCAATCCCCGCGTGGTCCATACCAGGAAGCCAAAGGGTATCAAAGCCTTGCATGCGTTTTTGACGGATGATGATATCCTGCAAAGTCGTATCCCAAGCGTGACCAAGGTGGAGTTTACCTGTAACGTTTGGTGGCGGAATCACGATCGAATAAGGCTTAGCCTTTTGATCGCCTGAAGGCTTGAAAACATCGGCATCAAGCCATTTTTGGTAACGACCAGCCTCAACCTCGGCTGGATTGTATTTAGGTGAAAGTTCTTTAGACATGTGTGTTCTCCTTATCCATTTTTCTTTAACAATTCGTTTCCTATTTTTTCTATATCTATAAAGTAAAATAGGATGCTCATTAACCTTTTTTACTTTTTATTCTTAAATATCTCTTTATTTCTTTAACATAGGTATATTCATAAGTATAAAGTAGATATAAATATAATTTTTCATACACAAAAATTAATATAACACTAATAAAGTAAAACGGTGTATCTAAATTAAATTTATAGATTAGATTCCATGTTATACAAATATGCGGTAACGCATATAATATAAAAAATAACCACATTTGTTGTTTTTGCTCTTCAGGTGGATTTGAAATAATAGCATCTGTTATAAATGGCTGTACTAAAATTAAAATAAACGCAACAATACTTATTGCAAGATTTATTGCATATAGGATATTAGTTTCGTTACTCAAAAAATTAATAGATACTAGATAAATACAATAAAGAGATGAAAAAAACAAAAGGAAATTTAGCACTCGATTGATCACCTTAATAGGATTATAACTTACTTCTATTTTAGAACGTTCCCAATCAAATTTTAATAGCAATTCAATATAGAATGCTAACCTATCAAAATCAATTTCTCCCTCATTATCTAGTAAATCCCAAATGTGACCATCTTTCATATAATAGGGCTTTGTATTCTTTAACTCCATATCCTTCCCATATGGATTTATTTCTGATTTCAACTTGATTATGGCAGACTCTTTTTTAGTATCATCTCTTAATTCTGATAATATTTCTTTTAATTTTTTTCGCCATTCTGACCGTTCTTTTGTAACAAAATCTAGATTGTTCTTTTTATTATTTTGAACGAATGCGATTATAGCACTAACGATTGTGCTTATCCCAACTGCACTAATAATAGAGGCGATTTGTTCAATAGTCAAGTTCATTTCTGCACCTCCCACTCACTCCTCAGCAAGCCATAAGCCAACTCTGCACAGCGATTGCCTTGGGCATCTTTGCGGTCCCGGATGCGAGCTTCAAGGGTAAAGCCAAGTTTTTCTGCAACTCGCTGACTTTGTTTATTGTAATCAAAGCATCGAATTTCAACCTTGTGGAGTTTAAGAATGGTAAAAGCGACTTCTATCAAAGCACTGACGGCTTCTGGCACATAACCCTTCCCCCAATAATCTGGATGCAGGAGGTAGCCAATTTCAAAGACATCATCTTCATGGCGATGATTGAAGTCACAAGAGCCAATGACTCGGTCATCCCCCTTAACTGTAATGCCATAGCCAGACGGAAGTTCCTTCTTTTCTAGATTTTCAAAATAGTCACGCTCTGCTTCCAAGCTATCTATAGGAGGAAAGCCAGCTGGATAACAGACCTCAGGCAGACTAGCATAAGCAAACATATCCTCCACATCATCTGCCGTTCTCTGACGCAATATCAAATGCTCAGTTTCCAACCTTGGCAACTCTTTACCATTATAAGATTCAAGAAGTTTCATTCAAACCTCCTTTCCGCAACATAAAAATAATCCCTTCCTAGTCAGACTAGAAAGGGACGAATGTGTTTATCCGCGGTACCACCCAATTTCGGGCAAGCGCCCGCAACTTTTCTCTTATTCTTTCTCTTTTATGACGGCGTTAAGTCGCTTTGGCATACGCTAGTATAGCCTGCAGCTCCTTGCCTAGTCCTAAAAGGAAACAAAAAGACACTTGTATTTCAATTTTTCATCCATCAGCAACCAGTTTTGACACATTTGTGGACTTCTCAGCACCGCCACTTTCTGTAAAATGCTTGACTCAAAACACCTCTGATGAACCTATTCTATCACCTTTCCAGCGAAAAATCAATAATTTCTCTCACCCAAAAGTCCATCTGGCAGGTCGTGAAATCCTTTGCCCGCCTGATAGTTGGCGAATTTTCCTAAAAGGAACTGGTAAGCATCTAGACGACTTTCATAGCGAATAGCCGCTTCCTTGGCCCTCTCGTCCTGGTCCGCCTCGTAGACTGCCTGACTCTCCTTGAGGGCCATCTCATTAATCATGACCTGGGTCTTGACCCAAGCTTCAAACTCCTGTAAAAATTCCTGTTCGTAACTCATTTTTCTCACTTTCTAACTGCAAATACCTAGTCCAAATCTCGGTAAAAATCACTGTCAATATCACGGAAGGGCTGAATGTCCTGTACATACTCCAGCACCCCTTGAAATTCACCGGCCTCATCCCGCACCGCCGCATAGGTCACATGGACAAACTTGCCCCGCGATTCCGACTTGAACCACATCTCAAACTTGTCCCGCTCTCCCTCGCGCAGAGCTTTGAAAATCCGCCGGACCTTATCCAAAAACTTGGGCGGGTGACAGAGCTCGACATCGCGCCCTATCTGGGACGGCGTCCGCTTGAAAATCATCTCGTCCGCCGGCACACTGTCATTATAATACTGGAAAATATCGTCCTTATTGACAAAGGTAATCTCCATGGGCAGATGGTCCAAAATCAGATTGGCCTCCGTCACCGACAGATAGCCATGGCCAAAAGGCTGCTGGGACTCCCGATTAAAGGCTTGCTCCTTCTTTTCCTTAGGCTTAAAGGAAATGGTGACCTGACCATCTGGCGTATCAATGACCTGCTCAAATCTGCCATCACTAGTCTGCTCTGTGCTTGCTGGCGCTTCGCTTCCTTCATCAGCAGCATTCCCAGCTTCCTCCTCCGAGAATGAGCGCCGCGCAGGAATCCATTTCTCCGTCGGCTTAATGATAGCATAGCCATAAGCATCACTCTCCTCAGCAATCTTGAGCCAGTCATCCTGATGAAAGGACTCAAGGAGTATCATGAGAAGGATGGATTCTTCCTTGAAAATCATAGCTTCAAACTCAGCAGCAAAAACCTCAAACTTGTCCTTGACCTCTTGAATCGAAGTATCCGGCAGTTGCTCTGCAGCAATCTTAGCCTCTTGGAAAAGTTCGCGAATCTGGTCATCTACTCCCCACATGACCTTGGGCGGCGAATCGTGACCGTAGCTTTCCATGATAGGAAACATAAGCTCTTCCTTGCGCTGATAGTGTATATCAAACTGCCCCACCAAACCCAGCTGGCGCTGGAGTCCCTTGCGGATTTCAGGAAGAAGCTCCTCATCTTCTGTACTTTCATAGGTGGATAGGAGCCTGCGAACCCGCATAAGGGCAGCCCGCAGCGCTAAATTTTCCTGTTTGAAGATCTGAACAGGATGGCCTGGATGGTCGGTATCAGCCACCTCCACATCCTGAATGGCACCTTTAAAGAGGTTGGCATGGACATTGCAGAGGGACATGACATCTTCGAAAGTCACTCCCGTATCCGAGTTCATCAGCTCATGCTCCATCAGGCTGATTTCGATAGCGGACACACCAGCAAAATACTCGTTGAAAAGCTCCTGAACGGACTCTGCTGAAGCTCCATTATGTAAATCTAGCAAGATAGACTTGAGGACTTCAATGCGTTCAGTAGCCATTTCTAAATCCCCACCACTTCATAGCCGTTCAATTCCAGAGTTTGCTTGATTTTATTCAGGTCAATACCGTTCATGCTGGCTCC
This sequence comes from Streptococcus cristatus ATCC 51100, assembly GCF_000222765.1. Classification (GTDB taxonomy): domain Bacteria; phylum Bacillota; class Bacilli; order Lactobacillales; family Streptococcaceae; genus Streptococcus; species Streptococcus cristatus. Next base: position 211,551 of record NZ_AFUE01000008.1, on the reverse strand, counting down.
TTTTTTGATAGAAACCACGCGCCCGACTGTATTGCGCATAACAGGATTGGCCAGAGGCTTAAAGCCCAACTCGACCAAGACATCTAAAACTTCAGGCTGCTTCTCAATCACTTCTGCCACTGGAATAGACAAATCAATCACATTATCCATATGCCCTACCTCCGTGTATTTTTTATTATTATATCACAAAAGATGCGTCCAATAAAAATCCTTTCCATCACTTGCTCAAATCCAAGCTTGGAGTATATAACAAATTCTAATAGGCTATAAGTTATTGTTATAAGGACACTGATAAATTTAATTTCACAAGGAAAGGCTATTCTTATCAACCATTTCTGAGATTTCTTTCACAAACTCCTGGCTTTTGCCAGATTACAGCTTCATTGAAAACGCTTTACTATAGTGATATAATGATTTTAAATACAGAATAAAGGAGTTGCCCTATGTCTATTACAAAATTGTTGAATATCAAGTACCCTATTTTCCAAGGAGCTATGGCTCAGATTTCCCACTACCAACTGGCGGCAGCTGTTTCAGAAGCTGGCGGACTGGGAATCATTGCTTCAGGTGGAATGACGGGTGAGCAGTTGCGCGAAGAAATCCGTGAACTGCGTAAATTGACTGACAAGCCATTTGCCGTCAATGTCATGCTCATGATGAAAAATATCAAGGAGATTGTGACGGTCATCATTGAAGAAAAAGTTCCTGTCGTAACGACTGGGGCTGGTACACCAAAATTCATCATGCCTTATCTGAAAGAGGCAGGTATCAAGGTAATCCCTGTTATTGCCAGTGTCAAACACGCACAAAAAATGCAAGAGCTCGGAGTTGATGCCGTGATTGCTGAAGGTTCTGAAGCTGGTGGCCACATCGGTGAAACCAATACTATGGCTCTCATTCCTCAGATTGTTGACTCCGTTGATATTCCAGTCATCGCTGCAGGTGGCGTTGCCGATGGTCGTGGTCTCGCTGCCGCTTTTGTCCTCGGTGCACAAGGGGTTCAGATGGGAACTATCTTCCTAGCTTCTGAAGAATGCCCAATTTCAGCAGGCTACAAGGATGCCATTGTCGCAGCCAATGACACTGCTACTGCCGTTACTGGTCGTATTGCTGGTGCACCGGTTCGTTGTATCCGCAATGAAATGACCGACCACTATATCGAACTAGAAAACAAGGGCACCAATCGTGATGAACTCGAAGAAATCACCATCGGTTCTCTTTCTAAAGCTGTTTATGAAGGAGATACCGTGCATGGCTCTATGATGAGTGGCCAAATCGCAGGCTTAGTCAAGGAAATTCGTCCATGTAAAGAAATCCTCGACACAATCGTTGCCGATGCCCAAAAGGTTCTCCAAAACACTGAAATCAAGCTATAATCCTCTAACTCAAAAGAGAGTGGGACAGAAATCGGTAATTCGTTAGAATTCGATTTCGTCGTCCCACCTCCGCACAGTTGAGTAGGGCTATAAAAGCTGATGAAATCAGCGTAGTAGAGCCCACTCAACCACTGCGTCTTGCTCGATAATCCAAAGACAATTGAGAGGCTAGGACTTTTGTCCCAGCCTCTTTTGCTGTTCATTTAGGCTTGTTTCTAAATAAATCGCTCTTTTACTTGTCTTTTTTGACCAATTTCACTACTGCTTCCGTCCGAGCGGTATGTGGAAACATATCAACCGACTGGATGTAGTGGACATCGTAGACCTGACAGAGTTTGACCAAATCCCGAGCCAGAGTTGAAACATTGCAGGAAACGTAGACCATCTTTTCAGGTGCATAGCGGACAATCGTCTCCAGCAGCTTATCGTCAAGACCCGTTCGCGGCGGGTCGACAATCAAGGCATTCGCCCGATAGCCCTCAGCATACCAGCGAGGAATAATCTCCTCTGCCGTTCCAGCCTCGTAGAGCGTATTATCAAATCCCATTCGTTTCGCATTGCGTTTAGCATCTTCAATCGCTTCAGGGATGATGTCCATGCCCCGCAAAGATTTAACCCTTTTAGCAAAGGCAAAGCCGATGGTCCCCACTCCGCAATAGGCGTCAATCAAATGGTCTTCTTCCGTCACATCCAGCGCCTTAACCGCCTCCCCATAGAGCACCTCTGTCTGCTCAGGATTGAGCTGATAGAAAGCCCGAGGCGACAGGGAGAACTCATAATCCAACACTCCTTCTTGGATAGCCTCCTCGCCCCAGATAATCTCTGTCTTATCCCCGTAAATCTCACTGGACTTGCTCGTATGATAATTAACCGCCACTGTCTCCAACTCAGGAAATTCAGCCACTAGGTCTCGAACGACTAGAGAAAAATCTAGCTTGCGCCCTGTTACAAAAATCATCTGCACCTGACCCGTCTTTCTGGCTCTGCGAATCATGACGGTACGCACTCCAGTTGTCTTGCGCTCATCGTAGATGGGCAGTCTGTATTTACCTAAAAGCCGAGCTACCTTATTGACAATAGCCTGCGTTACCTTGTCCTGAACCAGACAGTTTTTCAGCGAGACCAGATAGTGGGAATTCTGGGCATAGAGCCCTGCCTTGACCTCATCCTTAAATTTCCGAGTCTGAAACTGCAGCTTGGCTCTATAATAGAGCGGCTCCTGCATACCAATGGTCGGACGGATTTCATAATTTTCGTAGCCAGCTGGCGCAAACTTTTTCAGAGCCTGACGCAGCAAGTCTTCCTTAAATTCCAACTGCTTGTCATAGTGGAGGTGCATGATTTGACAGCCTCCGCAGCTTTCATAAATCTCACACGGCGCTTCCACCCGAAATTTTGACCGTTTGTTGATTGTGAGGAGCTTGGCCTCGATAAAATTCCGCTGCACCTTGGTCACCTGACAGTAAACTTCTTCGCCCTTCAAAGCCCCCGGCACAAAGACCAGCGTTTTCTTATAAAATCCAATCCCTTCCCCATTGATTCCCATTTTCTTGATTTTGAGAGGGATTCTTTGCTTCACTTTTACATTCATGCCTCTATTATACCATGCTAGAGTCGATTCGTTGAGAATATGTTACAATAAAAGTATGAAAGCAGAAAAAATATCCCTTCCACTAGTCCATTTCCCTGAGCAAATCCGAACTTATCTAGAGGGAGCCAACTTTTACGACAGCTCCTCACATTCAAGTGCCCGTGTTTTCTATGCCGATACGGGCTATTATTTGAAAATTGACCAAAAAGGCCAGTTAGCCCAAGAAGCCACACTTGCCAAATGGTTTGAGAAGCAAGAACTCGGTGTGCCTGTCACTCACTACCTATCAGCAGATCATGACTACCTGCTGACTAGAGAAGCCGAGGGCAAGGACGCCCTAGCCTTTCTTCAACAGCCAGAAGAGCTTTGCCAAACAATGGCTGCCGCACTCAAAAAACTTCACAGCATCCAACCCCAGCATTTCCCAATCCAGCATCGCCTCCAACACTATAAAGAGCAGGCAGAGGAAAATTATCAGAAAGGTTGCTTTTATCAAAAAGCCTTGCTGCCTCAATTTCACATCCAAAGCCGTAAGGAAGCATATCAACTTATCCAAGAACAGGGACATCTACTAACAGCGGACGCCTTGATTCACGGAGACGCCTGTTTGCCCAATTTCATTCTGAAAGACGCAGCAAACTTTTCCTGCTTCATTGACGTTGGACTCGCAGGCTTTAGCGATCACCACATTGACCTTTACTGGGCGATCTGGTCCCTTACTTATAATTTATCTGACCCTCAATATGCAGAGCTCTTTCTCGACTACTATGGCCGGAAGAATGTTGATACAGACAAGCTGCGCTTGATTGCTGCCTTTGAAGCATTTGGCTAAAAGAAAGGACTTTACCAAAATTCTCTATGAAAATCACAAAAATCGAAAAGAAGAAAAGACTCTACCTCTTGGAGATGGACGATAGTAAAAAGCTCTATATCACCGAAGACACCATTGTCCGCTTCATGCTGTCTAAAGGAATGGAAATCACAGAGCAGGAGCTATCAGAAATTCAACACTATGCCCAATTCTCCTACGGCAAAAATCTAGCCCTCTACCATCTCTCCTTCAAGCAAAGAACTGCCAAGGAAGTCAAGGACTATCTGACCCAGAACGATATCCAGCCAGAAATTATCAGCCAGGTTTTAGACGCTTTGAAAAAAGAAAATTGGATCAACGACAGAAAATATGCCAATTCTTTTATTCAATCCAACCTTCTCACTGGCGACAAGGGCGCTTTTGTTCTCAAGCAAAAACTCAGTCAAAAAGGGATTTCTAGCACTATTATCGAAGAAGAGCTAAGACAATTTGATTTCGCTGAAGTAGCTGAACGAGTTGCCGAAAAATTGCTCAAAAAATACCAAGGCAAGCTTCCCAGCAAGGCGCTGCAAGATAAAATTCTCCAAGCCCTGATAAACAAAGGATTTTCCTATGGACAAGCCAAAGAGGCTTATCAACATTTAGACATCGAAGAAGACCAAGAAAACCAACAAGAGCTGCTCTACAAAGAGCTAGACAAGCAATACCGCAAGTACTCCAAAAAGTACGACGGCTATGACTTAAAACAGCGTCTGACCCAAGCTTTGGCCCGCAAAGGCTATGATTTTTCGGACATTGCCAGCGCTCTGAGAGAATATCTTTAAGATTTTCTATGAAAACTTAGGCATTTTTATGAAAATATGTTACAATAAAGAGGATAAACTTAAAAATTGTAGAAAGTTGGTAGGTTATGAAACTTCCCAAAGAAGGCGACTTTATTACAATTCAAAGTTATAAGCATGATGGGAATCTTCACCGCACTTGGCGAGATACCATGGTACTAAAGACAACAGAAAATGCCATTATTGGCGTTAATGACCACACACTGGTAACAGAAAGTGATGGCCGGCGTTGGGTAACACGAGAGCCTGCCATTGTCTATTTTCATAAGAAATATTGGTTTAATATCATTGCCATGATTCGTGACAATGGCACTTCATACTACTGCAACCTTGCCAGCCCCTACTATCTGGACAACGAAGCCCTCAAGTACATCGACTATGATTTAGATGTCAAGGTCTTCACAGACGGAGAAAAACGGCTGCTTGATGTGGAAGAGTATGAGCGTCATAAAAGGCAAATGAACTATTCGGATGATTTGGATTTCATTCTCAAGGAAAACGTTAAGATTCTGGTTGACTGGATCAACAACGAACGCGGTCCCTTCTCCGATGCTTATGTGAAAATTTGGTACAAACGTTATGTTGAACTAAAGAATCGATAAAGTTGTCAAAGAGCGCAAGCTCTTTTTTCTTGCTCTCTTTCTCAAAATACCTCCGTCCAGCAAGGAAGCAATTTCTTGCAATTCCTACTTATTTCTTGTATGATAGAACCAACAATATTGCTGTGTCACACTAAATGACTGATATTTGGTCTACCGCAGCTAGGTTTCCAGAAAGGAGTGAGTCTCATGGCTTTTACCAATACTCGTGGTCGCTATGCCAGCTTTGGCGTTATCACTAGCTTGCCAGATGATGTGATTGACACTTTCTGGTACATTATCGACAACTTCCTTAAAGATGTCTTTCCCCTGAATAACCTGATTCGCTTCGAATTGATCAATAACGAAGGGAAGCTGACTTTTCGCTTCTCTGAGGACCATCTCGATACACTCATCTCCTTTGATTTCACCTATAAATTTGACCCATTCTACCCTCGCATGATCTACGTTGTGGATAATAACGGCAGAGAGACGGTCATGTTAGCCGATGAATACTCTATGTTTTAAAAAATAAAATCCAGTTGAGACACCGTCACTATGAGCGGTTCATCAACTGGATTTTTTTATTTTTTGTAAATCATTTTGATATGAGGCGTCGATTCAAAGATAAAGGGCTCTCCTTGAGTTACAAAGCCGAATTTTTCATAGAACCCTACGACTTGCTCCTGGGCTTCAATTTCAATGATTTTTCCAAGCCATTCTTTCTCACAAAGAATCAAGATTTCCTCTACCAATCTACTCCCCAAACCCTTTCCTCTGGCTGACGAGGCCGTCACAAGTCGACCAAAAACGACTTTTTCAGCTTTCTCAAACACGCGGGCATAGGCATCTATTTCCTCTTGTTTATTAACATGAAAAATGTGAACAGCTTTTAAGTCTTTTTCATCCAATTTATGGTAGATTCGCTCTTGCTCGACGACAAAGGTATCGATCCGCAGTTTTAGAATCTTGTAAAACTCTAGTGTATCCAACTCGTTCAAATATTTTTTATGCCACATACTTGTTTCCGTCCTTGCTTTATTATATAATCATTGTAAATGCAACTATCAAAGGAGTTCTTATGGATTATCGTCAGTTATTTCGTCAAATGGGATTCATCTCCCGTCAAGCTATGATGAAAATGAATCAAGAAGCTAGCCAATACGGGCTTGATAATAATCTCTTTCTCATTCTTACTCGCATTGTCGAACACCCCGCCATCCATCAATCTCAGCTGGCAGAACTGGTTCAGATTGACAAGACTACCCTGAGCCGCTCTCTAAGAAAGCTGGAGGAACGAGGCTTGATTATCAAGAAGACCAAGCAAGAGAATAAGAAATTTAAGGAGCTCTATCCACTGACTCCTGCACTAAAAGTATATGATAAGCTGATTGGCTACGAGGACAGATATATTCAGGCTAGTCTGCATCATCTGACTTCATCTGAACTCTTTCAGTTGGATCATATCTTACAGAAAATCCAAAACTCCCAACAAGAAGAAGCATAACGCGAAATAGTTGCATTTACAACTATCAAGTATTAAAAACTAAAGCTATTAAAAACGGCTGCTTGCAAGTAACTGAGAAGACACCCTTGTCTCTGCAAGCAAAACCGCCTTAATAGCTTTTTAAATTAGTTGATTGAAATCCCAGATCTGATCCATCCAGCCTTCATAGAAATCAGGCTCGTGGCAGACCATGAGGATGCTGCCCTTGTATTCTTTCAGAGCGCGCTTTAGCTCCTCCTTGGCATCTACATCCAAGTGGTTAGTCGGCTCGTCCAGCACCAGAACATTATTTTCTCGGTTCATGAGGAGGCAAAGTCGAACCTTGGCCTGCTCGCCACCTGAAAGAACCTGGATCTGACTCTCAATATGCTTGGAAGTCAATCCACATCTGGCCAGAGCCGCTCGGACTTCTGCTTGATTTAGAGCTGGAAAGGCATTCCAGACTGCTTCGAGCGGTGTCTGGCGATTGCCGCCTTCCACTTCCTGCTCGAAATATCCCAGCTCCAGATAGTCTCCGCACTCAACTTGACCTGCGATAGGCGGGATAATCCCCAGCAAACTCTTGAGTAGGGTTGTTTTCCCAATCCCATTTGCCCCGATGATGGCCACCTTCTGATTGCGCTCAAAGGTCAGATTAAGGGGTTGGGTTAGCGGACGATCATACCCAATCTGCAAATCCTTGGCTTGGAAGATAAAGCGGCCAGGTGTGCGGGCAGGCTTGAAATCAAAGGTAGGCTTTGGCTTCTCACTTTGTAGCTCAATAATATCCATCTTATCCAGCTTTTTCTGGCGGGACATGGCCATATTACGAGTTGCCACACGGGCTTTATTACGAGCTACAAAGTCCTTAAGGTCCGCAATTTCTTTCTGTTGACGCTCATAGGCCGCTTCCAGCTGAGATTTTTTCATCTCATAGACCTCTAAGAATTGGTAATAATCCCCAGAATAGCGGGTCAACTGCTGATTTTCTACATGGTAAACGATATTGATCACATCGTTCAAGAAAGGAATATCGTGGGAAATCAGAACAAAGGCATTTTCATAGTTTTGGAGATAGCGCTTGAGCCAGTCAATATGCTCCGCATCCAGATAGTTGGTTGGCTCGTCCAAGAGTAAGATATCCGGTTTTTCCAGAAGCAGCTTGGCCAAGAGAACCTTAGTCCGCTGCCCACCAGATAGCTCTGTCACATCGCTTTCCATACCGTAGTCCATGACGCCTAGTGCTCGCGCGACTTCGTCAATCTTAGCATCTAGTGTATAGAAATCCCGGCTCTCCAAGCGATCCTGTAGCTCGCCCACTTCTTCCATAAGGGCATCCACATCCGCTCCATCCTCAGCCATGCTCATATAGATATCATTGATGCGGGTCTCTGTCTTGAACAGCTCGTCAAAGGCTGTCCGTAGCACATCGCGGACAGTTTGGCCCTGCTCCAGCACGGCATGCTGGTCCAGATAGCCAGCCGTCACATACTTGGACCACTCGACCTTGCCTTCGTCTGGCAGCATTTTACCCGTCACAATGCTCATAAAGGTTGACTTTCCCTCACCATTGGCACCGACTAAGCCGATATGCTCTCCCTTGAGCAGACGGAAGGATACATCCTCAAAAATAGCCCGGTCACCAAAACCGTGGCTGAGATTTTTCACTTCTAAAATACTCATCTTTTCTCCTCTATCATTGATTGCAGTTCCTTGATTATACCATCTTAGGAAGCCAATTGGCAAGAAAATGAGGCTGGGACAAAAGTCCTAGCCTCTCAATTGTCTTTGGATTGTCGAGCAAGACGCAGTGGTTGAGTGGGCTCTACTACGCTGATTTCATCAGCTTTTACAGCCCTACTCAACTGTGCGGAGGTGGGACGACGAAATCGAATTCTAACGAATTACCGATTTCTGTCCCACTCTCTCTAACTTTATAAAACTTTTGCGCTAGTGCGGGTAATATCTTCTACTTTTATATTGTGTACTTCAAACTTGGACTTCAAGGAAACCAAGTCAATGTCTCCGTCAATTTGTACCTCAATGACAACTTTACCGTCCTTACGAGGAATATTAACTGTGTTTGAAATATTGAGGTTTTCTTCGACAAGTAAGGCGATAATATGCGATAGGACACCAACCTCGTCTTCTGTGACAAAGCGCATTCGAACGCCCTTTTCGCCATAACCAGAAACTTCTAGAAAAGCTTTGAAAATGTCGCGATCCGTAATGATTCCATAGACCTGCTCATTGTCAACAACTGGTAAGATTCCAATTTTATTTTTCAGCATCAAATAAGTCGCATCTTCCAGACTAGCATACTGGGAAATCGTAACGACATCGTGAATCATCACATCTTTTACTTTGGTTTTATTCAGAAGATAGTTCATTTCATAAATAGATAGGCTCGTTGCCTTTGATGGACTTGCTTCTGCGATTGTTCCTTCTGTCACAAGACCCACCAGCTTATCATTTTCAATCACGGGCAAGCGGTGCAATTTTTGGTCGCGCATAATGTCTGCCGCATGCGCAATCGTTGTGTCTGGGCTAATGTATACAACCTTGCGTGTCATAAAATCTTTTACTGCCATGAGAAGCCTCCTCTAGTTTCTTTTTCTAATCTTATTATACTGTATTTTCCAACTAATTCCAAACGCTTTCACGGTTTTCTCTTATGTTTTCAAAATTTAGAAAAATCAGGCAGGCTACCTATAAAAAAGCTAGATTCTCCTATGACAAAACGAGGAGGAACGTTTGACCCAGCCTCGCTTTAGACTATTTCTAGAGTTTCTTGTCTAATACCACTAGCAACAAGTTAACGAAAAAGCAATTGAAATAAGAAATTGATCAGCCTAATGCTACTTTTCTATTATTTCTCCAAACTTCTAACAAAGGCCTGGTAAGTCTGTTCCATTAGCATGGTAATGGTCATCGGTCCAACTCCCTTTGGAACCGGAGTAATGAGACTAGCCACTTCTGCCACTTCGTCAAATTTAACATCGCCAATCAGCTTGCCATTTTCATCCCGGTTCATGCCGACATCGATAACGACAGCTCCCTCCTTGACAAAGTCCTTGGTTACAAAGTGTCCTCGTCCGATAGCCACCACTAAAATATCAGCTTTCTTTGCAATTTTTGCTAAATGATGGGTCCTCGAGTGCGTCAAAGTAACGGTCGCATTTTTAGACAACAGAAGCTGAGCCATGGGTTTACCGACAATATTGCTACGGCCAATCACCACCGCATTCTTTCCTTCCAAGTCCACCTTATATTCGCGGAACATTTCCATGATTCCTGCTGGTGTAGAAGGGATCATCAAGGGATGTCCTGACCAAAGTCGCCCCATATTAGTCGGATGAAAGCCATCTACATCCTTATCTGGATCAATGGCTAATAAAACCGCTTCATCGTCAATGTGGGCTGGCAAAGGAAGCTGGACTAGGATTCCGTGCCAAGCTGGATCCTGATTATATTTAGCAATCAAGGTCAGCAATTCTTCCTGACTCGTTGACTCAGGCAGGCGCACAACTTCACTGCGGAAGCCTGCAGCTAGAGCAGATCGCTCTTTATTTCTCACATAAACCTGACTGGCTGGATTGTCGCCCACCAGAATCACCACTAAACCAGGTTCCTGACCTGTCTCTGCTTTTAACTTTGCTGTTTTTTCTGCAAGTTTCGCTTGAAGCTTTTCTGCTAAAGCTTTCCCGTCAATAATGTTTGCCATTCTTTTCTCATTTCTTTTTCACTATATTTATTCATTATATCAGAAATCCTCTTGTCCCACTTATACATTTTTCTTATATAAAGTTATAAAATTAAAGACTGAGCTTGACGAGCAAAATAAAAAAGCAGAAGTCTGCTTTTTAGTATAATAATTCATAAATTTCCATGGCAATCAAGTCAATACTATCGAAAGTATAAGTCTCACGCGCTGCCACATCACGCAGAGTAAAAATTGGTCCGTTTTCTTCGTCGTAGCTGTACGCCACTTCGGCAACAACTACTCCTTCACGTTCAAAATTACGTTTTAAATTTCCACCATCTTTGGCCATAGCTTCCAAACGATTGATGATTCTAACTAAATGTGATTCCATTTTATTTCTCCTATTTACTTGCTTCTCTCCTATTTTACCATAAAAAGAAACTGAAATACCAGTAAAAGACCATTTTTTTCTCTTTTTCGCGCTATAATTTCTCAAAAAATCAGTCTCAGGGAGGATTTTGTAGTAAATTCTTGCATTGTGCAAGAATACTGATATAATGAAACTATAATACTTTGACTATTTTTGACCATTTAAAAATAGGTGGATCTACGGCCAAAGAAAGAGGTAGAATATGCTTTGTCAAAATTGTAAAATCAATGAATCAACCATCCATCTCTATACAAATGTAAACGGAAATAAACAGCAGATTGACCTTTGTCAAAACTGCTATCAAATCATGAAGACAGACCCTAACAATAGCCTTTTTCGAGGACTGACTCAGGCTAACAACCAAGGAATTGATCCTATTGACGATTTCTTTAACAGTCTTGGTAATTTTCAACAACCCCAAGAACCAAATCCAAATATCCCGCCAACTCAATCTGGAGGAGGCTACGGTGGCGGTGGCTATGGTGGCAATTCCAATCATGGAGGCGGAGCACGCCAACAGGCTCCGCAAAAGCCAAAAGGTCTCCTAGAAGAGTTTGGTATCAATGTGACTGAGATCGCCCGTAAAGGAGAAATTGACCCTGTCATCGGTCGGGACGAAGAGATTACTCGTGTCATTGAAATCCTCAACCGCCGCACCAAGAACAATCCTGTCCTTATCGGGGAACCCGGTGTCGGAAAAACAGCCGTGGTCGAAGGCTTGGCCCAGAAGATTGTTGATGGTGATGTACCTCATAAACTCCAAGACAAGGAAGTTATCCGCCTAGACGTTGTCAGCCTAGTACAAGGGACTGGTATCCGTGGTCAATTTGAAGAGCGGATGCAGAAGCTCATGGACGAGATTCGTTCTCGTCAAGATGTCATTCTCTTTATTGATGAAATCCATGAAATCGTAGGAGCTGGATCTGCTGGCGATGGCAATATGGACGCTGGAAATATCCTCAAACCAGCTTTGGCTCGCGGAGAACTCCAAATGGTTGGGGCTACTACCCTCAATGAATACCGTATCATTGAGAAGGATGCTGCCCTCGAGCGCCGCATGCAGCCCGTTAAGGTCGACGAGCCAACAGTAGAGGAAACGATTACCATCCTCAAAGGGATTCAGAAAAAATACGAAGACTACCATCATGTCAAGTACACAGACGCGGCCATTGAAGCTGCGGCACTTCTCTCCAACCGCTACATCCAAGATCGCTTCCTGCCAGACAAGGCTATCGACCTCTTGGATGAGGCTGGTTCTAAGATGAATCTGACCCTCAACTTTGTTGATCCCAAGGTCATTGACCAGCGTCTTATTGAGGCCGAAAACCTCAAGGCTCAGGCAACCCGTGACGAAGATTTCGAGAAGGCGGCTTACTTCCGTGACCAGATTGCCAAATACAAGGAACTTCAGAAGACGAGCGTGCTGGATAACGATATCCCAATTATCAGCGAGAAAACGATTGAGCACATCGTAGAGCAAAAGACCAATATTCCAGTTGGCGATCTCAAAGAAAAGGAACAGTCTCAACTAATCAATCTCGCTAGCGACTTAAAGGCTCATGTCATCGGCCAAGATGATGCCGTGGATAAGATTGCCAAGGCCATCCGCCGCAACCGGGTCGGACTAGGAAGTCCTAATCGCCCAATCGGAAGCTTCCTCTTTGTCGGCCCAACTGGTGTCGGTAAGACTGAGCTGTCTAAGCAACTAGCCATTGAGCTCTTTGGCTCGGCTGACAGCATGATTCGCTTTGATATGAGTGAATATATGGAGAAACACAGCGTGGCCAAGCTGGTCGGTGCGCCTCCAGGCTACGTCGGATACGAGGAAGCGGGTCAGTTGACTGAGCGCGTCCGTCGCAATCCCTACTCGCTCATTCTGTTGGATGAGGTAGAAAAGGCCCATCCTGATGTCATGCATATGTTCCTGCAGGTTCTGGATGATGGCCGCCTGACCGATGGTCAAGGTCGGACTGTCAGCTTCAAGGACACCATTATCATCATGACATCCAATGCCGGAACTGGCAAAGCTGAAGCCAGCGTTGGCTTTGGGGCAGCTCGTGAAGGCCGTACCAATTCCGTCTTGGGTGAATTGGGCAACTTCTTCAGTCCTGAGTTTATGAACCGCTTTGACGGCATTATCGAATTCAAGCCACTCAGCAAGGACAACCTGCTGCAAATCGTCAACCTTATGCTGGACGATGTTAATCAACGTTTGGCAACCAATGACATTCATCTGGATGTTACGGAGAAGGTCAAGGAAAAATTGGTTGACCTAGGCTACGATCCAAAAATGGGCGCTCGCCCACTGCGCCGTACCATTCAGGATCATATCGAAGATGCTATTACTGACTTTTATCTGGAAAATCCAAGCGAAAAAGATCTCAAAGCTATCATGACTAGCAATGGAAAAATTCTCATCAAATCAGCCAAAAAGGCTGAAGCAGAAAAAACCAAGCTCGATGAAAGCCAAAGCTAACTGATTTTAGCTCTGCGTCTTGATAAACTTTTAAAAACAAAGCAAGAAGAGAACGGACAAAGTATTCCGTTCTCTTTTTGAATTCTATTTAATTTTTAGTGGAGCTCACTGGATAGCCTTATCTTCTAGCGCTCTCTAGCGTAATTAACCATGTCATAAGGTAGGGTGTTGGCTCTCTCTTTCAGTGAGTAATTTTCTAAATTATTGACATTTTGGCGCAGGCGTTTTGCATAGCTACTTGAGATCAATTTCTTTTTCTCATATTCAAAGATAATTTTTCTTTCTAGATAATAGCCCCAGATCATTTCTGAGATGTTGTTAGGCTTGATGCGCGTAATAACCCGCTCGATGAAGGCACCGCTGCCGATAATCTCCGTTTCTCTTAGTCGAGATTCCTGCAAGAATGTAATCAGCGAGGGCTTGTAGATTCCTTTTAGGTGTTCCAAACTTTCGATAATGACTTCGGTATTGGACAGATAAAGCTCTGCTATATCCTCCATATCCTCAGCAGTTAGATACTTAGCTCCACCTTGCCTCCAAGAGCGCCATCTAGCACCAAGGGTGACGATTTCATGGAGCAACATACGCAACACGCGCAGCGTAACGAGAAACATATAGGTAAAGCGAGAAACTAAGTTTCGATTGATGCCCTGCTCAATATTATGTAGGTAACGCTGATAAAGGTGATAGCTACGGTCACTGATTTTTCCTTCCTCAAAAGCTTGCTCCAAACCATCATTTTCGATACTCAAAATCAATAATTTCAGAGCTGCCAAGTCTCGCTGAGTAGCCTTGTCTTCCTGTTCAAGGATTAGGTTTTCGATACGACCATGGTAATTGTCAATAGCCGCATAGAGAGGTGCCTTAGCCTTAGCTTGCTTGAGGCCTGCTTCCAGCTCACTCACCACTTCATTTAAAATAGCAATGTGCATGAGGTGCTCAGCTTCCTCTTCTATTTCCTCAGACAGATGAGGAAGAGTGAGTAAACCTGTCAGAAAGCTCAGAAAGGTGACACCTGCAACCAAGAAAAGCAACAAAGGATGATCTTGCTCCAATTGACTCGGAATCAAAAGAATAGTCGCAATGGAGACGGTTCCTTTGACACCTGAAAAGGTCAGCAGCAGCATTTCCTTCAGGTAGTTTCCAAAATTCTTGTGCAATCTTCTGATTCGAATGAAGTAAAAAGTGAACAACATGATAAACCGAAGAGCAAAGAGCAAGAAAGTCAAAAGAACAATGCTCACGAGTAGCAAGAGATTATCGTAAATCGGGCTCTTTAAAATTGGCTCTGCAATCATCTCCAGCTCTATTCCTAAGATGATAAAAACAGAGCCATTGAGCATGAAGTTCACTGTATTCCAGATGGTTTCCGTGACCGAATCCACCTGAGCTTCCAAAAGCGTAATCCGCTTGAAGCGACTGGCCTTAAAGATACCTGCGACGACTACTGCGATAATCCCTGAAACATGGATTTCCTCTGCTAAAAAGAAGGTGACCAAGGGTAGGCTCAGCTCCAGCAAGAGCTCACTGGCAATATCTGATACTTGGGCACTCATCAGCAGTTTATGCAACCAGCGATTAAGAGCTGCGCTGGCCATCCCGACGGCAAAACCACCGATAATGGAAAGAACTAAGGAAATACTAGCTTTTCCTAGGGAAAAACTTCCTGTAGTCCAGGCCAAAAGAGCCACACGAAAAGCAACTAGACCAGACGCATCGTTAAGCAATCCCTCTCCTTTTAGGATATTTTCCACCCGCTTGGGGAAGGAAAAACGCTCTGATAGGGAAGCAAAGGCAACCAAGTCTGTCGGCCCCAAAGCGGCTCCTACGGCAACACAGGCCGCCAAGGGCAAGGCCCCCCAGAGAAGATGAGCCAGATAGCCCAAACCAACCGTTGAAATAAAGATAACTGGAAAAATCAAATACAAAATGATTCGCCAGTGCTTGAGAATACTGGTAATATTGCTTTCCTCAGCCTCCCGAAAGAGCAATGGCCCGATTACCAAGGCCAAAAATAGCTCTGTATCTAAATGAAATTTCCCCTGAGGAAGGAGAAAACCAAGCGAAATTCCTAGCACAATTTGCACTAGAGGTAAAGGAAGCTGGGGCAGCAAGCGATTGGTCACATTCGATACAACCAATAGGAGCAAAAAAACAATCGTGTAGAGAAGGATTTCCACTTTGAACATCCTTTATCTCTGCTGGCAGCACTCTTTAAACAATTCTTTTTGCGCTGAAATCTTTTGATCAATTTTGGATAGGTCGCGGTGCTCAATCATCTTTTGGCAGCGCTCCATCTCTAGATTCACCAATTTTTTCTTGATTCGCAGCATTTTTTTATTCATTTTGGCCTCGTCCAAAAGGCCAACAGTCATTTCTTCATTGGCAGACTCGACGTATTTGTTTCGTAAGCCAGCTAATTTTTCATGCAAATATTGTTTATCCATTTTTCTCCAAATGATTCCTCAGAAAATTTTTAACAACTTTGGAAACCTTATTTTTCTTTTAATTTCTCAATCATAACCAAAAAAGGCGGGTTATTAATCTGATTGATGGTCTTGTAAAGGGCAACGGTGAAGTCCTGCTGGGGCAGTTGACTAACGAAGTCTAGCACCGCATCTTTTTCAACTTCGCCACCTTCATGCCCATAGTAAATCATGATAGCTGCACGGCCGCCTTTTTCCAAGCCCCGGCAGACCTTTTCCAGAGCTTCCAGCGTCGTAGCAGGTCGAGTAATGACAGACTTGTCCGCCGAAGGCAAGTAGCCAAGATTAAAAATAGCAGCCTTGAAATGGTCTGTGTATTGGTCCAGAGTCTCATGGCCAGCCAAGATTAGCTGAGCATTGTCCAAGCCAGCTTCTGCCAAGCGCTGGCGGGTCTTTTCCACAGCCTGCTCCTGAATGTCAAAAGCATAGACTTGCTTGGCCAACTGAGCCAGAAAGAGGGTGTCATGTCCATTGCCCATCGTAGCATCCACTACGACATCTTCCTTGGTCACAACTTCTGCCAAAAAGGCATGGGCCATCTGTAAAGGTCTTAACATACGAATCTCTGCTCCTTTGCTTTACAGCCTTGCTTGCTGCCACGACGACGCATTTCTGCCTCGATGGCATTGAGAACTTCCCATTTATTGAGGCTCCACATGGGGCCAATCAACATATCTCGCGGAGCATCGCCTGTGATACGGTGGATGACGATATGCTCGGGGATAATCTCCAGCTGGTCGCAGACGATGGAGACATATTCCTCCTGGCTGAGCAGCTGCAGTCGCCCCTCATGATAATCCCGCTGCATGCGGGTATTAGTCATCAAGTGAAGCAAGTGAAGCTTAATCCCCTGAATGTCATTATCCGTCACACAGCGGCGGACATTCTCCAGCATCATCTCATGGGTCTCTCCCGGCAGACCATTGATCAAGTGAGAAACAATCTCTGCCTTGGGAGCCAGCTTACGAACCCGCTGGACTGTTTCCACATAAAGCTCATAAGAATGGGCGCGGTTGATGAGGTCTGAGGTCTCCTCGTAGGTAGTCTGAAGGCCCAGCTCCACGGTCACATGCATGCGCTCAGACAGATCAGCCAAGTAGGCAATGGTCTCGTCGGGCAAACAGTCGGGCCGAGTTCCGATATTGAGGCCAACGACACCTGGCTCGTTGATGGCTTGCTCATAACGATCACGGATCACCTCAAGCTTCTCATGGGTATTGGTGAAGTTCTGGAAATAGACCAGATACTTGCGAACATCTGGCCACTTGCGGTGCATAAAGTCAATTTCCTTATAGAACTGCTCCCGAATGGGCGCATCAGGCGCCACGATGGCATCACCAGAACCCGAAACAGTACAGAAGGTGCAGCCTCCATGCGCCACCGTACCATCCCGATTGGGACAGTCAAAGCCCGCATCAATGGGCACCTTAAAGGTCTTTTCTCCAAAAAGTTTTCGATAATAATCATTCAAAGAATTGTAAGATTTCATACCTTCCATTCTACCACAAAAAAGGACCTAGAAACAAAAATTTCCTCTTTCATCAAGAAAGAAGAAACTCATCGCTCCCACTGATAATGCTTGAGGTCCACACAGCCATTGGCCTTCAAGTCCACTCCCTCTGCCCAAAGCGAGTGCGCTTGCTCTTCCCAGCCCGGTGTCAGACGACCTGCTGCATTGACCACCCGATGGCAAGGATGCTTGCCGCCATAAAACTCCGACTGACTGAGTATCTTCCCCACCAAGCGGGCATTTTTAGGCCGCCCAATCAAACGGGCAATCTGACCATAGGTCGCCACGCGCCCAGAGGGAATCTCATCCACAAGAGCTAAAACCGACTTGATGATTTCTGGATTCAAAACGTATAACCTCCTCTTCACCTCACTTGCTCTTATCTTAAAAGAAGAGGCCTCCTTTGTCAAGACAAAAAGGCTGGCAAAGCCAACCTTTCTCATCTCTATTTATTTCTGCTTTCTCCTGAAACGCCACTGAAAGCGCAGCTTGTCATAAAAAGGAAATTCGATATTGAGAATGGCAAAGCCCATCAAGGCTCCTCCGATTACATCTGTCGGATAGTGCACGCCCAGATAGACTCTGGATGCCATAATGGTCAAGATAAAGAGCAAGAGCAAGCCCTGTACCAGACGCTTAATTTGTTGATTTTGCATCCGTTGCTGGACGATAATGATCAAAGTCCCCACCACAATGGCTGTCGCCATGGCATGCCCACTTGGGAAAGAATAGCCTCCCTCTTCGACCAAATGCAAAATACTGGGCCGACTTCTGTGGTAGACGAGTTTAATCAGCTTAATCAAAATCCCATGTAAGACCAGATTTCCCGCCAGCAAGGCAGCTTCCAGCTTCCATTTTTTATAAAGGAAAAATAGGACAAGGGCAGACACCCAGATAATAATTCCTAGCGGGTCAATGAAACTGGTGACCAGTTTAAAAAATGTCGTCAAAGCTACAGGCAAGTCTCCCCGCAGCCAGGTCTGAATCGGAGTGTCAAAGCTGGTTAGCTGCTCTGGATAAAACTTGACCATGTAGCCTAGTATGACGAAAAGTAAAAGGGCAAAAGAGCCCTTTGTTAGATAAGATTGTTTATTTTTCATAGCGTTTTAGAACGGGCGTCAAAAGCGTGTAAATTAGCCAGAAAGCCACCGCCCAGATTACTCCTTCTAATAGGTTAAAGGGAACAATCATGGTCAGCAGATACTTACTTACACCAATCATCTGACCGATATCAAAGTTTGCAAAACGAGCATAAAGCGGAATGGCATAAAAAGCATTCAGCGCTAGCATACTTGCAGTCAAGGAAAGAATTCCTAGGAAAGATGCAAGCAGATAGCTCATCAAATCTCTCTTCTTTTCCCAGAAAAGAGCAAAGAAGATGACATAGACCAGAATCGCCACAATATTGATTGGCAAACCGATCAAGGTTTCCACTCCATGACCATTTAAGGACAATTTTAAAACAGAGCGGATGAGCAGAACTGCTACAGAACTCTTAAAATCCAAGAGAACCAAGGCTAATAAAATCGGAATAATCGAAAAATCCAATTTTAGAAAATCGGCTACCAAAGGGATTTGATAGAACATGAGCAGGAAAGATAGTGCAGATAAAGCCGCAACTATCGCCATTTTGCGCGTATTTGTCATAACAGGTTCCTCCAATTTATAAAAATTAGAGAAGCTGGAAGGCTGTTAACACAAGGCCCGAAAAATCCTTTCAGAATTTATAAGAGTATATAAAATACCCCTTAAAATAAAATTAAAACGACCAACCGGCCAGGCAATAACGCCTTTCGTCTTCTCCCATCCAGACTATACTGTCGGTTGTGGAATCGCACCACATCAGCTTTCGCTCGCGGACTTATTTGGCTAAGATATTTTAGATTTATCTAGGCGTCGCAGTCGAAGATCATACTTAAAGTATATCGAGACAAGACAACGACGAGAAAGCTAAAATAGCTAGTCAAATTTACCGCCGGTCGGGAATTTCACCCTGCCCTGAAGACACTCTTATCATAACAAAAAAAGCCTGCCAGAGCAAGCTTTTTGATTGATGTAATAAATATTATTTCAATTCAACTATTTTTCTTTTACTTCAACTTATCCGCTTCATACTCATGTACCAAGTCCAGCCCTGCAAAGTTCTGCTGCCGCAAGGCTTCGTAAACAATCATGCAGACCGTATTAGAGACATTTAAGCTGCGGACATGCTGGTCATTCATGGGAATGCGCAAGGCCTTTTCTGGATGCTGGCGCATAAATTCCTCTGGTAAGCCTGTATCCTCACGACCAAACATGAAATAATGTGGCCCTTCTGCTGAGAAATTCTCCTCCGAGTAGACCTTCTCGGCAAACTTAGAAATCAGATAGAGCCGTCCGTCCATCTGCTTCATAAAGTCATCCAGACTCTCATAGAAGCTAATATCTAGCTTATCCCAATAATCCAGCCCTGCCCGCTTCATCTTACGGTCATCAATGGGAAAGCCCATGGGCTTGATGATATGGAGGGGAGAATTGGTCGCTGCACAAGTACGAGCAATATTGCCTGTATTCTGCGGAATTTGTGGTTCAAAAAGGACGATATGATTTTGCTGAGACATGATTTTTTCCTGATTTTCATTAGAATAAAAAAATAGCCACACTGCCCGGAGTCAAGCTCAGCAAACAGCGTGGTTAAGGCATCATTAACTTACATCACAACAGGTTTGATGTAAATCAATGAGGGTACCTTCCTAGTATATCATTTTCTTCCGACAAGTCAATAAAAATGACCTCAAAAAGTGAGATTTTTGTAGGATTTCTTTTGAAACAGCTTACTATTCTGTAAAAAACGACTTTATTGAGATTTATAGATGAAATTTTATATAAAAAAAGGTATGATAGATACATATTCGGGAGGAATAATATGAAAATTATCGTCGTCGGAAGCGGGAAAGTCGGAGCCGCCCTTTGTCGCTCGCTCGTTGCTGAAAAGCATGATGTCGTTTTAATTGAACAAAATGAAGCTGTTCTAAATCATATTACAAAACGTTACGATATTATGGGCATCGTTGGAAATGGTGCGAATTTTAAAATCTTGGAGCAAGCAGATGTTGCCCACTGCGATATCTTTATTGCCATGACTGAGCAGGATGAGGTTAACATGGTTTCAGCCGTTCTCGCAAAGAAAATGGGGGCCAAAGAAACCATTGTCCGTGTGAGAAATCCTGAATACTCAAATGCTTATTTTAAAGAAAAAATATTCTAGGCTTCTCTCTGATGGTCAATCCTGAACTCCTAGCTGCCCGTTATATTGCCAATATTATTGATTTTCCTAATGCCCTGTCATTGGAGCATTTTGCCAATGGCCGAGTGACCTTGATGGAGTTCAAAATCAAGCCAGAAAGTCATCTCTGCCAAATGAATCTCTCACAATTTAGGAAGCATTTCCCCCACGTTATTATCTGTGCTATTGAGAGAGAAGGAAAACTCAGCATTCCAGATGGTGATTTCACCTTGCAGCCATCTGATAAAATCTTCCTGACTGGAAATCGTTCAGAAATTGTCCGCTTCCACAATAAAATCCGGCCAAGAGTCATCAAGAGTCTCATGATTATCGGGGCAGGTAAGATTGCCTATTATCTATTAAACATTCTCAAAAATAGCAAGATTGAGCTCAAGGTCGTCGAGATCAATCGCCAGCGGGCAGAGTTCTTCAGCCAAGAATTCCCTGAGCTCTACGTGGTCAATGGAGACGGTACAGCCAAAGATATTCTACTCGAGGAAAGAGCTGCGCATTACGATGCAATAGCTACTCTGACAGGCGTCGATGAAGAGAATATCATCACCTCAATGTTCCTCAATAATCTTGGAGTTCAAAAAAACATTACCAAGATCAACCGGACAAGTCTCCTCGAGATTATTGACAATCAAGACTTCGCAAGTATTGTCACGCCAAAAGGGATTGCGGTTGATACCATTATGCACTTTATCCGCGGACGGAATAATGCGCAATTCTCCAGCCTAGAAGCCTTGCACCATGTAGCAAATGGCCAGATTGAAACACTCCAATTCCAGATCAACGAAGGAAATAAAATGATCGAACAGCCTCTTTCTCAGCTCAAATTGAGGAGCGGGGTGCTGATTGCTGCTATCATTCGTCAAGGCGTAGCCATCTTCCCAAGTGGAGACGACTATTTGGAAGTCGGAGATAAGATCATCGTGACAACCTTGATTCAAAACATCGATAAGATTTACGATTTGTTAGAGAGGTAGCCCCATGAATAGACCTATGATTCGCTTTCTCCTCTCTAAACTCCTGCTCATCGAAGCAGCTCTCTTGTTGGTTCCAACAATCGTTGCCCTGATCTACCGTGAAGATCTTGAAGTCTTCCTTTCGATCGGCGCTACAATGATTATTTTAGTGATTTTGGGTGGATTAGGTTCAGCCTTTAAGCCTAAGGATGCCCACATTTACACCAAGGAAGGGGTACTGATTGTTGCCCTTTGCTGGATTCTCTGGTCCTTCTTTGGCGCTCTGCCTTTTGTCTTTTCTGGCCAGATTCCTAATCTAATTGATGCTTTCTTTGAAGTTAGCTCTGGCTTTACCACTACTGGTGCTACGATTTTAAATGATGTATCTGTCCTTTCCCACTCGCTCCTCTTTTGGCGTAGTTTTACCCACTTGATTGGAGGAATGGGGGTGCTGGTCTTTGCCTTAGCCATCATGGACAATGCCAAAAATGGCCACTTAGAGGTCATGAAAGCGGAAGTTCCTGGACCAGTCTTTGGTAAGGTTGTGTCGAAATTAAGAAACACCGCCCAGATTCTTTATATTATCTATCTAGCGCTCTTTGCCCTTTTTGCCTTTCTTTATTTCCTCGCCGGCATGCCACTCTTTGATAGTATCGTCATCGCAATGGGAACGGCTGGTACAGGAGGCTTCACTGTCTTTAACGACGGAATCGCCCACTACAACAGTTCTCTAATCACCTACCTTGTCAGCTTTGGCGTTCTGACCTTTGGGGTAAACTTCAATCTCTACTATTATCTCTTGATTCGAAGATTTAAAGCCTGTTTTCATGACGAGGAGTTGAAAGGCTATCTCTGGATTGTCCTCACTGCCACTATTTTGATTAGCTTCAATGTTCTCCATATTTACGGGGAATTTGCTAAAAGCTTAGAAATTTCATTTTTCCAAGTTTCCAACATCATTACTACGACAGGATTCGGCTATGGAGACACTGTGCAATGGCCCCTCTTCTCACAAGTCATTCTGCTGCTGCTCATGTGTCTAGGAGGTTCTGCTGGCTCCACCGCTGGCGGTTTCAAAGTAATCCGTGCCATTATCATCGGTCGCATCGCTAAAAACCAAATCCTTTCCACACTTTCGCCAAACCGCGTTCTAACCATGCATATCAACGGTGCTGTTTTGGATAAAGATACCCAACACAAGGTTCTCAAATATTTAGCTGTTTATATTTTGATTATCGCAGCTTTGATTTTCATCATCAGTCTGGACAATAACAATCTAATGACTGTTACCAGTGCTGTCATCAGCTGTTTCAATAATATCGGACCAATGATTGGGACAACCGATACCTTCTCTATCTATAGCCCATTTTCTAAATTCCTACTTTCTCTTGCCATGATTGCAGGACGTTTAGAAATCTATCCTATCCTGCTTCTATTCCTACCAAGAACCTGGTCTAATAGATAGCAGGAAAATAGCTATCATTACTTGACTAATGCCCGTAACAACGGGCTTTTATCTTGTTCTAAAACTACCATCTAAGAACGCTTTAGCACTTAACCTTTCAAGGACAATTCCTTTTTTCTCTTGCTCGCGAACATATTTGGCAACTGTCTTTCCGTTTGGGCCAACGATACTTACATATTTATCAAATACCCCGTGAAATCAAAAATCGTAAGTTTTGGAGGGATCAAGACAAGCATGTGAACATGATCTGGTATCATCTGTCTCTCAGTAATTTCCACACCTTTGTATTGACATAGATGACAAAAGATCTCAATGGGATCTCGTCTTATTTTGTAGTAAATGGTTTTTCTGCGATACTTGGGGGTAAAGATGATACGATATTTGCACATCCATTTGGTATGTGATAAACTGCAACTGGTTTTAGCCATTTCCTTTTCCTCCTTTGTCTTACCTGAACAAATAGATTCTACTAGGAAAAAGAAATGAAAGGTCAAATCCTTAGCAGCTACCAGCTTAGCTGGTGGTTTTCTTGTTTTTCTCTACGAGAAAAACTGGCTTGAAGCCATAATGAAAATAAGACGGAAGGTCCTTCTTCCGTCTTATTTCTGGTCTCGAGACTCTGGAATCAATCGATTCCAAGCTCTTCGTTCTTCTTCTGCTGCTGGGTTTCCTTGTGATTATCATAGCGATTAACCAAGAACTTGGCGATTTTTTTGAGGATAGAATAAGTCGGGATTGCCTCGATCATCTCTAGTACACCATAGATATTGCTGGATAAGAGCAAGAGTACCATGATGATAATAGGAAGATCCTCATCTGACACCAGATAAAGAAGATAATCATTAGCAAAAGGACCTACATCAACTTACTTTTATAAAACATCTGACTCCTCCTATCGGTTATTTTATCCTAAATTTTGTTATAATAAAGAAGATTTAACGAAAGAAAGAGTAAAAATGGAAAAAGTTATCAAACTAGAAAATGTAAGTTTGGCCAAACAAGGCCGAACTATCTTAAAGGATCTCAACTGGCAGGTGAAAAAGGGAGAGCATTGGGCCATTCTCGGTCTCAACGGCTCAGGAAAGTCTACTCTCCTGCGCTTGCTTATGGCTGAACATTGGAAGACCCAGGGCAAGGTGACGGTTCTGGATACGGAATTTGGCGCCGGCGACATTCCTCAGCTGCGAACTAGGATTGGAGTAGTTGGCTCCTTCATTGCTGAACGCCTTCCTAGCCATCTCACTGCCGAAGAAGTCGTCCTGACAGGCAAGTATAAAAGCAGTATTCTCTATGCTCCTTACGGACAAGAAGAACTGAACCAAGCTAGGGAAATGCTGGCTTCCATTGGCGGGCAAGAATTGATTGGCCGAAGCTACGCCAGTCTGTCTCAAGGGGAAAAACAGCTCTTGCTGATTGCCCGCAGTCTCATGGAAAAACCAGAATTGCTTATCTTAGATGAAGCGACCAGCGGTCTGGATCTCTTTGCCCGCGAGAGCCTGCTGGATCAAATTGGTATGATTACACAGATGGACCAGGCTCCAACCATCCTCTATGTCACCCACCATGTAGAGGAAATCACTGCTGCTATGGATCATGTCCTGCTCCTAAAAGAAGGTGAAATTATAGCCCAAGGTCCTAAAGAAGAAATTTTTCAAAAAGAGGTCATGGATCGATTTTATCCTCAGCCAGTCGAGCTGATTGAGCTGGGAGAAGACCGCTATTTCATCAAGGTGGAGAACAGGCCCTCATGAATCAATTTTCTAACACCATCTTCAGTCTGGGCTAGTTTCTGATTCTGACCATGACTGTGATTGCCTTACTTTTCCTGTCTGGGCAGATCCTGCTGTCTCATACTTACATCCCTTTGAGGACTGTTGAGGGGGGGCAATTCGTCAGTAATCCTTGGTATTTCTACCCTATCCTCCTGCTCTTTCTCCTCAGCCTCTTTTTAATCCGGCCCCTGCTAGAAAAAGTTCAGACCAAGTATTTTTTTCGGATTTTGTCCCTCACCTGACTAATGCCATAACAACGGGATTTCACCTTGTTCTAAAACTACCATCTGAGAACGCTTTAACATTTAACTTATCAAAGACAAGATCATTTTTTCCCAATCGCCTATATATTTAGAAACTATCTTTTCATTTAGGCCAACGATACTCACATAGTCTCCATTCTCCCAAAACTTTCGATTGCCACAATATCCCCCCTCTTGTTCTTCAATCTGAACAGGAGGGCTTGTTTTGAATGGAAATGAATAAGACTTAGTTTCGTGTTATTAGCATTTTCATCACTTCATTTTAATCGTAATCAGCATACCTCCACCAAGCTATTGTTGCGATAAGACCTAGAATACTTACCCCAAATAAACTAACAATGCTCCCCAAATTCAATAGTGCTTCTCCTGCAATACCACTTGCGAGTGCAGGAATCGCCCATGGAATATACTTCCCAAAGTTAAGAGCAGAACCAAGCTGAGAAAAAATAATTGTAAAAATAATAAATGCCAATGGTGACAAATATCCCCTGCCTAAACAAGCAAAAAAAGCAACTGGAGTAGAGAGTACGATCGTAAGAGTAGTACAAAGAACAAAAGTAAGTATACCTTTGAAAATCACCGTTAAGCTCCCACCCTCAAGTCCAATCAGATTGCCAGCTAATAATCCCAATAAAAGTGCAAAAATTGATAGAATATAGCTCCATAGAGCGATAACGATAAATTTGGATAATACGATTGTATCTCTTTTTATCGGGAGCGCTAATAGGTCTATCATAGTTTTATCAGAATATTCTCTACCAAAAATCCAAGATGCTGTAAATCCAAAAATGAGCAATCCCCCAACAGAAATGACTTGTGATATGGTCATTAAGTATGACGACCAGTCTGTTATCCTCATCATTTCCATTTTTGCAGAAATCAAACCAAGATTTTTGAAATTCTCTGGATATTTCATCATAGTTGCAAACACCCCAACAATAAAAGGAACTAAACAGATAGAACAAGCAGTTACGATGGAAAGTTTTGATTTTATTAACTTTCTCCATTCAATTAAAATACAGGAACTAAGCTTTTTCATTCGAGATTCCTCCATTATAGTCATTCAGTATTCTTAAGAAATAATGCTCTAAATCTTCTTTTTCAACAATCAGTGTTTTAGGTGGATAACCTGCATGAACCAGCAATGTAGCAATATCTTCCGGATATTCCACAGATTTTTTATCAATTAGTTCTAAGAAATCGATATTATTTTCTGTGTCTGATTGAATGTTCACCTGATAGCCATGGTTAGATAACACTTCTTTCATGGCCTTATTATTAGAGCCACTTACTAGTAACTTCTTTTCTAAGTACTGTTCTAATTCATTGCTTTCAACTTCTCTTATAAGTCTGCCCTCATGTACAATAACTATCCTAGTAGCAATTTTAGATATTTCTTCCAGATTATGACTTGAAATAAGAACAGTTGTACCTAGATTATTTGCCAATTCCTTTAACAGCTCTCTCACTTCAAGAACTCCAAAAGGATCTAATCCATTTGTCGGCTCATCCAGAATTAGGATTTTAGGTTTATGAATAATCGCTTTTGCAATTCCTAAACGCGCAACATTTCCTAAAGAAAGATGCTCCTCCTGTTTATGTTCATATTGCTTTAGTTTTAATTTTTCAATTACCCAGTCAATATTATCTTTATTAACCCCTCTTAATTTACTAACTATTTCTAAATTTTCTCTCACAGTTAAGTCTGGATAAGAATAAGGTGTCTCAATAATATAACCTATTTCATTTCGAAGTTCTAAATTACTCAGATCTAACTTTTTTCCTTGGATATAACATTCTCCTGATGTAGATTTTATCAATCCTAACATCATTCTCATCGTTGTTGTTTTCCCTGCACCATTTAGTCCTAAAAAACCTACTATTTCACCACTTTTTAATGATAGATTCAAGTTGTTGACAACATTTTTTGTTCCATATCTTTTAGAAAGGTTTGCGGTTCTAATTGCTTCTTTCACCATTACCTATCCTCCTCAGTAATTTGCTCCACAATTCCTTGTATGACTAACTTCAATGTGGTATCAAATTGTTTTTCACCGATTTCCTCGATGTGTAATATAGTCATAGCAATCGTTCTAAATAAAGCAGAGACGATTTCTACCGATATATTTTCTCTAATATTGATTCGGGATACAATTTTTTTAACCATCCTATCATCTATCAGATGATGATTTGTTATCACATCTTTTGGTAATTTTCTTACGAGTAATTCCATTTCATGATTTTTAAATATGGTATACATAAATGAATAGCGAAAATCTTGATAAAAATCATAAAGTAACTCTACCAGACGATTTGTATCTATCTTGGTTTCCATACCTAATTGTTCTGTCAGGCGATTCATAACATCTATTTGATATTCTTCTAAGACCGTAAAAAATAACATTTCTTTTGAAGAATAAAAATTATAAAAAGAACCTTTAGAAATATCTACCATTGCTGCCATCTGGTCAACGATGGTTTTCTTAACCCCATATCTTTGAAGGCATTCTTTTGCAACTTTATGTAATTTCTTTCTAATTGCTTCTTTTTCTTCAGCAGTAAAAGCAGTAGCCATAACTTCCTCCTAAAAACTATGTGACGTTTTTTGATTTTACGGTCATAGATTATCATATAAAATGAAAAATATCAAAAGTCTTATATCTTCTTTGTAAGAAAATATAAGATTTTAAATTTACACACACCTTAATTCTCTTCTTTTAGGCCTAATTATTTGATTTTCACGATTAAAAATACAGTACTGAAAGCTCCTATTATCTGGCTTTTCTCTCTGTATCCTTATCATATCTCAAACTATTTCTCTCAATTTCTCAATCATGACCAAGAAAGGCGGATTGTTAATCTGATTGATGGTATTGTAGAGAGTGACTGTGAAGTCCCGCTGAGGCAGATAGCTAAGATTAGTCGAGTATTGTTCAAGCCAGCTTCTGCTAAGCGCTGGCGGTTTAATACTTCATTTAAAACAAACAAAAAGGTCGAGACAAACGTCTCAACCTTTTTATTTTGCATAATCAACTGCTCGCATTTCGCGAATAACTGTGACCTTGATATTTCCTGGATATTCCAAGTTGTTTTCAATCTTTTCACGCACGTCATGCGCCAAGATTGTAATCTTATCATCCTTGATTTTCTCTGGACTGACCATGATTCGGATTTCACGACCTGCCTGAAGGGCAAAGCTTGTCTTAACCCCTTCAAAGCTGTTTGCAATTTCTTCCAAATCTTGCAATCGCTTGATGTAGCTTTCCAGCGACTCACTGCGAGCTCCTGGACGAGCTGCACTTAGGGCATCAGCTGCTGCAACGATGACTGCAATAACGCTCTCAGGTTCCACATCTCCGTGGTGGCTAGCAATCGTATTGATAACAACTGGATGCTCCTTATACTTGCGAGCCAACTCAGTTCCAATTTCCACGTGGCTGCCTTCTACTTCTCGATCGATGGCCTTACCAATATCATGGAGGAAACCAGCACGACGAGCTAAGTTCGCATTTTCACCCAACTCTCCAGCGATAACTCCAGCCAATTTGGCAACCTCAATCGAGTGGCGGAGAACATTTTGCCCGTAGGAAGTACGGAACTGCAAGCGACCCATGATTTTCATCAAATCAGGATGCAAGTTTGGTGCTCCGATTTCATAGGCTGCGGCTTCACCATACTCTCGAATACGGTTATCAATCTCTAAGCGATTCTTTTCGACCAATTCCTCGATACGAGCCGGATGAATTCGACCATCCTTGAGAAGAGCTTCCATAGTCATCCGAGCAATCTCACGGCGAACTGGATCGAAACCTGAAAGAGTAACCACTTCAGGCGTATCATCAATGATAACATCAATCCCTGTCAAGCTTTCAAAGGTTCGAATATTGCGACCTTCCCGTCCGATAATCCGTCCCTTCATGCTGTCATCAGGAAGATGAACCGTTGAATTGGTCTGCTCAGCAACATAGTCACCAGCAATCCGCTGCATAGCTTGAACCAAGATATCCTTGGCCACCTTGTCAGAGCGCTCTTTGATATCCTGCTCTGCTTCCCGAATACGAGTCGCGATTTCCTTGGACAGCTTGTCCTCGGTCTTGGTCAAGATAATCTCACGCGCTTCCGTCTGAGTCAGGGATGCTACCCGCTCAAGCTCAGCTTCTTTTTGCTGCTCTAGCTCAGCTACTTGTGCTTCACGCGCATCAATGTGTTTAGCTTTATCAGTAAGACTTTGTTCTTTGTGCTCCAAAGTCTTTTCCTTGTTGGTTAAATTATCATCTTTGCGGTCAAGACTACTTGCGCGCTCTGTTAAGCGGCTTTCAATTTGTTTTAACTCCTGACGCTCAGACTTAAATTCTGCATCAACCTCTTCACGATATTTTCTGGCTTCTTCTTTTGCCTCCAAAAGTGCTTCTTTTTTAAGCGAACTGGTTTCGCGCATCGCTTCTTTGACAATCAAATCAGCTTCACGTTCCGCCTGACCGCGTAAATTGGTTGCTTCTTGTTCAGCATTTAAAAGAGTAAGTTCCGCGGCTTCTTTAGATGCTTTCATCTTAACCACGATTCCTACATACCCAATCACTAAACCAATGATGGCAGCAAAAACAAAAGCAGCTATCGTATATAAGCCCATGTTTTTACTCCAAATCTATTTAATTATTGAATTCAAAATTCCTTTTTATTCTATCATAAATAGCAAAAATTCACAAATCAATTTTTTGAAAAAGAAGGCCGTTTTTTGCCTATTATTGGGCGAAAAGGCGCTAAATCAAAGAATTTAATATATAAAATTTTTTTATTTCCTAACTCTTATTTTTTTATGCTATAATCAAAAGGAAGTGTTTGAAATGTCGCTTTTGAAACCTGATCTCATTTTCAGGTTCCAATTTTAGATTTTAAAGGAGAAACCATGTCTAAAGAAGTTATCGTTGAAAGTTTTGAGCTTGACCATACAATCGTAAAAGCACCCTATGTTCGCCTCATTGGAGAGGAAACTGGTCCCAAAGGAGATATTATCTCTAACTTTGATATTCGCTTGGTGCAGCCAAATGAAGACTCTATTCCGACGGCTGGCCTGCATACCATCGAGCATTTACTAGCTATGCTCATTCGCAAGCGGATTGACGGTATGATTGACTGCTCACCTTTCGGTTGCCGAACAGGCTTCCATATGATTATGTGGGGGCAACACTCAGCGACTGAAATTGCCCAAGTCATCAAATCTTGCTTAGAAGAAATCGCTGAGACAACTACTTGGGAGGATGTCCCTGGCACCACCATCGAATCCTGTGGCAATTACAAGGATCACAGCCTCTTTTCTGCCAAAGAGTGGGCGAAACTAATTCTCAGTCAAGGAATCTCTGACAATGCTTTCGAGCGCCATGTCCTCTAAGCAGAGGGATTTTTGTCTTCTAGGATTTTATTATTTGCGCTAAAAATAAAAAAATTAACCCGTCCTTCTGGAAACAGAGGGCGGGTTTGTTCTTTTTATTCCTGCATAGCATAGCCAATGCCACGGACAGTTTTGATATAGCTAGTCTGACCAGCAATATCAATCTTACTACGTAGATAGCGAATATAGACATCGACTACGTTGGTTTCAGTGGCGCCTTCATACTTCCAGACACGTTCCAGAAGCTGCTCGCGGCTCATGACCTTTTGGTTGCTCATCAGCGTCACTAGTAGATCATATTCCCGTCTTGTCAAGGCAATCACTTCCTCTCCACGATAGACGATATGATTTTTCAAATCAACTCGTAGATTGCGGTAAGCAGTCGGTGTTTTCAGCTTGCTACAATGCTGGTCAATAAAGTCCCGACCTCGAAAGATATCGGATACTTTCTCAACCAAATCACTGATAATAAAAGGTTTGACGGTATAGGAAACAGCAAAGCGCTGAATCTCATCTGCATGTTCTTTGATTTCTTCACGGCTGGCTAAGACGATAATGACTGAAGCCGGCTTGAACAAACTCAGTTGCCTAGCAAACTCACTAGCGGTCATATCCTGCAAGTCATAATTAAGCAAAAATAGATCATAGTCATTTTCTCTAGCTAGTGCCAAACCTTGACTGCCTGTCTCAACTACATCCAAAAGAAATGCTTCCTTTTGCAGTTCCAAAGTCACAAATCGTGCAAGATTCTTTTCATTTTCTACTAATAAAATTCGCTTTGCCATAGGCCTATCCTATTTTTCGTCATACCAAGAGTAATGGAAGGTTCCTTCTTTGTCTTTACGTTGATAAGTGTGAGCACCGAAGTAGTCACGTTGCGCTTGGATCAAGTTAGCTGGAAGGTCCGCTGAACGGTAGCTATCGAAGTAAGTAATAGCTGCTGAGAAGGTTGGTACTGGTACACCAGCTTGAACAGCAAGAGCTACGATATCACGCACTGCTTGTTGGTACTTAGCAGTAACATCCAAGAAGTACTCATCCAAAAGAAGGTTAGCAAGATCTGCATCGCGGTTGTAGGCATCTGTGATCTTTTGCAAGAAACGTGAGCGGATGATACAGCCATCACGCCAGATAGATGCGATGTCCGCAAATGGCAAGTTCCAGTTATTTTCTTTAGAAGCTACACGCAATTGAGCAAAACCTTGTGCGTAAGAAATGATTTTTGAGAAGTAAAGTGCTTGACGGATCTTTTCAATCAACTCAGCCTTGTCTCCTTCAAACTTGAAGGCAGCTGGTTTTGGAAGAACCTTGCTAGCATGTACACGCTCTTCTTTGTATGTAGAGATGTAGCGAGCAAATACGGACTCAGTGATCAGTGACAATGGCACACCAAGGTCAAGCGCTGATTGGCTAGTCCATTTACCAGTTCCCTTGTTACCTGCTGCATCAAGGATGTAGTCTACGATTGGTCCATCTTGGCCTTCATCGTCTTTGCGGCTCAAGATATCAGCTGTGATTTCGATCAAATAGCTGTCTAATTCACCCTTGTTCCACTCAGTAAAGATTTCTGCCATATCTTCTGCAGTAAGGCCTAGCAAGTGTTGCATGAGGTCGTAACTTTCTGCGATCAATTGCATGTCACCATACTCGATACCGTTGTGGACCATTTTCACATAGTGACCAGCTCCATCAGGACCGATGTAAGTCACACATGGTTTGCCATCTTCTGGCGCTTTAGCTGAGATTTCTTCGAGAACATCAGCAACCAATTCGTAAGCTTCTTTTTGTCCACCAGGCATGATAGAAGGACCTTCAAGGGCACCTTTTTCACCACCAGAAACCCCTGTACCGATAAAGTTGATACCAGAGTTTGCCAATTCTTCATTACGACGGATCGTATCTTTGTAGAAAGTATTTCCTCCGTCGATCAAGATATCACCCTTATCAAGGTGGGGAAGAAGAGCTTGGATAGTTGCGTCTGTACCAGGTCCAGCTTGAACCATGAGCATGATACGACGAGGTTTTTCGATAGATTGAACGAAAGACTCTACATCGTAGCTTGGTACAAAGTTCTTTTCAGGATGGCAAGCGATTACGTCTTCTGTTTTTTCCTTACTACGGTTGTAAATGGCAACTGTATAACCACGAGATTCGATATTTAGGGCAAGGTTACGACCCATTACGGCCATACCTACGACACCAAAGTTAGCTTTTGTCATTTTCTACTCCTATAATCTTAGTTGTTTAATCTGTTATATTTTAACATTTTTACATGGTAATGAAAAGTATTTAGCTGATTGAAATGCTTTTCTGGAGGAGGACAAACAGCCAGAAGTTCCAACTCCCAGCTGTTTGTATATCTTAGACACATTTAGATTTATTTCTCATCAACTTCGATGACTGCTTGTTCATCTTGTTTGAGCTTGTTGACAGTCATATTGACGCCAAGTGCTCCAGCTAACAGTTGACGAATGTCAAAGCCTGCTCCTTGGGAAACTTGGTCAATGCTCTGCATGATGTCACCGACCATTTTAGACGCGTTACCTTCACCATACATAGTGATCTTGTCTACCTTGGTCAATGGCTCTGCTACCGCACGAGCGATTTCTGGTAGTTTATCGACAATCATTTCCGTAATCGCAGCTTCCTGCATCTTCTTCATGGCTTCGGCTTTCTTGTCCAAACCTTCTGCTTCCGCTTCTAGTTTGAGACGAATGGCTTCCGCCTCCGCACGTCCCTTAGCTTCAATAGCTTCAGCTTCTTGCAGTTGCGCAAATTTTTCAGCCTCGGCTTGAGCCTTACGAGCTTCCGCTTCTTTCTGCGTTTCAAAGAGTTCTGCTTCGGCCTGACGTTGACGTTCAATCAATTGCGCTTCTGCGGCCTGTTGACGGGCATATTTTTCAGCTTCGGCTTGCTTGCGGATATTGGCATCCAATTCCTGCTCACGAACCTTAACTTCCCGTTCTTTGACTTCTGCTTCTTTTTCCTGCTTCATGATGTTGGCTTCTGCGGCCACACGTTCTTGTTCACGACGCTGGATTTCTGCCTCAATCCCTTTAGCTGCGTCCGCTTTAGCTTGCGCAATATCTGCTTCCTGCTTGAGGGCAGCTTGTTTCAGTTTGAGTTCATTTTGCTTTTGAGCAATTTCCAAGTCAGCAGCCACGCGCTTGTCGTTAGCCAGCTTATCCTGCTCCGCTTCAACTTCCTTACGCTCACGTTCAGCCTTAGCCTTGGCAATCAGGGCGTCTTTCTTGATCGTTTCGACATTTTCAATACCGAGGTTGTCAATAACGCCGCCTTCATCAGAGAAGGATTGAACGGTAAAGGCAATGACTTCCAGACCCATCTTAGCCAAATCTGGCGCCACGTTATCTTGCACTTTAGAAGCAAATTCCTGACGGTCATTGACCATCTTGCGCAGTTCCATCTGGCCGATTACCTCACGAAGGTTCCCTTCGAGAACATCTTGGACAGAGTTGGAAATATCAGTGGTATTCCAATTAAGGAAGTTCTCTGCCGCACGGTCAATCATTTCATCCGTAGTACCAATCTTCAGCTTCACAGCCGCATCAGCACGAACGTTGATAAAGTCAAGTGTCGGTACAGACTCAGAAGTACGGACATCGGTAGAAAACTGCTCAATATCCAGGTAAGAGCGCTGCTCTACAAAAGGAATCATGAAGCCAGCCTTACCTCTCAAATGGCGCTGCTTACGCAGACCAGTAATAACGACTACTTCATTTGGCTTGGCATTGACATACCCCTTAGCCAAAAGAATAATAAGCACGATGGCTGCAACGATTGCAAAAATCAACCAGCCTGGGATGAATAACATATCCATAGAAACTTCCTTTCTTTTCCAGAGCAATAGACCAATGCATTGCCCAAATATATTTTTAGTTAGTATATCAAAAAAATTAACCGTCTGCAAAACTTTTACTGCTAATCCTATTCAACTTCCAAAATGCCTCTTCAAACAAAAAGATAGCTCCCCATTTATCGAGGAAGCTATCCATGTTTTATTAGTCATTTCTTCCAAAGATACGAAGGATGCTGAGGAAGAGGTTGATGAAGTCGAGATAAAGGCTCAAAGCCAGAGAAAGGGCCCATCCAAGTCCAGCCTGTCCGCCTGTCTGCTCATAGACATAGCGAATTTTTTGATTGTCCCAAGCAATCAAACCTGCGAAAATGACGACACTGACATAGCTGACAATATAGTCTATCATGTCGCTACCCAGGAAAATATTGACAAAACTCGCGATCACAATTCCAATTAGACCTGCAAACATAGCACGGCCCATACCAGACAAATCTTTTTTGATGACAAGGCCCATGGCTGCCATGACAAGGAAAACGGCCGCACTAACCGCAAATGCTTTAAAGACCACGCCACCTGTGTACATGGCCACAATGAAACTCATGGTAAAGCCGTTTAGGGCTGAGTAGCTCAAAAAGAGGGGGAGGGCAGCTGGGCTATTGCGAAGTCCCATACTGGAAGCTGACCAAACCAAGGCCACCTCAAGGAAAATCGCACCGTAGTATATCCAGCGGTAATGAAGCAGAATATCAACTAGAGCTGTCTGGAAGGTTGTCAGCATTAAGCCTGAAACCAGAGCAGAGATGGCAATTCCCATCCCGACAAATCCGTAGACCTTTGAATAAAAACTAGAAAGTCCACTGTTTTCTTGAATAATTGTATTGTTCATAATGTCTCCTTTTTACATTTTAACTTTTCAGCATCTTTCGATGATACTTTTTACGTCCGCTCAGCTTTTGTCGCCAAGGTGCCGTCGCTTCTTTGACCGCCCAGTACTTGTCCACCATGGTCACAACGAAAGACTCCTTGTATCGTGGCGGTGCCAGGGTAGCTCCCCACATGTGCTTGATGATAATATCTTCCTCAACTCGATTGAGCTTAGTAATCTTACGGGCATTTCGGACTGCTAGGCGGGGATGTACCCAAGCATGACTCTTTTTAAACTTGGTTTCACGCCAGTCATAATAAAATAGATCATGCAAAAGAGCACCTCGTGCTGTACTACGGGCATTCCAGCCGAATTTTTTAGCAATTTTATAACTAGTATAACTGACATTGATTGAATGTTCAAGCCGATTGGAATGAATATGATGCGTAATCCCTTTTAAGCGTTGGACGCTAGGCTTCTCAATCAAATGCCCCACATAGGCCATAAATTCATCATCTTCTCTGTAAGGCATGTCATCACCTCCATTTAGTTTTATTATAGAGAGATTTCTAAAAGCTAGCTTAAAGCAAACATCAGGATGCCAGCTGCCACAGCTACGTTAAGACTTTCAGCCTGGCCTTTCATGGAAATATGAACCAAAACATCAGCCACCTCCGTCATCTCTTGGCTGATTCCTTGCCCTTCATTACCCATGACTAAGAGGAAATCTTCATGTTTTTCGACCTTTTGATAATCCACAGAATATTCTGATAAGGTCGAAGCCAGAATTTGCAGGTCACTTTGACGAGCTAGGGCCAGCATATCCTCTCTGCTCACGCGATAAATGGGCAGATGAAAATGGCTGCCCTGCATAGAACGCAAAGTTTTGAGATTGTAAATGTCAGCGGAGTGACTAGAGATGAAAACTCCTTGATAACCCGCCGCATCCGCTGTTCGGATGATGGTTCCGACATTACCAGGATCCTGCACATCTTCTAAAAAGAGGTAGGCACCTTCCAGCTTTTCTGGAATATTCTGCTCCTCAAAGGCTAATTCTGCAACGATTCCCTGAGGTGTCTTGCTATCTGCTAAATCACTGAGAATCTCTGGACTGACAAAAATAGTCTGGGAAAATGCTGCCAAACGCTCTTCGTACTCTGCCAAAGCAAAAATTCGCAGAATCCGTGCCTGACTGGCCAGAGCCTCTTCAAAAAGATGCCAGCCCTCAATCAAATACGACTCGCTACGATATTTTTTTGATGCAACTTTTTAGCTTTTTTTACCACATTATTGGCTTTTGAGGTTATAATATTCATAAATACATTATAACACAATCTAGCAGTTTTGAACTCATCCTCTAGACTTATCCTCAGAGAAAATCTTATCCCAAGCAACCAGCTGCTCGCTACACCATGGGGCTGAGAAGCGAGTTTCAAACCGCTACAAAAGGAGGTAACGATGCAAAAAGTAAGAATGATTGCGCAAGGACGAGTCCAAGGCGTCGGCTTTCGTTGGGGCGTTTACTCCCTTGCTTTGCAGATTGGCGGGATTACAGGTCGCGTCTGGAATAATGACGACGGTACAGTCGAAATTTTGGCTCAAGCTGAAAGCTCTGCCCTCATGGCCAAGTTCATTCAAGAAATCCGCAAGGGACCAACTCCTTTTTCAAAAGTCAGCTATTTAGATGTCACCATGGCCAATTTTGATTCCTATACCGACTTTAAAATTGCAAATTAGGTCTGGAGAACTATTGTATATTTCCTTAAAAAACAGTAGAATAGATAGGTATTATTTTTTTAGAAACAAAGGAAATGAACTCGTGAAAACATTTAAACGTATTTTATTCTCTGGAATGAGCTTGTCCCTCCTGCTATTATTGACAGGGTGTGTCGGACGAGACAAGGCTGGCAATCCTTCTGGTATCATTTGGGACGTACTTGGTCAGCCTATGGCAGATAGCATCCAGTTCTTTGCCAAGAATTCAGGCCTTGGTTATGGTCTAGCGATTATTATCGTTACACTCATCGTACGGCTGATTATTTTCCCACTGGGAATCTATCAGTCTTGGAAGGCTACTCTTCAGTCAGAAAAGATGAACTACTTCAAGCCCATCTTTGCCCCTATCCAAGAACGGATCAATAATGCCGAAACTCAAGAAGAAAAACTGGAAGCCCAGCAAGAACTTATGGCTGCTCAAAGAGAAAATGGTCTCAGTATGTTTGGCGGTATCGGTTGCCTTCCTCTACTCATTCAAATGCCTTTCTTCTCAGCTCTCTTCTTCGCTGCCCAATACACAAACGGCGTAGCAAGCAGTACATTCCTTGGCATCAATCTTGGAAAACCTAGTCTGGCCTTGACTCTCATTGTCGGTGTACTCTACTATATCCAGTCGGTGCTCTCCCTACATGGGATCGAAGATGAAACCCAAAAAGCGCAGATGAAGAGTGCAACTTACATGAGCCCTATTATGATTGTTGTCTTCTCCTTCATGTCACCAGCGGCTGTGACCCTCTACTGGGTAGTCGGTGGTTTCATCCAAATTATCCAACAATTCATCATTAACTACTTGATTCGTCCGCGAATTAGAAAGCAAGTAGCTGAAGAATATGAAAAGAATCCTCCGAAAGCCATGAGCAATGCAGGCCGCATCAAGGATGTGACGCCAAAAGCGAGCCAAGCAATCACTCATAGCAATAAAAAGAAAAACAAACGCAACGCTGGTAAACAACGTTCTAGATAAATAAATTATCCATGTCCCTCCAAGATTTCCTATCTAATCTTGGAGGGCTTTTTCTATTCCCCTAACAATACTAAAGAGAGTGGGACAGAAATCAGTAATTCGTTAGAATTCGATTTCGTTGTCCCACCTCCGCACAGTTGAGTAGAGCTGTAAAAGCTGATGAAATCAGCCTAGTAGAGCCCACTCAACCACTGCGTCTTGCTAGACAATCCATAGACAATTGAGAGGCTAGGACTTTTGTCCCAGCCTCCTTTCTTAAACTTTTAATCAATATACTTCAATTTTCCACGGAAATCTTCCAGGCTTTCATAGCCTTTTTCTTCCATAATCGCCTTGAGTTCGGCGGTGATGCGTTCGAAGGCTGCCACGCCTTCTTTATGAAGGGTTGTTCCTACCTGCACCATGCTGGCACCGCAAAGGATATGCTCGAAGGCATCGCGCCCTGTCAGGACGCCCCCAGTTCCGATGATTTGGATTTCCGGTTTCAGGCGTTGGTAAAAGGCATGGACATTGGCCAAAGCAGTCGGCTTGATGTACTGGCCGCCAATACCGCCAAAACCATTTTTCGGACGAATGACCACTGACTCATCTTCTATATAAAGACCATTCCCGATCGAGTTGACACAATTGACAAATTTGAGCGGATATTTGTTAAAAATCGCGGCAGCCTGATCAAAATGTACAATATCAAAGTAAGGTGGCAGCTTGATTCCCAATGGCTTAGTGAAATAAGCAAAAACCTCTGATAAGATACGATCAGTTGTTTCAAAATCATAGGCAATCTGCGGCTTACCTGGAACGTTTGGGCAGGAGAGATTGAGCTCAGTAATCCCTTTAAAGTCGCTTGCCTGCACTTTCTTGAGAATAGTGTGAGTTTCTTCTGGCGACATACCAACCAAGGAAAGGAAGAAAGTGCGATTTGGCACGCTTTCTTGCAGCTCCAGCAAATAGTCAAGATAATAATCTAAACCATTATTGGGCAGGCCCATGGAGTTGATAGAGCCCAGTGGCACATCCTGATAGCGAGGTTCTGGATTACCTTGACGAAAGTCCAGCGTTGCCGTCTTAGTCACAAAAGTTCCCGCAGCAGAGTTTTTGACTTCTTCTAACTCTTCCACTGTCATACAAGCCACTCCTGCTGCATTCATCAGGCAGTTATCAAAATCAAAACCCGCAATTTTTGTCTTGGTTGTTGTCATTATTTTGACCTCTTATTCCTTAATTTTCTCTATTATATCATTAAAATTCTTCCTATAAAGAATTTATCCTAATTTTCTAGCAAAAGGTTCGGCATTTCCACCTAGAATCTTCAAAAAAATATTATGGAAATTTTCAGAAAATTCAACTTTTTTCTTTACACCCTAAAAAAATTCTGCTATAATGGCTCATGTAATAAAATATGACAACAAAAGGAGAACGATATGACATCTGCTAAAGAATATATCCAAAGCGTGTTTGCAACTGTGAAAGCTCGTAACGGGCATGAGGCCGAATTTCTCCAGGCGGTTGAAGAATTCTTCAGCACTCTAGAGCCTGTATTTGAAAAACACCCTGAGTATATCGAAGAAAACATCTTAGCACGTATCACCGAGCCTGAGCGCGTGATTTCTTTCCGTGTTCCTTGGGTCGACCGTGATGGAAAAGTGCAAGTCAACCGTGGTTACCGTGTTCAATTCAACTCAGCTGTTGGACCATATAAAGGCGGACTTCGTTTCCACCCAACTGTAAACCAAGGGATCTTGAAATTCCTCGGATTTGAACAAATCTTTAAAAACGTCTTAACTGGACTTCCAATCGGCGGTGGTAAAGGTGGATCAGATTTCGATCCTAAAGGAAAAACGGACGCCGAAGTCATGCGCTTCTGCCAAAGCTTTATGACAGAATTGCAAAAATACATCGGACCATCACTTGATGTCCCAGCTGGCGATATCGGTGTTGGTGGACGTGAAATCGGCTACCTCTACGGTCAATACAAACGCCTGAACCAATTTGATGCGGGTGTCTTGACTGGTAAACCTCTTGGATTTGGTGGTAGCTTGATCCGTCCAGAAGCAACTGGTTACGGTTTGGTTTACTATACTGAAGAAATGCTCAAAGCTAACGGTAACAGCTTTGCTGGTAAAAAAGTGGTGATTTCCGGTTCTGGTAACGTAGCTCAATACGCTCTTCAAAAAGCGACTGAACTTGGCGCTACTGTTATCTCAGTATCTGACTCCAACGGTTATGTCATCGACGAAAATGGTATTGACTTTGATCTTTTGGTTGATGTTAAAGAAAAACGCCGTGCTCGTTTGACTGAGTACGCAGCTGAAAAAGCAACTGCTACTTACCATGAAGGTTCTGTATGGACTTACGCTGGTAACTATGATATTGCTCTTCCATGTGCGACTCAAAACGAAATCAACGGTGACGCAGCTAAACGTTTGGTTGCTCAAGGCGTTATCTGTGTATCTGAAGGTGCTAACATGCCGAGTGACCTTGATGCGATTAAAGTCTACAAAGAAAACGGAATCCTTTACGGACCTGCCAAAGCTGCCAACGCTGGTGGTGTAGCTGTATCTGCCCTTGAAATGAGCCAAAACAGCCTTCGCCTCTCATGGACTCGTGAAGAAGTTGATGGACGTCTCAAAGACATCATGACCAACATCTTCAACACAGCTAAAACAACGGCTGAAACATACGGTCTTGGTACTGATTACCTTGCAGGAGCAAATATCGCTGCCTTTGAAAACGTGGCAAACGCTATGATTGCACAAGGTATTGTTTAAACCCTGAAATTTAAAAATCGGCTTGCTCATTTGAGCAGCTGATTTTTTGTCTATCAATGGGTTGTAACGTTTTACCGAGCCGACTCTTTCAAAAGGGTCAGATATTCCTCTAAAACTAGGTGATGTTTTTGCATATATTGTGCCGACTCTACGCCAACATAACGATAGTGCCAATTTTCAAAATCCACACCAGTAATATCGCTTTTCCCTTCAGGATAGCGCAGAATAAAGCCGTATTTAGGGGCAATTTCCGCAATCTTATTTGCTACCTCATCATTCTGACCTTCTGGCTCGCTCATATCAATCGCCAAGCCTGTCTGATGCTCACTGGCACCTGGCAGCTGGATCCGCTTTTGCACTTCTTGCTCCGCTTCTTGCCGAGACAGGCCTTCTTCTTCGGCCAAAGCTAGGGCTTCTTCATAGAGCTCTGTCTGCTCAGCTCGGCTACGATAGCCCGAAATAAAGGTTTCCTCTGGCGCAATGGCCCTAGCTGCAGCTAAAAATTGTCTAGTATTTTCAGCAATACGATTATCTACCTGAATATCATCGATTTGGGTCAACCTAGGATGAGACTCTTCCTGTAAATGGCTACGATTGATTAAAGTCAACTCCCAATCATCAACTGACACCTTAGGCAAGTCAGAACTCTGGACTCTAAGACCATGATTAATAAAAGTTGGCAAGTCTTCATCCATATCTTGAACTCGCAATAGGGCAAACAGCAAACTGATCCCAATTCCTAGAAATAAGAGCCTATTTATTAGTCGAAACAGAGAGAGTTTTCTCTTTCTTTCATGGCGACCTCGTCTCAAGACTTGTCCTCCAGCTCTTTCGCTCCAACTTCACGATAGGACATATCACCGATGGAAACAACCGAAAATTGTCCATCTTCATAGTCTACGATGGTCACACTACCATTGCCTAGGCCATGAGGCTGCATGAGATTAATTAGGTAGACAAAGGTGGCGATGGTCATGCCATGACTAACCACCAAAGCATTGCCACCACCTGCAGCCTCCAGCTCCTCAGCAATCTCTGAGAAGCCTTGCCAAATTCGGTCGCTGAGTTTTTCCCAATTCTCAGCCCAGCCAGCCGTGTCGACTTCTACTAAACCTTCTGCCAGCTCGGCATAGCTGAGTTGATGGACATGGTCGATATTAAAGACCCTAGGCATGACTCCCATAAAAAGCTCACCATCATAGCCACCATCAAAGCTGCCAAAACACCACTCTCGAATGCGCTTGTCAAACCGATAAGGAATCTTTCCAGTCAAGCCCAGCTCTTCCAAAATAATTCCCATGGTCTGAATGGTTCGACCTGAATCACTGGATCTAGCTAGTTTAAAATCAATACCCGCTTTTCGCAAACCAATCCCTAATTCATGGATGCCACGTTCGCCTTCTGCTGTCAACGGACTATCACTCCAGCCCTGAGCTCGTCCGATTGTATTAAACATGGTCTTACCATGCCGGATGAGGTATAATCTTGTTTTTGCCATACACTTCCCCCCTTATTCTCCTCTCATTATATCACGTTTCTGAAAAAAAGCAGTTTCTAAGATTGAAAGAAGACAGCTCAATAAAACTCAACTATTTCCATGATTTCTTTTAACTGTTTATTTTAGCGTCCAAAATTTTGGCACCAACTTCACGGTAGGACACATCTCCTAAGATCTGAATCGTAAATTGCCCTTTTTCATATTCGACGACTGTCACACTGCCGTTGTCCACCTCAGGATTTTTGCTAATGGATTTATCGAGCAGATAGGCAAAAGTCCCAATGGTCATACTATGGCTGACGACCAAAGCATTGCCTCCACCAGCAGCTTCCACTTCTTGAGCAATAGCTGTAAATCCAGCTAAAATCCGCCCACTGAGTTGCTCCCATGGTTCAGCCCAGCCAGCCGTATCCACTTCAACCAAACCGTCAGCCAATTCTGGGAAAGTCAGCTCTTTATAATTGTCAGTATCACGCACCCTTGGAATCACTCCACGGAAAAGATCACCACCATAAGCCCCGTCAAAGCTCCCGAAGCACCACTCTCGAATACGCTTGTCAAACTTATAAGGAATCTTCCCTACCAAATCCAGCTCTTCTAGGATAATCCCCATGGTCTGAATGGTTCGACCAGAGTCGCTCGAAAATGCCTTGGTAAATTCCAAGCCAGACTCTCTCAGCCCAATCCCTAGTTCACGGATACCACGTTCGCCTTCTTCAGTTAAGGGAGTGTCCGACCAGCCCTGAGCTCGACCAATAGTATTAAACATAGTCTTACCATGCCGGATGATGTATAATTTTGTTTTTGCCATGAATGTCTCCTTTTTAATCAAGGCCACTCGGATAAGGAGTGGCTTATTTGCCTCGCACTTGACTGAGCAAGGCAGAGGGAAAGGGTCTGTCTAAACAGACCCCCTATTTACTTAGTTTTTAAAACTGTGAATGGGTGCAGGAATCTGACCACCACGCGCGATAAAGGCAGCTGACGAAGCCTGATTAACCTTCATGACCGGAGCTGTTCCCAAGAGCCCGCCAAATTCGATCATATCGCCTTCCTTGCCCTTTGGAATAATCCGCACAGCAGTCGTCTTTTGATTGATAACGCCAATCGCTGCTTCATCCGCAATCATGGCTGCGATGGTTTCAGCCGGCGTCGCCTCTGGAATGGCAATCATATCCAAGCCTACCGAGCAGATAGCTGTCATAGCTTCTAGCTTTTCTAAATTGAGCGAGCCATTTTGGACAGCCGCAATCATGCCCTCGTCTTCTGACACAGGGATGAAAGCACCAGACAGTCCACCAACTTGATTGCAGGCCATAACACCGCCTTTTTTGACTTGGTCATTGAGCAGGGCAAGCGCCGCTGTCGTACCGTGAGTGCCGACTGTTTCCAAGCCCATTTCTTCCAAGACACGGGCCACTGAGTCCCCGACTGCTGGCGTCGGCGCCAAACTCAAGTCAACAATCCCGAACTTGACGCCCAGACGCTCGCTGGCCATCTGACCGACCAACTGGCCGATACGAGTGATTTTGAAGGCCGTTTTCTTGACTGTTTCAGCGACTACGTCAAAGCTCTCACCACGGACCTTTTCCAAAGCTCGCTTGACAACACCTGGCCCAGAAACACCGACATTGATGACCACATCTGCTTCACCGACACCATGGAAGGCGCCTGCCATAAAAGGATTGTCCTCTACCGCATTGGCAAAGACGACCAGCTTGGCCGCACCCATGTCAGAAAACTGGGCCGTTTCCTTAATAATCCGCCCCATATCCGCAACTGCTGTCATGTTGATGCCGGTCTTGGTTGAGCCGATATTGACAGAGGAGCAGACTTTGTCCGTCTCCGCCAAAGCGCGTGGAATGGAATTAATGAGGATTTCGTCTCCTTTTTGATAACCCTTTTGGACCAAGGCCGAGAAGCCACCGATAAAGTCCACACCGATTTCTTTTGCTGCCCGATCCAGAGCATGAGCCAGAGGCAGATAGTCCGTAGCGTCCGTCGCTGCCCCAATTAGAGAAATCGGAGTCACGGAGACCCGCTTGTTGACGATAGGAATCCCCAGCTCAGCAGCAATTTCATCCCCAACTGCCACTAGGTCTTTCGCTTTAGTCGTAATTTTTTTATAAATCTTGTCCGCCGCCCGCTCAATATCTGTATCGATACAGTCTAAGAGAGAAATGCCCATGGTAATGGTCCGAATATCAAAATTCTGCTCCTCAATCATGGCAATGGTTTCTGTAACTTGTCTAATATCCATGTGCCCTCTCCTTAGATATTGTACATAGCGTCAAAAATGGCTGCGCTTTGAATATTGATTTTGACATTGAGGGTCTGCCCAAAGGCCTCAAATTCACTACGAAGTGCTGCAAAATCCTGCTTTTCGTCGCTAGAAACGACGGCCATCATGGTAAAAAATTCATCCAAAACAGTTTGAGAAATATCGTCAATATTGAGCCCCAGCTCGGCAATTTTACTAGCTACACCAGCCACAATCCCTGCCTTATCTTTTCCAACAACCGTAATAATCGCTTTCATCGTTTGCTCCAATCATCTTTATTGCTAATATTGTAGCATAAATGCCTGTTTTTTGCATGAAATTGCAAAAATCCAAACTGCGAATATTG
This sequence comes from Streptococcus cristatus ATCC 51100, assembly GCF_000222765.1. Taxonomy (GTDB): domain Bacteria; phylum Bacillota; class Bacilli; order Lactobacillales; family Streptococcaceae; genus Streptococcus; species Streptococcus cristatus. Next base: position 166,822 of record NZ_AFUE01000008.1, on the reverse strand, counting down.
CGTGCTGTTTAAATATCAGACTCAAATACTCTTCAGAAACTACACATATCTCATCCTTTTGTTAGAAGTTTATTTTTTATCTATGTTTTTTATTTGTAAACGGTTTCAAACTCTGTTATACTAAACTTAAAGAACACATTAAAAAGGAGGTTTCTTATGAAAAATTCTTATAAGAAACGCTTATATACTCAAGCCCTCAGCCTATCCGCTGCGGTTCTCTTAGCTGTTTTAGCTCAAGGAAATGCGGCAGCTGATACGCTTAACCCTGCTGAACCTCCTCAAGACAGCAGCAAAATCAGTACTCTTGTGGAGCAGCCTACACCTGCAAGTACAGATAAGGCTGAAGAACCTTCGACTACTCCACAAGCTGAACCACTGGAAAAAAGCAGCCCATCTGAAGCTACCGACAGCAAGTCTCCAAGTCTTCCTTCCACAGCGTCAGAGGAAAAAGCAGCTGAAACTACCCAAAAACTGGACACTACGACTAAAACAGAAGTCCGTGCAGCTAGCTCCCAAGAAAACAAGGTTCAGCTTGCCGACAGTAAGGTTTACATGTCCGAAAAAGCTAGTATTGAAGAAACTATTCAAGAGCAGGGGGCTCAAGCTGGTAAAATCACTTGGACACTGGATAACAAGCCGATTAGCGAGTGGAAAACTTGGAAAATGGATGATGGAAGCTTCACAGGTGATCCATTTGTCACTGTCGAAGAAAAAGCTGATGGAAACGACCTAAAAGTTTCCCTAAAATTTAATGAATTATTTGGGCAAGACTTAAGCCTGCGGACACCAAACAATATCCGTAGGACCTACCGCAACTTTATGGGAAGTCATGAATTAGTCGGAACCAGCGAAGATCTTGGCCTGACTATTCGCAAGAACATCGTTCTGCGACCTTACGAAGATTTCCATACCCACGATGAAATGCTGGCAGCTATCGAAAAGAGTCGACAAGATGCTAAAACGGATCGCTTGGTACAGATTGAGAACATCGGAAAGAGTGCCCAAGGTCGTGACGTCAAGCTCGGTATCATCAGCTCCGACCAAAAGAGTATTGACGACTATCTCAACACAACCAATAAAGTTGCCCTTACTAAACCAGCTGAAATGTTAGCTGCGCTAAAAAATAGTACGCTGGACTATAAACTTCCAGTCCTTATCAATAACACCCACGCTGACGAACAGCCAGCTATTGACATCATCACTGGACTCTTCAATACTTTTGCGACCAAAGAGCAAATTTCCTTCCAAACAACTGATGCCAACGGTGCTGCTAAAAATATCACCCTCAATGTCAAAGAACTCCTCAAGAAATTTATTTTCCTCTTTGACTTTACTGAAAATCCTGACGGAGATGTTGCCAATACGCGTGCTCTTGCCAACGGAATCGATCCAAACCGCGACACTAGCTATCAGGCCAACCCAGAAACCCGTACTGTAGCCGGACTCATTAACAAATGGAATCCAATTGCTCTTTATGACATTCATGGATTCGTTAAAGAATTCTTGATCGAGCCAGCGACACCGCCGCACGATCCAAACTTTGAATATGACCTTCTGTCAAAAAATATGTTGGAAAACGCCCACCACATGGGACGTGCCGGCGTCGCTAACTCTAAGTATGACAGCTATATCATCCCTAAACTAGACTGGGGCGATGGCTGGGATGACTCCTTCTCAGGCTACACTGGTGTCTATGCCATGTACCACGGCATATTAGGTCATACCATTGAAATCCCTGAGGGCAATCAGGAATCCTATAAGGCTGGCTATCACGCCGTCCTTGGAGGTATCTCTTACCTGTCCCAAAACCCTGACAAGCTCATGGAAATGCGCCTCAACTTCTATCTCCGTGGCATCAACAAGGTTGAAGATCCAAAAGCCGAAAATGAGTTGGTCGGACCTGATGGCAAGGTTGTTGGACGGGTGAAAAACGGTCAGAAAAAATTCTTCCCTGACTATTATGTCATCCCTATGGGGCTCGACAAAGACAATGATTCCCAACAAGCCTTTAATATGATTGAATACTTCAAGAGAAATGGTGTTGTCATTCAAGAATTGAAGGAAGATGTTGGCAACTATAAGAAGGGCGACCTAATTGTCGATATGGCTCAAGCTAAGCGTGGCTATGCCAACCATATCCTCTATAAAGGTTCAAACGAATCTGCTTGGGCTGCCATGTATGCTGAACTTTTGGTAAACTTCCCAGATATGAGAGGCTTTAAAGCTGAACCTATCTTTAAAGATAAACTCTTTGATGGCAAACTCGGCGAAGTCACTGCTCTCCGTGCTACTCGGACGCGCGATATCAACTACTCAGCACCTTACTATGTCATCGCTAATACATCTGACAGCGCAGTCAAAGCTGTCAACCAAGCTATTCGCCAAGGTAAGAAGGTCTATCTGACAGAAGATGGCTATATCGTTGATACATCAACCTTTGCAAATCTTTTAGGTGATTATGCTATTTATGGAGATGCCTTGTATAAGGTTCCGGAAGGGCCAAGCTTAAAAGCACTGAAGGTCTATGCACCCCCTCATCAATTCTACTGGGCAGGAGTGGACTCACCTACTCATACCGCTCTGGCACTGAAAAATCTAGGCTTTGATATTGTCGATACGCCTGATGAAGCTGATGTCATCGTCCTTGAAAGCAACAAATTTGACAAGTCTATTCTTGGTCGCAAACCAACCATTGTAGTGGGTGGCTCTGCTATGCAACGCCTTGAAAAACTGGGTGTTCTAGATGGATTTGATGCGGAAAGATTCTCCGGCGGTAGCGATTTTGAAGGTCTGATGAAGGCTATTATAGACGACAAAGATCCATTGACTAGCGGCTATAAGAAGAATGATCTCTTCTATTCTAATTCTGGAAACTGGATCGCAAAAGCTCCTGCCAACTTCAAGACTTTGGCGACTATTGCAGACAGTGACTATTACATTGCAGGCTGGTGGCCAGGCAACGAAAAATTAGCCAATAAAATCGTTGCTATTTCTGGTAATTACAAGGAACATCCACTCTTCGTTTATGCTGGAAATCCAACCAATCGTCTACATACCATTCACTTCTACCGTTGGGTATCGAACGCTGTCTTTGGCGATCAATTGGCTGAGCTGAAAGATATGCCTGTCACTCACAAACCAAGTGTCGAAATTGTTGAAATTTTGAACCAAAAACCTCAGCCAAAACAAACAGGCAAAACAGCCGACAAACCGACAACTCCGAAAGCGAAAGAAGAGCGATTAGAAAGCCTTGCTCAGAAAACAAGCGAAGCACAGCCTATCGCTACAGCTCAAAAAGTAACAAATACTCAGCAGGCCCAGCTCCCACAAACAGGAAGCAAGGAAAACTCTGCTCTCTTTACAGTTGCAACGATTCTTCTGGCTACAAGCAGTGGTCTCATCCTACTCAAAAAGAAAGAAGCGTAAAGATTTCTATTCTGCTAGATAAACCTTTGCTTACGATAGCCTCTTAAATATAAAAATCGCATGGACCAATCATTTCAGATTCATCCATGCGATTTTTTTCGTGGCTGACCATCTTGCAATTTTATCTGATATTGAGGAAAGCTTAATCGAATATAGATTTTCATTATTAAGCTAAACCAGTTAGAACAGCGCTAACAAGAGCCGATTTCTGGTCTTTATCATGGATATTAAGGATTTGAATCAGCGGTCTCTTCCACCATCTCAATCCAGAAATCAAAATACTGCTCCATAAATTGAGTCTGCTCTGCTATCAAAGTTTTGTCAACCTCCTCATTAACAGGAGCCAAAACCCACTTGTCTTCTGTATCATCACGCCGATGGATGATAGCAACCAGCTTTCCTGTAAAATTTTCCAGAGGCTGCTGCTGGTCATGGGAAACAATATACACATCCTGCTCTTCGCCATCTCCACCCATCAGCTCAGGGATATAGCCATAATTAATCGGATAGACATTCCCAAAAGAATCTTTAAAACCGACCGGCCGATCAATAACAGCGCTAAACATTTTTTCCTTGCATTTCAACCTTTCTTTACCTCCATCAGCTACTTTCTAGCTTCATTATACAAGAAAAATCCCGCTGGAGCGAGATTTTCTATCTATAGCCTGATTATTCGTTTATATTTCCTATATTATGCAAGCCTTGCACCACATGAAATTAGAATAGACTTTGCTGTTTTTCCTGTTGCTACTTGTCAAAGGCTTTTTAATCAAAATCATCTTTTTTCATCCAATTGTCTCCTAAGCTTCCTCAGCATTATTTTTATAAGTTTATCTTGCATTGTTTCAGTTGTATTTTCATTGAAATGGACAACAACCTCATAGGTGGTCTTTCCAATCTTTCTCTTTGTGCTACTGCCTTTTTTATCTGTATTTTTCAGTTCTTCCATAAATTCTCCTTTTCTTTTTTGAATGTTTGACAACAAAAAAGGAAATAGCGGCTATTTGCTTTTACCTCCTCTCTATCATTTTATTTAATTATTTTATTTCGACAAACTGGGATTTAGATTTTAACCCTTACGGAAAATAAAACGGGCTATTCTCCTGAAGTATATTCTATAATATTATAGTTTAATGCAGAGTGTAGCTATATAGTCATTTCCATAACGTGATAATCTATTTCTTTTATCACATGATTCATAAAAATCTATCATAGCGAGACCATTTTTAAGTTGTCCTCTAATCTGAGTTTCTAAGGTATGGCTAAATTCATATCCATATTCTGGATTTATGGTTATCTTGCCTTCCTCTTCAAGCTCTTTTGAATTAAAAGGGATTGAAAACTTTAAAAGTAATTCCTCATCGGGTTTATCCCATACAGTGTCAGCATCATACATGTATATCCAAGGGTTCATAAATCCGACCATTAACAAACCGCCCTTTTTCAATACTCGAGAGGCTTCTTTATACATGTTTTCTAAATCTTCTATATATACATTTGAAACTGGATTAAAAACAATATCAAAAGTTTCATCTTCAAATGGAAATGGTTTTGTCATATCGCCTTGAACGGTATTGATCTTTAAGCCTTCTCTTTTAGCAACCAACTCATCTCTTTGTAATTGCGATTTAGAAAAATCCATTATGGTTACATCATAACCTTTTGCAGCGAAAACGGGACCCTGCTGTCCACCACCACAAGCTAACCCTAATATCTTTTTCCGTTGGCTTTTTCAAACCATTCTTTCGGAACTTTTTTTCCAACAGTTAAGGCAACAGAAATTGGATGTTTTCTAACTTCTTCTAATTCTTCATGTGTCAATGGCTCAGTATAGTCATTTTTTACATTATTCCATCTATCTTCATTGAATTTTATATAATCGTTCATCTTATAATCTCCTCGTAATTTTATACTGTTTAGATTTAGGTTAGATGTGTTACCAGCACTTGATTTCATTTTATTATACCATATGTTCAATTACTATTATTTCAATATTTTCTTAATTAGTATTTTTAAAATTTATTTTTCCTATATTTAAAATATCGAACCAAAGATTCAATAAGCATATTTCAACTCACATTTTTCGTCACACACGTATCAGTTTTTTAGATGAGCAAGGAATTCCACTCGAAGCAATTCAAGATCGTGTTGGGCACACACGAGGAAGTCGTGTTACAGATATCTATTTGCACCTTACACAAAAAGCAAAAGATCTCATTATTCCTGTATTAGATTCGTTAACTAAATAAGTGTGGCAAAACAAAGAAAAAAGGTTTATCCAAATTGGATAAACCCCGTTATATCAAGCTTTTGCAAGCTTCTTATGCTTTACCTTCTGAACCGAATACGTCGATACGTTCTTCAACAGATGCTTGGATAGCTTTGACACCGTCAGCCAAGAATTTACGTGGGTCGAAGAGTTTCTTCTTGTCGTATTCTGCTTCGTTTGCTTCGTAGTCACGAGCAAATTTACGAGTTGCGTTAGCAAATGCAATTTGGCATTCAGTGTTAACGTTAACTTTCGCAACACCAAGTTTGATCGCTGCTTGGATTTGATCATCAGGAATACCTGAACCACCGTGCAATACGATTGGGAAACCTGGAAGAGCTTCAGTCAATTTCTTCAAGTGGTCAAGGTCAAGACCTTCCCAGTTTGCAGGGTAAGGACCGTGGATGTTACCGATACCAGCTGCCAAGAAGTCAATACCAGTTGCAACCATTGCTTTAGCGTCTTCGATTGGAGCCAATTCACCTTTACCGATGATACCGTCTTCTTCACCACCGATAGTACCAACTTCAGCTTCTACTGAGATACCTTTAGCGTGTGCTTTTTCAACAACGTCTTTAGCCAATTTAAGGTTTTCTTCAACTGGAAGGTGTGAACCGTCAAACATGATTGAAGTGTAACCAACTTCGATACACTCAAGTGCATCTTCGTAGTGACCATGGTCAAGGTGGATCGCTACTGGTACAGTGATACCCATTGATTCAACAAGGTTAGCGATCAAGTTGCGAGCAACTTTGTAACCACCCATATATTTAGCAGCACCCATTGAAGTTTGGATCAAAACTGGTGCTTTTTTAGCTTCTGCTGCGCGCAAGATAGCTTGAGTCCACTCAAGGTTATTTGTGTTAAATCCACCAACTGCATAACCATTGTCACGAGCTGCTTGGACAAATTTTTCTGCTGAAACGATTGCCATTTGTAATAGGCCTCCTCTAATTTTTTGTGGAATGAACCACTTACATTGTTTATTTTATCACTTTTTCATTAAAATTGCTAGTTTTTCCTGAAATTTTAAGTAATTCCCAAGTAATTTTTGAATTCAGACATCTTCAGCTTCTTTGAGAAAACAAAAAAAACTGACCGAAGTCAGCTAATCCTATGCGGAGAGAGGGACTTGAACCCTCACGACCTAAAGCGGTCACAGGATCCTTAGTCCTGCGCGTCTGCCAATTCCGCCATCCCCGCGATTGAGTACTTTACTAGTATAACAGGATAATCTCCACTTGTCAACACCTTTTTTTCAAAACTTTTTAAAAGTCTTTTCAAAAATAAAAATGAGATAGGACTCGTAAACACTGCCCCATCTCACTCTTCTTATTAGTGTTTTTCCAAATTGCGCAACATCTGATCAATCTTATTACCGTACTCAATAGACTCATCTTTGACGAAAGTCAAATCTGGAATCTTATACATCTTGAGGTTTCGGCCCAGTTCACGCTTAATGGTACCGGTTGCCTTTTCCAAGCCCAGCTGTGCCTTTTGATTATCCGAAGCCAAGTCACTCATGATACTATAGTAGACCTTGGCCATAGACAGATCGCCCAGCATTTGGACATCGGTAATGGTCACACCTTGGACACGTGGGTCACGGACTTTCTTTTGCAAAATCTCATTGACTTCACGCTTGATTTCCATTCCTACACGGTCGGTACGAAAATGATTTGCCATAGGATTTCCTTTCTAATTTTTTCTTCTGCAATATGAGGCTGGGACAAAAGTCCTAGCCTCTCAATTGTCTTTGGATTATCGAGCAAGACGCAGTGGTTGAGTGGGCTCTATTACGCTGATTTCATCAGCTTTTACAGCCCTACTCAACTGTGCGGAGGTGGGACGACGAAATCGAATTCTAACGAATGACCGATTTCTGTCCCACTCTCATATTTTTAGTTTTAGTTGAATGAAATTTGCTCTAAACTCTTTGCGAAAAAGGTGCTTGGGATAGAAGTATCAACTTCCACCCAATATGCTTTTCACTGGAAGTTTTCGGCGGAATTCTCTTATTTCTTGATTTCTTCCATGATATAGGCTTCAATCGTATCATCCACTTGGATATCGTTATAGCCGTCAATCATGAGACCACCTTCGCGGCCGTTAGTGACTTCTTTCACATCATCCTTGAAGTGCTTCAAGCTAGCCAACTGACCGTCGTAAATCACGACGCCATCACGGATGACACGAACCTTAGAATCACGGGTAACTTTACCATTGATAACCATGAATCCACCGATAGTACCAACCTTGGAAACTTTGAAAGTTTCGCGGATAAGGGCTTCCCCGATGATTTTTTCTTGGTATTCTGGGTCCAGCATTCCTTTCATGGCATCTTCCATTTCTTCGATAACCTTATAGATAATGCTGTGAAGACGGATTTCTACATCATCAGCTTCTGCTTGCTGGCGAGCTTGCGGTGTAGGGCGAACGTTAAATCCAATGATAAAGGCATTTGAAGCTTCTGCCAAAGTTACGTCGGATTCATTGATAGCACCAACCGCTGAGTGGACAATGGTAATCTTAACGCCTTCCACTTCAATTTTCTGCAAGGAAGCAGCCAAGGCTTCTACAGAACCTTGTACATCGGCTTTGATAATGACGTTAACAGACTTGACTTCACCGGCTTTGAGGGTATCAAAGAGATTTTCCAGACTGACACGATGAGTAGCTTGACGTTGCTTGAGAAGGGCACGTTTAGCACGTTCTTCACCAGCCGCACGCGCAGCTTTTTCATCTTCATAGACGGCAAAATGATCACCTGCCATCGGAGTTTCATTGAGACCGGTGATAGAAACCGGTGTAGATGGACCTGCCACTTTGACACGACGACCTAAGTCATTGGTCATAGCCCGAACACGTCCGAAGGTATTTCCGACAACGATTGGATCTTGAACATTCAGCGTACCTTGTTGGACGAGAAGGGTTGCAACTGCACCTTTTCCTTTATCCAAACGTGCTTCGATAACCGTACCGATAGCGCGAACAGTCGGATCTGCCTTGAGTTCTTGAATTTCTGCTACAAGTAGAACTGTTTCCAAAAGTTCATCGATGTTTTGGTTGAACTTAGCTGAGATTTCAACAAACTCAGAATCTCCACCCCAAGCAGTTGACATAACACCATGCTCAGCTAATTCACCAATTACGCGCTCAGGATTGGCACCTGGCTTATCGATCTTGTTGATGGCCACAATAATTGGCACATTAGCGGCTTTAGAGTGGTTGATCGCTTCAATAGTCTGAGGCATAACACCGTCATCAGCTGCTACGACCAAGATGGTAATATCGGTAACAGAAGCACCACGCGCACGCATCGAAGTAAAGGCCGCGTGTCCAGGTGTATCCAAGAAAGTAATCTTCTTGCCATTTTCCTCAATCTGGTAGGCACCGATATGCTGAGTGATACCACCTGCTTCACCTGTCGCAACGCGAGAGTTACGTAGAGTATCCAAGAGGGTTGTTTTACCATGGTCAACGTGTCCCATGATAGTGACAACTGGCGGACGTTCTACTAATTCATCTGGATTGATGTAGCCTTCTTCAACAAAGAAGCGCTCAATATCAGCTGTGTCCACTTCTACCTTCTTCTTAGCTTCGATACCGTAATCCACCATGAGGAGCTCAATAGTATCACCGTCAAGAGATTGGTTTTGCGTTGCCATCACGCCCATCATAAAGAGCTTCTTAACAATTTCAGCTGGCTCGCGCTTGATCCGTTTTGCGATTTCCGCAACGGTCATGCCATCTGTGTATTCGAATTCGCTTGGCAACTCATGGAACTTGCGTTCTGTAACAGGTTTTGGAACCTGATTCTGGTTACCTTTTCCTTTTTTATTTTTCTTATTGTTATTCCAGTTACTGTTTCTTTGATTTCTCACTTGATTTTGACTATTTCGATTCTTTTGTTGTTTTCTTGGACCTTCTTCTTCGCGATCAAAATCATCGCGCTTCTTATCTGGTCGAGCTTGCTTTTTACGACGAGTATCTACCGCAGCTTGTGCTGGTGCAGGAGCAGCCTGTTGGACTGTTTCAGCTGGAGTAGCTTTAAATACTTCAGCAGTTGTTGTCTCTGCTTGGACTGGCTCTTTTCGTCTATTCTGGCGTTCATGTGCCTCTTTAGCTGCTTGAGCCTGTTTAAAACGCTCCTCACTAGAACGGGCATACTCCGCATTTTGCTCTGCTTTCAGAGCTGCTGCCCGAGCCTTAAAGTCAATTTTCGGCCCTTGAGGCTGTTGGCGGTTCTGACCGTTAAATCCTTGATGATTCTGACCATTCCGACGGCCATCTTGACCACGATTATCACGACGGTCATTACGGCGCTCTTGGCGATCGTTGTTGGCCTTGCGGTCATGACGATCACGCTCATTGCTTTCCTTCTGGTCAGAATTTTGTGGTTTCCGATTTTGTTGCTGCTTACGACGCTCTGCTTGTTCCTTGGCACGTGCTTCACGCTCTGCCTTAAAATTTCGACTTTGTGGCCGAGCTGGAGCCGGTTTAGCAGGAGCTTCAGCTGCCGGTGCGTCGGCTACTTTTGGCTCTTCTTTTTTAACAGGGGCCACTTCTTTTTGGACTGGAGCAGCAGGTTTCTCAGCTACTTTTTTGGGTGCGGGCTGGACTGCCACTTCTTTCTCTGGAAGAGGCTTAGCAACTTCTTTAGTTGCGAAGCTAGCCTTAATGCGCTGACCTGCTTCTTCTTCTACACTGGAAGAATGGCTTTTGACTTCTAGGCCTAATTCCTTAGCCCGAGCTACTACCTCTTTACTTTCCTTCCCCAATTCTTTTGCGATTTCGTACAATCTAATTCTAGACAATTCTTGTCCTCCTCTTCTATTGCATAAGAGACCTCATTTTCTTTGTAAAACCAGCATCTGTGATGGCGGCTACTTTACGAGCTTTGCCAATCGCAGTGCTTAATTCCAGTGTTGAAAACACGGTTGACACTTCTATCTTGTAATAATGGCTTTTATCAGTAATCTTTTTTGTCAGATTTGGTCCGGCATCCTCAGCTAAAAAGATCAGATGAACCTTGCCTTCTTGGATGGCTTTGATGACCAATTCTTCTCCTGAAATGATGCGGCCAGCCCGCTGGGCCAAACCCAGCAAGTTTGCTAGTTTTTCTTTATTCAAGACCCAACTCTCTTCTCTTGATCTTGTGATCGACATAGGCAATCAGCTCGTCGTAGAAACTTTCTTCTATTTCCATACTGAAACTACGATTAAAGACCCGCTTTTTCTTGGCCTGCTGAGCTTCTTCATTATCTAGCTTGATATAAGCGCCCCGCCCATTGGCCTTGCCTGTCGGATCAATGAAGACCTGACCTTCTTTATTCTTGACGATGCGCAACAGATCACGCTTGTCAATCACTTCATTTGACACAACTGATTTTCTTAAAGGGATTTTTCTTGTTTTTGCCATATCTGCCTCCCTTATTCTGCGGCTACTGCTTCACTTTCTTCGAGTTCAATTTCAGTTGCCACTTCTGTATCATTCAGCTCTTCCGCTTCAAATTCTGCTGAAGGAGCATCTACTTCGGTTGGTACGTAATCTTGTCCAAATCCACCAAGCTCGTTGGCTGCTTCCATTGCTTCAAATTCGCTGGCTGACTTGATGTCAATTCTAAAGCCAGTCAAATGAGCTGCCAAGCGAACGTTTTGACCACGACGGCCGATAGCTAGAGAAAGCTTATTATCTGGCACAACAACGAGTGCTCGCTTGTTGTCTTCTGCATGGAAGATAACTTGATCGACCTCAGCTGGAGCAATGGCATTGTAGATGTACTCGGCTGGATCGGAAACCCATTCGATGACATCGATATTCTCTTCAGTCGGAATCATACGGCCACTTTTGGCATCGTATTTGGCTGGGTGGAATTTGCTGGTAATCTTCTTGATATTGGCACCACCACGTCCGACGATGGTTCCGATCGCATCCACGTTTGGATTGTGGCTGCGAACCGCTACCTTGGTCCGATCGCCCGCTTCCCGAGACACGCTCATGATTTCCACAGTTCCGTCGTAAACCTCAGGAATTTCCTGCTCCATCAGGCGCTTGATCATTTCTGGGTGGCTACGGCTAACGAAGACATTGACACCACGCGGATTGTCTTCTACCTTGTAGACAAAAACTTCGATACGGTCATGAGAGGCAAAGACCTCACCAGGAATCTGGTCTTGCTTCGATAATTGTGCTTCAATGCTACCAAGATTGACATAGATAAAGCGATTGTCAAAGCGCTCCACTGTTCCTGACATGATTTCATTTTCATGTTCTTTGTAGGTGTTGTAAGTGATAGCACGAGTTTGCTTGCGCATCTTTTCCATAATGGTCTGCTTAGCAGATTGAGCTGCTACCCGGCCAAATTCAGCTGGCGCTTCTTCAAACTTGATCTTGTCTCCTAGCTCATAGGCAGAGCTGATAGCCAAGGCATCCTTGAGGCTGATTTCCAAGCGGCTGTCAAAGACCTCGTCCACGACTTCACGGACAGTATAGACATGGAAATCACCTGTTTTTTCATTAAACTCAATGGCTGCGCTGTCTGCCTGACCGTAGCGACGACGATAAGCAGAGCGAAGGGATTCTGTCACTGCTTCGATAATATCTTCTTTTTTAATACCTTTGTCCTCTTCCAAAATACGGAAGGCCTCTAGCATTTCTTTACTCATCTTCATGTAACTTTTGCTGAAGCAAAAGTATTCCTTTCTTCATTATATTACGATTTTTTACTAAAATTTAACGGCCAATCTTGCTTTTGACACTAGATTATATGGAATTTCAACTTCTTTTTTGCGTGTTTTATCCATATATTCCATGAGCAAGACGTCGTCTTCAAATCCAAGCAAAGTTCCTTCGAAAACCTTATTTTTATCCAGTGCCTTATAAAGACTGACATGGATATAGCTTCCAACTGCAGCTGCCACAGCTTCCTTGGTCTTCAGCGGACGCTCCAAGCCTGGGCTAGTCACTTCCAGAAAATACTGGTCAGGAAAAGGATCGGGCTTGATAGAGTCCAACAGAGGACTGATAATATCGGTCAAATCTGCTGTATCATTGACCGTAATCCCCTCGGGCTTGTCTACAAAAACACTGAGAACATAGTCACCGCCCATCTTGCCGTATTCAATATCTACTAATTCATAGGGTTCTTGTATGGCTGGCTCAATGACTTCTCTTACTAATTCAACAATTGTTGCGATAAGACTGCACCTCCTCACAGACAAGAGGCGAAGATACTTCCTCGCCTCTCTTTTATATTCACTAAAATGATTATACCATAGTCTGCCTTGAAAATCAAGGGATATACTTCTAATTCTCTACAAAGTCTAAAATAGACTAGATAGAATAACTGTAGCTAGACGCCTTATTGATGGTCCGTCGATGCTGTTGTAGAGCTGCTGGAAGAGCTAGAATGACTTTCACTCTCACTCGTGGTGCTGCTGGAAGGCGATGACGACGATGAACGTTCGCTTGTACTAGAAGAACTTGTTACCGTACCGTCTGTCACGTAGAAAGTAATCTTGGTATTTGATTTCAATTTAATACCTTGACCAGCTGCTGGAGACTGGGATGTCACCAAATCAGCTTGACTGGACTCCACGGAGCGATCAATCACTCGCTCAATACGAGACGAAGCAATTCCCATCTCCATCAGATAGGACCGCGCATAAGCATACGAAACTTGGAGATGACCAAAGTCCGGCATTGGAACAGTAGTCACTGTTTTAGCAACTGTCAGAGTAATCTGTTTATTTGACGTCACATCATAAGAAGAGCCTGCAGCTGGGGTTTGGCTGATGACCACTCCTTCTTCAACATCAGAACTTTCTTCTTCTACAATCTTGATCAGCTTCTCAGGAATATTGTAAGTGCTTTTCAGATCTTCAATCGCCTCTGAGGACTTCTTACCTACATAATTTTCTACCGTAAAGGTTTTTGCTCCTTTGGAGACAATCAAATCCACTTTACTGTTTTCACGACGTTGACTATTAGCTGGTGGATCTGTCTTGATGATCTTACCTTCCGCCACTTTATCACTGTAGTCCTCCTTGATTTCTCCTACCTCAAGACCCTTAGCAGTAATGGTCGAACGGGCTTCTGCCACTGTTTGTCCTGCTACATCTGGAACCGTAGTATTGGCAGGACTCTTGTAGATCAGAAAGAAGAAGGCTGCAAAAACTAAGAGAATAGCTAAAAACATAACTTTGTATCTAGCTCTTAAATGACGTTTTTTCGGCTTTTTGACTGGAGCTTTTAAAACAGGGGCCTCTCTCTTCACATCAGCCGCAGCTTTAGGAGCCACTGCTTCTGCGACAGGACTTGGAGCTGACTGAGGAATTGGAGGAACTTTTGGCAAAGTTTTAGTATCTGCCTTGGCCCCATCATCAAAGACCAGTTTCTTTTCATTTCGACGGTCATAGGATAAGCTACTGGACAAATCAACATACATCTCTGCAACGGATTGATAGCGATCGCTCAGCTTTTTAGCCGTTGCCTTAATGACCACATTTTCCAAGGCCTGAGGAACATTCGGATTTTCTGCGATGATTGAAGGCAGGGGCTTTTGGAAATGCTGCAAAGCAATCGTCACAGCACTATCTCCGTCATAAGGGATATGTCCTGTCAACATCTCGTAGAAAATAATCCCCATGGCATAAATATCGCTCTGAACAGTGGCTTTGGAGCCCCGTGCCTGCTCTGGCGAGAGATAATGCACCGAGCCCAGCATCGAATTGGTTTGAGTCAGACTGGTCTCAGCGAAAGCCACGGCAATCCCAAAATCTGTTACCTTAGCATCGCCATCTGGTGTCAAGAGGACATTTTGTGGTTTTAGATCACGGTGGACAATCCCGCGTGTATGCGCCAGGCGCATAGCCAGTAGGATTTGCCCCATGATTCTGACTGCTTCTTCGTTTGAAAGTGGAGAATTTTCTTTGATATAGCGCTTAAGGTCAAGCCCAGACACATATTCCATGGCCAAATATTGCTGACCATCTTCTTCTCCAATATCGGAAATCCGGACAATGTAAGGATGATCCAAGTCCGCCATTGCTTTGGCTTCTCTTTGGAAGCGGGCAACTGCAATAGGATCTGTCTGGTAATTGGTTCTAAGAACCTTTACAGCAACCTCTTCACCATCAAGTATCAGATCTCGGGCTAGATAGACATCTGCCATGCCTCCACGGCCAATCTGTTTGATGATTTTATATCGCCCGGCAAAGATCTTGCCGATTTGAATCATTCCTGTTCCTCCTTGTCAAAACGAACCAGAGCAACTGTGATATTATCCAGCCCTCCAGCATTGTTGGCAAAGCGAATTAAGGTTTCAGTTTTTTCAGATAGGCTGATATCGCTAGTGACAATATCATAAATTTCGCTGTCTGAAATCATATTAGTCAGACCGTCACTGTTGAGCAGAAGGTAATCACCATCTTCTAACGTGATCATGCCGTAGTCAGGCTGCACTTCGTCTTTTTGACCGATAGATTGAGTGATAATATTCTTCTGCGGATGGCGTTCCGCCTCTTCTTGTGTAATCTGTCCAGCCTTGAGCAAAGCATTAACAAGTGAATGGTCACTAGTTAATTGGCTATATTCCTCACCACGAATCAAGCCAATGCGAGAATCACCAATATGAGCATAGATGGCTTGATTACCAATAATGGCCAAGGCCTCTAGCGTCGTGCCCATGCCCTTGTATTCTTCGTCCTGACCAAATTGATGGATCCGCTGATTTTCTTGTTCCAAATGCTCTGCAAACCATTCACGGACTTGGTTCACTGAGTCAATCTGAGTATCAACCCATGCAGCACCCAGGTCTGTTACAGCCATTTCGCTGGCAATGTTACCAGCTCTGTGACCACCCATACCATCAGCCAAGATAATCATGGTCTTGCCAGCCCGATTTACAAAAAGATTGGCATAATCCTGATTATTTGTCCGCTTTTGACCAACATCTGTTAATATTGAAATTTCCATACTGTCAGTTTCCTCCTCTTAGTCCGATATCTTCCTAAATTGACTGATAAAAAATCCATCGCTTCCGTATAATTCCGGCGTAATCAAGATACAGCCGTCTTTCACGATATCTTCTCTTTCATGTTCTAGTCTAACTTGCTCAAAATTTGGGTGTCTTTCTAGAAATTTCTTAACTACTTCAAAATTCTCTGCAGACACAATCGTGCAAGTACTATAAGTTATTATACCACCTTTACGTAGACTTTGACAAACGCTGTCTAATATATCCAGCTGAATTTTTTGTAAATTTTCAAAATCAGCGTTTTCTTTATTGTACTTAATGTCTGGTTTACGGCGAATTAAGCCGATGCCAGAGCAGGGAGCGTCCACTAGGATTTTATCAAATGCATTAGGTCCAAAAGTCTCAAACACCTTGGTCGCATCCAGTTTTTTAGTGGTGATTTTATCTGCTAAGCCTAGCCGTTCTGCATTTTGACGAATCAAGTTCAGCTTGTGAACGTAAAGATCCAAGGCTGTAATCTGACCACTCGTCAGATAAGAAGCCATGTGCACAGCCTTGCCACCTGGCGCACTGCAGGCATCTAGAATCTGCTCATAGCCCTCAATCTGCAAGGTTGGAGCAACCAGCTGGCTAGACTCGTCTTGAATAGTAATCAAGCCTTTTTCAAAAAACTCATGACCAGCAAAATGACCTTGCTTCTTGACCAAGGCTGAAGGTGCCAAGAGCGAATCGTCCGCATTCAAAACGGCTTTAATTTCTTCCTTTCGAGCCACATCCGTCACTCGAATGCTGGCCTTGTTGCGCTCAAAGAGACTAGCAAAGATGGCTTCCGCGCGTTCCTCCCCGTATTCGTCAATCAACACCTTGACCAGCCAGACCGGCAGAGAATACTGGACTGAGTAGCGCTTATTCTTGCGTTTGATAGTAATCGGATCGGCCGCACCGTCCCGCTCGATTTTCCGCAGGATCGCATTGACATATTTTTCACTGCCACGCTTGCGGCCTTTTGCAATCTCAACAGCTTCATTGACAACAGCATGCTGGGGGATTTTATCCAGATAGAGCATCTGGTAGAGGCTGAGCTCAAGCAGGATATAAAGCCAAGCATCCAGCTTGTCTCTATCCTCCACAAAATGAGCCAGTTGCCATTCCAGACTAATTTTGCGAGCGACTGTTCCATAGACCAGCTCCGTAACCAAGCTTTTATCAGCTGAACTGAGGGCACTCTGTTTCAGCGCCTTATTAAGGGCAATATTGGAATAAGCTCCCTCTTCAAAGACTTCTTCCAGAATTTCCAGAGCAAGCTCTCGGGCTCTTTTTTGCTTACTTTCCAAATTCATCACCTACTGCTAAACTTCGACCCAGACCGTTGAGGAAGTCCTTGATGTCCATCTTGGGCTTGCCGAATGGCTGCACCGTCTTTAGAGAAAGGGCTCCCTGACCAGCTGCGACCACTAATTCTTTCTTGCTGATTGTCAAGATTTCACCCGGACGACCACTGCCTTCCGCTTGGCTAACTTCGTAAATTTTGAAGCGCTGACCAGCTAGCAGGGTATGGGCCACCGGCCAAGGATTCATGCCCCGAACCTGATTAAAAATCTGGCGACTAGTCTTTGTCCAATCAATCCGCTCTTGCTCTGGGCTGATATTGGGTGAAAAAGTTACCAGCTCTGGATCTTGAGGATGAGCTTGAATCTCTCCCGCTACATAGGCTGGCAAGACTTCTAAAAGAAGATCGCGACCAATCACAGCTAATTTTTCAAAGAGAGTTCCGACATTATCAGACTCTTCAATGGCTGTTGCTCGACTGGCAATCATATCACCAGCATCCATCTCCTTGACCATCTCCATAATGGTCACACCAGCTTCTTGGTCACCATTTATCAAGGCATAATGAATAGGTGCTCCGCCACGGTATTTGGGCAAGAGAGACGCATGGACATTCACTGCGAAGTTAACGCTGTCCAGCAAGCGGCTAGGCAAAAATTGACCAAAGGCTGCTGTCACGATGCCGTCAGCCCCTAAGTTCATAATCTCTTCCAAGTCCGCGCTTTTAGCTAACTTTTCTGGTTGGTAAACTGGCAAGCCGTTAGCTAAAGCCACTTCCTTGACCGGTGTCATGCGGATTTCCTTTTTGCGGCCCACCGCTCGGTCTGGCTGAGTGACCACCGCTAAAATTTCATATTGTTCGCTTTCCAGCAGGCCTTTTAAGACCGTTGCTGAAAAGTCAGGCGTTCCCATAAAAATTAATTTCACTGTCATTTCCTCAAATCTGTCGCAGAATCCTGTCCCCTGCAACTGTTTTTCTTTCTATTATATCAAAAAAGCGAGCAAAGCTGATAGCTCTCGCTCACTTTCGCCATCAGATAAAATTCTGGGGTTCATTATCAATACTGAGCCGCAGGTCCTTGTTTTCCGCTTGCTGCGTTAATTCCAAAACCTGATTGAGTGTAGCTTGCAGGTCATCCTCAAAGCGATACTTCAGTAAAATCTGATAGTGGTATAGATTATGGGTTCGAGCAATGGGCTTGGGTGTGGGACCCAAAATTTGCACCTTGTCCGACAGGCCACTCCGTAAAATATCCATAACTTGATAAGATTTCTTGACTACCATTTCCTCATCCTTGTGGGATAGGGTCAGCCCGACTGTATAGTAATAAGGCGGATAGCCCAACTGCCGTCGAATTCCCATTTCATAAGCGTAAAAGCCTTCGTAATCCTGCTTTCTGGCAAAGTCAATGGCATAGTGATGCGGGTTGTAAGACTGGATAAAGACTTGCCCAGCTTTTTCAGCCCGACCTGCCCGACCTGCTACCTGAGTCAGCAGCTGAAAGGTTCGTTCTGAAGAGCGAAAATCTGGCAAATTCAGCGCTGTGTCTGCATTAAGCACACCGACCAAGGTCACATTAGGAAAATCCAGTCCCTTGGCAATCATCTGAGTTCCCAGCAGAATGTCTGCCTGTCCCTGACCAAAGGCCTCTAGGATTTCTTCGTGGCTCCCTTTTTTTCGGGTCGTATCCACATCCATCCGCAGAATGCGAGCCTCTGGAAAGAGAGTCGTCAGCTCATCATAGGCTTTCTGCGTTCCCGTACCATAGTAGCGGATACTGCGACTGGCACAATTAGGACAGGCTTGCGGAATATCCTTGGTAAATCCACAGTAGTGGCAGTTCATGGTCTTGGTATCCATATGCAAGGTCAGAGAAATATCACAGTTGGGACAGGTGTCCACCGTGCCACATTCTCGACACATAACAAAACTAGAATAACCTCGCCTGTTGAGCATGAGAACCGTCTGCTCGCCCTTATTCAGACGATCCTGAATAGCTTCTAGCAAGACTGGAGTGAAATTACTGGCTTCATTTTGCCCGATATAATCTCGGAAGTCCACCACTTGAACCTGAGGAATCTGCGCCAGCGGATTAGCCCGCTTGGTCAGCTGCAAAAAGTCATAGACGCCACGGCTGGCTCTGGCCCTGCTTTCCAAACTCGGAGTCGCCGAACCCAGCACTAAAACAGCTTGATTGTAATGAGCTCGCAGGAGAGCAACCTCTCTGGCATGGTAGCGAGGATTGGAATCCTGCTTATAGGAGGACTCATGCTCCTCATCAATGATGATGGCTCCGATATTTGTCAAGGGGGCAAAGATGGCCGAACGCGCACCGACAACGACCTGAGCTTCTCCCCGCTCCACCTTGCGCCACTCATCGTACTTCTCACCGTCAGATAGACCAGAATGCAAAATAGCCACCTTGTCACCAAAGCGCGAAATAAAGCGATCGGTCACCTGAGGAGTCAGAGAAATTTCCGGCACCAGCATAATCGCAGTCTTTCCTTGGATTAGAGCCTCCTCAATCACCTTCAGATAAACCTCGGTCTTGCCACTCCCCGTCACTCCTTCTAGCAAAACGGGCTGAGCGTCAGCTTGGCCGATTTTTTCACAAATCGCAGTGACCGCAGCTGCCTGCTCCTCATTGAGAACCAGCTTTTTATCCTGTCGCTCCTTCTGGAAATGCGCCGCAGACCGGCTGACCTCTCTCTCCTCTGTATGAAGAAGCTCTTTTTCTAAGAAAATATTGACGACTGCAGGTGAAAAGAGTTTTCGTAAGTCTTTGAAAAGACCTGATTGTGGATTTTCCAGCAGATAAGTCTGAAGCTCCTGCTGCTTTTTCGCTCGGGTAGAAGGCAAGAACTGAGTCAATTTCTCTCTGTTCACATGATACCAAGTTTCAGTCTTGATATGCTTGCGGTCGATCGCTTGGTATTCCAAACGAATCTTACCAGCCTGAGTCAGCCGCATGAGCTTGGACTGACTTTTCTTGTCCAGATCAGAAAAACGAAGACTAGCTTCCTGACCGAAAACGGCCTGCCGCTCCTCAGAAGAAAGCTGCTCCGTTGGATAAAGCAACTTGTCATAGCTGGAATTAAGAAGACTCGGCAACATGGCCTTCAGGATGGAAATTTTATAGGAAAAGACAGACTGTCGCAGCTGGTCAGCTAGCCAGAGCTGCTCCGCATTGAGAACCGGCCTAAAGTCCAGAACTTCAGCAATATCTTTCAATTCTCCGATATGCCCCGCCAAATCTTCAACTCTCTCATCAGACAAGCCAACAATCAGCCCCTGAATCAACCGACCGCCCTTGCCAAAAGGCACATGCACCCGCATCCCAGCTTCTAGCATCCCAGAAAACTCCTCTGGAACCGCATAGCTGTATGGTTTATCCGTCTGCATCAGAGGAACATCGACAATAACCTTGGCAACTTTCACACTCTCACCCCGCTTTCCCTAAACGAAAAATAAGATTGAGTAACCCCAACCTTAAATTTTCTCACCCTCTTCTTTTTCTTTGGCAATTTGTTCTTTGATCTTGCGCTCTTCTTCTTCTTTACGCAAACGTTCTTCTTCCGCACGACGGCGAACTGCTTCGCGTTTTCCTTCTGGATCTGGATGAATCACAACATTACCAGATTCAATTTCTTCCAAAGCTCGCAGCGTTGATTTCACTGATTTAAAATCTTGAGTTGGCTTAGCGCCAGCTTCTAGCTCATGGGCACGCTTAGCTTCTAAGATAACCAAAGAATATTTTGACGGTACCTTGTCCAACAAGGTATCAATAGACGGTTTTAACATCATAACTATTTACCTAATTTCTAACTTTATTAACGGACGACTGCTTCATCCTTAGGAAGCATGTCTTGGTAGTGACCGATGACACGGTCCACACGAAAATGCTCGGCTTCAATTACACGTTTCACACGTTCAGCTGCCAAAGGTACTTGGTCATTGACAATGGCATAGTCATACTCTCGCATCAAGGCAATTTCTTCTTTTGCTTTCTCAATTCGCTGAGCAATAACGTCTGCACTATCTGTACCACGCCCAACCAAACGGTCTTTCAACTCTTCCAAATCTGGCGGAGTTAAAAAGATAAACACAGCATCGGGCACTTTTTTCTTGACTTGTAGAGCTCCTTGGACTTCGATTTCCAAGAAAACATCTATCCCCTTATCCAAGGTCTCATTGACATAAGTGAGCGGAGTCCCGTAATAATTGCCGACATACTCTGCATACTCGAGCATCTGCCCTTGACGGATCAACTCCTCAAACTCTTCACGAGTGCGAAAGAAATAATCAACACCATCAACTTCTCCAGGACGCTGCGGACGAGTCGTCATAGATACAGAATACTGAAACTGATTGTCCGTACTCTCAAAAATTTCCCGTCTTACTGTTCCTTTTCCAACGCCTGAGGGGCCAGAAAAGACGATTAACAAGCCTCGTTCTGTCATCATATCTCCTTCACAGTCTTTCTATCTAGTGTAACAAAATTGCGCTCATATTTCAAGAAGATTCAAAGAGATTTCCTTGATAATCCTCCAGAATTCTGCTAGATTTTAGACGCTTTTATTCATCAAATAAGCCTTGAAGACTGGCGAAAGGACTGTTGGCTTCTTTCTTCTCCATTTGCTGCTTTTGGTAGTCTTCCTCCGTCAACACCTGCCAGTCATTTCCCGTAGGCATACTCGCACCAGCTTCCTCTTCAGGAGTCAAAACTTTTAGCGGAATATGAAGTAAAATATTGTCCGCCACACTGGCTGCCAGATCGATCGAATCCCCCTCAAATGGTAGAACCAAATCATCTTCCAGCAAATCTTTTTGCACAGAGCCATCTTCGACAGAAGCAAAGACTTCATGAACCGTGTAGGCTTCCTCCCTATCAACTGGAGCCATACTGCGACTAGAAGCGAGGGTAATCTTGTAGGTCAAGGTGTAATCCAAAAAATAAAACCCATTTTCATACTGAGCCTGACCTCTAGCCACGATCTTCTGGATATCTAACACTTCACGATTACGCTCTTGTAGCTCTTGCGCCAAATCAAATTCTTGGTCGAACTGCAAGCCGCCAGCATTCTTCTTAATTTCTTGAATATTTAACATTTCAGCCTCGTTTTACATTATTTCTTTCTTCATTATACCATTTTCTCAGCCAAATACCTATACCCCAAACAGCCAATGAAACAACTAAAAAGAAAATCTCTCAGCCAGCTGGACTGAGAGAAAATACATTTTTCCTAAAAAGGGATTATTTTCGGAATTTGAACTGGCTGTAAAGACCAAAGACGACGATCCAAACAGCTGAACCGATCGCTCCCACCACAGTTGACTCTTGTAAGAAAAGAGTGACAAAGACAAAGGCAAAGAAGAGCATGGTCAAAGGATTGAGAAACTTGTAAGCTGGCATGAGATAACCATCTGCCATAAAATCTGGTGACTTACGATATTTGAGGTGGGCCAGCATAGTCAGACCATAGATAGCGATGTAGACACCAGATGAGGAGGCCGTAATCAGAGCAAAGGAGTCCGATACTCCCGGAAGAATCTTGATAAAGGCCGCAAAGGCAATGGTAGTCGCCGAAGCCAGAATCGCATTCTGCGGAACATTTTGCCGAGATAGCTTCCCAGCTCCTATTTTCTCAAGAAAAGGATTGGGCGTATCGTGGGCAATCTGATACAAATGGCGGCCTGTTGAGTAAAGGGTCGAGTTCAGTGCGGAGGCCGCTGAGGTCAGAACCACGAAGTTAATCAAGGCTGCCGCCCATTTGAGACCCGCTAACTGAAAAACGATAACAAAGGGAGAGTCAGCCGTTGCCAGTTTTTCCCAAGGAATGATGGCCATAATGGCAAGGAGAGAACCCCCGTAAAACAAGACAATCCGCAAAGGAATTTCTTTGATGGCCTTTGGCAAGACCGCCCGTGGATTAGCCGTTTCAGAAGTGGTAATCCCGATAAATTCAATGGCCTGATAGGCAAAGAAGACCATCTGGAAAGCCATGACAAAACTTACAAAGCCATTAGGGAAAAGCTGAAAACCTCGGCCAATATTCCCAAGACTAGCTACTCCGTGAGGCGTTTTAAAGCCTGTCAATACCATAAAGACAGCCGTTGCAATCAAAGCAATGATGGCTACAATCTTTATCATAGCAAACCAAAATTCGACCTCGCCAAAGACTCGAACCGCTATCAGATTGACCAAGCTAAGAAGGGCTAGAAAGACAAGCTGAATCATCCAAGCTGGCCAATCAGGAAACCAATATTGCACATACTGGGCAACAGCCGTAATCTCAGCCATTCCGATAAAAATCAGAGAAATCCAGTAGGACCAACCAGAAAAATACCCCCAGCCAGTTCCCAAATATTTGGTAATAAAGTTGATAAAGGTATGCTGGTCAGGGTCGTAGTAAAGCATTTCCCCAATCGCCCGCATCATCAGATACATGAAAAGCCCCGTCAGCATGTAAATCAAGATAATAGATGGACCCGTCAAACTAATCGAGCGCCCCGCCCCCAAGAAAAGTCCCGTGCCGATGGTTCCAGCAATGGCTATAATCTGAACATGCCGATTTTGTAAGCCTCGTTTCATCCCGTTCTTTTCTGTTTTCTCGTTATTTTTCAACTCATTTTCACTCATTCAATCATTTCCTTTCACAAATCGCTTTATTGTATCACAATTCAAGCAATTCTGCTAGAAATTCTTTTATTTTTATCTATAAAAGTTAGAAAAAATATTTATTTTTATGCTAAGACCTGTTAATCTTCATCCTATGCTCTTAAAATCGTCTTCTCTCTTGTAGTAGATTTGGCCATGGATGATGTCCCTAAACTCAGTAAATCCCCTACTTCAAACTCCAGCCGCCGTCGATTTTGATAATCTCGCCCTGCATAGCAGCTGCCTTACCGCTTGCCAGAAAGAGGCTGACATCAGCTACTTCTTGAGGAGCCAGCCAGCGCTTGATCGGCGTTTCCTCAGCAACCCAGTCTGCCACTCCGCCTGGCTCAAAATCTGCGGCAGTCATTGCTGTCTTGACAGCGCCTGGCGCTAGGCCAAAGACTTGGATATTTTGATCCGCATAGTCCAGGGCTATCTGCTTGGTCAAGCCAGCTAGAGCATGCTTAGAGGCTGTATAGGCAGCACCGCCGCCACCAGCCAGAAAACTGGCAATCGAGCACATATTAATGATGATACCAGACTTTTTCTCCAGCATTTTCTGAAGGTAAAAACGAGTGATTTTCATGGTTGCGGTCAGATTCAGCGCAAAAATCCGCTCCCAATCCTCGTCACTTGTCTCGTGCAAGGGACGATAATCGTCCAAAATACCGGCCGTATTACAGAGAATGTCCACTTCAGGCAAGCTAGTGAAGAGCGGTGTCAAATCCTCTGTCAAATCCATTTTAAAAAAACGTAGTTCATTTAGAAACCCCGGATTTTCACCCTTATCTACCCCATAAACGCGGTAGCCATTTTCCAAAAAGGTCAGAGCCTGAGCTCGGCCGATGCCCGAGCTGGCTCCCGTCACCAATACTGTCTTAGTCATCTACTTCTACCCAATCTGTCGCGAGCACATCACAAGGAGTCGGACTCCACATAGAGAAGCCCTCCCCTTCGCCTGAAACATTGATGAGGAAATACGGTGTCACTTCGAGGGCCACCCCATTCTGCTCAATCGTGTCAAAGAGCTGGACGTAGTTTTCCGCCCCGCCCCAGCCTGTACGAACATATTTTTTCTTGGCCTTAAGGCCAGGTAAAATTTCTTCAAATGTCATAGTTTTCTCCTTTTGTTTATTAATACTCTTATCAAAATATGCTACTAGCAGTCATAGGTAAGTTAAAGCTCCTTCTCCATCTCCACAAATAGATGAATATCGCCATTGCTTTCCTGCGGAATGCGCCTCACCACTTCAAAGCCCATGTTGAGATAAAGCTGCTGGGCTCGGTGATTGAAGTCAGCCACGGATAGACTTAGGACTTGGGGCGCAAAATTTGCTATGATAAAGTCCAGAATTTCCTGCAAAAATACAGCGCCCTGACCTTTTCCGCAGTGCTCCGGCTTCATCCCCAAACCAAGCTCCAAAGTTCGCTCTCCTTTCTGCTCTAAGCAGAAAAATCCATAGAGTTTCCCTTCTCTCAGGACTTGATAATAACGGTCCCCACGCGCTTCAGGGGAGACTATTTCTTCATAATCCTCCAGATCATTTTCCATATCATAAAAGTCATAAGGCGTCTCGTAATGCCAGTCGTTAGCAATTTCTAAAGCATGCTGCTGGCTTAGTGGTTCAATCATCATCTACTCCTCTTTTCTCTAAAATCCCCAATAAAATCGTTTCTGGTCTGCTTTTTCGCTGCAGCCGAGGCTGCGGTAAAATTCATGGGCTGCGGAGCGGGAAATGCCTGAATTAATGCGAATCCCTGTGTAGCCTGCCGCTTTTGCCTCTTCACGCAAAGCTTGCATCATCGCTCTGCCGTGTCCCCGCCCTTGAAAATCCTGAGCGACGGCCAAAGCCAAGAGATTGAGCAAGGACGGGAAATAGAGACAGTCGTAGCTAGCCGCATGGGCGTAGCCTATGACCTGTCCGTCTTCTTCAGCAACCAAAATCAAATGCTGGTCATTCTCTAGCAGCCTCTTCAGTTGAGCCTCCGTAGCGTCCCTATCGAAATCATAACCCAAGCACTCAGCATTGAGCCGCTGAATGGCTGCGGCGTCTCTTAGTTTTACTTTACGAATCATCTGTCACCTCATTCTTCTCTTTATTATAGCAGAAAAGCAGTCTCTTTGACTGCTTTCAATAAACTATTCTCCTATCTATCCCTTCAACCAAGACTCCGCCTCTTCTAAAGGCTGGTCTGTTAGGACATCGGGCTGGATGCCATATTTTCAAAAGCTTATTTCCATCTTTCACTCTTGGAAAATGCAATCATGAGACCAGAACCAGCTAGAACTGCCAGAATAAGAAGACAAATATTTTTCAGAGGATAGAGCCAGTCTTTATTTTCCTCATGCCATCTTGACTTCCAAAGACCAACATAGTCAGCGCTCATATGTTCAGGTTGATTCAGCTGGATATTGATTACAATCGCTAGTAAGATAAGAGCAAGCAAAGCAAGCGTAAACAGCCAAACTTTCTTCTTTTTCGTTAGGTTAAAACTCTTCATTCTTTTCTCCCTCTACGTTCTGTTCAGAACAACTTTTTTACACTATCTTTCTTTCACTTCTATTTCTGAATGGCGGTAACCATAACCAAAGTAAATCAAAATTCCCAAAAGAAGAGCGATTCCAAAGGCCAACCAAGTATCCCACGTGTACTGAGTCATAAAGGAAAGGCAGATGATAATAGATAAAATCGGAGTTAGAGGCACCAGCGGAGTTTTAAACTCTCCTGCCTTGGGCTGTCCCTTTTCCTTCCGCAACTTCAAAATGGCAAAGGCCAGCATAATCAGATAAGTCAAGGTACAGATATTGAGGAAAGAGGCGATGCTAGCAAGAGGAAAGATACCCGCACAAATAGCTGAGGCAATCCCCACTAAGATGGTAGCATTTTGAGGCACACGGCTAGTAGCAGTTAATTCCTTGAAAGATCGCGGTAAAAGTCCGTCGCGCGCTATACTGTAAATCATCCGAGACAAGGCATAGGTCATGGAGATGCAGACGGTAATCAAGGTTAAAATCGCTACGATAGAAACATAATTGGCCGCCCAATCCAACCCAATACTGCGAAGTGAGAAAGCTACTGCATCTGGAACATTTAGCTTGGTATAGTGGACCAAGCCTGTCAAGACCAAGGTTACTAAGATATAGAGTATGGTCACAATCCCAAGGGAAAGAACAATGCCGCGCGGCACATTTTTTTGAGGCTCTTTGATCTCATCCACAGACATAGAAATCGACTCAAAGCCCAGAAAAGCAAAGAACATCAGAGAAGCTCCAGCCATAATCCCCGTCTGTCCGCCATAGATCTGGCCAAAACCGAAAGGCGCAAAATTAGACCAATTCTCAGGTCGAAGATGGAAAAGCCCAACGAGAATAAAGAGAGCCAAAGCTGAGAATTTTAGGACGACCAAGGCTGAGTTAAAGCGCAGGGCTGCTTTTGAGTTTAGAAGTACTACGCCTGTCACAAAGACCAAAACCAGAATAGGCAACAGATCCACATAAGTACCTGCTTTTGGATTGAATGTGCCATTCAAGGCTGTCGGTAGCTGGATATGAAAGCCGCTCAAAAGCCCTTTCAAGTAAGAACCCCAGCCAGAAGCCACACCTGATATAGCTGTCATAAATTCCAT
The DNA here is from genome assembly GCF_000222765.1 of Streptococcus cristatus ATCC 51100. GTDB lineage: Bacteria > Bacillota > Bacilli > Lactobacillales > Streptococcaceae > Streptococcus > Streptococcus cristatus. The sequence continues at coordinate 139,532 of NZ_AFUE01000008.1, read as the reverse complement.
GATGGTCAGCCAACCAGCCAGCCAAGCCGGAAATTCCCCTAAAACAGCGTAAATATAGCTGTAAGCTCCGCCATTAGCTGGAACTCGAGAGGCAAATTCCGCATAAAATAGGGCAGAGATGCTGACACATAGGGCAGAAATCACGATCGACACAATCAGAGCTGGACCAGCATAAGTCGCCGCTCCAATTCCTGTAACCGTGAAAATCCCTGTACCAACCATGGCACCGATCCCTAAAAGAATCAAATCCATCAGTTTCAGGTGCCGCCGCATTCCCGTCCTGTTTTTACTGGCATCTTTTTTTCGAAAAATATTCATAAAATCTCCCTCCAAAGCATAGATGGTTTATTATATCATAGATTATTGGATTTACCAAAGTCTCTTTTAAAATGCCACTTTATCGTTTGGCAAAGAAATGCAAAATAAGAAGCTGGGAAATCCCAACTTCTTACATAGAGACAATTTTACGATAACTGCGAGAAGTAATCATGAAGACAATCACATAGCTGATAAAGAAGATTGCACAGACACCCAGTGTCACAGCCAGCATGAGAGCTGAGTTAAGAACACCAAGAGCAGACAAGATCAAGCTCAGCATATGATAGGCAAAGGTCAGATGGATAAAGGCAAAGGCCAGCGGCAGGAAGAAAACAATCAAGATCTGTTTCCGAATGGTTTGTCTGATTTGCTTCTCATCCAGACCAACCTTTTGTAGAATCACAAAGCGATCCCGATCCTCGTACCCTTCTGAAATCTGCTTGTAGTAGATGATGAGGATGGTTCCCAGCATAAAGACGATTGATAGGAAGATGCCAATGAAGAACATGCCACCCAGCATGCCTTTGATTTCTTGCTTATCAAAAGCTGTTACCGAACCATAGACCGCTTGATTTTCAGGCAAGGTCTGATTAAACTGCTGCAATTTTTCTTGGTAAGCATCCCTCAGATTACGCTGTTCTTCCGTTGACAGCTTTGTATCAAGCCAGCCATAATAATTAAGGTTTACAGCATATTTATCCGTCATTGCAGAGAAGATTTGGTCAGGATTTTTAAGCACCATGTAGATTTTCTCTGGGACGATCATGTTCATCTGATCGGGTAAATGACCAAAGATAAAGTCTTCTTTGAGTTCTTCTTTTATTTTAAAGGTTTGACCAGCCAGCTGCAAGTCTTGCTTGGAATCTAACTTCACACCTTGCTGATAAAGTGCCACTTCATCATCCCCAAGATCAAGACTTTTCCCCGTCATATTCTGATAATCCGCTTCTGAAATAGCCAAAATATACGTTTTCGGTGTGACAAATTTTTGAGCGGCAGCATTGATATCAAGCTGGTTGCCAGCACGACTTGTCACTCCCATCGTATAGTATGGATAGACACCTTTCTTTGTGACTGGTAACTGCTGTTCATTCACAAACTCTGTCAGCACTTGGTCCATCTGCTCACCTGTGGTTCCTTTTCCTTGAATGCTAAAGTCATGAGGAAACATAGCCTTTTGCATGTAGTCACCGCCAGCATAGATATTAGCTCCGCCAGATAAGGTTACCAAAACCATGGTTGATAGGATAGCAATTGTTGCCAGACCCACCGCGTTTTTCTTCATGCGGAAAATCAGGTTGGAAACGGAAATCATATTATTAGGTTGGTAATAATAGGACTTCCTCTTTTTCAAAAATTGTAGAAAGACTGTAATTCCAGCATTAAAGAGCAGATAGGTGCCTAAAATCACAAAGAGCACCGCGACAAAGAATGTAAAGACTGCTGATAAAGGATTGGTCACTCCTAATGCAAGGAAGTAACCGTATGCCAAGGCTGCCAGTCCAAGTAGCGTTTGTAGGAATAAAAAGCGACTTTTCTTTTCTCCGCTATTCTTTTCTTTGACTAATTGCAGCGCATCAAGCTTTCTCAGGCGCAGACCATTGCTAATCATCAAGCAGAAAAAGACAAAGGCGTAGAAAACAGCAACCGCGATAACGACAGCAGGCTGAAAAGTTGACACCAAGACGACCTTTATCGCCATGATTTTCAGCAAGAGAGCATAGATCAACTGGTCAAATAAGAGCCCAATCCCTAGTCCAAGGATAAGAGTGACCAGACCAAATACCAGTAATTCGATTACCACCATGACAAAGAGGTGGAATTTATTGAGCCCTAGCACACTGTAGAGACCCAGCTCTTTGGAGCGATTCTTGAAAACAAAGCTATTAGCATAAAAGACGATAATGCTGGTCGTGATGCTGACAATCACCATTCCAAAAGATAGCACCATAGAAACGGCGCTTGCCCCCGTCATTTTTACTAAATTAGGATTAAAGGTCAGAGAGAAAAAGATGTAGGAGATGGCGATAGCCAGACAGGTCGCCAGAGCGAAAGGATAATAAAGCTTACGATTTTTGATTAAGTTAGAAAGCGCAAGCTTACTAGTTAATCTAAGCATGAGCTTCCACCTCACTTGCCATAACTGTCAGCGTATCGGAAATCTCTTGGAACATCTGCCGCTCGGTCTTGTTGCCACGGAAGATTTGATTGTAGAGAATCCCATCCTTGATAAAGAGCACCCGCTTGGCCCGACTGGCTGCCGAAGTCGAGTGGGTTACCATGAGAATAGTCTGGCCGCGGTCGTTGATGTCATCAAAGACATCCAAAAGAGCTGCCGAAGACTTAGAATCCAAGGCTCCTGTCGGCTCATCCGCCAACAAAATCTCAGGCTCAGTGATAATAGCGCGGGCTACTGCCACCCGCTGCTTCTGACCACCAGAAATTTCATATGGAAACTTCTCTTGGAGTTTGTTAATCCCCAGCTCGTTGCAGGTGGTGACCAGCTTTTGCATCATCTCGGTAATAGGACGACGAGAGAGCACCAAAGGCAGCAGGATATTATCCTTGACCGACAGAGTATCCAGCAAGTTGAAATCTTGAAAGACAAAGCCTAATTTCTCCCGGCGGAAGCTGGAAGCCTGGCTGTTCTTGATGGTTGCCGTGTCAGTTCCATTGAGAAAGACGCGACCCTCAGTCGGCTTGTCCAGCATAGCTAGGATGTTGAGCAGGGTGGATTTCCCAGAGCCCGACTCACCCATGATGGCGACATACTCGCCTTTCTCCACTGTAAAGTGAATGTCCTTTAGCGCCTCTACTTGGCTGCCCTGAAAGCGGGTTTTATAAATCTTTTTCACGTGTTGTACATCTAATAATGTCATACTTAAACCTCTTTTTATTTATGTGTAAAATGGTTATTTAGCTTATCTTTCAATGCTTTATTAGCTAGCTCTGCTCTACTATTGCCTGAGCTACTGCCTCCTACTGAAAGCGAACTAAAAACGATACTATTATCATACCGAAAAGCCCGATAAGTTTCCATAAGCTAATCTTTCATTTTGGACTCTAATCTTACATTTTTGTCACTTAGCGATCTTCCAGTGCTGGAAAAACTGATGTTCATTAGATAGAGCAGGCTGTATGATTTAGGCTGCTTCCCAGTTTGCCTCTCTGAACTTTCAGTTCTATTTGATCAAAAAGGCGGTAGGACTGGGACAAAAGTCCAAGCCTCTCAATTGTCTTTGGATTGTCGAGCAAGACGCAGTGGTTGAGTGGGCTCTACTACGCTGATTTCATCAGCTTTTACAGCCCTACTCAACTGTGCGGAGGTGGGACGACGAAATCGAATTCTAACGAATTACCGATTTCTGTCCCACTCTCCAACCCCTTCACTACATCTGCTTCTTAATGACTATATTGTAACCAGAAGTAATACTGGCTTGATGCACAGCCCAGTCTAGTTTTTTCGATTTCTTCCTTAGAAATTTTTTGCGCCATTTGTGTTTTTTGTTTATGGTTGAAGAGATTTGTTTTCATAGTGGGCCTCCTTTTATTTGGATATTATTTTTGATTTGTTTTTCCTTACACCTATATGATATAAAATTCCCCGTCCCGCTACCATCGAATAACCTTTCATTTTAAACTTTAAACTTACATTTTTGTCATCTTAAATAGAAAATTTGACGATTGATAGTTCAGTTGCTCTATTTTCTACAATTTCCTAGGAAAAACAGCAAAAGAGGCTGGGACAAAAGTCCTAGCCTCTCAATTGTCTTTGGATTGTCGAGCAAGACGCAGTGGTTGAGTGGGCTCTACTACGCTGATTTCATCAGCTTTTACAGCCCTACTCAACTGTGCGGAGGTGGGACGACGAAATCGAATTTTAACGAATTACCGATTTCTGTCCCACTCCCTTCATTCGACAGCTTTAGTTGCCAAGATTAATCCTCTACGAGACTTAATCTTCTTTTTTCTTTAGTTTTGCTACAAGACTAGCTACTAAGCCTAACAATCCCATTCCTGCCAGTACTGCTAGCTGTGCAGAACGGTTTCCTGTGTTTGGCAAACGACCACTGTCTATTTGACTTGCTTTTCTAGCTTCCGATTTTGCTTCTTTAGCCTTTGGCTCTTCTTCAGCTTTTACTGGTGCTTGAGCAGGTCTTTCTGCTGCTGGCTGAGTCGGGCTTTGACCTTTCTCAACTTCTACAATCCGAGTTTCGCCCTTACCAGTCTCTTCTGGTTTTTGAGGAGTCACATGGTGAGTTTCAGGTGATGGCTGAGGCGTCTCTTTCTTCGTTCCGATGAGTATGATTCGATCTGTCGGAGCTTGGAGAACTTCTCGTAGCTTTTCTGCTCGCTTGCCATCTGGGTAAACTTCTGTGAGAACTCGTTCCTGACCATTTTGGCCTTCTTGAGCCACACGCTTTTCTCCTAGTTTGAGCGTCGGATCCTCTTTTTCAACTGTTTGGAAGTTGAGCTCTTGTTCGAGGACTTCTAGACTTGGAAGTTCCTCTTGGACAGCGGCTGCAGTTTTCCCAGTCACTGGTTTTTCCTTGGTCAATTGGATGCGGTATTCCTTGAACTGCTTACCATTTTCTGAAACAAGGCGCACCAAGACTGGCAAATGATCATCTCCACTATCCACAACCGTTGAAGCTACTTGGTCGCTCTCTGCTACTGTAATCTTCGGACGTTGACCAGTATAAGTCACTTGGTAATTCTGACGCTCTTGAGAGAAGTCTGGTAGTTCTTTTCCATCTACCAAAATCTTAGAATTTGTACTTTCCTTAGCCAATTCGCTTGGTGCCAAGAAAGTCATCTCCGTCAGAGCAACCCCGTTCTTGTCATCTTTTCTTTCCATCCGCCATCTCATCGCTTTCGACTTGACAGCGTTAAAGCTTGCTGTAAGTTCCGTACCTGCCTGGATTTCTTGGTTGATGTTATATGGAACAGCTTCCCAGTTGTCAGGGTTGTTAAACGGATGATTCGGCTCGTAGGCTTGATAGTTTGAGTAATAGACAGGAGCATCAAAATCTGGTCCAACATAGCGCTCTAAAACAAGCTTAGATGGTGCATCTGTTCCGCTATCGGCAAAGAAGCGCAGTTTGGCTTGAACGACCGTCCGCTTGACAATCTTGCCTTGGTTCTTGAAGATGACACCTACTGAGACTTCTGGATTCGCTGACGGAGTGGCAGACCAATTGGTCCAACGACGACTATCATCATGATCCCCATCATTGATATAGTCCACACGGTCATGAGAACCTGGGTCAATATCATTGGTCGCTGAAGCAAAGGCTTGATTACCATTTTCATCATAATATGGATTGTCTGACACAGACGCGCCCTGCTTGTCGGTCACTCGGACAGAGAGCTCGACAGGTAGTCCACTACCTAGCAGGCGACCTCGAACAGTAAATTCGCCAGCTTTTGCCAGATTTTCAGCTGGAACTGGCTCCCATTCAACAGTCAGGTCTTTGACTTCATAGTCTGATTTACCAGTGAAGTAAACAGGAACTTTATTTGGCAAGTCTAGGCTTTGACCTAGGTGAAGCAAGCGAGACTGTTTCACCGTTGCTACTGGTTTGCGAGCCAGCAAGTCTTTATCATTTGTAAAGTGGAGACGGTATTCCCCGAGGATATCCCCATTTTCTGCTTTCACGACAACACGAACAGGATCTCCCTCATGGACACTTGGCACGACTGTTGCCAGACCATTATTGCTGACACTAGCAGTTACTGCTGGTACTCTTCCGTCATTAGCTGGGAGATAATAGTCAGTCAAGCTTGGGTTAAAGTTTGGCAAGTCTTGACCAGCCACTTGGATACGAGTTTCTGCCTCTTTCGCTGCAACCACTTGTTTCGAGAAGATTTGGACTTCTGTGATCGAGGTTCCCCACTTGTCATCCGCTCTTACCATACGAATCCGAAGGGCATAAGTATCGACTTTATCAAAGTTAAAGTGATTCATTTCCCCAGCTTTGAGTTGATCTGGTGCTTTGAGGTTGGTCACTGGTTTCCAGTTGGCAGCATCGTTGAAGACATGCTCCTCGCTTTCGACAAAGCTAGGATTTTTAGGCGCGGTCGGCACGGCCTTGCCAGCATAATACTCGATCACGTAGGATTTCGGAGCCCCAACGCCGTGATCTTCGTGGAAGGCTACGTTCAGATTGTCTACTGCCCGCTTAGTCATAATACCAGAATCTCCAAAGAGAACGCCCACTGAAGCCTCATCTTGACGGTTCCAGTTTGTCCAACGATTGGCTGGTTGGTCATTGTAAGAAATCACCTTATCATTGACATAAGATACTGGGTCACTTGGATTGGAGTCCGAAGCAAAGGCCAGTGGCAATTCTGAACCTGTCCATTGGTCAGAAATATTGGCTCCATTTTCGGTCTTAGCAGATACACGGACATGGAGTTTGGTTGGCAACTGACTGCCTTCTACCTGACCAGTGACCGTGAAGACACCTTCTTTTTGATATTGACTTGGCGAAATAGCATCCCAAGTGACTTTTGCTGAGGAAACTTGCCCATTTGAATGGTAAGTCCGGACACTCTCTGGCAGGTGTGGTGCTTCCGCAAGTGGGGTTGTCACGCTGACTTCCTCTACTGCGACAATGCCTTCCACAGACACCTTAGCACGCGCTTCCTGCTCAATACCTTCAACTTTTCCGACTACTTCAAAAGTATGGTAGCGTTCAAGTTTTTCTTTTTCTACAGCCTGCCAAGTAACCTTATGAACTTTAGGGAAGCCTTTGTCGTACTCAACCGTCACGGTTGTTGGCAGTTTTGGTTCTTGATGCAAGTCTGTTACCACATGGACTGGGCGGACTGCTTGAACCACTTTCTTCTCCGTATTGGCTTGAATCGCTAGTTCCACTTGCCCTTCAGCACCGTCATACTCTGCTTTCAGAGTCACATTTCCTGGTTTGTGCAGTTCTAAGCTTCCTTTACGAACGGCAACTTCTCCTTCACCTTTCGTAGAGAAGGCCACCTTATCAGCCTGTAAAACTGCCTGAGTGCCATCTTGATAGTGCGCCAAAACAGTTAATTGGACAGTCTGGTCTTCTTTGAGACCGTCTGCTTGCTCAACTTGGAGACTCAAATGGTCAATTTTAGGAGCTTCTTCTAAGAATTGCACTGCATAAGTTTGCAGGGCTCCGCCATCTTTGGGCTGAACATAAATATTTGCTCGCATACCGTTTGAAGCACTGGCTTGAACCACTGTCACATCCGCATTTTCAGCTGTAGCTGCCACTGAAGGGAGCTGCGCTCCATAGGAAAGGCTCTGATAATGGACTGGTTTTTGACTAGTCAAGTCCGATAATGCCTCACCATCCACAGTCACTAGTGGCGTCACAGGCCCAGCTGCTTCCCCTTCTTCCACGAGCAAGGTCGCAGAAATGGTATCGCCTGCTAGATGGCCGGTCATTGGAATACGAGAGCCTGCCACAGACAGTTTAGCTTGATCTTCTGGCGCGATTTCCCATTCATCTACATCATAATGTTCGACACTGCCGTCTGTTAGAGCTAGTGGGATCGACTTGTCTACACCGCTCAAGTCCGTTCCAGGAGCTACTCGTTTGATAACTGGCAATTCTCTGTCAACGGCTAAAACTTCCACACGTGCTTCTACTTGGCGACCGTCTGCCTCCCCTTTAACGGTTACAATACCTGAGTGGCTAACGTCTGCTTGTGACCAAGTTACAGGGCGTCCCGCACGACTACCGTCACTGTAAACAAAAGGAACTGTCGCTGGCAAGCTTGGAGCTTGTCCCAAAACTGTACGAACTTTTGGCACTTCTGTACCCAAAACAGTCTTTTCTTTCTGCTCGTCCTTGCCGGTAAAGACTGTCACATGGTCTGATTTTAATAAGCCAGAATGAGCCGTTAAGGTGAATTTCCCTGCCTGGTCTGTTGATTTAACAATGGCAACCCCTTTACCGTTAAAGGCTTTGCGGATCCAAGAACCGTCTGCTTGTTCCTTGTAACGTTCACGACTGGCTTGCTCACCATTGTCTACACCGACAAGCTGGCCTTGTCCATGCAACTGGAAGCGAACAAGGTTATTAGCAGTTGGCACGACATTGCCGTCACGATCGACGATTTCATAGTAGATATAGGTCAAGTCTTTTCCATCTGCTGCGATAGCATGTTCTTCCTTGACCAAGCGTACACCTGCTGGCTGACCTGCTGTGACAATCTTGTCGCGGGCAATTTCTTTACCTTGCTCGTCACGAGCTACAGCTTCCAAAGTTCCCGGCTGATAAGCCACTTTCCACTCAAGGTAGAGTTCTTGAGGATTAGCTCCCTCTTGATAGCTACGACCATCGCTGGTTTCTTTTTTATTAAATTTCTTAACTCCCAAAGATTGGTTGTTCAAGTACAATTCGACACTGGCAGCGTTGGAGTATGCACGGACTGGTATTTTATTTTCAGCATCTGCAACATTGTCTGCCAAGTCTTGATCTTCCCAGTTCCAGTGAGGAAGCAGGTGAACCATCGGTTTCTTCTTAGCTGAAACCCACTGACTTTGGTAAAGGTAGTAATCATTTTTCGGAATACCCGCCGTGTCCACTATTCCAAAGTAAGAACTTTTCACAGGTGTGTTGTTTTGGTTGTGCCAAGGAGTTGGCTCACCGATATAGTCTGTACCTGTCCAAATAAATTGTCCTGCGTAGCCCGCATTATCTCGGTCAAAGGTCCAAGAAGCGGTTGCCGTTTTACCCCAGCCAACACGGTCATTTCCATAGTCAGACTGCTCATAGTTGCGCCAAGATTGATTGCTTCCAACCCATTCTTGCTCTGGATGGAAATAGCTGCCACGCGTACGAGTAGCTGAAGATGTTTCAGAACCATAAATCAACCAATTTGGATGTTTAGCACGTAAGGCTTTGTAATTATCTTCTGAGTAGTTAAAGCCAACTGCATCCAATTCATCTGCGATCTTTTCATGACCACCGCTACCATCACCAAAGCGGAATTTGTCAGCTCCCATCGTGACATAGCGGGTCTTATCAACTGACTTGATGACCTTGACTAAGCGTTTAACAGTCGCTAACGAATGAGCATCGCCATTAGCCTCACCGATTTCATTTCCGATTGACCACATAACGATAGCAGGATTATTTTTGCCTCTTTCAACCATGGTCCGCAAGTCATAATCAGACCATTTTTCACCCTTTTTAGCTTCTGGGTGAGTCGCATCTTTTTCAAAGAAACGACCGTAATCATAAGGCTTCTTGCCTCCATACCAAGTGTCAAAAGCCTCTTCTTGGACCATCAGACCAAGCTCCGCCGCAATCTGCAAAGTCTGCTCACTAGCAGGATTGTGGGTCGTACGAATGGAGTTGACCCCCATCTCCTTCATTTGCTTGAGGCGACGATACTCAGCCTTATAGTTTTCCTCTGCTCCTAGAGCCCCGTGGTCATGGTGCAAGGATACTCCGTGGAACTTGACCTTCTGGCCATTGAGGGAGAAACCTTCGTTTGGAGTCCAGTTGTAATAACGATAGCCAAACAAGTCTTTCTTCGCATCGACGAGCTGACCATCACGATAGACCCGTGTTACCAGCTCATACAAGGCAGGCTTATCATTAAATACAGTCCATAATTCCGGTTTTTCTACTTCTAAGCTTGCCTGAATGGCACGGCTTTCGTGGGCTTTTATCTTTTGGCTAGTAGTACGGATGAGGTCTGTGACTGCCTCACCACCACGTCTGACAATCTGATATTCTGCTGTGATTTCATGGTCTTTATCGTCTGTATTGACAATCTTACTCGTCACATGAGTAGCAACCTTACCGTCTTGTTGTTTCTCAAGTTCTGGCGTTAAGATAGTTGTACCATTTTTCTCAACATGAACCTTATCTGTTACTTGCAAACTCACATCACGGTAGATCCCGCTTCCTGAATACCAACGGCTACTTGGTTGCTTGTTGATAACGTGCACAGCGATGACATTTTCCCGACCATCTTTGTGGAGGTATTTAGTGATATCGTATGAAAATTGGTTGTAGCCATTAGGATAATGCCCAACCAGCTGGCCATTGACAAAGACCTGCGAATCCATGTAGACACCATCAAATGTGAGGCGAACATTTTTATCAAGGTCTTTTTCGTCTAATTTCAGAGGCTTACGATACCAAGCATCTCCACCATTGAGCTGGCCACCTTCATTCTGTGCAGGCGACTCATGGTCAAAATCAAAGTGGATACTCCAGTCATGGGGCAGGTCTAACTTTTTCCACGATGTGATATCCGTCTCAGCTTGGACAGCTTCCTTAGCATTAGCATTTAATTTAAAGTGCCAATTCTGATTAAAATTCACTTTTCTGTCTTCGATCATTTGGCTCACTTCTTCCTTGGTCGCAGATTTTATCTCAGGCTGCGCAGCTTTTTCTTGAGTAGCTTCTTGGCTATTCTCTTTTTCTCCATTTTGAGATGCTGCTGAAATGTCCTCCGCTGCTTTAGCAAGCTGAGGGCTTTCTTCTTTTTTCTCCTCCTGAGAATGCACAACAGACTCCGCTGCCTGACTTGTCACTGCTTCAGCAGTCACTTCTTCCTCAACGGGCTTTTCCTCCGTGGGCTTTTCTGCAGCAACCAACGCAGTTGTCTCCTCTGCATAAACTGGAGTTGCTCCCGCCACACTCACTCCAAATAAGAGGAAGCAAGTTCCAATCACTATCGAGCAAACGCCAATAGAAAACTTCCTTATGCTATAAACTCTCTTTCGATTCCAATGATCCTTTCCCATAGGATCCTCCTTCTTTTAGTAACCGCTTCCATTTTTAGGAAAACGCTTTACTTTTTTATAATCGTTTCCCTCCTATTTTATAAAACAAGCTAGCTTATCTCAATAAGCCAAGAAGCATTTTTATATTTTTGAGCGTTTTTCCTTAAATTAGGAGAAAAACAAACTTTATCGAACATTCCTACAAAAAAGATGAGTGATTATCACCCATCCTTTCCTTATAGATTTATCATATAAATAATCTGTTCTTAGAGTTCAGCTATGTATTCTTGCACAAGTTTGATGTCCTCTTCCTTGCCACCTCGGTCAATATCACAGATATGCGCCAGCCCATATTTTTCGATAATCAAAGCTGTCGCCCCGCAGAAGGTCCGTCCATGCTTCACCGAATCTCCATTATTGACAAAACCCTTAATCAAGCTTGAATGTTTCTTAATAAAGCGCTTAGTGGACCAGGGAATTTTCCCAGCCCCAGCATTTCGCGTAATGAGAATGCAGGGTTCCTCCAACTTTTCCTTGATGCTTTGTGTCGGATAACCCAGCGATTCTGCAAATTGCTTCCCAACACCCGTTACCGAATCATAAACTATAATCATTTCCTCTCCCTACTTTCTCAAAAGAAGCACTGCTAGAAAAGCAGCAAAGCCTATAACCGCCACATCCGATATTAGTTGTAAGAGAAATGCTAAATCAGGCATACTGTGAATATAGAGCAAGATACTGATCGTCGTCAAGGCCAAGACCACCAGCTTGACAGCTACCGCCACGCTCGGCATTACAAGCAATCCAACCAAGATACAAAGGAGACCACCAATCAGAAATGACTGAAAGCCTAAACTTAGGCCAAAGCCAAATTCCACCCCACCATAACCAAGGGTCAAAAGACCTATCACAACTAGACAAACCCCAAAAATAGTCCTTCCACTCAACATATTTCCACCTTGTTTCATTATTATTTCCTCACTTTCTTATTTGAATGAATATTTCTAAAAGTTCATTCACATCTTCTCAAAAAAATATTTTCCTCTAATTTGCTTTCTCCATCGATCTATATCATACAAATCCACCTCCTTATCTGAATGAATATTCTAATAAATTCATTCACCTCATCTTCCAAGAAAAGGAAATTCTTATTTAGCAAAAATTCCCTTTAAAAAATATTTCACCAAGGTCTCGATACTCTCAAAATAGCCGGGAAAATCCTGCTCTGTCACATGCATGTCGATGTAGTAGATCAAATCATAAGCCTTCATGATTTGGGCGACTTCCTCTTGCGAAAAGCCCTTCTCCTGCAAACGCTGGCTGAAAGTCTGAATCAGAAACTGGTGAAAGGCATTGGCCGCTCGGCCAGCATCCTGATTATAGTAGTCGTGCAAGATCTGAGAAATGCCCGGCTTGGTCCACTCCGCTAAAATTTTATTAGGCGAAATCAACTCAAAAGTGACTGCAAAAAGCTGTTCAACGACTGCCTCTGGCTCACCCTGCCAATCCACGCGCTGCATGGTTTCCTCACGTATGCGGTTATTCTCCGCTACATAGACCTCTAAAAAAATAGCTTCCTTGGACTCATAATACTTATAAAAGGAGCCAACAGCCATGCCAGCACGCTTGGTAATATCTGAAATATTCGTCTTTTTATAGCCCTTCTCAGCAAAGACCTGCCTAGCCTCAGCCAATAATTCAGCTTTTTTGTCCATGACCTTCTCCCTTTGTGAATGAATTAAATTTTCTATTCATTCAAATTATAGCACTTTAAAAATCTTTGTCAAGAAAAGCGGAAATCGTACTTTGAAAGGAAGACGGCAGTTTGAGATAAAAGCTCCTTTGTTAAACAAAAAAACAAACAAGTTCTCGATAAAACTTGCTTGCGTCTTGGATACATTAGTTTTTTCTACGATTTTTCAAGGCCTCGTTGATTTTCTTGGTTTTGATCATCGAATCGACGGAGACAAGAAACCAAACCAAGAGGTAAATCAAAACAAAACTTAGCCAGAAGGGCCAACCAAAGAGCATGGTCCCCCAGCCATTGCAGATCATAGCTAGACTAACGATGGTTGCTGTCACTACAAAGTGGCAGAAGAGTAGGAAAGGAAATGGAAAGCGATCTGTCGCATCAAAGATATAGCTTGCTACTCCAATCAAGGCGCTGACAAGGAGGACACTGAGAATAGAGCTAGGAGTCAACAAAAATGTTTTTCCTGAGAACAGGCCTACCAGCAGAAAGACCAAGCTACCTGTTCTCAGACCATCCTGCATGCCGATCAGAATTTTTTTAAAGGTCATTATTTTCCTCCTAAATTCCCAAATAGTCCATAAGCAGCTTGACATAACGGCGGCTGACATCGGTTTTGAGCTGATTGCTCAGCTTAGCAGTCATGTTGCCCGAAAAGCCATCCGACAAGGATTCCAGATGATCGATGTTAATGACTGCGTGGCGAGATACCTGGATAAAATTGCGACTATTGAGACGATTTTGAAAGCGAGTCAGCGTTTCTGTCGTTGTATAAACGCCCTCGGTGCTGTAAATCATCAGGGTTGTCTGGTTGATATCGGCCAAGATAATGTCTTCCGTCTTGAGCATGACCAGCTTATCATCCGACTTAATAGGCAGGACACCACTTGGTCCAGCCTTGAAGTTTTCCAAATAATCTAGGACAGCCTTGGCCTCACCAACCAGCTGATCCGCTTTCACGACGACCAGCGGGTCTTGGGAAGAAATCTGAGCATCTTCTTCAAATCTTGTCTGCAAACCTAGGCCTCCTACTTTCTTTACTTGAAGCTCATCCGTCGATTCAGCAGCCAATTTTGACCTAGCCAGAACAGGGCCGCTACCGTGAGCACTACTCCAACTATATAGTATGTTTCTTGGCTTGTCAAGAGCTGTTGCCATTCGATACGGATACCTAGGAGCTTCTCAAATTCTTGCTGGAGCTGACTCTGGTCCGCAAAAACTTTAGTCAGAGACTCCTTCATCAGGACTTGTCTGAAGAGGGAAGCCATGTAGGTTGAGGGAGTCAGTTTCATGAGATTTTGGGCAAGGCTGGGCAGAGTCCCAATCGGAATATAGGTTCCCACTAGAAAACCAGAGGCTGCACCGATGACCGTTGCGTATTGCCCCAAGGAATTCACCGATTTGAAACAAGGAACAACTAGCGCATTTAGGAGACTTGCCAGCAAGCTATTGAGCAGCATGAGTCCGACCAGCTGGGGAAGAAGCCCCCAGTCAAAGGCAATCTTGTCCGCTAGAATAAAGTAGGTCAGCATGACAGCAAACATGAAGACTTGCATGACAAAGCCAATCACAAAGGCACTGATTAAGTAACTAAACCGCAAGCCCCATTGCCCCAAATCTGTGATAAAGAGGTCAGCGGTCACCTTTCTTTCTCGATCTTCAGTTTGTTGTGAAAAAGCTGATAGGGTGGTTGTCAAGGCAGTAACAGCCAGCGTTCCACTAATCAGCCAAAAGTCGAGCAGTTCCGTCGCATGGCTACTGTCTGACCAAGAGCCTTTCATGTTGTTCTTTAGAAAAACCAGATATAAAACAAAGGGAATAATGGCTCCAAAGAGAGATAGGATCACCCCACTATGATTGCGAAAATAAAGTAAAAAGTTTCGTTTGATCAGCATTAACATTTAACGTACCTCTCTTCCTGTCAGAGCCATAAAGGCATCATCCATCGTTCCTGGTTGAAATTCAAATTGTTCAATATAGGAGCCAAGCTGGCTCAGCAACATCAGCGCTTCTTGGGTCGTCTCTGGATAAAAGAAAAACTCATTCTCCTTGCCTTGCTCCCATTCGCAACTAGTCGGTAAAGCGGCCTTCAAGCCCTCTGAATCTGAGGTCAGAATCCGCAAAACATTGCGGGCATAGCGCTCCTTGATCTGGTCAGCAGAACCTTGCGCAATGACTTGACCATGGTCTACGATATAGATCTTATCCGCATCATCGGCTTCATTTAGATAGTGGGTGGTCAGGACTACGGTCATCTTTTCCTTCTGCTGCAGGTCTTTGAGTAGCTTCCAGATGCTTTCTCTAGTCTGGATATCCAAGCCTGTCGTCGGCTCATCCAGAAAAAGTAGGTCAGGGCTATTGAGCAGCGCACGGGCAATGTCCACCCGTCGCTTTTGTCCACCAGAAAGGGTCCCGTAGCGTTGTTTGGCAAAGCTAGCCAGTCCTAGTTGCTCGATCAATTGCTCAATCTTACCAGTTTCCACCTGCTTGTACTGCTTGGCACGGATTCGCAGATTTTCAATTACTGTCAAATTGGCATCCAGCACACTATTTTGAAAGACCACACCCAGCTTGGTTTGTTCTGCATAAATGATTTGCCCTGATGTTGACTGTAAAAGTCCAATCAACATCTGAATCGTTGTCGACTTTCCTGCTCCATTAGGGCCCAAAATTACTGTGAAACTGCCTGATTTAATTTCTAAATTCAGGCCATTTACTGCTACCTTATCTCCATAAACTTTGGTCAGATTTTTTACTTGGACTAACATGTTCTTTTCTCCTGTCTTAACTTCTGATACTATGATAGCAAGTCTTTTTTGAAAAATCTCGGCTTTTTGGACAAGCGGTAAAATGAGGGATATGAGTGGTAAAATTCCAGGCATCAAAAAATCCCCGACCAGAGGTCAGGGATTTGCTCTTAGCGGGCAACAATCTTGCGGTAACTGCGAGAAGTTAGTAAGAATACTAAAATATAGGTCAGGAGGAAGACGCCGCAAGTCGCAAGTGTTGTCTGAATTAAGAGAGGAAGATTAGTCACACCCAATAGAGCAACTATCAAGCGCAGCATATGAAAGACAGCCGCTATATGTAGAAAAGCAAAGATGAGAGGTAGGAAGAAAACAGTCAAAATCTGCTTACGAATGGTACTTCTAGTCTGCTTTTCGTCTAAACCAACCTTTTGCAAGATGATAAAGCCATCGCGGTCTTCATAGCCTTCAGAGATTTGCTTGTAGTAAATCACAAGAACAGCTCCTAGAAGGAAGATAACAGAGAGGAAGACACCGATGAAGAGCAAGGTTCCAGTAAGTTCCTGATAGCTCTTTTCTGCGCTATGACGGTCACTAGCCATTGCGTAGCTACCATCTTGAGCTTGTTCCTGATCCAAAGTGTCCCTCAATCCCAGTTGGACTTGCTCGACAAACTTTTTACTGCCCTTAGTCTCTGAAGCAACTCCAATGTAGTAGTAATGTTCCACATCGAGATTAACATCTTTGCTATCATTGACCACCATATAGAGACCCTGTTCCATGGCCACGTCGTTTGGATTAGGGATTTCCCCATGCGTGAAATTCGACGGTAAAAGCTGCTTGATCTTCCAGTCTTTACCATTTACTCGGAGAGGTTTATCCTTATTTAAGGAAACATTTTTTCCATAGACAAGAGTTTCATCATCTGCCAAGTCTATCTTTTTCCCTGTCATTTTTTCATAATCCTGACGATTGATAACTGTAATCGTGCCAGCAGACTTGGTCAAGATACTTGGATCCGAATCCAGCTCGCTTTGCATTGGAACCGTCACATCATTACCAGCCAGTTTCATGATGAAGGCTGATTGGTAGAGATAGGTAGTATAGCTCGGCTTCTTCAGGCCTGTGTCCTGAGCGACCTGCTGGACCTTGTCCAACAGAGTTTCCGTCTGATCGGTCGATTTTGGCAGGACGACGCTGACATTGTAATCCTTTGGATGCAAGGTAGTAATATAATCCTGACCACCAACATAGATATTGATTGTACCCACCAGAGTCACTAAGAGCATGGTAGATAGAATGGAGATCGTTGCCAATCCTGCCGCATTCTTACGCATCCGCGAGATAAGATTGGAAACAGAAATGAAATTCTGCGTTTTGTAGTAGTAGCCTTTGCGCTTTTTGAGAAATTGCAATAGTGTAATCGAACCGGCATTAAAAAGCAGATAGGTTGCTAGGATAACCATGATCACAGCTATAAAGAAATTGCCGATAGCAGCGACAGGTTTGGTGACAGTCAAAGCCATGTAATAAGCCACACCCATGAGCAGGAGCCCCAGCAAGGTTTGCAGAAAAAGGAAGCGTCCCTTCTTCTCGCCTGCTTTCTTTTCCTTCATTAGGCTAAGAGAGCTATAGCGTAGAAGTCGCGTGGAGTTGAGCAACAAAATCACCGCAAAAGCGACACCTAGACTGACTAGGGTCACCCAAACATTCTGCCATTGGAAGGTCGAGGCAAGAACGGCCGGCATTCCCATCAATTTCAAAAGAACGGCGTAGAGCATCTTGTCCAAAGCTAGGCCAGACAAGATACCTAGACCAACTGTAGCTAGATAAAAGACACAGAGCTCAAAGAAGGTCATAAGTAGCAAGTGACGCTTTTCCATCCCTAGCACGCTATAAACACCGAGCTCCCGCGAACGGTTCTTCATGACAAAGCTATTGGCATAGGTGATAAGGATGAGCACCGCAATCTGAATGACCTGGATACCAAATTGCAAGGTCATGCGAGCTGCTGTACCACCATAAGAGGTCTCCATATTTGGACTGTGAGCCAGTGAGACAAAACTATACAAAATCGCTGTTGCCAGTACCGTTGCCAAGGCAAATGGATAATACAAACTGCGATTTTTGATCAGATTTGATAAAGCCAGTTTACTCGTTAGTTTGAACATAATTGCCCACCTCACTTGCCATAACTGTCAGAGTATCGGAAATCTCTTGGAACATCTGCCGCTCGGTCTTGTTGCCACGGAAGATTTGATTGTAGAGAATCCCGTCCTTGATAAAGAGCACCCGCTTGGCCCGACTGGCAGCTGAAGTCGAGTGAGTCACCATGAGAATGGTTTGGCCGCGGTCATTAATGTCATCAAAGACATCCAAGAGAGCCGCCGAGGACTTAGAATCCAAGGCTCCTGTCGGCTCATCCGCCAGCAAAATCTCAGGCTCTGTGATGATAGCGCGAGCAACTGCCACCCGCTGCTTCTGACCACCAGAAATTTCATATGGAAACTTCTCTTGAAGTTTGTTAATTCCCAGCTCATTGCAGGTTGTAACCAGCTTTTGCATCATCTCGGTAATGGGACGACGAGAGAGAACCAAAGGCAGGAGAATATTATCCTTGACAGACAGGGTATCCAGCAAATTAAAATCTTGAAAGACAAAGCCTAATTTCTCCCGGCGGAAGCTGGAAGCTTGGCTGTTTTTGATGGTTGCCGTGTCAGTTCCGTTGAGGAAAACACGGCCTTCGGTCGGCTTGTCCAGCATAGCTAGGATGTTGAGCAGGGTGGACTTCCCAGAGCCAGATTCACCCATAATAGCGACATATTCGCCTTTTTCTACCGTAAAGTGAATATCCTTTAGTGCTTCTACTTGGCTACCCTGAAAGCGAGTTTTATAAATCTTTTTCACATGTTGTACGTCTAATAAGGTCATCATGATCTCCTTTTCTATGATTCCATTTTAATACAGAAACAGCTTTATTTCCATATTTTACTAATTTTTAAATGCCAATATTTTTATCTCTGCACTAGATATGCAATCAGTGCAATGATCCAGAGATGGGCTGGGTAAAAGATATAGAAGAAATACTTGCCCCACTTGCCATTATAGCCTCGCTCGCCATTATAGAGATGGAGGAAGGGCAAGACGGTAATAAAGGCCCAGTCTGAATTGTAGAGCATCATCGAAATGGTCGCTCCCATGGTTGGGTAAATTTCAATGCTCAGACAGAAGAGTATAAAAGCCAAGACCATGTAAGAAAAAGTTCTGAGAACAGGCTGATTGCGGAAGATATAGCTAATCAGCATCAAAGGAATAATGGTCATGCCACCTTCTGTCAAAAAAACTCCTGCCAAACCAATTAAGACTGCCGCTCCAATCCGCAAATAGCGCTTCTCATCCATAATCTTTTCACTATTTTTGGAGAGACCAAACACAAGATTAAGCACCAGAACGCCACAGGCTAAGCTGAGAAAGATATTATTCTCAAGGTGAATCCCCTTGCTATGAAAGAGCATGGTCAGGATGCTATTGCCCAGCTGCATGATAGCCGCCCAGATAAACAAGCGTGCATTGTAGGCCAAGCGATTGCGCGTATGCAGAAAGCCTTCTACTGCGCTAAAAGCAAACCAAGCAGCTACACAGCGAGTCAGCAGGTGAAAAATCCCGTCCCAGCCCGTCGGCAAAAGCCCTGGAATCTTACCAATATGATCAAAAACCATTAAAAAGGCCATGAAAAGCTTGAGTTGGAAAGCATTGAATCCTCTTGTTTTCATTTCATATCTCCTTGTCTTCTTTATACATCTATCTTACAAAAAAAGAAAGGTCGGTACCATAACCTAACCTTTCAATTTCACTGGCCAACCTTACAAATTTGTAAGAATTCCTTATTCAAATATCATCTTCTTCTCTGAAAAACTAATCATGACAGTCGTTCCCTGTCCGACCTGCGAAGCGATGCTGATCTGATGCCCCAGCTCATCTGCAATTTTCTTGGACAGATAAAGCCCCAAGCCAGACGACTGCTGAGTCAAACGACCATTATAGCCCGAAAAACCTCGCTCGAAAACCCGCAGCAAATCCGAATCCTGAATACCCAAACCGCTGTCTTTGATATAAAGCGTATCCTCCTGAAAATAAATTTCAATCCCGCCTTGACTGGTGTATTTCAGACTATTTGACAACACTTGCTCTAAAATAACGACGAACCATTTCCTATCTGTGATGATGGTTCGGTCCAAATCATGTAGATTGAGACTCAAGCCCTTTTGGATAAAGAAAATCGCATACTTCTTGACAATCTCCTTGACCAAATCTTCAAGATTTTCCTTTTTCAAGACCAAATCCTCATGGAAACTCTCCAGACGAAGATACTGCAAGACGATATTGACATAGGACTCGATCTTGAAGAGCTCTTGTTCCAGCTGGTTCTTGACCTTCTTGTCCTCAATCTCTCCGACCAGCAATGAACTAGCCGCAATAGGCGTCTTAATCTGATGAGCCCAGAGCGTATAGTAGTCCATCAGGTCATTTAGCTTCTCCCTCTCCTCAATCGCACGGTTCTTCTTGTCCATTTCCAAGAGAGCCAGTTTCTCAAAAAGGAGAACCTCTAAGGCTGTCTGAGGCCGACCTGAGGCATAAAAGAGCTGGTTACGGTATTCCTTATAGGCACTAGCTAGATCCATTCCCAAGAAAAAGCTAGCAAGGAGAAAGGCTAAGAGCAGCTGATACTCTAGCAGGCTGCGCCCATCCTCGAAAATAAAGGCAAACATCCCCATAATTGAAAATACAATCAGCAAGAGCAACAAGATGAAGCGACGGGAATACAAATGATGCTTCAAAAAGAAAATTTATCCTGCATGTCCATTGGTTAAACCGTATCCTATCCCTTTTTTCGTCTCAATAAAATGCTTCAGACCGTGCTCTTCCAGCTTCTTACGCAGACGGGCAACATTGACGGACAAGGTATTGTCATCGATAAAGAAATCACTGTTCCAGAGCTCCTTCATCAAGTCATCACGCGCCACGATGCTACCAGAATGCTCAAAGAGCACCCGCAAAATCTGAAATTCATTCTTGGTCAGCGTCACAAGCTCGCCCTCATAGACCAAATCCATGGATTTAAGATTTAAAATCACGCCCTGATATTCCAAAAGGCTTTGATCCGTCCCAAACTCGTATGAACGTCGCAGCAGGCCTTGAACCTTGGCCAGAAAGACGTTATTGTCAAAAGGCTTGGTCACATAGTCATCTGCGCCCATATTAATGGCCATGACGATATCCATAGACTGGTCACGCGAAGACAGAAACATAATCGGCACCGTCGAAATCTTCCGAATTTCCTGGCACCAATGGTAGCCGTTAAAGAGAGGCAGGCCAATATCCATCAGCACCAGCTGGGGCTCCTCCTTGACAAAGATTGTCAAAACCTGCATGAAGTCTTCAATCGCCACAACCTGATAGCCCCATTGCTCCAGCATTTTTTTGATCATTTGACGGATGACCGCATCATCCTCAACCAGTAAAATCTTGTGCATTCCATTTCCTCACTCATTTTTCTTACTGCTATTATATCAAATTCTCCCTTAAATCACAGAGACTTTTTTGATCTGAGACTCATCTTATTTTCAGAAAGTTTCAAGAAAACCTTCGAGAAGTATTGACAAAAGTAGAGTAAAAAGATACAATAACACTACATTCAGAATTGTCTGAAAATTCATTTTTTATAATAAGGAGATTATTATGCTAGAACAAACTCAGACATCTACCTGGCAGTCCAAACTAAAAGCCCTTGGCCCTGGGATCCTCATGGCCTCTGCCGCTGTTGGTGGCTCTCACATTGTTTCCTCTGCTCAAGCAGGCGCTAAGTATGGCTGGGCCTTGATGGGACTGGTCATCTTGGCCAACCTCTTCAAATATCCCTTCTTTCGCTTCGGCGCTGAGTACACCTTAGAAACTGGTCACAGCTTGGTTGAAGGCTATGCCCAAAAAGGAAAAGTCTACTTAGGCATCTTCTTCGTTTTAAATGTCTTCTCCGCCTTGGTCAATACAGCAGGGGTTGGGATTCTCTGTGCTGCCATCATCGCCAGCGCCTTTCCAAATGCCCTTGGACTAAGCATTACTCAATGGTCTCTGATTCTCATCATCCTGATCTGGGCAATGCTACTCTTTGGTGGCTACAAGTTCCTCGATGGCCTTGCCAAATGGATCATGTCTGCACTAACCTTTGCAACCGTTATTGCGGTCATCGTTGCCATTATCAAGCATCCTGAGTACGGGGCAGACTTCGTTGAAAAGACACCTTGGCAGATGGCTGCCTTGCCTTTCATCGTTTCTCTAATGGGCTGGATGCCAGCTCCAATCGAGATTTCAGCAATCAACTCCCTCTGGACTGCTGAGAAAGGAAAATCTGTCAATATCTCTGTTACGGACGGACTCTTTGACTTTAACGTTGGCTATATCGGTACGGCCATTCTGGCTATCTTCTTCGTCGCTATGGGCGCTCTCATCCAGTATCCAACTGGTCAAGCAGTTCAAGATGCTGGTGCTGCCTACATCCAGCAATTCGTTGGGATGTACGCATCCGTTCTTGGCGACTGGTCACGGATTCTGATTACTTTCATCGCCTTTCTCTGTATCTTTGGTACGGTTATTACCGTTATCGATGGCTATTCCCGTGTAAATGCTGAATCCTTACGCCTCCTTCTCAATGAAGAGAAGACTTCTCAAAAAACTCTGCATATCTGGATGACCGCTACAGCTATTATCGGTGGTGTCATCATCTACTTCTTCCAAGGTAGTGTGGCTCTCATGCTTCGTTTTGCCATGATTGCTTCCTTCCTGACTACTCCATTTTTTGCCCTTCTAAACTATCTCCTCGTTACGAGCGAGAATAAACATCTGAGCAAATGGCTAAAAGGTCTTTCCATCCTTGGTTTGATCTTCCTATTTGGCTTTGCCTTATTCTTTATCTACGCCATCCTCATCGGTAAGGCTTACTAGATTAAAAGAGCTGGAAATTCTGAAGGATATCTTCAGGTCTCCACTCTTTTATTTTTTCCTTTCTGACAGCTAGCTCCACTTATGCTATACTGGAAGAAGATAGAATATTGGAGATAAATATGGGAATAATTTTTGATTACCTAGACCAAGTAGCTTACGATAGTATCTACGACACCCCCTTTAATGAACTGGATTTGCTGATGCTGACAGAGATAACTTATCTGCCTTTTGACCAGATTGTGTCTGACCAGATGTCCCTTGATTGTAGTTGCCGCTTGTTTGAAGCTGCTGAAAAAGTACCACAGGATTTGTCCATGTTAGTGACTAAAAATCGGCTGAAGCTCTTGGAAAAAGCAGCCAGTTCCACCCGTTTCAAAAATATCAAACTCATGGGCTATGTCAATGACATTGATCCTGATGTTCAAAAGCAGTTCGCAGCTATGATTTTCAAAATCAAGCCTGATAGCTATGTTCTAACCTTCCGCGGAACTGATGATTCCATTATCGGCTGGAAAGAGGACTTCCACATGACCTATATGGATCAGGTCCCAGCTCAAAAAACGGCGGTCAATTATCTGCGAAAAGCTATGGATGCTCTGCCTGGGCAGTTCATCCTGACAGGTCACTCGAAGGGCGGCAACCTAGCTTCCTACGCTGCTAGTCAGATCGAGCCAGAGTATCAAGAGCGCATTCAGAGCATTTACAGTTATGATGCCCCCGGACTGAATCACTCGGTCATCACCAGTCAAGGCTACCAGACTATCTCAGACAAGATAAAGCGCTACATCCCGCAAGGCTCTATCGTCGGAATGATGCTCGAAACGCCCAAGCAGGCTCAGATTGTCAAAAGCACAGCTTTCGGCGGTCTGGCTCAGCACGATACCTTCACTTGGCAGATCAGTGGCCAGACTTTTGTCCTACTGGACAACCTCAATCCAGACAGCCTTCAAGTAGATAAAACCCTGAAAAACTGGGTAGATAGCGTTTCTGATGACGAACTAAAAGACTTTTTCGATCTCTTTTTCGGCCTCATCTTAGATGCTGGTATCAGCTCCATCAATGACCTCACCAAGCTGGAAAATTTCAACAAAATCTTAGCTGTTTTTGAAAATGCCAACGCCCTCACTGACCAGGAGCGGGAAATGCTGACGCGCCTGGCCAAACTACTGGTAGACATACGCTACCAGTCTTGGAAAGACGACATGAACCTGCTGAAGCCTAGTAAACTTGTTCAAGAGGTTAAGGAAAATCTATCCGAATTCACTAAGAATCTTTCTTTCACAAGTAATGAGCCTGTTCAAACAGATGAACCCAATGAGCAATAAGCTATAAATACAGCACTTGACAACTCTCTAATATAAAAGAAAAACACTCCTGTCAAAATCTAGAAAACTAGATTCAGGAGTGTTTTATTATGACTAACAAGTTAATTCTCTAAAATTGGACGCAACTTGTAGCATGATTACAACTCAGTCTTGACAGCTTGTTTTTTCTTTGTTAGAATGTAATGAATTCATTTACAACTAAGTAGTGATAAAAATCAGAAAGGAGAACATCATGAAATCTATCAAAGGAATCGCCCTTATCGCTGTCAGCATAGTCCTGACCATCTATGCTTGGGCTTCAGCTGGAATGACCAACTTTATCGTACCCGGTCTGGCCTTAACTACCCTTTCGCTGACCTTTTTACTTGCGACTCGGAATGCCCTATTGGAAAAATGGTTCAATGGCATCGAAAAGATGTACGCCTATCATAAGTTTATAGCTATCTTTTCCGTCGTCCTGCTCGCTCTCCACAATGTTGCCATGGGTGGCAGTCTCTGGGGCTCTCATCTAGCAGGACAGCTTGGTAATGTCGGTATCTATCTCTTTGTCAGCATTGTTCTGGTGGCCTATCTTGGCAAGCACATAAAATATGAGGCTTGGCGCTGGATTCACCGCTTTGTCTATCTGGCCTATATCTTTGGTCTCTTCCACGCCTATATGCTGATGGGCGGTCGACTCCTGAAACCGACCTTGCTAGGCTTCGTAGTCGGATTCTACGCTATCATCGGTTTAGCTTCTGGCTTTTACATCATCTTCCTCTATCAAAGTTTGGCCTTTCGCCATCTGGGAAAAATTCTGCAGGTCAAACGACTGAACCACGATACCGTGGAGTTGAAAATCCAGCTTAGTCAAAAGCTAGACTACCAGTATGGGCAGTTTGCCTTTGTCAAGATTTTCCAAGAAGGATTTGAAAAAGCGCCACATCCCTTCTCTATCTCTGGCGGTCATGACAATATCGTCTACTTTACTATCAAGAATTCTGGCGATCACACTAAGAAACTTTATGACAAGATCCAAGAGGGAACCAAGGTCACCATTGACCGGGCTTATGGCCACATGATTCTTGACCAGGGGCAGGAAAAGCAGATTTGGATTGCTGGTGGAATTGGTATTACACCCTTCATCTCCTATATCCGCGAAAATCCTAATCTGAATCGTCCAGTCAGCTTCTACTACGCTTATACTGGAGATGAAAATGCTGTTTACCTAGACCTACTTACAGACTACGCAGCTAAGAATCCGCAGTTTGACCTTCATTTGGTTGATAGTAAGGTCTCTGGCTATTTGGACTTCAAGAATTATCCTTTGGACGACAAAACCACCGTCTTCATGTGCGGACCTGTCAAAATGATGGATAAACTAGCCAACGAATTTAAAAAGACCAAGCCTAAAGCAGATCTGGTCTATGAAGGCTTTAAGTTTAAATAAAGAAAGCAAAAAGAGGAGTTCAATCCTATTTTTTACTCTATTTGAATTCAACAGATTTTGAAAAAGATAAAATTTCTATCACTCAATATCCAAAAATAGACTTTTCAAACTACAAAAATATACGGAAAAGATTAATTCCAATCAGAATGAGAAAGAAAATAGAAAATCCGATAAACAAATATTTAAAATACTTTTCATTGCTGATGCAACGCTCAACATATGCCTCTTCTGGATTCTTAGGATTATAATAGACCGACATACCTGAGCCGACTGGAAATATCTTTTTCAAGTCTAGACTCCTATCCGAGCCGTAAACATAGTCACTTGAAAAAACATCTTTTTGGATTTTTCCTGAAGATGCAGGGATAAACCGTTTATACTTAAGACTTTTTCGATATTGTTTGCCGCGAACGGTATACTCTACAATAGGCAAGGCCACCTTAGGTGGCTCCCCATGGCGACTATAGATAGTACTGTTATATCCTACTACTTTGCCTGATATTAAAGATGTTGATTTACTTCTAATAGAATTTTCTTTTCGATAGTGAAGATAGAGTGGAAAAACAATGACTAACCAGAGTAGTCCAAGTACCACAATCATAATCATAGGATTCATTACTATTTCCTTCGTTACTTTGATATTCAATACATATTGTATCAAAATTTTCATCGATACCAAAGTCTCTATAGGATATCTTTTTGCCTTTATAAAAATTATCGTTTTTCGATATATTTTTCTTGAAATACAATGAAAAATAGATTATAAGATTATAATAAGAATAAAAGGAAAAGAAAATCTACTGCCGGCTGATTTTCGATAGAGGTAAGCATCATGAAAAAGATTGAATTAAAAAATAACTCTTTGCTCAAAGATATTGTTACTCTTCTGAATCTTATCATAGTGGGTTATTCTGCTATTCTGGTCTTTCTTACTATCCTAAGTGTGATTTCTTACACCGGTCTTTCCGACAGGTTGGGAATAAAGCTCAATGTTTAATTTCTGCCCTCAGTTGATTTTTCAAATTGGTGGAGCATTTTAGCCTTTGTTATAAATCTTCTCACAGCTTCTTTGACTATTTATCTCATCTATCTTGCTCGTAATTTCATCAAAAATTTGATTGGTGGAAAGATTTTTGATTCATCAAACACGCAACTAGCTGATAAGGCATGGAAAGTCTTTCTGGCTCTGACCTTTCTTTCCGTTAAGGTTGCTGCATCAGGCAATCCCATCGCCCTCCCCTTCTCTTTTAACGCCAGTATGAGCTTTACACCTCTCTTAGGCGCTCTGATTATTTGGCTGATGATGAAAATTCTGGAAAAGGGGATTGATATAGCTGAAGAAAATGAATTTACTATCTAGGAGGCTGCTATCATGATTATCGTTAATCTTGATGTTCAGCTGGCCAAGAAAAAGATGAAACTGGGAGAACTAGCCGATATCATCGGCATCACAAACGCCAACCTTTCCATCCTCAAAATGGGCAAGGCTAAGGCTATCCGCTTTAGCACCCTCAATGCTATCTGTCAGACCCTTGATTGCCAGCCCGGAGACATCCTAGAATTTACAGATGATGAATAGTCATAACCACCCGTTAAACAGGTGGTTATGACTATTTGTTTGTTTAAAACAAAATTGAGGGCTAGCGATATGGTATAGGACATAAAAAAAACCTTGCAATGATGTGCAAGATGCTTTCCCCAGTTGATAGAACGACACATTTCACTATCAGCTAAACTGTAACAATACTCAAAAAGTTATGATTCCTATTTATTCATATTTTTAAAGGTAACTTTAGCTTCAGGGTCAATACCAGTTACAATCGCTCTATAGTATTGCTCGGCTGATTCTGTGATAAGATTTTTATATTGTTTAAGATATTCTTCTTGTTCTTTATTGCTAAGAGATTTAGCAACATGTTCTCCAGTATCAATATTTTCTGTTGAACCGCTCAATAGCTGTCCACTCATATCATAGAGTTTGTATCGATCTTTTGGATTATCTGGTATCTGAACTCCTATAACTTCATATTTAGGAATAGTCAGCTCATACTCATGCTCAGCAATTTTCCTAACCTTGACTCCTTCCTTAATTCCAAATTTAGCCGTATAATTAAGAATGATGATTGCTTTCTTAATAGAGAGTGGAATACTGATATTAGTACCAGGTATTTTTTTATCTTTCTCAATCGTTTCAACTTTTTGAATTCCCACATTCAAAAAAACACTCTCATTAACTTTTTCCAAGTGAGTTATCTGCGTGTAGATTTGGCTTCGTTCATCTGAAGCGTTTTTCCCTTGGAAATATCCAACGATATTATAAGTTTTCGCAACAACAAAAAAGATAGCGAGAATGGCTACCACAATCCAAACGTAAATCTTAGCTCCCAAAACTTTTCTTATGAAATTTTTAACTATTTTCATTATCCTATTTCCTCCGAATTAAAAATGCTGTTCCAATACTAATTATAGCGAGGATAGCTGATAAATAGGGATTCAGCGGAAAAAGAAGGACAATTAAAAACAACAACAAAACAAGTGATGCAATTTTTACTATTTTCATCATTTAACTCCTAAAATATTTTCATTAGGTATTATATATATATATATATATGAATTGTCAAGTGTCTTTAGAAAATTATTTCACAAAAAATCCCAGCATCTTGCTGGGATTCATTACTTACTAGGTTGGTTTGCTAATCAACATTTCCTATTATAGAAATTGTTCTAAATAACATTACCCAATCAAACTTCCATTTGGTACTTTCTCGTCCACAGTAAGGAGAGTCAGTTGGTCGCCGTACTCGGCTGATAGAATCATACCTTGGCTGATGCGGCCCATCATTTTGCGCGGCTTGAGGTTGGCTACGATTTGGACTTTTTTACCGACCAGTTCTTGCTCGTTTGGATAGTATTTAGCAATACCAGAGAGGATTTGGCGGTCTTCGCCGTCTCCTGCATCCAAGCGGAACTGGAGGAGTTTGTCAGAGCCTTCAACCTTAGAAACTTCTTTGACTTCTGCGACACGGATTTCCACCTTATCAAAGTCGTCAAATTTGATTTCCTTACGGTTAAGTTTGAGCTCCACTTCTTCGGGCTTCCATTCTTTTTCAATATCAGGTTTGTTGCCTTCCATTTGTCCTTTGATATAGTCGACTTCTGCTTCCATATCCAGACGTGGGAAGATTGGTGTCCCTTTATCTACAACTGTCAGACCTGCTGGGAGCTGGTCAATTGCTAGGTTTTCCAACGAAACTGCTTGAGGCAAGCCCAGTTGACTGAGGACAGCCTTGCTAGTTTCCATCATGAAAGGCTCAATCATGTGGGCAACAACACGGAGGCTGGCTGCCAAGTGACTCATGACTGCTGCCAGTTCTTTGACCTTAGCTTCATCCTTAGCTAAAACCCAAGGAGCTGTTTCATCAATATATTTATTGGTGCGGGAGATGAGCGTCCAAACTGCTTCTAGGGCGCGTGGGTAGTCCACTGCGTCCATGTGTTTGTAGTAGTCAGTGATGGATTGGGCTGCCACCTGAGCCAGAGCTCCGTCAAAATCCGTCACATTTTCTTCATAGGCTGGCACTTGACCGTCAAAGTACTTGTTAATCATAGAAACCGTACGGTTGAGCAAGTTCCCAAGGTCATTAGCTAACTCATAGTTGATACGACCTACATAGTCCTCAGGTGTGAACGTTCCATCAGATCCCACCGGAAGACTGCGCATGAGGTAATAGCGCAGGGCATCCAAGCCATAGCGTTCAACCAACATTTCAGGATAGACCACGTTTCCTTTAGACTTAGACATCTTGCCATCCTTCATGACAAACCAACCATGGCCAATCAAACGTTCTGGTAATTTCACATCCAACATCATAAGGAGGACTGGCCAGTAGATGGAGTGGAAACGAAGAATATCCTTGCCCACCATGTGGAAGACTGTTCCGTTCCAGAACTTATCAAAGTTACCGTGCTCATCTTGACCGTAACCAAGAGCAGTCACATAGTTGAGCAGGGCATCGAACCAAACATAGACAACATGTCTTGGATTAGATGGCACAGGTACTCCCCAGGTGAAGGTTGTCCGAGATACCGCTAAATCTTCCAGGCCCGGCTCGATAAAGTTTTTCAGCATTTCATTGAGACGGCCGTCTGGCGTAATGAAGTCGGGCTGTGATTTGAAAAATTCTACCAAACGGTCTTGGTACTTGCTGAGGCGAAGGAAGTAAGACTCTTCTGATACCCACTCCACTTCATGCCCAGACGGGGCAATTCCGCCAGTTACATTTCCAGCTTCGTCCCGGAAGACTTCTGCCAGCTGGCTTTCAGTGAAGAATTCCTCATCAGATACAGAATACCAGCCAGCGTACTCACCCAAGTAGATGTCGTCTTGAGCCAAGAGTTTTTCAAAGACATCGGCTACAACCTTTTCATGGTAGTCATCGGTCGTACGGATAAATTTATCATACGAAATGTCCAGCAGTTTCCAGAGTTCCTTGACACCAACTGCCATGCCATCGACGTAAGCTTGCGGGCTGATACCAGCTTCCTCCGCTTTTTGCTGGATTTTTTGACCGTGCTCATCAAGACCAGTCAGATAAAAAACATCATAGCCCATAAGACGCTTGTAGCGAGCCAAGACGTCGCAGGCAATGGTCGTATAGGCAGACCCGATATGGAGCTTGCCAGACGGGTAATAAATAGGTGTCGTAATATAAAACGGTTGTTTTGTAGTCATTTTTTAATCCTTTCAAGGCTAATGAAACCTTTTTTGATAACACTTCATTATATCATATTTCCTAACGATTGAAAGAGGAGACTCCTCCTTCTTCTAGCCTTTTTGTAGCTTTACAATCACTTTGCTATAAATCAACTCTATCTTTTGGTATAATAAACTCAGGAAATTTCTACTAGAAAAGGACATTTTATGAAACTCATCTCTTGGAACATTGACTCTCTAAACGCTGCTTTGACCAGTGATTCTGCACGCGCTCAGCTCTCTCAGGCTGTCCTTCGGACCTTGCAAGCAGAAAATGCGGATATTATCGCTATTCAGGAAACAAAGCTATCTGCTAAAGGCCCGACTAAAAAACACCTTGAAATTTTAGAAGAGCTCTTCCCAGGCTATGAAAATACTTGGCGCTCGTCTCAAGAGCCAGCCCGCAAGGGCTATGCAGGAACCATGTTCCTCTACAAAAAAGAACTGACACCCATCGTGACCTTCCCAGAAATCGGCGCTCCATCAACAATGGACGTTGAAGGCCGCATCATTACACTGGAGTTTGATGACTTCTTCGTCACTCAGGTCTACACACCCAATGCTGGCGACGGTCTTAAACGCTTGGATGAGCGTCAAGTCTGGGATGTCAAATACGCCGAATACTTGGCATCACTGGATGAACAAAAACCAGTCCTCGCAACTGGAGACTACAATGTAGCCCACAAGGAAATCGACCTTGCAAATCCTGCCAGCAACCGCCGTTCACCAGGCTTTACCGATGAAGAACGTGCTGGCTTCACCAACCTGCTGGCTAAAGGCTTTACCGATACCTTCCGCCACTTGCACGGCGATATCCCTAACCAATACACTTGGTGGGCGCAGCGCAGCAAGACTTCTAAAATCAACAACACAGGATGGAGAATCGACTACTGGTTGACCAGCAACCGCGTGGCTGACAAGGTAACCAAGTCTGATATGATTGACTCCGGTGCACGGCAAGACCACACACCAATTGTCATGGAAATTGAACTTTAAGGAGGAAACCGATGGACTATCAGGCTGTCATCCCTGAATTTGTGGTATCTGACATCGAAAAGTCGCGTCACTTCTACTGCGACCTACTGGGCTTCTCTGTCGAATACGAGCGTCCCGAGGAGAAATTTCTTTTCCTCTCACTTGAAGACTGCCAGCTCATGTTAGAGGAAGGCAGCGCCGAAGAATTAGGCCAACTGACCTATCCTTTCGGGCGTGGTGTCAATATTTCCTTTGGCATCGAGGATGTCCCTCAGCTCTATCAAAAACTGCTGGCAGCTAACTATCCCATCCATCGTCTACTGACAAAAAGAGAGTTTCGAGTGGGAAATACCTTTATTTACCCTCATGAATTTGCGGTTTTGGATCCAGATGGTTATTTTCTACGATTTAGTGAATAAGAAGAGGCTGGGACAAAAGTCCGACCTCAAATATAAAAAGCGAACAAAACTAGTTTTCTGGTAATCAGAATTCTGCTTTGTTCGCTTTTCACATTTAATTATAGATTTGAAGGACTTAATAATTAAGATTTTTAAAAATTGAAATCTTTTTGTCCCAACCTCCTCAATTGTCTTTGGATTGTCAAGCAAGACGCAGTGGTTGAGTGGGCTCTACTACGCTGATTTCATCAGCTTTTACAGCCCTACTCAACTGTGCGGAGGTGGGACGACGAAATCGAATTCTAACGAATTACCGATTTCTGTCCCACTCTCTATTTAAAAATAAATTTCTCAAATCTATCTAGACTATCAGAGAGTATTTTGTAGTGGAAAGCGGCCAAAATTCTGCTCCGTCAGTGCAGGATTGCCCAGCTGATAAACTTTGTCAGCCTGCTGGGTCAAACTATCCCATGGCTCCTTGCCAATT
Organism: Streptococcus cristatus ATCC 51100; assembly: GCF_000222765.1. Lineage (GTDB taxonomy): Bacteria > Bacillota > Bacilli > Lactobacillales > Streptococcaceae > Streptococcus > Streptococcus cristatus. The sequence goes on along the minus strand of NZ_AFUE01000008.1, from coordinate 107,616 downwards.
CGGCTGACCAATTCAACTTTTCCCTTAAGCTTGGACAAATGCTGGCGTCCCTGCTCGGAAAATCCTAAAATATGAACACCTGACGGAAGTTCTTCTTGCCTAGCTCCGACCAGGATATAGGTCAGCAGACGCCGAACCCGAGCCTTGGTATAGCGCTTAGTTGCCACCTGCTCAACTAGCTCTTCTATGGTCTCACTGCTTTTCAAGGCCTCTCTAATCCTAACGGCCAACTCCTGATTGACCTGATAGTAGTCCGTCAAATCAGGACAGGTCACTATCTGGTAACGGAGATAAGGAAAGAGGTCCGACCAGGTCACCTTGGGAGCCGTTTCAAGTAAGTGATGGGCTGGTGTAAATTTCTTGAGAAAGTCTGGCTGATCCAAATTCTGACGAAGGGCCGTTGCGGAGGCAAATTCCTGATCAGCTGATAAGGAATGGTAGCCAGCCCCCTGACGTTGAATCGGACACAGCTTTATATCTTTTCCCGCCACAGCCTTGGCATAGGCCAAGCCCAAGATATGATTGGGCGTAGAGCCTGAGAAATTGAGCCCTGCAAACTCCTGCCACATAGCCTGAGTCTTCTGGGGATACGATAAGGAATCAGGCAAGCCAACCAGATAAGCCTCCATCTGCTCTGCCTTTTCACCATAGACCTTGGAAACACTCTCGTAGTCCAGCACTTCCTCGGTCCCAAAAGTTAGCTGTTCGATGCCCAGCCTCTCTAAGATGTCTACTGCCCCCTTAGCGAAAAAGTCCGCTGCCTGAACGCTGACCAAGAAAGGCAGCTCAAGGACCAAATCCGCTCCAGCTTCCAAAGCCATCTGTGCCCGAGTCCACTTATCCACGATAGCTGGCTCCCCTCGCTGAACAAAATTGCCACTCATAGCGATAATTTTCAGACCAGAAGCCTGCTCCAGCAGGTATTTATGCCCATTATGAAAAGGATTAAACTCTGCGATAATACCGGTAACTGTCATCTCATTTCTCCGCCACAAAGAACCAGCGAGCGCTCTTGTCAGTCGGCTCCTTGTCCTCAAAGTCCGCGTAAACCTTGACATTCTTAAAGCCAGCCTGCTCCAGCAAGATATCATAGGTCAGAATCTTATAGGTCCGCTCCTCATGCACCTCATCGTGGCGCGTGAAGCGACCATCCTCGTCTTGGACAAAGAAGGTCAGCTCATGCACGATGGAATGAGGCGGTTCGTCCGCATAAGAATCCCAGACCATGGCAAAAGTTTCAGCATTTTCATGATAAGAATAACCTGGAAAAACCTCGTCAATCTGGTAAATCGAGTGCACGTCAAAGATAAAGCGGCCACCCTCATTTAGATGCTGGTAAACTTGAGTGAAAACCTGACCGACATCGACTTCGTCTTCCATGTAGCAAATCGAGTCCGAATAACAAGTCACCAAATCAAACTGACCAACACCACTCAAATCTAGCATATTACCCTGGATAAAAGGAATGTCCAAACCAGCCTCTCGGCTGCGCTTCTCTGCAAAATCCAGCATTTCCTGACTCAGATCCAGCCCCGTCACATCAAAACCAGCCTGCTTAAAATAAATGGACTGAATGCCCGTACCACAGGCCAGCTCCAGCAGCTTTTTCTTATCCTTGGGAAAATGGCGCAGGCTGAAATCCGTCCACTTCTCATACAAAGAATCATCCATAATCGCATCGTAAACCGACGCGAAGGTTTCATAAGTTGCCATACTTTTCCTTTCAAAAATAGCCCAGCCAGCAGGCTGACTGAGCCGAATTCTACTTTCTTACCTAAGGGCAAAAAATCACTTGTTTTTTTCTTCTAATAAGGCCGCAACATCCACGCCTGTCGCTTCGTGCCAGAGTTTTTCCAGATTGTAATGGGCTCTCATTTCCTCAGAAAAGACATGGACAACGATGCCACCCAAGTCTAAGAGAACCCAGCCACCAGCTGCGTCTCCCTCTACATGACCAGCAGAAACACCAGCCGCTGCAGCTTTCTCACGGATATTTTCAGCGACCGCATCCAGCTGACGACTATTCATCGAGCTGACGATAACAAAATAATCTGTCACAGTAGTCAGGCCTTGCAAGTCCAAAGCCACAATATCTTCTGCACGCTTTTCATCGGCCGCCTTCACGACCAATTCCAATAATTCTTGTTCTTTCATAGTTCCTCTTTAATTTTCTTTTATTTCCTTCAAATATCCTACAAAGGCATTATAGGTCTCCAAGGTCTGCGGGTAGATAGGGATTCCCTTTTGAGCTAAATGCTCCACCGTCCTTGCTGTTTCATAGGCCACAGTTTGATTGAGCGACTGCAGGGCCAATTCTCTGGCCTTGTCCACACCCGGAAAGTCCCGGTTGTGCTCGATATAGTCAGCGACATAGACGACCTTGTCCAGCTCAGACATGGTGCCACTGCCCACTGTATGAATCTCGATGGCTCGGAGAATCTCTGCATCTTCGATGCCTAGGTCTTCCTGAATCTTGTAAATGCCCACCATGCCATGCCAGACGTTATTCCCCCAGTTTTTCAGGTCAGGATCCAGCTGGTATTTGTCAATCAAGGCCAGAAATTCCTCATCCGAGACCTTTTTCGCATAGTCGTGTAGAAGCCCTGCCAGACCCGCTTTTTCGACGTCAAGACCGAAGCGCTCCGCTAATTCACGGGCAGCTTTTTCCACACCTAAACAATGTCGCAGGCGTTTCTCGGGCATGACTGTTTCCATCTTAGCCAGTAAGGCCTCACGGCTCATGCTGATATAGCTTTCATAGGTCATAGATAAAGCCCTTCTTTCTCAATATAGTCTAAGACTGGCTGAGGTAACAGGAAATTAGGAGTCCGTCCCTGAACCAGAAAATCCCGTACCATACTGGATGAGATGTCCATGAGAGGCACATCTACCCAGATAACTGGATAGGAAGTTCCCGCCTTGTAGCGCGGCCGCTGAACACCGACAAACTGAACCAGCTCAACCAGCTCATCAATCCGGTACCACTTGGGCAGATAGTCCACCATATCTGCACCGATGATAAAATAATAGTCCGTATCTGGATGTTGCTCTGTCAGCAGCTTCATAGTGTCGTAGGTGTAGGAAATTCCCTTGCGCTCCAGCTCAATGGTTTCAATCCCTAGGCCTTCAATGCCCTCGATAGCCAGCTCCAGCATCTTCAGCCGATGCTTTTCATCGATGGTCTCTTTCTTATCCACATGGGGCGGCTCGTACTCTGGCATGAGCAGGACCTGATCCAAGCCTAACTGTTGGCGGACCTGATCCGCTACGACCAAATGAGCATGGTGGACAGGGTTGAAATTCCCACCTAAAATGCCAATCTGCTTGCGTTTTTTATCTTTAGCTTCTGGTTCTAATTCCACCTTGGTAAAGGGGGTCAGTAATTCAATAGCCATAGGCTGATATCTCCACAGAAATTTTTCCTTAAATTTGTTTCACTTTAACAGAGAGTTTGCGATTTTCCTTCTTACTAGACTGCTTGTAGAGAATCAAGATCCGGCCGATCTTCTGCACCGTATCCACTCCGATTTCTTCTTCCAAAATCTCAGCAACTTCATGGATATTCTCATCTGTATTCTGCAAGAGCGTAACCTTGATCAGTTCTCGCGCATCCAGTGCCTGACGAATGCTGGTTTTAATCTGGTCATTGAGACCGTTTTTGCCAATCTGAACGATGGGCTTGAGTGAGTGGGCCTGACTGTTGAGAAAGGCTCTTTGTTTACTTGTTAATGCCATAGTTTTCCTTATTCTTTTAAAAATAGCAGAGCTTATACTCAAAGAGTATTAGTCTTGCCCGCACATGAGATTTCTTTCCAAATCAAATGAATACCGTTTCTTTTGAAAATCTTGGACATAGTACCTCATCTTTGTTTTCCCTTTTTGAATAATGCTATGTCCTTCCGCTTCCAGCAGCCCTCTTTGTACTTCAAGGCCTCCAGGATACTTCGCATTGACTTCCCCGCCTGACTTGAGCACTCGCCAATAGGGGATTTTGGCATCTTCCTCAGACCAAGCGACAATCAAAGCAGCAATACCTGAAAAAAATGGAGCACTATTATCCTGTCCAAAGTGAGTACGCAAATCAGCCAAGGTAACCACTTTGCCGTATGGTATTTGCTGAATAGCTTCCACATATTTTTCTGGTGTGATAAAAGTTGACTGGGTCATACATCCTACCTTTCTTAGATAATCGCCTTGCGCAAGACCACGTCCACTCCTTTTGGAGCCCAAGCCGCAACCTTGGCTCTGTCATTGACGCGAATCCAACCCAGACCAGAGAAGACGATATCTGTCTTGTCCTTGATGGTAAATTCATGCTTGACCAAGGATGGAAATTCTTCCTTTTCCTTGCCAACTGGCGGCACTAAGAGACTGCCGACATGCTTGTCATAAAAGCCGCTAGCACCTTCCAACTTGGTCCGGTGGAGCTTAAGCTCATTGTCAAAATAAGCTGTGAAGCCCTGCTTGTCACCTGCCACAAAGTCAAAGCGACCTAAACCACCCAAAAAGAGAGTTTGCTCTGGATTGAGCTGATAGGTTTTGGGCTTGATTTCCTTTTTGGGGCTGACATATTTGAGATTCTTAGCAGAAAGATAGTGAGCCATTTGATGACGATGGATGATGCCTGGTGTATCATAGATATGACTGCCATCCGCCAAAGGAATCTCGATTTTATCCAGAGTCGTGCCTGGGAAGCGCGAAGTCGTAATGACATCCTTATCACCCGTAATTTCCTGAATGATGGCGTTAATCAGAGTGGACTTGCCCACATTGGTCACGCCAACCACATACACATCACGTCCCTTGCGGCAATGCTCAATCTTATCAATCAAGTCCTTAATAGCCTGCTTGTTTTGAGCAGAGGTTAGGACCACATCGACTGGACGCAGGCCTTCTTCGTGAGCCCGCTCTGTCAGCCATTGGGTCACCTTGCTATCCTTGACCGACTTAGGCAGAATGTCCTTTTTATTCCCAACCAAGAGCACATCATTTCCAGCAACAAAGCGAGGCAGGCCAGGAATGACCGATCCATTAAAGTCAAAAATATCGACAACATTGACGACCAAGGCGTCGCTATCTCCAACTTCATGCAGAAGCCGCAGAAAGTCATCATCCGTCAGCTGGACGTCGCTGATTTCATTATAATGGCGCAGGCGGAAACAGCGCTGACAATAGAGTTCGCCTATCTCCAAGCCTTTTTCTAGAGCTGACTGGGGCGTGTAGCCTAGCTTACCCTTATCTTCTGTCTGAATAGGGACTCCGCAGCCGATACAGAGAAGTTCTTCCATTCTTAAATTCCTTTTTTGTATTGAATTGGGCCGTATTTTTCAGTGATTTTCTTGAGCACACGGCGTTCACGCGCCCGATTGATCTGAGTCTTGATAGAGTCGTGCTCGACCAGCGGTTTGACCAAAATCGAACGAATTCCAGCCCGATGCGCTGCCCGAATATCCGTCATGAGCTGGTCGCCCACCATGACCACTTCATTTTTTTCAAAGTGAAAAAGCTTGAGCGCCCGGTCAATGCCCCAAGTGAAGGGTTTCATAGCCCAGTAGACATAGTCAATTTCAAACTTTTCAACAGCCCGCTTGACCCGTTTTTGGTTATTATTGGACACCACGATAATCCGAATGCCTGCATCCCGCAAATCATGGAGCCACTTCTTCATCTCTGGGGTCCCGTCAGGATTATTCCAAGCAATCAAGGTGTTATCCAAATCCACCAAAACAGCTTTGATGCCCTGTCTTTTCAAACTCTCTACTGTCAAATCGTAAACCGCCTCAACCGCAAAGTCGGGCATGTAATCTTCAATCGCCACATCTCTCTCCAAAAATCGTATTCGCACTATTATAGCATAAAATAGGCTTTTTGGCACCTATAACCCCATTTCTTCCAAGAGCCATCGGGAGACTTACCCTTCTCTATTTTCCAAACAAATGAAAACAGCTTCCCAAGCGGGAAGCTTCATTTAAAATGGAACAAAGATCATGCTCATAAGACCACTATCTATTTTTTTCGCTCTCTAACTTTTTTTCATGAAGTTCTTGAAGATAGCTGACAATGCCATTAAAAGACGATTCTTTAGCTTTTTTGATATGAAGTATCTTCGAAAACTTCTGAAAATCCTTTTTCTCCTTACCAGGAGCAATGCGAATGTCAACAGATTCCCATTCACCATCTTTCTCTTCGTATCCCACTAGAGCAACTAAAAATGATTTCCCTCGTCTATACTCACCTGTTAACAAATATGCTGTATCAGTAAAAAGACCAGCATAATATCTAGGAGCAGATACCGCAAATAGTATAACATCTGCTTTCTTAAGCTCTCCATCAACACTAGATAAGGGCTGCTCATCTACATACTCAATCTGTAAACGAATTTCTACTGGAATTAACGAATTGTAAAGAAAGTCTTTGTTATAAATTGAATCTGGACTCATAATTTTGTCATAGCTGTTCACATACTCCACAGCTCCACCCAAAAGGAACAAGAAAAAATAACTAGCTATAAATAGTAAAATCCGTTTTTTTTCCGAAAAAGAAGTACCAAATACTTAAAAATAGTACAAAGAGAATAATTGTATTAAGGTGGAAAAATGTTCTTATGAGATTCTCATATGCAATCTCCCACATTTTTTGATGATATAAGTTTAAATATTCTTCCACTACAACTCTCCCAACTCATAGAATTTTTAGTTTGAGCACAAGCACTCTCCCTGATTTTTGAATGCTTATAGATGATTGCTCACCAGTCATATCATTATATCATCTTTCATACTTTTTAGCACCTATAGCTTCAAAGCTTACAAAAAAGGCAAAAGATGCTATAGTAGATATAAGAACAATTCTCTTGGAGGTGCCTATGGCAAGCAAGGATCGAGAAATGAAAGCTGTTTCTCCCTTTTTGCAAAAAATCATCAACTGGTCGTCCATCATCGGGGCTGTGGGGACAGTGGCCTTTTGCATCTGGGCTTACTATGCAGGGATTCTCCAGTCCAAGGAAACCTTGTCTGCCTTTATCAAACAAGCAGGCGTCTGGGGGCCACCTCTGTTTATCTTCCTACAAATCTTGCAGACGGTCGTGCCCATTATCCCTGGCGCCTTGACCTCTGTTGCAGGCATCTTTATCTACGGGCATATCGTCGGCACCATCTACAACTATGTTGGCATCGTCATTGGCTGTGCCATCATCTTCTATCTAGCTCGCACCTACGGACCAGCCTTTGTCCAGTCCGTCGTCAGCAAGCGGACCTATGACAAGTATGTGGGCTGGCTGGATGAGGGCAATCGCTTTGAGCGTTTCTTTATCTTTATGATGATTTGGCCTATCAGCCCCGCTGATTTCCTCTGTATGCTGGCCGCCCTGACCAAGATGACCTTCAAAAAGTACATGCTGATTATCGTGCTCTGCAAACCCATCACCCTCATCATCTACACTTACGGACTGACCTATATTATTGATTTCTTCTGGAAATTACTAACAAAATAAAATTCAAAAACATTAAAAAACGAGAGTGGGACAGAGACCGGTAATTCGTTAGAATTCGATTTCGTCGTCCCACCTCCGCACAGTTGAGTAGGGCTGTAAAAACTGATGAAATCAGCCTAGTAGAGCCCACTCAACCACTGCGTCTTGCTCGAAAATCCAAAAACAATTAAGAGGCTAGGACTTTTGTCCCAGCCTCGATTTATTTATTCTGAAGATGCTGATGTTGTGGGGTGATCGGCAGATGATGCTGACGGTGTCGAAGCTGGAGTAGATGCAGGCGCAGAACTTGCTGGCGGTTCACTGCTAGCGCTCGGCTCAGGAGGAGCTGGAGTAGAATTACTGTAATTAGCACTTCCATAATTGCTCTCCGTTGGTTGATTGTAAATCGGCTGCTCGTCATGCTGATAAGTTGTTGAAGAGCTAGAATTAGACGCACGTAGGCTTCTGCCTCCCATCAAATCTTCATACAGTACGGCATTGGTTTTCAAACTCTTGACCGTGGACAAGCCCAAGCTTTTCCGAATCAAATTTTGCATTTCCAGTAAATGCTCAGACGTAACCAGCTGATAGCTACCCCCATCAGCCAAGGTAGCATCTTCCCCACGCAATTGTTCAGACTGAATGCTTCTAAAGGCATCTTTGTAACCTAATAACTGAGGAATACTTCTCGAATCCAGCGCTACATTGGTCTGCATATTCTTGCTGACTGCTCGCAAAATAGCTTGATAATGACTGATACTATTAAGACTGAGCACCTTCTCAACGACCTTTCGAATCACCTCACGCTGACGTTTCTGACGACCGTAGTCACCCTCTGGATCTTGGTAACGCATGCGGGCATAGACCAAAGCTTGGTCTCCGTTGATCAAATGCTTACCTGGCTCGACAGTTGCAGTGTATTCTGGTTCATTTTCTTCGATGGAAATTGGGAAATCAAAAGTATTGTTGACTTCAATACCGCCAACTGCATCGACTAGCTGAACCAGTCCTTGCATATTGATCATCACATAGCGGTCAATATGGATGTTCATCAATTTCTCAATCGTCGCGATGGCTAATTCTGCACCGCCATAAGCATAGGCTGCATTGAGTTTGGCTTCTGTCGTTTCGCCATTTTCATCGATTTGAGTCAGAATATCCCGCTCCAAACTCATCATGACCGTCTTTTTAGTCTGAGGATTGACAGATAGGAGAAGCATAGAGTCGCTATTTCCCTTCCAGGTATCAGACCGCGAGCCACTTCCTGTATCTACCCCCATCAGTAAAATCGTCAAGGGCTTGGTTTCCGCAATAACGTTCGTCTCATTCCCAAAACCCTTGTAAGTATGGGACAGAGCGTCCGTTGACTGATTGTAAATAGTCCAAGCATAGCCTCCTACTCCAATAGCTGTGACAAGCAGCAGGCTCAAAAACATTCGTACAATTTTTTTAAACATATTTCATCAATCTATCAGTTTTCCCATCAGGTAAACATCTAGAAATATCCCTTCTCTTAAATAGGCCCCTCTTTTTTGCAGGCCTTCAATTTCAAATCCTAATTCTTTATAGAGATGAACAGCTCGCTCATTTCGAACCTGAACAGTCAGTTCCAAACGGCGGAGACTGCTCCCATTCTCTGCCCAATCGACAGCCTCTTCTAGCAGAATACGACCGAGACCTTGATTCCAAAAGGCTTGTTTGACAACGATAAAGACTTGCCCAATGTGGCGAATCCGCTCATGAAAATCCGCTGTGATACTGACAATCCCAGCGATTTCATTATCAAGTAAGGCCAAAAGATAAAGCTGATTATCTGACTCAGCTTGACGCTGAATGAACTGAGCCATCTGCTCTTCATCCATCAAAATCCCAGCCTCATCCAAGGTCATGTAGTCTGACTCGGCACCGACTTGATTTAAAAAGCGAATCAAGTCAGCAGCATCTGCCTTCTCTGCCTCCCGCAAGGCTAATTCAAACTCAGCCATGCAGCAATTCCTCCAGCAGTTCCTGAGAACGACGCCCTTGACTTTCAAAGACTAGCTCGCGGCCATCTTCTTTCTTTAGAAGGGTCAGCTTCAGATAATCATCTGGTAAACTATCACCTAGCAATTCTCCCCACTCAATGACCGTAACTCCCTCACCAAAGAGAAAATCATCCAAGTCAATCGAATCTGGATCTTCACCAATCCGATAGACATCTAAGTGATAAAGCGGCAAACGCCCTTCATACTCGCGAACAATGGTATAGGTCGGACTTTTGATCATCTGCTTGATGCCCAGACCTTGGGCCAAACCCTTGGTAAAGGTCGTCTTACCCGCACCCAAGTCTCCTGTCAAAACCAAAACATCTTGCTCCTGAAGCAAGCTGCCGAGACGCTGGCCCCAGTTGATTAATTCTTCCTCATTATGACTAAACATTCTTTTATTATACCAGAAGATTTGCGTTTGCGCTCAATTTTCTAATAGAGAGAGCAAAATGTTTGAAAAAAATTAGATAGACCTCCAAATCTTTTATCGAAAACAAGCCATTCACTTCTATCAAAAAGAAACTAAGATCATTCACAAATATTTTTCTCGCATAAAAAAGAAGCTGGAAGATTTCCAACTTCTTAATACTGATTCTTAAGAAAGAGCTAGGCTGATAAAGTTAAGGATGAAGAGCAAGTTTAAAATCCAAATCATTGGATGCACATCCTTAGCTTGACCTTTGATGACTTTCACAAGAGCATACATGATAAAGCCTGCTGCAATCCCGTTCGTGATACTGTAAGTGAAGCCCATGAAGATAGAGGTGAAGAAAGCTGGGACAGCTTCTGCCATATCATCCCACTGGATATTTTTCAGACTGCCAAGCATCATGATCCCAACAACAATCAAGATTGGTGCAGTTGCCGCTGTTGGAACGATTGCCAAAAGTGGACTAAAGAAGCTAGATACTGCAAAGCAGACCGCTACAACCAAGGCTGTCAAACCAGTCCGTCCGCCAGCTCCAATACCAGCTGCTGACTCTACGTAAGTAGTAACGTTAGACGTTCCGGCGATTGCACCGATAGTCGTTCCGATCAAGTCTGAGTACAAGGCCTTGTCCAAACCTTCTGACTCATGATTTTCACCAGAGCTTGCGACGATCCCTACTTTTTCACCAGTTCCGATCAAGGTACCAATGGTATCAAAGATATCCGTCAGAGAGAAGGCTAGGATGGCCATAAATGTCTGAGGCAGGCGCGCCGTATCAGCAAAGAGAGCTCCCAAGCCTTCTGGACCAACCGCAACCCCGAACACTTGTCCAAGTTCTTTCAGAGCTGTTGACAGATTGTGCTGACCAAAGTCAATCGCAGACAGGTTTACCAAGCCAATAGCAATCGCTACAACTGTCGTTGTAAAGATAGACAAGATAATGCCACCTTTGATGCCCTTGATAACAAAGAAAACTGTAATCGCTAGACCAAGTAAAGCGAGTAAAACTGCTGGATTATTAAAATCAACTAATCCCGGAGTCGCAGCTGAGTTTGCTGTGATAGCAGCTTTGGCTTGGTCAGCTCCTTTACCAGCTACTACATAGTTGCCTGGATCGATCGAAAACTTCAACAGTCCGGCATTTTTAATCCCTACATAAGCTAGGAAGACACCGATACCAGCTGAAATAGCTGAACGCAAAGCTGATGGAATAGACTCGATAATAGCCTTCCGAATCTTGGTCAGGGTAATGAAGAGCGAGATCAGACCACAGATGAAGACCATGCCCAGAGCTTCTTGCCAAGTATAGCCCAAACTAAAGACAACCGTGAACGTAAAGAAAGCATTGAGACCCATACCTGGCGCCTGTGCGTAAGGAAGGTTGGCATAAAAGGCCATCATGAGTGTTCCAGCAACAGAACCGATGATCGTAGCCAGAAAGACACCTTGAGCTGGCATACCCGTTTGCGACAGCATGGCTGGATTGACAAAGAGGATATAGCTCATAGCAAAGAAAGTTGTTAACCCAGCGAGAACTTCCGTACGAACATCCGTACCGTGCTCTTTGAGTTTAAATAATTTATCCATTATAGATAATCTCCTAAATTGTTTTATGGCAACTGTATAAAAGAGAACTCCTGATTTTCTTTTAAAACAGCGCTGCTTATTCGTTATTTACGAACAATACTATGATTATACTCAAAAACATTCACTTTTTCAAGTCCATTGCTCCAAAAAATACTTTAAAGCGTCTTATTTTTTATTTTCTCTGCTTAAAAAGAGCAAAGTCATGATTTGGATAAAGGTAAATCCAAGGATAAATACCAGACGATCCTTCTGAAAGGTCTCCAGTAGCTTTTGGACAACTAGCTGGGGCCGCGTCACCAAGTCCCAGGAATTGAGGCGATCATAACGACCGATGTAGATGGCTAGACTCGATAGATAAGACAGAGCCGCAATCGCAAGCATATCCAACCACCAAGTCCACTTCCAGCGCTCACGCAAGATATTCCAGCTTTCAATCCCGCAGTAAACGCCAAATAAAATGCTCGGCACGAAAGCCATAAATAGGCGCATGCTGACAGGGTTCCACAGGGTGTCTCCCACCCAAGTCATGTGCACTAAGTCCGTCAGCATATAAAAAGTATTAGGATAAAAGGCCAGCCAAACCACTAACAAAAGTGGATAAAGCCATTTCTGCTTCTTAGATATCGTCGTTAAGACCGCAGCGTCATAGGCAATTAAGGCCAGAATCATATTCCATATCAGGTCTGGTCCCTGAACCGTAATCCCCTGAATATACACAACAAATGCAATTAGTAGGAAAAAAATGTGAATGAAAATTGGTTTACGCATACAAGATCATCCCCTTTACTTTAACTCTCTTCGCTTATAGACTATCAGCAAACACTTTCGTCTTAGCTATTGAGGAAACATTATACCACAACTTGTGTCATTTATTCTTAATTCTGTTATAATAGATTTACTATACTGATTGATACTGTACGAGGAAAAAGAATGACGAATAAAGTAATTGCTGTAGATTTGGACGGAACCTTGCTCAACTCTGAGAGTAAGATTTCTGATTTTACCAAAGAAACTATCAAAAAAATATCGGCTAAAGGGCACAAGGTCATCATCACAACTGGCCGTCCTTACCGCATGGCTCTGGATTTCTATAAAGAATTAGAGCTGAATACTCCCATGATAAATTTCAACGGCTCTTTGACTCATATTCCTGAGAAAAAGTGGGAATTTGAACAATCCTTGACGGTAGACAAAGCCTTTTTGCTAGATATGGTCCAACGAAAAGAGGAGATCGAAGCCGACTTCATCGCTGGTGAATACCGTAAGAAATTCTACATCACCAATACAAACGAAGAAATCGCAGATCCCAAGCTCTTTGGAATTGATAATTTCAAGCCAGAAAATCAATTTCAAGCGCAGCTGGTCACTAAAAATCCAAATGCTATCTTGCTGCAAACACATGCCACAGACAAATACGCTCTGGCTGAAGAGATGAATGCTTTTTACCAGCATGAACTCTCCATCAATACCTGGGGCGGTCCTCTCAATATTCTTGAGTGCGGTCCTAAAGGTGTTAACAAGGCCTTCGCCCTCCAGTACCTGCTCAATATCCTCAATGCCGATCGCAAAGACCTGATCGCTTTTGGTGACGAGCACAATGATACCGAAATGCTGGAATTTGCAGGAACAGGCTATGCCATGAAAAACGCCAGCGAAACCCTGCTGCCCTATGCTGACCAGCAGCTTGAACTCACCAACGACCAAGATGGTGTAGCCCACAAGCTAACTGAACTCTACTTGTAGAAATCAAAACAAATCAAACAAACATAATTTGAACCGCACCTCAACTGCTAGACTTTTTCTGTCTAACTATTGAGATGCGGTTCATTTTTTAAGGCAGATTGTTCTACTTAACCAACGGTCCTATTCTACTTTTCCACCTTCAACGACGAGGTCATCTGCTTTTGCAGCATCACCATAGGTTGGGTGAAGAGTCTTTTCATAAGCTTTGTGGAAGAAGTTTTCCTTGCCCAATTTTTCAATGTCTTTATTGATGAAATCAAGCAACTCTTTGTTTCCTTTTTGGACTGCTGGTGCAATAGTATCTGGGTCACCGAGAGAAGAAATCCCCACTTCATACCCTTTATTTTCAAGAGCCCAAGCTAGAACTTCAGTATTGTCAGTTGAAAAGGCATCTCCACGTCCATCCAAAAGAGCTTGGTAGGCGTCACTGTATTGGTCATATTTTTGAAGTTTAACTTCTGGATGATTTTTCTCAAAGTAAGTTTCAGCGGTAGTTCCTTTTGTGACAATCAAAGTCTTGCCTTCAAGCTGTTTAACATCTGTGATAACACCTTTCTTAGGAGACACAACACCCAGTGAAACCTTCATGTAGGGAAGGGCAAAGTCAACTTGTTTCTTACGTTCGTCTGTGACAGTAAAGTTGGCAAGGGTGATGTCCACCTTGTTAGAAATCAAGTATTCCGCACGGTTGGCAGCATCAACAGACACGTATTTTGCCTTAACACCGAGGTCTTTAGCCAGCTGATTTCCCAGTTCGATGTCATAACCTTGGTAAGAACCGTCGTTGTCTACATAACCAAAAGGTTTTTTGTCTCCAAATACAGCAATTCGAAGTTCACCACTTTTTTTGATTTCATCAATAGTGCGAGCTTTGGCAGTAGTTTTACCAGATGAAGAAGTAGCATTTCCGCCTGAGCCACAAGCTGTGACAAAAATAAGGGCAAAGGCAAGTGCAAAAACAGTTAAGAGTGATTTGAGTAGTTTCATAAGAATCTCCTTTACAAATATGAGCCAAATTGGCTAAAGTCAAAAACGTTTAAAAATTCTTGTGCTCGTTTGGTTTGTGGATTGGTAAAGAAGGACTGAGCCGTTCCTTCTTCAGCAATCTTCCCTTGGTCGAGGAAGATAATCCGGTCCGCAATGGCTTGGGCAAACTGCATTTCGTGGGTTACTAGAATCATGGTACGGCCTTCTTGAGCTAGGTCGTTGATGAGTTCGAGGACCTCACGCACCATTTCTGGATCCAGTGAGGCCGTCACCTCGTCAAAAAGGATAATTTCTGGATGCATGAGCAGGGCACGGACAATAGCAACCCGTTGTTTCTGACCACCAGATAATTGGCGAGCGAAACTGTGTTTTTTATCGAGCAATCCGACGCGTTCCAGTAATTGCAGGGCTTCTTCCGTCACTTCTTTCTTATCCCGTCCTTGTGCTTTGATAGGACCTAAGATAAGGTTCTGCAGAACGTCCAGATGGGGAAAGAGTTCATAACTTTGAAAGACCATGCCAATCTTTTGACGAACCAAGTGAAAGTCTTTCTGATTTCCAATAATGGACTGGCCATCCAGAAGAATATCTCCACCTTGAATGGTTTCCAAGCCATTGAGGCAACGAAGGAGGGTGCTTTTCCCACAGCCAGATGGTCCTAGAATAACCACTACTTCCCCTTTTTTGATTTCTAGGGAAAGTCCTTGGAGGATGGGATTGTCTCCGAAGGATTTTTTTAGGTCCTTGATTTCTAATATGGTATCAGACATTTAGTTCCTCCAGTGTTTTTCTAAGTGAGTGGATAGCTTGGAAATAGGGAAGCAAACTGCGAAATACAGAACCAGTATGGTGCCGTAAATCCAAAAGGATGCGGTTGGAATGGTCAAGCGATTGCTATCGATGATTTGCTGTCCCACCTTTGTAACTTCAACGACTCCAATCAAAACAACCAGAGAAGTCGTTTTAATCATTCTAGTAACGAGATTGATGGCCTGCGGAAGCAGTCTTCTCAAGACCTGCGGGATGATGATGTGGTAGTAAAGTTGGAAATTCGTTAAGCCCAGCGCCTGTCCGCTTTCAAACTGATGTTTAGGAAGGGAAGTGATAGCACCGCGCACCAAGTCTCCCATCTCGGCCGTTCCCCAGAGGGTAAAAACGATAACAGCAGAAGTCTCTCCTGAGATATTGATATTAAAATTTCGGGCTAAACCGAAATAAACAATGAAGAGTAGCACCAGTTGAGGCATGATGCGGATAAATTCTAGATAAAAACGTGTCAAGAAGCGAACGACTCTAGAATGAGAGGTCATGATGATTCCCATAACCGTACCGAAAATCATAGACAAGAGGACAGAGAGGATAGAGATCCCAATCGTGACTCCCAATCCCTGTAAAATCCGCAGGAGATTATTTCCCTGAAAGAGTACTTGTATTCCCGAATCCTGCATGGCGGAGCCTCCTTTCTATCCAACTAAAAAGCAATGATATAGGCAGGAGCATAATAAGATAGGCCACTACCAACATAGCCAGTGCGATGTCTGTCTCATAGTAAAGCCCAATCAAGTCCTTGGCAACGTACATGAGGTCGGCTAGAGCAACCGCAGAGAAGACAGAGGTTTCCTTAATCAAGAAAATTACATTGGCACTGAAGGACGGCAGAGCCACTGCTGTGGCTTGCGGCAAGACCACGTACCGAAAAACTTGAACGGGTGTCAGACCGATCGCTAAGCCAATCTCATGCTGGGTTTGACTAACTGCTTCTAGCCCGCTTCGGAAGGATTCGGCCATATAGGAGCCTCCCAAAAAGATGAGACCAAGGGTGGCGCAGACCTCTGAGGAAAGGACAATCCCAATCCGAGGAAGCCCGAAGTAGAGAAAGAAGAGTTGAATCAAAAGAGGCGTATTCCGCGACAATTCAATATAAGCTGTGGCTAGCTGTGCCAAAACAGGGATACGATAATGCCGGATAATACTAACAAGTAAACCAACTAGAAAAGCTCCCAAAATACCCCAAACTGCGATATGCAGGGTTAGAAAAAATGCCTTTTGATATAATGGTAGATATTGTTCAACAATGGACCAATCCAAAAGAGAACCTCCCATCTAGGAATAATACAGCTATTGTAGCACTAAAAGACATGTTTGGATAATATGTATTTTCTATCACAATGATAAAAAATATTTATCGTCTCTATTGCAATCTGAAACTTCCAGACAAAATTTTTGAAAATGACATGAAAAAGAGTTAAGATGTTCCTGTAAATCAAAAAAGTAAACGTTTACTTTTATCAAGGAGGACATTTTATGTCATACAAAACAAGCAATGCCGAAGGCCCTGTGGATTTTATCAACACCTATGATCTGGAGCCCATGGCGCAGCAAGTCATTCCTAAAGCTGCTTTTGGCTACATCGCGAGTGGAGCTGAGGACACGTTCACTTTACGCGAGAACATTCGAGCTTTCAACCATAAACTCATTGTCCCTCATACGCTCTGTGATGTGGAAAATCCAAGCACTGAGATTGAATTTGCAGGCGAAAAACTATCTTCACCAATCATCATGGCGCCTGTTGCAGCCCATAAATTAGCAAATGAGCAAGGAGAAGTCGCCACTGCGCGTGGTGTACATGAGTTTGGCTCTCTTTACACGACCAGCTCCTACTCCACAGTTGATCTTCCAGAAATTTCTCAAGCCCTCCAAGGAACACCGCACTGGTTCCAATTTTACTTCAGCAAAGATGACGGGATTAACCGCCATATCATGGATCGTGTCAAAGCAGAAGGCTACACAGCCATTGTCTTAACTGCAGATGCGACTGTAGGGGGCAATCGTGAAGTTGATAAGCGCAATGGTTTTGTTTTCCCAGTTGGCATGCCGATCGTTGAGGAATACTTGCCAGAAGGTGCCGGAAAGTCCATGGACTTTGTCTACAAATCAGCCAAACAACGCCTGTCTCCACGAGATGTAGAATTTATCGCTGAATACTCAGGGCTCCCTGTGTATGTCAAAGGCCCTCAATGCCGTGAAGATGTCGAACGTTCGCTTGCCGCAGGTGCTTCTGGTATCTGGGTAACCAACCACGGTGGCCGCCAAATCGACGGTGGACCAGCTGCCTTTGACTCACTTCAAGAAGTTGCTGAAGCAGTTGATAAACGTGTGCCAATTGTATTTGACTCTGGTATTCGCCGTGGTCAACACGTCTTTAAAGCCTTGGCTTCAGGAGCAGACTTGGTAGCCATTGGACGTCCTGCTATTTATGGCTTGGCCCTTGGTGGTAGCGTCGGTGTACGTCAAGTCTTTGAACACCTCAATGCCGAATTAAAAACCGTCATGCAACTATCTGGAACTCAAACCATCGAAAATGTCAAACACTTCAAACTTCGTCACAATCCATACAACCCAACTTTCCCAGTTGACCCTCGTGATTTGAAATTGTATTGATAAATAAAGCAGATTGTAATAAAAAAGCACACCCCAAACGTTAGACATAAAATCTAACGATTGGGGTATTTTTTATAAGAAATTACCACGAAAGTACTATACAGAGGAACAAACCAATTAAACAAAAAAGACCTAGCCCTGTCCAATACAGAACTAAATCCTTTTCTTAAATTATTTGTGTATTTTTTGTAGGACAAGTATACATTGTCTAAGTTTTCTCCAATTTCTATTAAAAGTTTCAAATCTAATCTTCAGTTGCCCCCTTTCATATTCTCCTTTCTTACAACTTTAAATCGAATATTTAAATCCCCTTTTGTTTGTTTTAGTATCTTCTCAGCCATTCTCTCAGGAGAAACTAGCCTAAATGTAGTTTCTGTTATATACTTGGTTAAATAAGTCCTTAATTCGTCACATTTTTCAGTCAGTTTTGACTTACTCATAAAATCATCAGCTACTTCTTTATACTCTTCAAAAATCTTTACTTGACTTATTTTTTTGTGATAGTCTACAAAGATTGCAACTTCCTTACGAACTTCTTCTTTTAACCTAGATAGTTCAATATCATCCTGAATAACCAGAGTTAGTAATAACATATCTCTTAATTTTATAATAGAGTCGTATTTAGGAAGCAGATACTCTGCATATAGTAAGGAAAAATGTTTTTCAAATTCAATATCTTCATCTAATTTTAAATCATTAGGAAGGCTCTTCATCAATTCAAATATTGCATCTACAAATAACTTTTTAGCACTTCTTAAATCACTCAATATCTCATACGAACGCTCTGCACGCTCAATAGTATATTGTAAAAATATACGTTCCCTTTCGTTCCCTTCTTGTTTTTCAAAAAATTCTCGTTGTAGTTTATGTTCATATTTCAACTGTTTAAGTTGTTGCTTATTTTGAAGCTTTGCAATATACACTGCTACCCCAGCGCCCAAAAGAGCACCGAGCATTGAACTGATAAATTGTGAATTTAAAAATTCACCCAACATTTGAAAAATAGCTAACTTATCCATAACAATCTTCATCTCCTATACTCTCAATTATATCTAATTAACAATTGAATTCCCTTATTCAATCTCTATTTATAATTTTATTGCTTATCTTCGAACTATTTTATCAGTTTCTCAACGAACCATAAAGTATTTTTATACTAAAATAACACTATTTTGATATTGCTATATTTAAAAATATTTAATTTCTTCAGCTTATGCTTTCAGCATAATAGGAGATGTACAACTATCTAAAAAATACTGATTCCTTAATCCTAATTCTGTAAAATAAAAGTATCTTTAATTTAAAGGAGCCATAATGGAAAAAATTTCATATCGTATTGGTCAAATTATTGCAATTGCTATTCTCATTTTTAGCCTTTGGGCACTAGTAAAAGCAATACTATTCTCAATCACATTTTTTAATAACCTACCAACACTGGATACTGTTATTATTGTAGCTCTAGTGTCTGGTACAATCTCAATTGCGTCTACTATTGCCAAATTTATTTGGGAACGACAACAACAAAAAAGAGAGTATTTAACACAAAAACGAGAAGAACCATATGAACAATTTGTAGCGATAATCTATAAAATAGTAAAAAATAAAGATCAAAATTACCCTGAATTAGAAAATGATATACTAACTCTTAATAAATGTCTTTCTTTATGGGGGTCTAAAAACGTTGTAAAATCATGGTCTGAGTTTATATTGCTTTCTTTCGAAAATACTGATAGACAAAAACTACTTGATAAATCAGAAGAAATATTGAACCATATGAGGAATGATTTAGGAGTTAAAAAACAGAGAATACAATATTACGCTCACTTTTCATCAGTGATATTAACAATTTGAAATAAGTTAATTTTTAATTCACTGTCTCTACTTACTAAAGACCTATCACAAATCCACAAAAATCCCCCTCAGAATCTTACTTCTAAGGGGGGCTTCTTTATGCTGATCTCTCTCCTGCTTCTTCCGTTTTTGTTTTCTTATTTGTACCAACTAAACGGCGCTTGCTATCTCGGATCGTATTGAGGTCTTTGAGGAGTTTGGTCAAGTGGGATCTCTCTGGATAGGCTTCTGCGACGGCTGCTGTGTAGCGCACAAAGAGGTCGTAGCTACGGGAGATTTCGTTGCGTAGCTGTTTGGTTTTACCGACTTCCTTGGCTGACTTGACTGCACGCGCTTCTGCTTCTCCTTTATCATAGTCCGCTTGAGCCGCTATCACAGCCGTCAGCATAGGGAGAAGGCCTAGACTCATCACAGCTCCCTGATAGGGCTCTTCCTGCAATGTTTTAAGCAGACTCTTAATCTCGGCCGTTGCGACAGCATTGGTGTGCTTGGTGATATCCTTATATTTTTTAAAGACTGGCAGCAAGACTTCATAGGCTTCTTTCAAGTCTCTGTCTTTGATTTTGGCAAAGCCCTTATGCAAGGTAAAAAGACCAACCAGAGCGTTATCTCGCTCCTTGTCTAGTTCTACAAGACTCATAGAGTCTTTCTTTTCCACATTGGCCAATTGAGCCTGAAACTGCTCTAGTTTGCTATGAAATCCCTCTAGGTGCTTGCTGTACATGTCCTCATCTCTATAGGAACTCGTAAAAATCGTGAGTACCTGATAAGAATCAACCATTAGACTCTCAAACTCACGGTGGGTCAGATTGCTATAAGACAAGGGGCGAATGGTGTAAGTAGTGTTTATCATAAAACCTCTCCAATATTTTTGATAAAGCAAGTATAGCATGTAGAGATGAAGCTTGGGGCCTCTTGCCCTAAAATGTCATTTTTTATCCCTGAAAGGGGCATTTTTTCAAAAAACGGAGCCTCTTTCCTACTTTTCCTCTCCTCTAGTCTTTCAAAAGAAAAAGACACAAAATCACCCCTCATCTGGCACTTGTTTTTGACGACAAATGACCGAGGGGCGATGGATCTTATAACTAGAAATGAAAAGAGCGTTCGAGGCCTAGATTGCAAAGATTCTATAGGGAAAATGACCGGCCGAGGCCTAGATTGCCATGATTCTATAGGAAAAATAACCGGCCGAGACCTAAGTTGCCATGATTCCATAAGAAAAGTGACCGGCCGAGGCCTAAGCCGCCATGATTCTATAGGAAAAGTGACCGGCCGAGGCCTAGGCCACTATAAAACTTCCTTAAATACTAACAACTAACATATCGAGTAGATTGATTTCAACTCAGCTGATACCTATCAGGCGCTTAAAAATCCACTCCATCTGGATTAGGGGCTCCGCCTTCCAAACCGCTGATATTTTTGAGAATATCTAGGTCAGCTGGACTCAGTTCGATGTCAAAGCAGTCCAGATTGCTAGCAATCCGACTCGGAGTGACTGACTTAGGCAGGGGTAGGAAGCCTTCTTGTAGGCTCCAAGCTAGAGCGATTTGGGCAATGGTCTTGCCATACTTATCTGCTATCGCCTGCACGGCTGGATTTTGGAAGAGTTCGCCTTGGCCAAATGGTCCCCAAGCTTCAAGGAGGATATCATGGGCACGGCAGAAGTCCACTGCCTCTGTCTGATAGACACCTGGCGCTAGGCGGATTTGGTTGACGGCTGGAGTGACGCGCGCTGTTTCTAGGAGAGCCTCTAGGTGGTGAGGCAGGAAATTGCTGACGCCGATCGCTCGGATCTTACCAGCTTGATAGAGGTCTTCCATAGCCCGCCAAACCTCTGCATTGCGCTTTTGCCAAGCCCCGTATTCTCGTACAGGCTTAGGATTTGGCCAGTGGATGAGGTAGAGATCCAGATAATCCAGCCCCAACCGCTCCATAGAGCTGTCAAAGGCTTCTAAGGCCTCTTCATAGGTATGCTTGCTATTCCAGAGCTTAGTTGTGATGAAGAGCTCTTCACGCGGAATGCCGCTGTCTTTAATTGCTCGACCAACACTCTCCTCATTCTTATAGATAGCTGCTGTATCAATGTGACGATAGCCAGCCTTCAGAGCGGCTAAGACTGACTGATAAGCCTCTTCTCCGTCCTGAGCCTTCCAAGTACCAAAGCCCAAGACTGGGATCTTGACGCCATTGTTAAGGGTATAATTTTTCATATCTGTTCTCCTTATTTTTCTTTCTTTTGGCTAATTTTGGCTTAAAGATATTTTCCTTGGTTGGAGCCATGCCTCGGCTGAAAAAGCTGTAAATGATAAAGGCCAGCCCAGCAATAAATATCAAGAAACGATGCAGTAATAATCCAAAGAAGAGGAACACCAAGCCCATTCCCATAAATTTATAATCAATCTTTTTCATCCTGTCCTCCTCGTCTGTGATAACCCTATTATAACATCTTCTCTTTCATTGAGAAAGCCCTACCATCTGTTAAGAAAAATATCTCAGAAACTTTCTAGTTGCGCCAACCATTCTAGCTTTGCCCAAGTACCTCTAGCAAATCCTAGGGAAAAGCAGCAACCCCACATTAAAAAGGACAGGTTACCCCATCCTTTCTAAAAATATAAGGAGACTCAATTAAAGAACACTGGATACAGCTTCAAAACGCTTTTCACCATCCAAATAAGTAGCAACCAGCTCCAAATCCTTGTCCAGCACGATAAAGTCGGCATCGTAGCCTTCCTTGATCTGGCCACAGACATCGTCAATGTGGACGGATTTTGCTGGAATGAGACTGGCCATCATGACTGCTTGGTGAGGATTTGCGATGCCCCACTCAACCACATTTTTGAGGCCGTCTTTGAGCTGCAGAATTGATCCTGCTAAGTTACCAGTCGATTTGAGACGAGCTGTGCCATTGGCTACCACCACTGGAAATTCTCCCAGCATATAGTCGCCGTCTTCCAGCCCACCTGCAGTCATACAGTCTGTGATGAGAGCTACATGTTCATGGCCCTTTTGCTTGAGCAAAATATCACAGGCCTTGGGATCCACGTGGTGACCATCACAAATCAACTCTGCGTAAGTGTGAGGCAGCTCGTACATAGCCCCAACCATACCTAGCTCACGGTGGGTCAAGCCCCGCATACCATTGTAGGCATGTACCCAGACACTGGCTCCTGCTTCTACTGCTGCTTTGGCTTCGTCATAGGTCGCATCAGAGTGCCCCAAAGCGACTGTCACACCTTCATCAGTGATGGTACGGACAAATTCTCCCACGCCCTCACGCTCAGGTGCCAAAGCAATCTTATTAAGCAGGCCATTGGCTGCCTTTTGCCAAGCACGAAATTCATCCATACGAGGATCCTTCATGTAGGCTGGGTTTTGGGCACCCTTGTACTTTTCAGTGAAGTAAGGCCCCTCAAAGTAGAGACCACGAATCTTGGCACCACTTGCTTCTTGATAGCGCGCACCAATATTCTCCGTCACAGCTAGGAGTTGCTCGTAAGATGATGTCAGCGTTGTCGGCAAGAAACTGGTCACCCCAGTCGTCAAAAGCCCTTCACTCATGGTATGGAGGGTACCTTCGATGTTATTGTCCATGACATCGACCCCACCAAAACCATGGATATGGGTATCCACCAGACCTGGTGCGACAGAGTAGCCTGTGTAATCCACCACTTCTGCATCCGCAGGGACTTCTTGTACTAATTTTCCAAATTTTCCATCAATCACTTCCAAAAATCCACCCTTGCGAATCCCTTGAGGATAGAAGAACTGATCGGCTTTTATATATTTAGGCATTTGACTGCCTCCTCTTGTTCTATTTCTATTGACTCTATTATAACGCTTTCTATTTTATTTGTAAATGGTCTATACCTCTTTTTTGAAAAAATTTATTATATTATTTAAATCAAGAAAAGAGAGTGGGACAGAAATCGGTAATTCGTTAGAATTCGATTTCGTCGTCCCACCTCCGCACAGTTGAGTAGGGCTGTAAAAGCTGATGAAATCAGCGTAGTAGATCCCACTCAACCACTGCGTCTTGCTCGACAATCCAAAGACAATTGAGAGGCTAGGACTTTTGTCCCAGCCTCCTGTCTTAGATTTGTTCCATTTGTACTTTCTCAGCCAAATTCATGGCGTGGTCAGCAACTCTGGTATAGTGGGAAATAATATCGATGAAGTTGACCCCAGCCTGAGGCGTACATTCTCCCTTGTTGAGACGGGCAATGTGGGTCTTGCGCAGGCTGCGTTCTAACTTGTCAATAGCTGCATGCTTGGCTTCTAAAGTATTGGCCAACTCCACATCATTTGTTTCCACAGAAGTCAAAGCTTCTTTGATAAAGTCCAAGGTCAGTTGATAAATGTTTTCCAACTCTGCCAAGGCGGCCGGTGAAAATTCCACTTTCTTGCGGTGCAAGTAGTCTGTCAAATTTAACAAAGCTTCTGAGTGGTCGCCGATTCTCTCCAAATCACGACTAGAGTCCAGAATGCTAGTCAAGACTTCACTCTCTTTTGGATTGAGCTGTTGACCAGATAGGACAATCAGGTAGCGAGTTAATTCATCATCAATAGCATTGATGGCTTCCTCTGTCTTATGACCCTTCTCAGCTGATTTTTCTTCGTAGTTAATAATATAATCATAGGCCAATTCGAAAGATTTAGCCGCATAGCCACCCAAGTGAAGGAGTTCCTTTTTAGCATTTCCCAAAGCCAGTGATGGCGCTTGGTCAATCAAAATCGTATCAAGGTAAAGAGATTCGTATTTAACGGTTTCATCCTCACCCGGAATCAACTTGGTAACCAAATATGCTAAAAAGCCAATAAAAGGAAACTGGATAATGGTATTGGTAATATTAAAAGTTCCGTGGGCAAAGGCAATGGTCATTTCTGGTGACAAGTGTAAGGCTGTCTCAAACCACTGAATCAGCGATGTAAAAGGCAACAAGAAAATCATACAGATGATTGTCCCCAAAACGTTAAAGGCCACATGGGCGCCAGCAACACGCTTGGCTGCAATATTAGCACCCAAGGAAGCGATGATCGCTGTAATCGTCGTTCCGATATTGTCACCGAAAAGGACAGGCAAAGCTCCATGCAAATCAATGAGATTGCTGGCATAGAGATTTTGTAGAATACCAATAGTCGCTGATGATGCCTGGATGAGCAAGGTCAAACCCGTTCCGACAAAGACACCTAAGACTGGATTTTTACTCAGCTGAACCATGTAGTCGCGAAAGACTTGCAGATCTTTAAGTGGCTCCATGGCTCCACTCATGAGATTGAGGGCAAAAAAGATCCCGCCAACACCAAAGAAGATGCGCCCGATATTGTTAACAGAGCGATTTTTTGTGAAAAAGAGGCAAACCGCACCGATAAAGAGCAAGGGAAGTGCATAATCACCCAACTTAAAACCAATGATGAAGGAAGTCACAGTCGTACCAATATTGGCCCCCATGACAATCCCGATAGCCTGGCGCAAGGTCAACAGCCCCGCACTAACCAGACCAACTGTGATTACCGTCACACCTGAACTAGACTGGATCAGGGCTGTCATCCCAATCCCAACTAGCACACCTAAAAAAGGATTGCTCGTGTATTTGTCAATTAAATAGCGCAGTCGGTCTCCTGCCGCCTGCTGCAAGCCGTCCCCCATCATACGAATACTGTACAGGAACAGCCCCAAGCCTCCTAAAAAGCTAAATATAATTTCTTGCCAATTAATGGACATTTCTTTTCCTCCGAAAAATAAATAGCGGATAATCTCCTATACTATTTTAAAACATCCAGCCTAATCTCACAAGCCTTTTCTAAAAAAGAATTGAATTATTTTTGCTCATTTTGAAACTTTTATTTTCTTCATACTCAAGAGCAAACTAGAACAGGCGGCAAGGCCCTCTCACCACAATAACAGACAAGTAGGAAAAGCAAAATTTCAAAATATTTGGCTTGGTTCACCGCTTTCTAGTCTCAGGCTTAAAACATCTAAATTGCCCAGTTTATCTTTTATCTCAGCACAACTCATATTCTATATATGCAAAAAGCAAAAATCCCAGATAGCCTATGGCTATCTGGGATTTGCTTTCCATCGCTAAAGTGCTGGTATCATTTTAGCTAGGTTTTAAGATTAGTCTTCCAAGTTCACATCAGATGTTGATTCTTTCTTCTTTTTGTTCTTAAGAAAGGCTGATGCCAACGTTGCTATTCCTAATCCAAGCACTGCTAATGGATTATTGGCAGTTCCTGTATTTGGTAAAGCTTTAGTATTTGGAGTAACCTTAACTTTTTCTGGTTGTGCAGGCTGCGGCTTAGGTGCTTGAGAGTGATTTGTAGCACTAGATACAGATGCACTTTCAGACAGACTAGTAGAGATGCTTGCGCTATCACTCAGTGACACACTTGCGGATGTGCTCAATGAGGTAGAGACGCTCGTACTCAAGTAGGCACTTGCTGAAAGTGAATCGTCAGCAATAGCATGACTGGCACTGATTGATCCTGAAATACTTGTACTTGTACTCAATGAAGTAGAGATAGACTGACTATCACTTACAGAAGCTGAAGTACTTGCACTTACAGATGCGAGGTAGCTTGGCAGGTTAAACTCTGGCTTAGACTCGCTGGTTGGATCACCCTTACTGTAGCTGAATGAGTTTGATTGTTGTGACACACTTGTACTCAAGCTGCTTGAAAGGCTATCACTAAGCGATGTAGATGTACTTACACTTGTACTTGTTGACTCTGAGGCACTGATTGATGCACTGAGGCTGGTACTCAGGCTTGTGCTTGATGAATCTGAAGCACTAATTGAGGCACTGAGGCTCGTACTCAAGCTGGTGCTTGCTGAGTCTGAGGCACTGAGTGAGGCACTGAGGCTTGTGCTCAAACTTGTACTTGTTGAATCTGAAGTACTGATTGAGGCACTGAGGCTAGTACTCAAGCTTGTGCTTGCTGAATCTGAAGCACTAAGTGAGGCACTGAGGCTTGTACTCAAGCTTGTGCTTGCTGAATCTGACGCACTAAGTGAGGAACTGAGGCTCGTGCTCAAGCTGGTGCTTGCTGAGTCTGAAGCACTGAGTGAGGCACTGAGGCTTGTGCTCAAGCTGGTGCTGGCTGAATCGCTTGCACTAATTGACGCACTGAGACTCGTGCTCAAGCTGGTGCTGGCTGAATCTGAGGCACTGTGTGATGCACTTAGACTAGTGCTCAAACTTGTGCTTGCTGAATCTGAAGCGCTAATTGAGGCACTGAGGCTTGTGCTCAAACTTGTACTTGCTGAGTCGCTTGCACTAATTGAGGCACTGAGACTGGTACTCAAACTTGTACTTATTGACTCTGAAGCACTAATTGAGGCACTGAGGCTGGTGCTCAGGCTTGTGCTGGCTGAATCTGAAGCGCTAATTGAGGCGCTGAGGCTCGTACTCAAGCTGGTGCTGGCTGAATCTGAGGCACTGATCGAAGCACTTAGACTAGTACTCAAGCTAGCACTTGCTGAATCAGAAGCGCTAAGTGAGGCACTGAGGCTCGTACTCAAGCTGGTGCTGGCTGAATCTGAGGCACTGATCGAAGCACTTAGACTAGTACTCAAGCTAGCACTTGCTGAATCAGAAGCGCTGAGTGAGGCACTGAGGCTCGTGCTCAAACTTGTACTTGTTGAATCTGAGGCACTGATCGAAGCACTTAGACTAGTACTCAAGCTAGCACTTGCTGACTCAGAAGCGCTGAGTGAGGCACTGAGGCTCGTGCTCAAACTTGTACTTGTTGAATCTGAGGCACTGTGTGATGCACTTAGACTTGTGCTCAAACTTGTGCTTGCTGAATCAGAAGCACTGAGTGAGGCACTGAGGCTGGTGCTCAAACTTATGCTTGCTGAATCAGAAGCGCTAAGTGAGGCACTTAGACTGGTACTCAAACTTGTACTTATTGACTCTGAAGCACTAATTGAGGCACTGAGGCTGGTGCTCAGGCTTGTGCTGGCTGAATCAGAAGCGCTAATTGAGGCACTTAGACTGGTACTCAAACTTGTACTTATTGACTCTGAAGCACTAATTGAGGTACTGAGGCTGGTGCTCAGGCTCGTGCTGGCTGAATCTGATGCGCTAATTGAGGCGCTGAGGCTCGTACTCAAGCTGGTGCTGACTGAATCTGAGGCACTGATCGAAGCACTTAGACTAGTACTCAAGCTAGTACTTGCTGAATCTGATGCGCTAATTGAGGCACTGAGGCTAGTGCTCAGGCTCAGGCTTACTGAGGCTGAAGCACTGGCACTTACTGAGACAGACTGACTCGTGCTCAATGAAGTTGAAGCTGATTCACTTACTGAGACTGACTGGCTCAAGCTCAACGATGCTGAAGCACTGGCACTTGCTGAGACAGATTGACTCAGGCTTACTGATGCTGAAGCACTAGCACTTACTGAGACTGACTGGCTCAAGCTCAACGATGCTGAAGCGCTTGTGCTTGTTGAAACTGATTGACTCAGGCTCAATGATGCTGAAGCGCTTGTGCTTGCTGAGACAGACTGACTCAAGCTCAACGAGGTTGAAGCTGATTCGCTGGTTGAAACTGACTGGCTGGTGCTCAATGAAGTTGAGGCACTTGTGCTTACTGATACAGATTGGCTGGTGCTCAATGACGTTGAAGCTGATTCACTTGCTGAGACAGACTGACTTGTGCTCAATGAAATTGAGGCACTTGTGCTTACTGAGACTGACTGGCTCAAGCTCATTGACGCTGAAGCACTGGCACTTACTGAAACTGACTGACTCAGGCTTACTGATGCTGAAGTACTTACGCTTGCTGATACAGACTGGCTTAAGCTCACTGATGCTGAAGCACTGGCACTTACTGAGACAGACTGGCTCAAGCTCAGTGATGCTGAAGCACTATTACTAAATGAAACTGACTGACTCAAGCTCAACGAAGCTGAAGCACTATTACTCAATGAGGCAGATTGACTACCACTCAACGAAGCTGAGGCGCTTGCACTTGTTGAAACTGATTGACTCAAGCTCAACGAAGCTGAAGCACTATTACTTAATGAGACGGATTGGCTACCACTCAACGAAGCTGAAGCACTTGCGCTTGTTGAGACTGAGTGGCTGGTGCTCAATGAGGTTGAAGCACTTGTGCTTACTGAGACTGACTGGCTCAAGCTCATTGACGCTGAAGCACTGGCACTTGCTGAGACAGATTGACTCAGGCTTACTGATGCTGAAGCACTGGCACTTGCTGAGACAGACTGACTTGTGCTCAATGAAATTGAGGCACTTGTGCTTACTGAGACTGACTGGCTCAAGCTCATTGACGCTGAAGCACTGGCACTTACTGAAACTGACTGACTCAGGCTTACTGATGCTGAAGTACTTACGCTTGCTGATACAGACTGGCTTAAGCTCACTGATGCTGAAGCACTGGCACTTACTGAGACAGATTGACTCAAGCTCAACGATGCTGAAGCACTGGCACTTGCTGAGACAGATTGACTCAGGCTTACTGATGCTGAAGCACTTGCACTTGCTGAGACAGACTGGCTCAGGCTTACTGATGCTGAAGCGCTTGTGCTTGTTGATACAGACTGGCTTGCGCTCAATGATGCTGAGGCGCTTGTGCTTAATGAGACAGATTGACTCAGGCTTACTGATGCTGAAGCGCTTGTGCTTGTTGAAACTGATTGACTCAGGCTCAATGACGCTGAAGCGCTTGTGCTTGCTGAGACTGACTGGCTCAAGCTCAATGACGCTGAAGCACTTACGCTGGCTGATACAGACTGGCTGGTGCTCAATGAGCTTGAAGCTGATTCACTTGTTGAAACTGACTGGCTCAAGCTCAATGACGCTGAGGCGCTTGTGCTTAATGAGACAGATTGACTCAAGCTCATTGACGCTGAAGCTGACTCGCTTGTTGAGACAGACTGGCTGGTGCTCAATGAAGTTGAAGCTGATTCACTTGCTGAGACAGACTGACTTGTGCTCAATGACGCTGAAGCAGACTCGCTTGTTGAAACTGACTGGCTTAGGCTTACTGATGCTGAAGCACTTGCGCTTGTTGAGACAGACTGGCTGGTGCTCAATGAGGTTGAAACAGATTCACTTGCTGAGACAGACTGACTTGTGCTCAATGACGCTGAAGCAGACTCGCTTGTTGAAACTGACTGGCTTAGGCTTACTGATGCTGAAGCACTTGCGCTTGTTGAGACAGACTGGCTGGTGCTCAATGAGGTTGAAACAGATTCACTTGCTGAAACTGACTGGCTCAGACTTACTGATGCTGAAGCTGATTCACTTGCTGATACAGACTGGCTCAAGCTCAATGAGGTTGAAGCTAATTCACTTGCTGAAACTGACTGGCTCAGGCTCAATGACGCTGAGGCGCTTGTGCTTAATGAGACAGATTGACTCAAGCTCATTGACGCTGAAGCTGACTCGCTTGTTGAAACTGACTGGCTTAGGCTTACTGATGCTGAAGCACTTGCGCTTGTTGAGACAGACTGGCTGGTGCTCAATGAGGTTGAAACAGATTCACTTGCTGATACAGACTGGCTCAAGCTCAATGAGGTTGAAGCTAATTCACTTGCTGAAACTGACTGGCTCAGGCTCAATGACGCTGAGGCGCTTGTGCTTACTGAGACAGATTGACTACCACTCAGTGAAGCTGAAGCGCTCTTGCTCAATGAAACTGACTGGCTGGCGCTCAACGATGCTGAGGCACTTACGCTTGCTGAGACAGACTGGCTCAGGCTTAATGATGCTGAAGTGCTTGCGCTTGCTGAGACAGACTGGCTCAAGCTCATTGACGCTGAAGCTGACTCGCTTGTTGAGACAGACTGGATGGTGCTCAATGAAGTTGAAGCTGATTCACTTGCTGAGACAGACTGACTTGTGCTCAATGACGCTGAAGCAGACTCGCTTGCGCTCAGTGATGCTGAGGCACTTGCACTTGTTGAAACTGATTGACTCAAGCTTACTGATGCTGAAGTGCTTGTGCTTGCTGAGACAGACTGGCTCAAGCTCAGTGATGCTGAAGCGCTTGTGCTTGTTGAAACTGACTGACTCAAGCTTACTGATGCTGAAGTGCTTGCGCTTGTTGAGACAGACTGGCTGGTGCTCAATGAGCTTGAAGCAGATTCACTTGTTGAAACCGACTGGCTAAGGCTTACTAATGCTGAAGCACTTGTGCTTGATGAATCTGATGCGCTAATTGAAGCACTGAGGCTTGTACTCAAGCTTGTGCTGGCTGAATCTGAGGCGCTAATTGAGGCACTGAGACTTGTGCTCAGGCTTGTGCTGGCTGAATCTGAAGCACTAATTGAGGCACTGAGGCTCGTGCTCAGGCTTGTGCTGGCTGAATCTGAAGCACTAATTGAGGCACTGAGGCTGGTGCTCAATGAGCTTGAAGCAGATTCACTTGTTGAAACCGACTGGCTAAGGCTTACTGATGCTGAAGCACTTGTGCTTGCTGAATCTGACGTGCTGATTGAGGCACTGAGGCTGGTGCTCAAGCTTGTGCTTGATGAATCTGATGCGCTAATTGAAGCACTGAGGCTGGTGCTCAAACTTGTACTTGCTGAATCTGAAGCACTGATCGAAGCACTGAGGCTGGTGCTCAATGAGCTTGAAGCTGATTCACTTGTTGAAACTGACTGGCTCAAGCTCAATGACGCTGAAGCAGACTCGCTGGTTGATACAGACTGGCTGGTGCTCAATGACGCTGAAGCAGACTCGCTGGTTGAAACTGACTGGCTCAGGCTTACTGATGCTGAAGCACTTGCACTTGTTGATACAGACTGGCTGGTGCTCAATGAGCTTGAAGCTGAGGCACTTGCTGAAACTGATTTACTCAAGCTCAAGGACGCTGAAGCACTTGCGCTTGTTGAAACGGATTGACTCAAGCTTACTGATGCTGAAGTGCTTGTGCTTGTTGAAACGGATTGGCTCAAGCTCAACGATGCTGAAGCAGACTCGCTGGTTGAAACTGACTGGCTCAGGCTTACTGATGCTGAAGCACTTGCACTTGTTGATACAGACTGACTCAAGCTCAGTGACGCTGAGGCACTTGCACTTGCTGAGACTGACTGGCTGGTGCTCAATGAGGTTGAAGCTGAGGCACTTGTTGAAACTGACTGGCTCAAGCTCAATGAAGCTGAGGCACTTGCACTTACTGAGACTGACTGGCTGGTGCTCAATGAGATTGAAGCAGACTCGCTTGTTGAAACTGACTGGCTCAGGCTTACTGATGCTGAAGCACTTGCACTTGTTGAAACTGATTGACTCAAGCTTACTGATGCTGAAGCACTTGCACTTACTGAGACTGACTGGCTCAAGCTCAACGATGCTGAAGCACTTGCTGAGACTGACTGGCTGGTGCTCAATGAGCTTGAAGCTGATTCACTTGTTGAAACTGACTGGCTTGCGCTCAATGAAGCTGAGGCACTTGCACTTGCTGAGACAGACTGGCTCAGGCTTACTGATGCTGAAGCACTTGCACTTACTGAGACTGACTGGCTCAAGCTCAACGATGCTGAAGCACTTGCACTTACTGAGACAGACTGGCTGGTGCTCAATGAGCTTGAAGCTGATTCACTTGTTGAAACTGACTGGCTTGCGCTCAATGACGCTGAGGCACTTGCACTTGCTGAGACTGACTGGCTCAGGCTTACTGATGCTGAAGCGCTTGTGCTTGTTGAAACTGATTGACTCAGGCTCAATGACGCTGAAGCACTTGCACTTACTGAGACTGACTGGCTCAAGCTCAACGAAGCTGAGGCACTTGCACTTGCTGAGACAGACTGGCTCAAGCTCAATGACGCTGAAGCACTTGTTGAAACTGACTGGCTCAAGCTCAATGACGCTGAAGCAGACTCGCTGGTTGAGACAGACTGGCTGGTGCTCAATGACGCTGAAGCAGACTCGCTTGTTGAAACTGACTGGCTCAGGCTTACTGATGCTGAAGCACTTGCACTTGTTGAGACAGACTGACTCAAGCTCAGTGACGCTGAGGCACTTGCACTTGCTGATACTGACTGGCTCAAGCTCAACGATGCTGAGGCGCTTGTGCTTGTTGAAACTGATTGGCTCAAGCTCAACGATGCTGAAGCACTTGCACTTACTGAGACAGACTGGCTCAAGCTCAACGATGCTGAGGCACTTACGCTTGCTGAGACAGACTGGCTGGTGCTCAATGAGCTTGAAGCTGATTCACTTGTTGAAACTGATTGACTCAGGCTTACTGATGCTGAGGCGCTTGTGCTTAATGAGACAGATTGACTCAAACTCAACGATGCTGAAGCACTTGCGCTTGTTGAGACAGATTGGCTGCCACTCAACGAAGCTGAGGCTGATTCACTTGCTGAGACTGACTGGCTCAGGCTTACTGATACAGACTGGCTGGTGCTCAATGAAGTTGAAGCAGATTCACTTGCTGATACAGACTGGCTTGCGCTCATTGAGGTTGAAGCAGATTCACTTGTTGAAACGGACTGGCTCAAGCTCAACGATGCTGAAGCACTTGCACTTACTGAGACAGACTGGCTCAAGCTCAATGACGCTGAAGCGCTTGTGCTTACTGAGACCGACTGGCTCAAGCTCAACGATGCTGAGGCACTTGTGCTTACTGATACAGACTGGCTGGTGCTCAATGACGTTGAAGCTGATTCACTTGCTGAGACTGACTGGCTCAAGCTCAACGAAGCTGAGGCACTTGTGCTTGCTGAGACTGACTGGCTGGTGCTCAATGAGCTTGAAGCTGATTCACTTGTTGAAACTGACTGGCTTGCGCTCAATGAAGCTGAGGCACTTGCACTTGCTGAGACAGACTGGCTCAGGCTTACTGATGCTGAAGCACTTGCACTTACTGAGACTGACTGGCTCAAGCTCAACGATGCTGAAGCACTTGCTGAGACAGACTGGCTGGTGCTCAATGAGCTTGAAGCTGATTCACTTGCTGAGACTGACTGGCTCAGGCTTACTGATGCTGAAGCACTTGCACTTGCTGAGACTGACTGGCTCAAGCTCATTGACGCTGAGGCACTTGTGCTTACTGATACAGACTGGCTGGTGCTCAATGAAGTTGAAGCAGATTCACTTGCTGAGACTGACTGGCTCAGACTCAAGGATACTGAAACACTTGCACTTACTGAGACAGACTGGCTCAAGCTCAAGGACGCTGAAGCAGACTCGCTTGCTGAGACAGACTGGCTCAAGCTCAATGAGGTTGAAGCGCTTGTGCTTGTTGAAACTGACTGGCTTGCGCTCAATGAAGTTGAGGCACTTGCACTTGTTGAAACTGATTGGCTCAGGCTTAGTGACGCTGAAGCGCTTGTGCTTACTGAGACAGACTGGCTCAAGCTCAACGAAGCTGAGGCACTTGTGCTTACTGAGACAGACTGGCTGGTGCTCAATGACGTTGAAGCTGATTCACTTGCTGAGACTGACTGGCTCAAGCTCAAGGACGCTGAGGCACTTGTGCTTACTGATACAGACTGGCTGGTGCTCAATGAAGTTGAAGCAGATTCACTTGCTGATACAGACTGGCTTGCGCTCATTGAGGTTGAAGCAGATTCACTTGTTGAAACTGACTGGCTCAAGCTCAATGAAGTTGAGGCAGACTCGCTTGTTGAAACTGACTGGCTCAAGCTCAAGGACGCTGAAGCAGACTCGCTTGTTGAAACGGATTGACTCAAGCTTACTGATGCTGAGGCACTTGCGCTTGTTGAAACGGATTGACTCAAGCTTACTGATGCTGAAGCACTTGCACTTACTGAGACAGACTGGCTGGTGCTCATTGACGCTGAAGCAGACTCGCTTGTTGAGACAGACTGGCTTGCGCTCAATGAAGTTGAGGCACTTGCACTTGTTGAAACTGATTGGCTCAAGCTTACTGATGCTGAAGTGCTTGTGCTTGCTGAGACAGACTGACTCAAGCTTACTGATGCTGAAGCAGACTCGCTTGTTGAAACTGACTGGCTCAGGCTTACTGATGCTGAAGCACTTGCACTTGCTGAGACTGACTGGCTCAAGCTCATTGACGCTGAAGCGCTTGTGCTTGTTGAAACTGACTGGCTCAGGCTTACTGATGCTGAAGCACTTGCACTTGCTGAGACTGACTGGCTCAAGCTCATTGACGCTGAAGCGCTTGTGCTTGTTGAAACAGACTGGCTCAGGCTCAATGACGTTGAAGCTGATTCACTTGCTGAGACTGACTGGCTCAGACTCAATGAAGTTGAGGCACTTGCACTTGTTGAAACTGATTGGCTCAGGCTTAGTGACGCTGAAGCGCTTGTGCTTACTGAGACTGACTGGCTCAAGCTCAACGAAGCTGAGGCACTTGTGCTTACTGATACAGACTGGCTTGCGCTCAATGACGCTGAAGCGCTTGTGCTTACTGAGACAGACTGGCTAGTGCTCAATGATGCTGAAGCACTTGCACTTGTTGAAACGGATTGGCTCAAGCTTACTGATGCTGAAGCACTTGCACTTACTGAGACAGACTGGCTCAAGCTCAATGACGTTGAAGCTGATTCACTTGTTGAAACTGACTGGCTCAGGCTTACTGATGCTGAAGCACTTGCACTTGCTGAGACAGACTGACTTGTGCTCAATGACGCTGAGGCACTTGTGCTTACTGATACAGACTGGCTGGTGCTCAATGAAGTTGAAGCAGATTCACTTGCCGAAACAGACTGGCTCAAGCTCAATGACGCTGAAGCGCTCGTGCTTGTTGAGACGGATTGACTCAAGCTCAACGATGCTGAAGCTGACTCACTTGTTGAAACTGACTGGCTCAGGCTTACTGATGCTGAAGCACTTGCACTTACTGAGACAGACTGGCTCAGGCTTACTGATGCTGAAGTGCTTGTGCTTGCTGAGACAGACTGACTTGTGCTCAAGGACGCTGAAGCTGATTCACTTGCTGAAACTGATTGACTCAAGCTCAAGGACGCTGAAGCACTTGCGCTTGTTGAGACTGATTGACTCAGGCTTACTGACGTTGAAGCTGATTCACTTGCTGAAACGGATTGACTTAAGCTCAACGATGCTGAGGCACTTACGCTTGCTGATACAGACTGGCTTGCGCTCATTGAGGTTGAAGCAGATTCACTTGCTGAGACTGACTGGCTCAGGCTTACTGATGCTGAAGCACTTGCACTTGCTGAGACTGACTGGCTCAAGCTCAAGGACGCTGAGGCACTTGTGCTTACTGAGACAGACTGACTTGTGCTCAATGACGCTGAAGCAGACTCGCTTGTTGAAACTGATTGACTCAAGCTTACTGATGCTGAAGTGCTTGTACTTGCTGAGACTGATTGACTCAAACTCATTGACGCTGAAGCACTTGCGCTTGTTGAAACTGACTGGCTGGTGCTCAATGACGTTGAGGCAGATTCACTTGCTGAAACGGATTGACTGCCACTCAACGAAGATGAAGCACTTGCACTTACTGAAACTGACTGGCTTGCGCTCAATGACGCTGAAGCAGACCCGCTTGTTGAAACGGACTGGCTCAAGCTCAACGAAGCCGAAGCGCTATTACTCAATGAGGCAGATTGACTACCACTCAGTGAAGCGGAGGCGCTCTTACTTAATGAAACTGACTGACTCAAGCTCAACGAAGATGAAGCACTATTACTTAATGAGACGGATTGACTACCGCTAACCGAGCCAGAAACACTATTGCTCGCTGAAACCGAACGGCTGGCGCTCATCGATGCCGATTGGCTATTGCGCAAGGAAGTAGACAAGCTCTGGCTAGCAGAAACTGAACGGCTGGCGCTCAATGAAGCAGCGCTCTGACTCACTGAGACAGACTGACTACCGCTCACTGAGGCCGAAACACTATTTCTCGCTGAAACCGAGCGGCTGGCGCTCATCGATGCCGATTGGCTATTGCGCAAGGAAGTAGACAAGCTCTGGCTAGCAGAAACTGAACGGCTGGCGCTCGTTGAAGCCGACGCACTCGCTGATGTACTAGCACTTACTGAGGCACTGGTTGACTGTCTTTGACTTAGACTAGTTGAAGTACTGCTACTCTTATACTCACTATCAGAAAGTTTTACAGTGAACGTATCCGTAGTCTTATCTTTATAGATAATGGTAATTGTTCCATTGTTACTAATAGTAAAGGAATCAATACGTTTTTCCTGCTTATTGTTTAGTTTCTCAACAGCCGCCAATATACGAGTTTTTTCTTGAAGTTTTAATTCAGAAACATTCTCTACTTGGAAGGTTTCAGTCGGTGCTACCCCTTCCATAATATCTGTCAGTCTACCTTGCACAATACGGACATTACCTGGCGAAGCATTTCCTGCACTATTTTTATTCCCAGCCTTATCCGTTGCTACTGCATTACGTTGCCAACTATTTCTACCATTTTTATCGTACTCTAGATTATCATTCAAATGAGCTCTTACTGTAATACGAGCTGGACTAGCAGTAGTTGCTGTGATATTCCCCGTTAAATGCTCTACAGTCCCCGTCCCATATTTATTATCTTCAAAGAAATTATTTTTAAGGGCTGAACCATTTGCATCTTCATTTGAAACGATCTTAAATTCTGATAATTGCCCGCTATTATCTGTAGCAGTGAAATTAATTTGAATATCATCTCCTGCGTACACAACATAGTTGCCGTTTACAGGTGTTAGAGTTTGACCGTTACGAGTCACCGTCGCACTTGGAACTGGGACAGCATCCACATTAGCTGGGATAACAGCTGTAGTATTATCACGGTAGGTAATGGTAATATTCCCATTTTCAGCTACCGAAATCGTTCCGGTTACGCCATCTTTCGTAAAATCACTACCAGATAAAAGCGACTGGTTTTTTTCTTTAAATTTTTCAAGTACTTGATTGCGTTCACTTACAGTCAAAGAAGAGGGATTCTTAACAATAACAGTATCCCCACTAACTGGGTTGTGGCGTTCGTTGAAGCCTTTGATATGGAAATTCGTACGTGCTGTCGCAGTCAGACCATGAATATCTGTTACTGTGTACTCCAGAACATAGGTACCAGGCTTATAGGGTTTCCAAGTTCCGTTTTCACGACCCACCGTCCCTATTATGTTAATAGTGTATGTTCTTTGACCACCTGTTTTATTCCCCCTTTGATCATAGATATATAGATCTCCAAATTCCCCTTTCTTGTTAGTTGGATAGTTCGGTGCTTTTAAACCTGTAATAATAGCATTGGATGGGGAGGCCGTGATTTTAGCCATCCCTTTATCATCATTCAGTCTTATCTGAAAATTATTGATTGCTTCATCATTATAAATTGTGATAGTAGATGGCATAGAAATCGTAGGCGGATTAGAGGCTGCACGTGAGTGTGCCCCTCTAGCAATTTCTGTCCCATTTCGTGGATCACGCACACCAGAATTTGCCGCCAACACAGCATTGACAATCGAATTACGCGCTGAAGTAGCTTTTTGCAATACTGTTGTTAAATCACTAGTTGGATCAGTCAGGGCTTTTTCAATTTCTGTTACTGCAGCATTGGCCTTAGCAAGAGCTGAATCCGTATTTGGTAAATCAACCGCTTTTGCTAGATAGTCACCTATTTCAGCTGAAAGATTGGTCAACTTCCTACGGTTTTCTTCTTGTTGTTTAGCAGTGACTTCTGAAGATGCTAATGCAACCGCAGCAGCTTCAATTAAGCTAGTTGTGACAGAAGTTGATTGAACTCCACTAACACTATTCTTACCAGTAATTTCAGTTATTTTTAATTCAGCTGAGTCAATTTCAAGGTTCTTTGCTTCTTTTGAAGTAGAAGGTTGCTGGTCAATTGCTGTCGTCGATCCACTCTGTTCAATAGACAAACTTGACACTACAGAAACATTCGATCCACTTGTTGATTGACTGACATTAACCCTAATATTTTTATTGACAGCTCTGAATCCTGAGTAGCCCGCACTACGGAAGCCTGACCGACCAGACTCTTTTGGTGAAGTTGCTACGGTCTTATCTACCGTTTGACTCTTCTCAGCTTGTTTGAGCGCATCCTTGCCTTGGGCTTGGTTCTTATCAGCTACCACACCAGCGGCCAAGTTGTTGCTGGTTGCTAGGGCTTGGCTATTGCTCAACGTAGCACTAGCTACACTTTGTCCGGCAGCAGATGAGACAAAGCTATCAGCAACATTGACTCTGATATCCAGTGAGACAGAATTAGAAGCTGAGACAGAAGCATCAGCTACTGATGCGCTAGTTAGCACTTTATCCTGTTCTAGAGAAGTTGTAGTGTTAGCACTTTCTAGCTTAGCTGGCGCTTTGCTTTCTGATACCTTTGTAGCAGGCTCAGTACTCGCTGATTTGCTAGTCAAGACTGAATTGCTAGCAGATACAGACTGGCTGATAGAAGTTGAGTTACTAGCGGAAACTGATTGGCTGAGCGATTGACTAACAGACTGGCTAGTCGAGATGCTAAGAGAGACTGACTCACTTGTAGAGACAGAAGCGCTGACTGACTGAGCGGCTGAAACAGAGGCTAACTCAGAAGCTTGTTCTGCTTTTGCTTTTCGCATTTCCGCTTGCGCTTGAGCAATGATCGAATTTGTACTTGCTTCTGCTGCTTCCTCATTGTCCTTGACTTCAGCTGAGACAACTGCTTTATCAGTAGATTCAGATATTTCATCTGCATAGACAGACTGCTCCTGAGTCACCATTAGCCCCGCTGCCCCAGCGGCTAATATCCCTCCCAGGCCTGCAAGAGTATTGAGGCTCAGATGGTCGTGATCAAGCTCTTCAGTATCTGACAAGCTACTCGAGACAACTTCTCCCATTCCACCAATACGAAAGAGGTCGAGTTGAGAATTTGAAGCTTTTACCCAATTTTTCCCAGACTTATAGAGCTTATATCGCTTCTTTTCGTCAATAATCTCGAAATCTTTGTTATATTTCTTACTTCGAAACATCCTTTTCCTTTCCTTTTCCAACATGCCAGTTTTTGTTAATCTCATGACCATTAGCAAAGAAACTGACTTATTGCATGCTATAGTTTATAAGCAAAAATACACACTTTTTTACATTTTTATGCTAGGTGTCCTAATGCTCCAAGTAGTATTTTAACAAAAATAAGACAAGAATTCAATCTATTGAAATCTTCATTTATTGAAAATAAGCTTGATAAATCAAGCTATTTTAAACTGTCTATATTAACCTAGAGATTTAAATTATAGATTATTATAGGAATTAACAATACGTAACTATTTATACAAAAAAGTTAGACAGGCTGTCCGAGATACATGACCTCAGACCCGTCTAACTTTTTTATATATTTTGAATGGATTAGTGAGAAAGATGATTAATAATCCAAATCTTCTGCATACCCAGCTCCATTTCCTACAAAGTAGCCTGTCTTACAGTTCATACTAAATAGATAAGTACCGTCTGGTTTATAGAGATTGTAGTAGCCATTCCCCTTGACAATGTTAACTTTTTCAAGGATAAACTGATCTCCTGTGATGTAGCCGCGCTCGCGAGACACCTTGAGGATCGTTTCTAAAACACCTGGATTGAATGTCCAAGCAGGATTATTCACATCATCAATCGCGGCTTGATTGTAAGGCACACGGCTAAGGTGACGCTGGAGGTTGACTCCTGCACTTGGTAGTCCGATACCAGTTTCTGCATTTCTAATGCCACTAGGATCACTAGGCGCAGGATTAACAGCTGGCGGCGTTGATGGTGCGACTGGTGCTGTAGAAGGCGCTGACGGTTCCACTGTCGGACTAGGCGCTGGTGCTGGTAGCTGCTGACTGCGTCCTTGAGCAATAGCCGCCTTCAAGACCTCATCCAACTTGCTATTACCTGTCGATACATCTGGAAGATTAGCGTTTTCTTTCACTTGGGCATCCGTCTTCAAGAGACCATCAACGATAGCACCCGTATTGAATTGCGAATTCACACTTTGGATGGCAGAAATTTGCTTAACAAGATCATCATACTTCTTCTTAGCAGCTGTATATTCTGAGCTGCCAGTTAAGACATCTAACTTAGTTTTCAGCTTATCCAAATCGCCAAACTTGTCATTTTTGATAGCTGTCTGACTACTATCCGTAAAGAAGCTAGCATAAAGGTCTTCAAATTCTTTAGCAGCCTCTTTCTTAGCTTCGCTAGAGCTTGTCGATTTCTTTTTGCTAGAAGAAACGGTCGAACTGGAACTAGTTGTCGACTTGTGGCTCCCCCGACCTTGATGAAAGTACCAAGTCGTTCCAGCGGCAAGCGCTACAAGACCTAAGGCTGAGTATAGGAAGCCTTTCTTCTTGTAGAAAGGTTTTGTCTCAGGCTCGTCCTCATCTTCAAACACTGTCGGAACTGGATTTGATACCGGCTTTGTTGCCGGGATGATTGGTGCTTCAGCTGCAACTGTTAGCGCTGGTTGTGCAGGCTTTGTAGTTTCTACGTTTGCCGAGTTTGCAACTTCTGCTTTCACTGGCTGCACCGAAGGTAATGGCACATTGGCAGTATTTCCCTTCGCCTGAGACTGACTCTTAAGCTGTTTGATGGTCTCTTGTATCAAAGCTTCTTTTTGTTGTGCCAGCTCTTCCATGATTCTCAGCTTTTGGGTTTCAAATTTCCCTGCTTCGATTTCATCTCGGTGTTGCTTGATGTATTTATCAAGGATATTGTCTCCTTCGGTCACACCAGCTTCGACTTCCTCGTTTTTCCGAGCAGCCTGACCGACCGTCATTTCTTTCGCATCTTCTAAGTCAAGAACGGTTTCTTTTGATTCTTGCTCTGTTGGCATCTTTTCTTCTTTGCTCACAGCATTTCCTTTCTAATCTAGTTGTCTTTTGACCCTTTGGCCAAAGTATTGATATAAATCAACTTTTAAAGTACCATTGTAAAGTTTTCGTTTTTTGTCCGCCTGACTGCCGTATTTGGCTTCAAAAGCCTCATCGCTGGTCAAGATAAATTTACTCCATGTCTTCAAAGGAGCAAAGGTTTCTCCCATTTCTTGATAAAGCTTGGTTACCGCATCATTGTCTAACAAACGCTCGCCATAAGGCGGATTGGAAATAATGACGCCATTGATCTTGTCCGTATGAAGGTCTTGCAGACGCATTTGCTTAAAGTGAATCTGGTCAGCAACACCGGCTTCTTCCGCATTTTTCTTGGCAATCTCTACCAAACGGGCATCCAAATCGGAACCTGAAATATCCAGCTGAATATCTTGGTCAATCTGAGCCAGGGCTTCTGCCCGAAGTCGACGTACCAAGTCCTTGTCAACCCAATTCCAATCTTCAAAAGCAAAGGAACGGTGCAAACCTGGCGCCATCTTCATCCCAATCATGGCCGCTTCGATACAGAAGGTTCCTGATCCGCAAGTCGGGTCAATCAAGGGTTTGTCTGGGTACCAATTTGACAAAAGTAAAATCGCAGCTGCCATATTTTCCTTGATTGGTGCTCCGCCTTTTTCCGTCCGATAGCCACGTTTGAACAAGCTAGAGCCACTGGTATCAATCATGACCGTTACTAAATCTTTCAGAATGGAAACTTCAATCTTAAATTCTGCTCCATTTTCCTGCAAAGGGACACCTTCTGGACGTGCATAATGCTTTTGCAATTTTTTTACAACTGCTTTTTTTGAAATGGCTTGAACACTGGGCTCATTATGCAGTTTTGACTTGACACATTTGGCTTTAGAAATGGGAAATTTGGCACCTAAGGGGAGATAATTTTCCCAATCCAAAGCAAAGACACCTTGAAAAAACTCTTCAAATGTTTTGGCTGGAAATGTGCCCACAACAATCTTAATCCGATCTGCCGAGCGCAGCCAGAGATTGGTTTGAATGATAGTAGCCATGTCTCCGTTAAAGCGAACGCGGCCATTTTCAACCTGACAATCTAGACCCAAATCCCGAATCTCACGGCCGACCACAGCTTCCAGACCTGCTGCTGCAGTAGCAATTAAATTAAATCTTTCTTTCATTCTTTCTTACTCTATCAATTTCTGATTGGCCACACCGTTAAAGACTAGCCTCAGCTAGAAAGCAGAATGTTCTTGCTTGGCTTCTCATTTTGAGAAAAAACTTGCTTTCCTCATTTTAACCCTTCAGCTCACTTCTGTCAAAGGGAGTCTATACCTTAATCAAAAAGCTAGCATACGCTAGCTAACCTATGTGCAATTTTCTATAAGCCATGTTTTGTTCCAGAAATGACTAGGTACCATCTCCTTCGATAATCATCTGTCTACTGTTTCCAGTCAGAATGCTATGTTCGTTTCCACGCATTCCGTGCCCCGACCAAAGTTTGGGTTGCTAGCTTGAGGGGTTTACCGCGTTCCACTTCTTCTGTTTCCAGAAGAACTACGTCACTGTGGCACTTTCAGACCTATTCAGACCTATCTAAAGACTTAGCCTTTTCAGTCGCCGTAACGGATTGCTCCGTCCCTAGGCTTATTGTTTCGCCTAGCACAAACACTACCAGCATCACAGCCGGTGCTAGCATGGACTTTCCTCATGAAAATATCAAATCTTCACGCGATTATCCAAAAATTGCACTCTGCAACATTATTGCTCTTCGTTGTCCAGAATCTGTTTGCCAAAAACTTCCTTTTCCAAACGGCTTAAGCGTTTCAAAATATCGAAGTTAGTCGCTGTTCCCATCTGTGGCATCTCAATTGTTGGTGGAGCTGGCTGACTAGGCGTTGAAGGAGTAGCAGTTTCTTGATTCGATACCTGTTCCTTCAGAAGGGTAATCTCCTCACGCAACTCCTTTACCAAAGCTGCATAAGTTTCATAATCCTTGATTACATTATCCAAAAACTCATCCACTTCAGCCTTGCTATATCCTCGCACTTCACGCTTAAAGTCTTGATCAAAAATATCTTTTGCTGTATAAATAATACTCGCCATGCTCTCACTCCAATCTAGTTTATCATATCCAATTATATACGAAATCACCTATAAAAAGCAAGATGTATACCCTACTTTTCCGAAAAAATTTCTGCAACCTCATTCAGATCATCAAATGTTAATTTTTTGATAAAATACTGTTCTTGATTCTTCATCTCCCTGTAAAGATACTTAAGATTGGTCTCATTTTCCTCATCGTAAAACAGGTAAGCCCCGTCCGTATTTTGAAGCAGAAATTGGTTGTACTCGCGAAATTGACTCGGATTTTGATAGCTAGGATAAGCATATTTGACAAAATCTACTTGTTTAAAATCTGCTAGTTTAGCCTGATTTCCTTCGTTCCAATTTTTTCCTTGATCTTCAAAAAGAAAAATCGTAGCAATCTTGAAATTATAATCTTCTCTTAATTCCTGAGCAACTTCCAAAACCCAAGTTTCAAAACCTAAATTCCCCGTGAAGATAAGCCACTCCAATCCTTCATCCAGCAGGCGCTGTAAATCCCGTCTGACTGCTTCTTTGATGATCTTGATCCGCATATCTTTCTCATTCGTAATGCCAAGTTCAAAAGCCTTGTAACCTACAATTAATAGACTTGTCATTTATTCTCCCTCAAAAAATATTTTTATGATATAATAGAGTGATGTTATTGTACCAATAAGGAGTTTTATGGTCAACTACCCTCACAAGCTAAAGATAAAAAGTAAACTAGCCCATCCAGGTTCAAAGACGACTGTTAACTTTGCCAATCGTGGGATGTCTTTTGAGAAGATGATCAACGAATCCAACAGCTACTATTTGAGTAGGGGGCTCGCTGTCATTCATAAGAAACCGACACCCATTCAGATTGTCAAAGTGGACTATCCCCAACGCAGTCGCGCAAAGATTGTGGAGGCCTACTTCCGACAGGCATCCACGACCGATTATTCTGGTGTCTTTAAGGGACATTATATTGACTTTGAAGCCAAGGAAACACGGCAAAAAACGGCTATGCCTCTAAAGAATTTCCATCTACACCAGATTGAACATATGGAAGCTGTCCTTCAGCAAAAAGGAATTTGCTTTGTCTTACTTCATTTCTCCAGCTTGCGGGAGACTTATCTACTTCCGGCATCTTATTTGATTACATTTTATAAGATGGATAAAGGCGGAAAATCCCTCCCTTTATCTTACATTCAAGAACATGGATTTTTAATCGAAACAAAGCAATTTCCAAGCATCCCTTACCTTGAAATTATCGAACAAAAACTACTAGGTGGTATCACAAATGAATAAACAAA
Source organism: Streptococcus cristatus ATCC 51100 (assembly GCF_000222765.1). GTDB lineage: Bacteria > Bacillota > Bacilli > Lactobacillales > Streptococcaceae > Streptococcus > Streptococcus cristatus. The sequence goes on along the minus strand of NZ_AFUE01000008.1, from coordinate 62,969 downwards.
CCCTTTTGCAGGCCTTAAAATATCTTGCAACTGCCCTCTTATCTCTCTTTATCATTGGAGTTGTGAGTGGCGTTCTTGTCTTCACATACTATGTCGCCAAGTCTCCTACCCTCTCTGAGAAGGACCTTGTCGCAACAACTTCAAGTAAGATTTACGATAGCGATAACAATCTGATTGCGGACCTAGGTTCTGAAAAGCGGGTCAATGCGTCAACAGACCAAATCCCTACACAGCTAGTAGATGCCATCGTTGCGATTGAGGACCACCGCTTCTTTAATCACCGTGGGGTTGATTTCATTCGGATAGGAGGAGCCTTCCTAAGCAATCTGAAAGGAGGCGGACGTCAAGGGGGATCTACCTTAACCCAGCAGTTGATCAAGTTGACTTATTTCTCCACTTCCTCAGCGGATGCTACCCTTTCTCGGAAAATCCAAGAAGCATGGCTGGCAACTCAGCTTGAGCGAAAGGCTACCAAGCAAGAAATCCTGACCTACTATGTCAATAAAGTCTATATGTCTAATGGAAATTACGGGATGCAAACAGCTTCTCAAAGTTACTATGGCAAAGATTTGAAAGATTTGACCCTTCCTCAGATTGCCCTGCTTGCAGGAATGCCTCAGGCTCCTAACCAATATGACCCTTACACAAACCCAGAAGCTGCCACTCAACGTCGTAATCTCGTACTATCTGAAATGTATGAACTCAAGTACATCTCACCAGAACAATACGAACAAGCTATCAATACACCAGTGACCGACGGCTTACAGAGCTTGAAAAATTCAGCTAGCTATCCTGCCTATATGGATAACTACTTAAAAGAAGTTATTGAGCAAGTCGAAGAAGAAACTGGCTACAATGTCCTTACGACTGGTATGGAAGTTTATACCAACGTTAATACCGAAGCCCAGAAAAAATTGTGGGATATTTACAACACGGAAGAATATGTTGCTTATCCAGATGATGAACTGCAAGTGGCATCAACTGTTATGGATGTTACCAACGGGAAAGTCATTGCCCAACTGGGTGCTCGCCATCAGTCTTCCAACGTTTCTTTTGGTACCAACCAAGCAGTCGAAACGAATCGCGACTGGGGTTCTACCATGAAACCAATCACCGATTATGCCCCAGCCTTGGAATACAATGTTTTCACTTCCACTGCTGCCTCAATCCAAGATGCTCCTTACTATTTCCCTGGAACCTCTACTCCTGTCTATAACTGGGATAAACGCTATTATGGCTGGATTACTATCCAATACGCTATCCAAGAATCCCGTAACGTACCAGCCGTCAAATCGCTGGAAGCAGTCGGATTAGATAATTCATTGAAGTTCCTCAATGGCCTTGGTATTAATTACCCTGAAATGCATTATTCTAATGCGATTTCAAGTAATACAAGCGAATCTGGTAACCAATACGGAGCAAGTAGCGAAAAAATGGCTGCCGCTTACGCTGCCTTTGCTAATGGCGGTACATATTACAAACCGCAATACGTCAACCGAGTTGTCTTTAGCGACGGTACAGAAAAAGTCTTTTCAAATGGCGGATCAAAAGCCATGAAAGAAACGACAGCCTACATGATGACAGACATGATGAAGACCGTTCTTCAATCTGGAACTGGTACCAATGCTGCAATTCCAGGAGTCTATCAAGCAGGTAAAACCGGCACTTCCAACTATGCAGATGATGAACTAGAGAAGTTGACAAAACCTTATTACAGTTCTAGCATTGTCACACCAGACGAGCTGTTTGTTGGCTACACTCCACAGTACTCTATGGCTGTTTGGACCGGTTACTCAAACCGCCTCACTCCTGTTTTAGATGATGGAGTTAAGGTAGCAACCGATGTTTACCGCTCTATGATGCTCTATCTGACAGGCTATAGCAATGAAGACTGGACACCACCAAGCGGACTTTTCCGTAGCGGATCCTATCTCTATCTCAATGGTACTTCTACTTACAGCCGCGCTTATACCCAATCATCTTCAAGCTCTACTTCTGAGTCAAGCTCAGAATCTTCAAGTCAAAGTACGAGTGAATCCAGCGAAGAACATAGTAGTACCAACTCTAGTTCCCAAACAAGTTCAACAAGTTCTGGAACAACCAGCGGCTCAACTAGTTCTAACCAAGGAACTGAACATCGTTAAACAAAAAAGATTGGATTTTAGAAATCCAATCTTTTTTATGTTTAAATAAATCAATAGCTTTCTGCAATTGCTCATCCTATCAAATCATTTCTCCATTAGCAAGAGCTCCCATTGGATCCCACGGTGCTAGGACAAGAGGCTCTGCTTCATAAGCAGCTAATTCTGCAGCTGTCAGAAACTCCTTTCGGACGACGATTTGATAGGTATACTCGTCCATCCAAGCGTCGCTAGCGACAAAGTATCCCTTATCTCCAACCTTTTCGCCCCAAGAATTTTCTACCTTCCATTTTTTAGCTTGACCCTTTTCATCCAAGTCTACTCCAGCCAGTACCATTGCATGAGTCATAAGACTTTCGCTGTAATCAAGACGACCCGCCTTATCTTGGGTCAACTGGATATCCATACTAGAGGTTAAATCATGCATACCTGCTTCCATGATCCCAGCCTTGCGATTGCTGGACTGACCCACATCAGAGCCAAACCAAACAGTCTCGCCAGCCTGCATCTGAGCGATAGCCAATTCCTTGAGACGTTTCATTTCTACATTCAAATAGCGAACAGGTTTACTGCCGACTACATTGCCCAACATCTCGACTGTGTAAGACTTGCCATAAGGTTTATCGGCTGTTGGCGCATTGATAATTGACACATAGTCATCCAGCTTGAGGTCGACATATTTTTGGTAAAAGGCCTGCGGAGTCAAATCAGCTTCCCTATGGTAATTACCGTCCTTGTCCCGATAAGCAAAGTCAAACTTCCGAGGTGGCAAGCCCAACGACATCGCTAAGAAGTTGAAAATTTCCTGTAGCAAAGCTTCTTTCTTAGCTTGTAGACTAGCTTCATCCGCACCATTCAGGGCCAGCTCACGCAAGATTTGCGCATCCTGACGCAGGAGTTTATTGAGCAACTGATTGAGCTCACGGCTATTGCTGGAAGAAATTGACTCTGGATAGACTGACTTAGGCACGACGCCGTATTTCTCAAAAAGTGCCACGACCATATCCCACTGACCGCCATCCTGCTGAGGCGTATCTAGGAGAAACTTGACCTTGCGACTAGTCAATTCTTGGTCAGACGTTGCCAAAACCTGCTCCAAGAACCAGTTGGACTTTTCATACTTATCCCAAAAGAAGGTATGAGCCTGAGAGAGCTCAAAATCCTCCAATTGGAAACCTGCAATCATCTTGTGGCGGAAAGTATTGAGAGCCGCAAACATCCAGCAGCGGCCAGATGCTTTTTGGTCACTGACCTTGTCTTTGGTGAGATCTAGTGAGAAAACAGGGGCATTTTCTACAGCAGCAGTCCGTTTTTCCAAAGAAGTCAATAGACCATTGTGGCTAATAGCATTTTCCATTGCCGCATACTTGGGGTTAGCCTCATAAGCAGCGTATAACTTATCTGTAAAATCTTGTTTTAATGAATTCATAGAGTCCTCCTTGTCATTATACATCTATTATAGAACTTTAAAAAAAGAGCGCAAGTGAAAAAGTTAGGCAAGCCTAACTTTTTCATTGCTTCCTCATTTCTTGGCTCAGACTAAAAAGTTTCGATCGAGATTTTCACTTCCAAAATTCATCAAAAATCGTAATCGGCAAATGGCGTTTGTGCTGACCTTTATGCCACCAAGACTCGATCGTTTCTTGGGCTTGGGGTGAAACGGACTTGCCTTCGAGATAGTCGTCAATTTCATTATAGGTCACGCCCAGAGCGACTTCATCCGCAATCCCCGGTTTTTCTTCTTCCAAATCAGCCGTCGGCACCTTTTCATAGAGAGCCGGATCCGCTCCTAAGGCAGCCAAAAGTTGCTTGCCTTGCCGCTTGTTGAGACGGTAAAGTGGTAAGATATCTGCTCCGCCATCTCCGAACTTGGTGAAAAAGGCCGTAACATTTTCTGCTGCGTGGTCGGTCCCAATGACAGCCCCACTATATGAACCAGCCAAAGCATACTGGGCAATCATGCGGCTGCGGGCCTTGATATTGCCCTTGTTAAAATCAGAGACTTTGGCACCCGTTGCTTCTACAGCCTTTGTCATGGCATCAGCAGATTCCTTGATATTGACTGTCAGACTGACATCAGGCTGGATAAAAGCTAGAGCTTTTTGGGCATCGTCTTCATCCGCTTGAATGCCGTAAGGCAGGCGGACAGCGATAAAACGATAGCTCTCATCTCCTGTCTCTGCCCGCATTTCTTCTACGGCTATCTGGGCTAAACGACCAGCCAAGGTTGAGTCCTGACCGCCAGAAATTCCCAGAACATAGCTTTTCAAAAAAGGGTGCTTTCTCAGATAGGCCTTGAGAAAGTCCACCGACTTGCGAATTTCTTCCTTTGGGTCAATGATTGGTTTGACGCCCAGTTGAGCGATGATTTCTTCTTGTAGGCTCATTTTTCTGCTCCTGTCTGGTAGGCTTTCTTGCGCATCTGGTCAATAAAGTCCATCTTGTCCTGCCAAATATCACGCGCCAAGTCAACTGGATAATCTTGCGGATTGAGGACCCGCTTGTATTCGTCCCAGAGTTTGTCAAATTCTTGGCGGGCATAGTCCTGAATTTCAGATAGACTCGGCAACTCGTAAACGAGCTGACCTTCTTTATAAATATCTACTAAGAGCGGCACCGCATCAAAATTCTTGACTGTTTTATTGATATAAGTATAAGTCGGATGGAACATTTCGAGCTCTTCCTGATGATTGACATCCACACCATCATAAGTGATGTAGTCGCCCTCAGACTTGCCTTTTTCACGGCTGGTAATCCGCCAAACCTGCTTCTTACCTGGAGTAGAAACTTTTTCGGCATTATTGGACAGCTTGATGGTATTGCGCAATTCTCCATTCTCATCTTCAATAGCAACAATCTTATAAACTGCTCCTAAAGCCGGCTGGTCGTAGGCTGTAATGAGCTTGGTTCCCACACCCCAGACATCAATCTTAGCCTTTTGCATTTTTAAGTTGAGGATGGTATTCTCATCCAAATCATTGGAAGCGTAGATTTTAGCATTTGGGAAGCCCGCTTCATCTAACTGCTGACGAACTTTTTTGGAAATATAGGCTAGGTCTCCAGAATCGATCCGCACGCCCAAGAAATTGATTTTATCCCCAAATTCACGCGCTACACGGATGGCCGTAGGAACCCCAATCCGAAGGGTATCATAGGTGTCTACCAAGAACACACAGTCCCGATGAGTACTTGCATAAGCCTTGAAAGCCTCGTAATCATTGCCATAAACCTGCACAAGTGCATGGGCATGCGTCCCCAGAACGGGAATATCAAAGAGCTTACCTGCTCGAACATTGCTGGTGCCATTGGCTCCACCGATAACGGCCGCCCGCGTACCCCAAATCGCCGCATCCATTTCCTGAGCACGACGGGTACCAAACTCCATCAACGGCTCATCTTCGATCACAGAGCGGATGCGAGCTGCCTTGGTCGCAATCAAGGTTTGGAAATTCACGATATTTAAAATCGCTGTTTCCACCAACTGACATTGAGCCAGCGGTCCTTCGACCTGAACAATCGGCTCATTGGCAAAAACCAAATCTCCTTCTTTAGCTGAACGCACGGTCAGCTGCATCTTGAAATCGCGTAAATACTCTAAGAAAGCTCCATTATAGCCCAAAGACGCTAAATAGTCCAAATCCGTCTGACTGAATGTCAAATCATTCAGATAAGCCACAATCCTCTCTAAGCCCGCAAAAACGGCATAGCCATTATTAAAAGGATTCTTGCGAAAATAGACTTCAAAAACAGCACGCTTATTATGGATACCTTCGTTGAAATAAACCTGCATCATATTGATTTGGTATAAGTCTGTATGTAAAGTCAAACTGTCATCTGGAAACATAATTGAGCTCCTTTTATCATAGTTATTCTATATTATAACATAAATTGCAAGAAAGCCTTGATTCAATAGCAAAATACCTCCAGAATTTCTTCCGGAGGTATCTTCTTTTATCTTTCACTTGGAATTATTAGATTCCATAAGTCTTGTTCACGCGGCGCATCTGTTTGAATTCTTTTTTATAGGTTACTTTAACTGCTACTTTCATTTTTGCCACCTCGTTTCTTTTGATACTTTTATTATAGACCTCAAAGCTTAAGGAAGGCTTAGAATTTTCTTGCAGAAAGCTTAAACAAATAAATCCAAACTTTATCTAGCTAGTCCAGATAATCGCGTTTTTCTAGATGCAGGGATACTAGGTGCCAGTTGGCATCCTGCCGCCAGCTAGGATTGGCGACTATTTGACTGGCTACCTTGCGCGCTTCTTCCAGAATGGGATAATCCTCCACGATGTCCGCCACCTGAAACTCTGGAATACCAGACTGACGGGTACCGAAAATTTCACCAGAGCCACGCATCTTGAGGTCTTCCTCAGCCAGAACGAAGCCATCTGTTGTCTCGGTCATGATTTTCATCCGTTTCTTGCCAGACTCTGTCTTGGGATTGGCAACTAGAACGGCATACGATTGCTTATTTCCCCGACCAACTCGGCCCCGCAGCTGATGAAGCTGGCTGAGTCCGAAGCGATCAGCATCCATGATAACCATGATGGTCGCATTCGGAACATTGACGCCGACTTCAATAACTGTAGTTGACACTAGAATATCCGTTTTCCCATCCTTGAAATCCTGCATAATGGCTTCTTTTTCGTCATTTTTCATACGACCGTGAAGGAGAGCCACCTGAGCCTGATTGGCAAAGTAGGCCTTAAGTTCTTCCTCTAGAGCAATCGCATTTTTTAAATCCAAAGCCTCCGATTCCTCAATCAAGGGAGAAATAAAGTAGACTTGGGCGCCCTTGGCCAGCTCTTTTTTCATCCAGTCCAAAACCACTTCTAATTGCTCGTGCTTGACCCAGCGAGTAATGATGGGCTTGCGGCCAGCCGGCATCTGGTCAATGATGGAGACGTCCATATCGCCAAAAGCGGTAATAGCCAAAGTTCGAGGAATCGGCGTGGCTGTCATCATGAGAACGTCTGGATTATTTCCCTTTTCCCGCAAAATCCGACGCTGGTCCACCCCAAAACGATGCTGCTCATCAATGATGACTAAGCCAAGTCGATGATAAACTACCCCTTCCTGAATCAAGGCATGAGTGCCGACCACCATATCTACTTGCCCCGACTCTATGGCAGCTAAAGTCTCTCTGCGTTCAGCGGCTTTCATGCCACCAGTCAGGAGGGCCAAATTCAGCTCAGGAAAGAGCTGAGCCAGGCTGTCCAGATGCTGCTCAGCCAAGATTTCTGTCGGAACCATCAAAGCCGACTGGTAACCTGCCGTATAGGCGGCATACATAGCCAAACCAGCCACCACAGTCTTACCACTACCAACATCTCCCTGCAGGAGGCGGTTCATATGGGCAGGCGATTGCAAATCACTGAGAATTTCTTCCAGACTCCGCTCCTGAGCTTCCGTCAAAGAAAATGGCAATGCATCCTTCTTTTGAGCCAGCATTTTTTCCTGCCAAGGAATAGCCAGTCCCTGACTGACATCCTTGGTCTCATGCTTCAAAACCTGCAGTTGCATCTGAAAATAAAAAAGTTCTTCAAACTTGACTCGACGCAGGGCCTGCTTATATTCCGCCAAATCCCTAGGAAAGTGCATGGCACGCACAGCTTGAGTGCGCTCCAAAAGCTGGTAACGCTCCAGAAGGACAGGAGGAAGATTTTCCTCTAACAACCGATCCAAACCTTGGTCAAAGGCCACCTTAATCAGCTTGACTAGACTGGCCTGACTGATCCCTTGGGCAACTCGATAAACTGGCTGCAAGTCGTCTTCGACCTGAGCTAACACCTTCATCCCCGTCAGACTAGCCTTGGTCTTATCCCATTTACCAAAAATAGCCACCGTTGCTCCCAGCTCGATCTTATCTGCCAGATAAGGCTGGTTGAAAAAATTGACTGCAATTGCGACTTCTCCCTGCTTGATCGTGAAACGCAGGCGATTGCGCTTGTAGCCATAGTACTGGACATTAGCTGGAGTCGCGACGATCCCAGAAATGACCGCCTTTTCTCCATCTTCTAAATCAAGGACATTCTTACTCTTAAAATCTTCATAGCGAAAAGGAAAATAGAGCAGGAGATCCTGTAGGCTCTCAAGGCCTAGTTTTTTAAATTTTTCAGCCGATTTTGGCCCCACTCCTGGCAGGGCCGTTAAAGCCTGATGCAGATTCATCCCGTCTCCTTTCCTTCTTCTTGATTGTCTTTTACTTTTTATACTCTCTCGGTACCCTATCGCTGATTAAGCAGACCACTTCATAGTTAATCGTACCACGCTTTTCTGCCACATCCGTTGCTGTGATAAGCTCGGCGCCACTCTGGCCAATCAAGACCACCTGCGTTCCCAAAGGATAGACTCGAGGCAGACGTACCGTGATTTGATCCATAGAAACCCGACCGACAATAGGACAGCGCTGACCATCGATCAAGACATCAAAGCCCTGCATGTCGCGGGTCCAGCCATCGGCATAACCCAGAGGAATCGTTCCAATGATTTGCTGGCTATCACTGGTATAGGTCGCCCCATAGCCGACATGGGCGCCCGCTTGAATTTCTTTGACGTGAACCAGAGCAGATTCTAAGCTCAGAGCTGGTTTGACCTCATAAGGCAGGTCCAGCACTCGTCCGCTAGGATTCAATCCGTAAATAATATCGCCCAGCCGAACAGCATTCATAATCGTTTCACTATGCCAAAGAGTTGTTGCAGAGTTACTAGCATGCACAACTGGCGGCAAGAAAGCTAACTCACTCAAAATCTCTTTAAAACGATTTAATTGGGCTACAAAATGACTTGTATCTAATTCATCTGCAGTTGCAAAATGAGTAAAAATTCCTTCTACCACAGCTCCTGCTGCTTGCAAGCGGCTAATTGCTTGCTGGGCTTCTTGACTATCACGGAAGCCAATGCGTCCCATGCCTGAATCAATCTTTATATGAACAGTCAAGCCCGTCAGATCAGCTTGCTGGTTCAAGAGCTCCTCCAACCAAGCTAGGCTAGCCACTGTCAGGGTAATCTGCTGCTGGATCGCTAAAGGCACAGCCTCCAATGAAGAAACACCCAAAATAAGAATGGATTTAGCAATGCCAGCTTCTCGTAGTTCGAGGGCTTCGTCAATATTAGATACACAAAAACCATCTACAAGCGGCTGAATATGCTGAGAGACAGGAACCGCACCATGTCCATAAGCATTGGCCTTGACTACTGCCCACTTCTGGACCGACTGGGGAATATGAGCCGCAATTTGCTCAATATTAAATGCAATAGCAGACAGGTCTATGACTGCTTTAGTGGGTCTATGTAGACTAGCTTTCATTATCTTCCTCCAAAATCACACTAGCGGTTACTAGATTTCCGGCATGACTGATTGATAGCCATACCGAACCAGCAAAGGGAGACCTACTAAAATAAGGTGCCCCCTTATCATCATTTAAAATTTCCAAATCTTGAAAAGTCACAGGGCCAATACCGGTTCCCCAAGCCTTGGCAAAGGCTTCTTTGGCTGACCAACGACCTGCCAAATATTCCAGCTTTCGCTTGCCCTTTAAGGAGCTGAACCGAGCCAACTCCTGAGCCGTCAAGATTTTCTCAGCAAAGCGCTCATTCTTCTCGTAGGCCCGACCAATGCTGGAAATCTCTTCTATATCTATTCCATGTCCTCTTATCATACTTCTATCAGGAATACAAAGCAAGGTCCTTCTCCCAAGGAGATTGAAAGAAAATCTAATTTCGACAAGGCAAACCGATGAGAATGACACTGAAATGCATCAAAGAGGTTTAACATCATCAAAATTAGATTTTCGTAGAGTATGAGCTTGCCTATATTCATTAGTAGACTTCTAGCAAAGTCTCCTAATCCTTTCTATTTAAGCTTCTTTTTCTAAGGTTTCATAAATTTCCTGAACGAGTTCTTCTGTCTTATCCCAGCCCAAGCAAGGATCGGTAATGGACTTACCAAAGACTTCTGGCTCATTCTGACGGCCATCCTCCAAATAGGATTCAATCATGAAACCACGCACCGCCTTCTTGATCTGCTCATTCCAAGCACAGTTGATCAGAGTCTGACGGATAATCCGGATCTGCTCCAAATACTGCTTGCCAGAATTATCATGGTTGGTATCAATCAGGATAAAAGGATTAGATAGTTTCATTTCTTCATAGCGTTTGATCACATCCAGAAGATTTTCGTAATAGAAGTTAGGCTTGTTCTTACCGTACTCATCTAACGCACCACGCAAAATCACATGCGCAAGAGGATTTCCTAACGTTTCTACTTCCTGACCATGATAAAGGAAGATTTGCTTATTTTGAGCAGCATAGACGGCATTAAACATGACTCCAAGATTGCCAGATGTTGGATTTTTCATACCGACCGGCGCATCAATTCCAGAAGCTACAAAGCGATGTTCTTGGTCCTCAACCGAGCGAGCACCTACGGCATGATAACTGACCAAATCATCTACCAGCACTAGATTAGAAGGATAGAGCATTTCATCAGCAGTAGTCAAGCCCGTCTCAGTAATGACTCGGTAATGAAGCTGGCGCACCGCCTTTAACCCATTGATCAAGCTTGGACTTTTTGAAGTATCTGGCTGGTGAACGAGCCCCTTGTAGCCGTCTCCATTGGTCCGAGGCTTGGCGGTATAGACCCGCATGACGATAAAAATCTTATCTGCCACTTTCTGCTGTAGGTCGGCTAACCGGCGAGCATACTCCAGCACCGCCTCTTCATTGTCAGACGAGCAGGGGCCGATAACCAAGAGCAAGCGTTGATCTTCTCCCTTGATGATGGCGGCTAATTCCTGATCACGCTGATGTTTCTTTTTCAGAGCTTGGTCTGACAAAATCGTTGCAGACTTGATCTGCTCGATATCAATTTCCTGACCTTTTTCTATAAATGCCATATTATTTACCTAGTGTGTCGTATATCTCATGGACGAGTTCGACCGTCTTGTCCCAGCCTAGGCATGGATCTGTGATAGACTTGCCAAAGACTTCTGGTTCATTTTGTCGGCCATCTTCCAAGTAAGATTCAATCATAAAGCCACGAACAACCTTCTTGATTTTATCATTCCAGTCGCGATTGATCAAAGTCTGACGAACAATACGGACTTGCTCCAAATACTGCTTGCCAGAGTTGTCATGGTTGGTATCGATGATGATAAATGGATTTTCTAATCCCATTGCTTCATACTGGGCGATTGTGTCCAGCAGATTATCATAATAGTAGTTCGGAATGTTCTTCCCATATTCATTGATGGCACCGCGCAGAATCGCATGAGCCAAAGGATTTCCACTCGTCTCTACTTCCCGATTGGCAAAGAGGAAGCTCTGTTTGTTCTGAGCCGCATAAATGCCATTAAACATGACATTTAGATTTCCAGATGTTGGATTTTTCAAACCAGTAGGAAAATCCGCTCCACTGGCTACAAAGCGGTGCTGCTGATCTTCAACAGAACGAGCACCGATCGCCATATAGGAAATCAAATCATCTACTAGGGGAAGATTTTCTGGATAAAGCATCTCGTCAGCCGTCGTCATTCCAGTTTCTGAAATCACGCGGTAATGCAGATTGCGAACCGCCTTAATACCGTTGATTAGGCTAGGTGCCGCTGTCGCATTAGGCTGGTGAATCAAGCCCTTGTAGCCATCGCCATTGGTCCGTGGCTTGGCAGTGTAGACCCGCATGACCATAAAGATCCGATCTTTGACTTCTTCCTGAAGAGCTGCCAAACGCTTAGCGTATTCCAAGACAGCTTCTTCATTGTCTGAAGAGCAAGGACCGATGACCAAAAGGATGCGATCATCCTCACCGCGGATAATGGCTTCTAGTTGGCGATCTCGCTCTTGCTTATGAGCTAGAATAGAACCTTCTAACTTAGCAAGCTGACGCACTTCTGCTACATTAATTGGTTGACTAGTTGCTTTAAAGGTCATCTTCTCTCCTTATAAACTACTTCTTGCGGCCATGACAGTTTTTAAATTTCTTACCTGAACCACATGGACATAAATCATTTCTTTTTACAGAGGATAAATCAACATTTTTTGGAAGATTTGGGTTTTGGGCAGCAATGTTTCGAGTAGCTGTCGTGCTGATACTGTGCTCTGTACGTGGACGTTCTTGCTCATGGATCTGTGCTTTCATCATAAGACGAGTCACATCAAACTCGATAGAGCCGATCATATCATTAAACATCCGGAAACCTTCTGCCTGATATTCAACAACTGGATTGTTCTGAGCATAGCCACGAAGTCCCACAGCCTGACGCAATTGATCCAAGGCGTCGATATGATCTGTCCATTTATTATCTACAACTCGTAGAATCAGCACTTTTTGGAACTCTTGAACTGCTTCTTCATCACGGAGTTTAGAAACCTGATTGGCATAAACTTCAGATGCTCGCTCCATCAAGTAATCTTTGATCTCTTGATTTGATTTACCTTCTAAATCATCAGCTGAGATAGAATCCTCTGCTACAAGGTTATATTTAGCAAAATTCAGAATCGCTTCTATCTTTTCATCATGATCTGAATGACTGCTGCCATCCACAATCCGATTAATCGTCCGACGGATCATAGCATGGATTTCTGGAGCCAAATCACGATCTGCTGTGATGACATCATAGCGTTGAGAATAGATGATTTCACGTTGTTCGCGCATGACATCGTCATATTGGAGGACTTGCTTCCGAGTATCGTAGTTATTTCCTTCAACCCGTTTTTGGGCTGCTTCCACCTGACGCGTTAGCATCCGAGACTTGATGACAGACTCTTCTTCGCTCAGATTCATCCGGTCTAGCAAGGCCTTAATACGCTCTGAACCGAAGCGTTTCATCAAATCGTCTTCTAGAGATAGGTAGAATTGTGATTCACCTGGATCCCCTTGACGACCTGAACGTCCACGAAGCTGGTTATCAATCCGGCGGCTTTCATGGCGCTCTGTACCAATGACACAAAGTCCACCCAATTCACGCACACCTTCACCTAGCTTGATATCTGTACCACGTCCAGCCATGTTGGTCGCAATAGTAATAGCTCCACGCTGACCAGCATTCATGATAATCTGTGCTTCTTTATAGTGGTTTTTAGCGTTCAGAACTTCATGAGGAATTCCCGCAGCCACTAATTTTTGAGAAAGATAGTCACTCGTGTCAACCGATACTGTACCGACCAAGACAGGTTGACCTGTTTTGTAGCGTTCCTTGACGTCTTCTACGACTGCTTTAAACTTCGCTTCCAAGCTAGGATACAGCAGATCTGGATGGTCAATACGTTGGACCGGACGGTTAGTTGGAATTGGAATTACACGGATATTATAAATTTCGCGGAATTCTTCTTCTTCTGTTTTACCAGTCCCTGTCATCCCTGACAGCTTTTTATACATACGGAAAAGGTTCTGGTAGGTAATCGAAGCAGATGTCTTTGATTCTTCTTGGATAGGCACAGCTTCTTTTGCTTCAATCGCTTGGTGGAGTCCATCAGAGAAACGACGACCTTCCATTGTACGTCCAGTAAATTGGTCAACAATGAGGATTTCCTGCTTTTCGCTCACGACATAATCCACATCTAAGGTCATAATATAGTTAGCACGCAAGGCATTGTCGATAAAGTGAGTTAAAGCAACATTCTCAAGATCGTATAGATTTTCTAAGTTAAAGTAACTTTCAGCCTTGTCAATACCAGAATCTGACAAACCAATCGTCTTAGATGGGATATCAATGATATAGTCATCTTTTTGAAGTGTTTTCACAAAGCTATCCGCTCTGTAATAAAGCTGATTCGTATCAGAAGCTGTCGGTCCTGACACGATCAATGGCGTACGCGCTTCGTCAATCAAGATAGAATCCACCTCGTCAACCAAGGCATAGTTAAGCGGGCGCTGCACCATATTTTCAGCCCGAACCACCATGTTATCACGCAGGTAGTCAAAACCAATTTCAGAGTTGGTTGAGTAGGTGATATCACAAGCATAAGCTTCTCTTTTTTCCATTGGTGACTTAGATGCTAGGTTGATACCAACAGAAAGTCCCAACCAAGAATAAAGTTCACCCATCTCAGTCGCATCACGCTCTGACAAGTATTCATTGACTGTAACAACGTGAACTCCTTGACCAGATAAGGCATTCAGGTAAACAGGCATAGTCGCTGTCAGGGTTTTCCCTTCCCCCGTACGCATTTCTGGCACATCACCATGGTGAAGGACAATCCCCCCCATAATCTGAACCTTATATGGGAAAAGACCTAAGACACGCTTCGCTCCTTCGCGGACAACTGCAAATGCTTCAAACAAAAGTTGATCTAGCGTTTCACCATTTGCATAGCGTTCCTTAAATTCAACCGTTTTTGCTTGCAATTCTTCATCGGTCAAGGCTGCCATTTCGTCTTCATAGGACATGACCTTGTCCGCCATCTTTTCTAATTTTCTTATTTCACCTTTATCATTTTCGATGATTTTTTTTAAAATATTAGCCATTTTATTCCTTACTCGCTATGTTCTGTTTATAAATGTTTCCTCTCATTATAGCATGTTTCCCCATATCTTTCAAGAAATAATCCATTTAGCAATTGGCTTGAAAGGCTGTCGTTTCTCAATTTACACGCTTAACTGCCTAACTCTTCTTGCACTCAAATTCGCTAAATAATCATGGTTTTCACGAAGTAGTTTCTCGCATAATTCTCATAATTTCGATATAATAATAGCAATGAATATCAAAGAAGAAATTATCAAATTATCAAAAGAAATTGGCATTTCTAAAATTGGCTTCACGACAGCGGATGACTTTGACTATCTGGAAAAGTCGCTGCGTTTGGCTGTAGAAGAAGGGCGAAATTCAGGCTTTGAACACAAGAATATTGAGGAGCGAATCAAGCCCAAGCTGAGTTTGGCCTCGGCCAAGACCATCATCTCTATCGCAGTCGCCTACCCCCACAAGCTCAAGCAACAGCCACAAAAAACAGCTTACAAACGAGGAAAGTTCACTCCCAATAGCTGGGGACTGGATTACCACTATGTCCTACAGGACAAGCTAGATCGGCTTGCAAAGGGAATTGAGGAGTTGACTGCCGACTTTGAATATAAAGGCATGGTGGATACAGGAGCCTTGGTCGACACCGCTGTAGCCCGGCGAGCAGGAATAGGCTTTATCGGCAAAAACGGCTTGGTCATCTCCAAGGAATTTGGTTCTTATATGTTTCTTGGTGAGCTCATTACCAATCTGGACATTGAGCCTGACCAGCCTGTCGACTATGACTGCGGAGACTGCAATCGCTGCGTAACAGCCTGTCCTACCTCCTGCCTCATTGGCGATGGGACTATGAACGCCAAGCGCTGCCTATCTTTTCAAACCCAAGATAAGGGCATCATGGACCTAGAATTTCGCAAAAAAATCAAGACAGTCATCTATGGTTGCGACATCTGCCAAATTTGCTGCCCCTATAATAAAGGTTTAGACAATCCGCTCGCAACTGAGATTGACCCTGAACTGGCCCACCCCGAGCTCCTGCCGTTCTTGGAACTTTCTAATGGTCAGTTCAAGGAGAAATTTGGCCATATAGCTGGTAGCTGGCGGGGCAAAAACATCCTGCAGCGCAATGCCATCATTGCTCTAGCCAACGCCAATGATCGCTCTGCCATTCCCAAACTGCTAGAACTTATCGATAAAGGGCAAAATCCTATCCATATCGCTACGGCCATCTGGGCTCTCAGTCAGCTAGTACGCGAAGCCAATCCTGAAATGATTGAGATGATTCTTGCTGTGAAAAATCCCACAGAAGCTATCAAAGAGGAACAGGAACAATTCCTAAAAAAATTTCACTTAACTAACTAAAAATAAATACAGTCTAATTTAGAAACTGCCTTAGAACGCAGCTTATACTAAATCAGACTGTATTTTTATGTTATTCAATTAGAATCCATCTACGTTGGTGTAGATTTTTTGGACATCTTCATCGTCTTCAAGGACGCTATACAATTTTTCGAAGGTTTCTAAATCTTCTCCTGTTAATTCCACTTCAGACTGAGGAATCATTTCAAGCTCTGTCACTTGGAATTCTTGGATGCCAGATTCACGCAAAGCTACAATTGCTTTATGTAGGTCAGTTGGTGCTGTATAAACTGTGATACTTCCTTCTTCAGCCTCTACATCGTCCACATCTACATCTGCTTCTAAAAGCAATTCAAAGATGCTGTCTGCATCATCACCAGCAAAAACGATAACGCCTTTATTATCAAAAAGATAAGATACAGAGCCGCTAGCTCCCATGTTTCCGCCATTTTTCCCAAAGGCTGCACGGACATTGGCCGCAGTCCGGTTAACATTCGAAGTCAAGGTATCAACGATCAACATAGAACCATTCGGCCCAAAGCCTTCATAACGGCCTTCTGTAAAGGTCTCGTCTGTATTTCCCTTAGCCTTGTCAATCGCCTTGTCAATAACATGCTTTGGCACTTGCGCTTGCTTAGCACGATCAATAACGAACTTAAGGGATGTGTTCAACTCAGGATCTGGTTCACCTTTTTTCGCTGCTACATAGATCTCTACACCGAATTTAGCATAAACTTTTGAGTTTGCGCCGTCTTTAGCTGTTTTCTTAGCTACAATATTGGCCCACTTACGTCCCATTGGAATTTCTCCTTTAACTATTCTACAATTTTAATCTTCCTTATTATAACACAGGAAAGACGAAAAATCATCCAACAAAAACAGGAAAGTCCTCAATTCCCTAAAATTATCTGCTGAAGTACGAACTAAAGATAGAAAAAATTAGGGCAGTAGTTCCTTATACATTTTAGAATACCGAGATCAGTCATTACATTCTCTCGATAATAAAATGAATGATGCTACTAAATTCAAGGTGATGCTCCTTCATTCTCCAGTAAATCTCCTATTTTACTGGAATCTTCTCTCATTTCTTACTACCAAAGTCTGCTAATCAAATAAATAAAAAATCGATAACTTCGTAAAGAAGTTATCGATTTTTGCGAGCTGTTAACTAACCGTCCACAACTCTTCAGTGATTACTATCCAAGCTAGAAAGAATTAATCTTCTTCTTTCAATCTTGGTTTAATCAAGCTGACACCTGCGAGTGTTGCAACAATTCCTAAACCAAGCACTGCTGCTGAAGATGATTTCTCACCTGTATTTGGCAGAGCAGTAGTTACAGGAACTTTCGGTTCCACTGGCTTGTTCGGTACTTGTTTATTTGGTACCGGAGCTGGAGTTGGTGGAACAGGTTTCGGTTCTGGTTTTGGTTCTGGTTTTGGCTCCGGAGTAGGAGTTGGTTTTGGTTCCGGAGTTGGTGTCGGTGTAGGTGGAACTTCTACCTTCTTGTAAGTTACGACTTCATCTGCTGGTTTCGCTGAGTCTGCTGTAACCTTCACATCTGCTACGCTAGCTTTATCTGCTACGTAACCCTTGATGTCTGGTGAAGTTTGTCCCTTGATCACGTCATCTTGTGATGTCCATGGGCCTTTTTCTACGATCGCTTTCGTTACGACGTTGACTTTCAGAATACGCGTGAATTTAGCGCTGTCTGTGAAGCTTGGTGCTGCTTCTTTACCATCTTCGTATACATACTTGATCGTACGGCTCAATTCTTTCACAGCTTCTTGTTGAGCTGACTTGATCTTATCATCTGTCCACTTAGGTCCATCCGGATTCTTAGGATCCATTGGATCGTTTGGTTTCGGTGGATTATTCGGATCGAATGGTACTACGCCTTCTTCCAATTGAACAGTGAAGTTTTGGTCCTTGCTTGCATCATCATCAAAGTTTTGTGGATCCTTGAACTCATCGTTCACAACCTTGTAACCTTGGTTAGTCAATTCTTTCAACTTCGCAAGGTATTGGTCACGGCTAATTGGTTCGCCTGACTTACCGCCTTCTGAGATCTTAGCCAATTCTTTCTTAGCTTGGTCTACGAAGGTGATGGTTGCTTTTTGATCAGCCTTCTTGTAAGTTACGACTTCATCTGCTGGTTTCGCTGAGTCTGCTGTAACCTTCACATCTGCTACGCTAGCTTTATCCGCTACGTAACCCTTGATGTCTGGTGAAGTTTGTCCCTTGATCACGTCATCTTGTGATGTCCATGGGCCTTTTTCTACGATCGCTTTCGTTACGACGTTGACTTTCAGAATACGCGTGAATTTAGCGCTGTCTGTGAAGCTTGGTGCTGCTTCTTTACCATCTTCGTATACGTACTTGATCGTACGGCTCAATTCTTTCACAGCTTCTTGTTGAGCTGACTTGATCTTATCATCTGTCCACTTAGGTCCATCCGGATTCTTAGGATCCATTGGATCGTTTGGTTTCGGTGGATTATTCGGATCGAATGGTACTACGCCTTCTTCCAATTGAACAGTGAAGTTTTGGTCCTTGCTTGCATCATCATCAAAGTTTTGTGGATCCTTGAACTCATCGTTCACAACCTTGTAACCTTGGTTAGTCAATTCTTTCAACTTCGCAAGGTATTGGTCACGGCTAATTGGTTCGCCTGACTTACCGCCTTCTGAGATCTTAGCCAATTCTTTCTTAGCTTGGTCTACGAAGGTGATGGTTGCTTTTTGATCAGCCTTCTTGTAAGTTACGACTTCATCTGCTGGTTTCGCTGAGTCTGCTGTAACCTTCACATCTGCTACGCTAGCTTTATCTGCTACGTAACCCTTGATGTCTGGTGAAGTTTGTCCCTTGATCACGTCATCTTGTGATGTCCATGGGCCTTTTTCTACGATCGCTTTCGTTACGACGTTGACTTTCAGAATACGCGTGAATTTAGCGCTGTCTGTGAAGCTTGGTGCTGCTTCTTTACCATCTTCGTATACGTACTTGATCGTACGGCTCAATTCTTTCACAGCTTCTTGTTGAGCTGACTTGATCTTATCATCTGTCCATTTAGGTCCTTCTGGATTGCTTGGATCCATTGGAGTATCTGGTTTCGGCGGATTATTTGGATTGAATGGTACTACAACCTGACGCATAGTAACGGTGAAGGTTTGATCCTTCTTATCGTCATTATCGAAGGTCTTAGGTCCCTTGAACTCATCGTTCACCACTTCGTAACCCTTGTCTGTCAATTCTTTCAGACGAGCTGCGTAGTTGGTTGTACCGATTGGCTCACCTGACTTACCGCTTTCGACAACCTTAGTCAATTCCTTATTACCGTCAGTTTGGTCTACGAAGCTGATAATCGCTTTTTGGCCATCCTTCACGAAGTTGATTGGTGTATCCTTCGTTGGATCACTTGGAACTGGTGGTGGGTTGTAACCCTTGCTTGGATCGCTCGGATCTTTCGGTGTCAATGGTGTTGTGCCATCTGGGCCTACTGGTGTAGTTCCTGGTACATCTGGAACTACTGGAAGGTCAGTGCCTGGTTTCGTTGGATCTGTTGGATCGTTTGGATATGGAAGATTTGGTACTTTTGGAAGTCCGTCTGGTACATTTGGTACGTATGAACCAAGTTTCTTGTATTGTACAACTTCTTCGCTATCCTTATCATCAGGAGTCACTGTCTTGGCTGCGACATTGGCCTTATCTGCCACGAATCCAGTTACAACTGGTGTAGCTTCTTGAGCCAATTCTTTCGTAGCTGGTGTCCATGGAGTGAAGGTTTCAACGTTCGTTACACGGTTACGTTCACCTGTACGTGTGAAGGCTGCTTCTTGAGTGACAGGAGCTTTCAGAGCTGGACGACCCGCTGTTTGACCATCTGCGTATTCGTACTTGATTGTACGTGATACTTTCTTGTTGAGCTTAGCTGGGTCTGTAATCTTCTCTGTACCTTGACGAAGAGTAACGGTGAAGGTTTGATCCTTCTTATCGTCATTATCGAAGGTCTTAGGTCCTGCGAACTCATCGTTCACCACTTCGTAACCCTTGTCTGTCAATTCTTTCAGACGAGCTGCGTAGTTGGTTGTACCGATTGGCTCACCTGACTTACCGCTTTCAACTACCTTACCAACTTCCTTGTTGTTATCATCTTGGTCTACGAAGGTGATAATCGCTTTTTGACCATCTTTAACGTAATTGATTGGTGTATCCTGTGTTGGATCACTTGGAATTGGTGGTGGGTTGTAACCCTTGCTTGGATCGCTCGGATCTTTCGGTGTCAATGGTGTAGTACCATCTGGACCTACTGGTGTAGTGCCTGGTACATCTGGAACTACTGGAAGGTCAGTGCCTGGTTTCGTTGGATCTGTTGGATCGTTTGGATATGGAAGGTTTGGTACTTTTGGAAGTCCGTCTGGTACATTTGGTACGTATGAACCAAGTTTCTTGTATTGTACAACTTCTTCGCTATCCTTATCATCAGGAGTCACTGTCTTGGCTGCGACATTGGCCTTATCTGCCACGAATCCAGTTACGACTGGTGTAGCTTCTTGAGCCAATTCTTTCGTAGCTGGTGTCCATGCACCGTAAGTCTTCTTGTCAGTTACACGGTCGCGTTCACCTGTACGTGTGAAGGCTGCTTCTTGAGTGACAGGAGCTTTCAGAGCTGGACGACCCGCTGTTTGACCATCTGCGTATTGATACTTGATGGTACGTGTAACCTTCTTGTTGAGTTCTGCTGGATCCTTGATTGCTTCTTTACCATGACGAAGAGTCACCACAAATTGTTGGTCCTTCTTGTCATCGTTATCGAAGGTCTTAGGTCCCTTGAACTCATCGTTCACAACTTCATAGCCCTTATCTGTCAATTCTTTCAGACGAGCTGCGTAGTTAGTTGTACCGATTGGCTCACCTGACTTACCGCTTTCAACGACCTTACCAACTTCCTTGTTGTTATCGTCTTGGTCTACGAATGTAATAATCGCTTTTTGACCATCTTTAACGTAATTGATTGGTGTATCCTGAGTTGGATCACTTGGAATTGGTGGTGGGTTGTAACCCTTGCTTGGATCGCTCGGATCTTTCGGTGTCAATGGTGTTGTACCATCTGGGCCTACTGGTGTAGTTCCTGGTACATTTGGTACCACTGGAAGATCAGTACCTGGTTTTGTTGGATCTGTTGGACTGTTTGGATATGGAAGGTTTGGTACTTTTGGAAGTCCGTCTGGTACATTTGGTACGTATGAACCGAGCTTCTTGTATTGTACAACTTCTTCGCTGTTAGCGTCGCCAGCTTTCACTGTCTTCGCTGCTACATTGGCTTTATCTGCCACGAATCCAGTTACAACTGGTGTAGCTTCTTGGGCCAATTCTTTCGTAGCTGGTGTCCATGCTGTGAAGGTCTTTTCACCAGTTACAGCATTTATTTTACCAGTACGTGTGAAGGTTGCTTCTTGAGTGACAGGAGCTTTCAGAGCTGGACGACCCGCTGTTTGACCATCTGCGTATTGATACTTGATGGTACGTGTAACCTTGCTGTTCAAATCAGCTGGATTCGTATTGTCATCCAAGCGTGGTGTCACAACAACTGTCCAAGTTTGGTCTTTTGTCTTATCGTTATCAAACTTCTGACCATTTGGTTGAGTGAAGCCATCACTTACAAGAGTGTAACCAGCTTGTTTCAATTGTTCGATACGAGATGCTGTTGAGTAAGCTACTGGCTCACCTGACTTACCAGCCACAGAATCTGTGTAAAGAGTCTTAGCTTCAACACCATTCTTACCATCTGTTACGTACTTGATAGAACCACGTTGCTCATCCAAGTTATACTTGACAACTTCTACTGGATTTTCAGAAGTAGGGTCAACAGTCACACCTGGAACTTTTGGTTTGTCCGGACTGTAGCCTGTGATCGCTGGAGATGTCACTTCTGGAAGATTAGCATTTGGTTTATCCCAAGCACCAGGAGTTTTCTCACCTGTCACCTTGTTAACAGAAACTGGACGAGTAAACGTTACTGGTTGAGTAACTGTTGGAGGAAGCGCTGGGCGACCTTCTGTTACACCATCACCATATTGGTATTGAATAGTCCGAGTAACATTTTTCGTTTCTTGTGTTGTTTCAACAACTGGAGTAACGACAACTTTCCAAACTTGGTCTTTTGTCTTATCGTTATCAAACTTCTGACCACTTGGTTGAGTGAAGCCATCACTTACAAGTTTGTAACCTGCTTGTTGAAGTTGAGCGATACGGCTAGCAGTTGAATAAACAACATCTTCACCTGATTTACCTGTAACACCGTCTGTATAAAGAGTCTTAGCTGGAACACCGTTTTGTCCATCTGTTACATACTCAATGATACCGCGTTGATCATCTTGGCTGTAGCTTACTACTTCATCTTCGTTAGGAGATGTAGGAGTAACAGTTGAGGCTGGAACACTTGGTTTGTCTGGAGTGAAACCAGTAACTGCTGGAGAATCAACTTTTGGAAGTTCTTCACTTGGCTTGTTCCATTGTCCAGGAGTTTCAACACCTGTCACCTTGTTCACAGAAACTGGGCGAGTAAATGTTGTTGTTTGAGTAACTGGACGAGGAAGTGCTGGACGACCTGCGGTCACTCCATCCTTGTATTGGTAACGAACGTTACGAGTAACATCTTTTGTTTCTTGTTTTGTCTCAATACGTGGAGTAAGAACAACTTCCCATGTTTGATCTACATTGTTATTACTGTCAAATCTTTGACCGCCAGCTTTAGTAAAGCCGTCGCTAACAAGATCATAACCCAACTGTTTAAATTCGTTGATTTTCGCAGTTGTTGTATAGTTTACAGGTGTATCTGACTTACCAGTTACGTTGTCTGTGTGAAGGGTCTTAGCTGGAACACCATTTTTACCATCTGTACGGTAAACGATGCTTCCCTTTTGATCTGCAGCTGAATAGCTTACAATTTCACGCCAACTTGGATCTGTTGGAGCAACAGAGGCTGAATTTACACGTGGTTTGTTTGGTGTAAAGCCTGCTACTTCTGGGCTATCAACCGCAGCAACATTTTGACGGCTAGGTGTCCAGTTGCCGTATGTCTTCTTACCAGTTACTGGATCTTCTGATACTTGACGAGTAAATTGAACTGTTTGTTCAACTGGTTGTGGAAGAGCTGGACGATTTCTAGTCACACCATCTTCATATTCGTAAGCGATTGTACGAGTAACGTCTTTTGTTTCAGTTGTTACTTTTGGATTATTCTTACGGTATGAAACAATTTCACGCCAGCTTGGATCTGTTGGTGAAACAGTAGCTGAATTTACACGAGTTTTATTTGGTGTAAAGCCTTGAATTGCTGGTGTATCAACCGCATCTACAGTTCGAGTGCTTGGAGTCCAGTTGCCGTATGTCTTCTTACCAGTTCTTGCATCTTCTGACACTTGTCGTGTGAATCGTACATTTTGTTGTACTTCACGTGGAAGGGCTGGACGACCTGAAGTCACACCATCTTCGTATTCATAAGCAATTGTACGAGTAACATCTTTGGTTTCAGTTGTTACTTTTGGAGCATTCTTGTCGTAGTAAACCGTTACATCACTTGGAGTAGAATTTGGATTTACTGTAACTCCGGGAACAGTTGCTGTATCTGGAGTATATCCTGGGACATCTAGAGAATCTACAGGTGCAAAATTCTTAGATGCAGGACTCCATGGACCTGGTCTACCACCTGTCACAGTCCGAGTGAACTCAGCTGTTTGAGTGTAAGCTGGCGGAAGTGTCGGTCCTGTCACACCTGGTTTATATTTATAATAAATAGTACGAGAGACTGTCTTCTTTTCTGTCTTCGTATCAGTTGCACCTCTACGGTAAACGTAGGTTACTGTACCGTTGGTACCCCAGTCAGCCAGAGTTCCTGAAGGTGGCAAGCTACCTCTCTTCATTCCAATGAAACCATAGCCAGGAATCGTCTTCTGTTCAGTGGTATAAGGCTTAGCCTTGAAGGCACCTTGTGGATAAGTTACTGAGCCTTCAGCGATTTCTCGACCTTGCTCATCTTCATAACGTACGTCAACAGAGGCACTTTGATAGAAGTCGAAGCGTTTGATTTGGAACTGTTGCAAGTTCTTGTAGTTACCAGTCGTCGCCGTAACCACCATGGACATCAGTTGTTCTGGAGTAGAAACTTTCTTCTTCCATTGCTTAATCCCAAGATTACTTTCGTAAGAGACAGTTAATTCCTTGGTTACACCGTCATACTGGATAGCAAATCTGTGGAAACGACCATCCAAGTCACTTGAGTCTAGACGTTGAGCACTACCAGCATCTGTCTCAGCCCACCAGCGGTCATACTCACCACCAGTGAAGATACCTCCACCACGAACTTTTTTATGAGTAGTATTTACCCAGGCACCAAATTGTCCCAGACGAGGGTCTTCCGCCCAACCATATTGGAATGAGTCCGTATTGCTAGTATCAAAACGGTTCCCTTTCGGTGGTGTGTGGACGTTCCAGAAAGTATCCAGCTTGAAACCATTCGCGTTACGCAAACCACCAATACCAAGGTTACCACCATCGGCACCTAGGTCTGTTGTATTCCCTGTATGGAAGGCAAAACCAATACCATCGGCACCATAGCGTTCCTGAGTCTTATCACCAAGGTTAACTCCACCAGTCAGCTTAAAGCTTTGGTTCATATTGATCTTACTCTTCAGACTGAAGTTACCTGTCTTAGAGGTTTCATCTGGAGTAAGGGTTACGATACCATCATATTGGTTATAGGTAGCTGAACCATTCAATCTGAAGTAGTCAAGGAAGTTTTCTTTCGTTACAGTTGTTTTTCCTGTTTGCGGGTCAAACGAACGGAAGCCGCTTTCTCCCGATTTACGGAAATCAGCGTAACCTTTATTTACTTCGTTTTGAGCAGCTGCTAATGTTGAGTTAGCTTCGCTTTTGGCTACTGCATTTGCTGCTTGGCTAGCTGTTGCCAAACTAGCTGCTTGGCTAGCTGCCTTTTCAACTGATACCTTAGCAGGTTCTACAGCGGCAGTTGACTCTGCAGCTGCTTCAGATGAAACTGCAGTTGACTCTGCAGTAGCTGAAGTAGCTGGGCTAACTCGAGCCTCAGACTGAGTTGCAGCAGTTGATTGGCTAGTCGCTACTGAAGCTTTAGATACTTGTGAAGTAGCCTCTTTTAAAGCTGCTTCACTTTTTGAAGCAACTTCTGATTTAACAGTTTTTTCTTCCACTTTGCTTGATAGGTCTTCAGCAGAGGTAGAAGATGCTGTAGATGCTGCATTTGAAACTGCGTTGCTTTCAGCGACAGTTGCTACGGTAGAATTCTTTTCTATGGCCGACTCGGAGTCAGAATCATTCGCTCCCGAATCTTCTCCTGAATCTGGCACAGAGGTCGTTTTCTCCGTAGAGGTGCTTGAAGAATCCGTCTTAGCTAACGTATCGGCTGAAACGACATTCCCCCCAAAGAACATGAAAGCTGCGACTGCTACAGAAGCCACGCCCACATTAAACTTACGGACTGAGTATCGAAGTCGTTTCTCAGCACTCGCACGGTTTAATCTGCGTCTCGCATTTTTATCCATGAACATCTCTCCTTTTTAAAATATAGTTCAACCACCTATTACTCAACACCTTAACGCCTGAGCAGCAAAGTATTTTATAACATATGATTGGTGGTTCTAATGTCAAAGTTTAGACATTAAACCATACTAATAATTATACCGCTTTTTTCCTATTATATCAAGGATTTCGCTGTCTAATTTTTTTCTGTAATAAAAGTGTAATATCATATTATAGGGATAGCCAAAAGCTTTAGCAACGCCGTTTCAAGAGAGTGAAAATAACAAAAAATGATCTTGATAATTTGATGATCAAAACAAAATAAAAGAGCCCCTGCAGGGCTCTATCCAACAAAAGTCAGTCATAAAATCCGACACTTAAGATAGAAAACCTGTTTAAGACTCTCTTTATTTTTATTGAAATTCTGCTTCGACTCGGTAAATAACCTGACCCTTGCTAGAGAATTTTTGTTCATATTCAGTTAGGACATTGCCTTCAAAGTCACTGGCATGAAGATCTAGCCAAACACCTTTGAGAACCATGCCATACTGCGAAAAGCTGACTAAACTGTACTCAAACAAGCCACGATTATCCGTCTTGAAGTGGATTTCACCTTTTTCTGGCAAAATTTGCTTGAAGGTATCCAAGAAAGACTTATAGGTCAACCGACGTTTTTCATGCCGTTTCTTAGGCCATGGATCAGAGAAATTCAAGTAAAGTCGGTCAATTTCTCCGTCTGCAAAATAGTTGGTCAATTCCGAACCATCCACCCAAAGTAGCTTGATATTGGGTACACCAACTTCCAAAACCTTATCCAAGGCGTAACTGAGGACAGACTTCTGAATGTCAATCCCGATGTAATTGATGTCTGGATTAGCCTTGGCCATCCCTGTGATAAAAGCTCCTTTACCACTCCCAACTTCAACATGGATCGGATGGTCGTTTCCAAAAATTTCTCGCCACTTTCCCTTGGCATCAACTGGATTTAGAACCACATAGTGGGGGTTCGCTTCTAATAGTTCAGTCGCCCCCTTACGATTTCTTACTCTCATCTTACCTTTCCATACTTAGAACGGAAGTTGCGTAGAGCGTAAATCTCCCGGTTCACATTTTCTAAATCATTATTTTCGTAATATTTAGCAATCTGCATCAGATAAGAGTATTGACCAAACCAATACAATTTTTTGATAACCTTGTCATTGTACTTATAACCGTAGTAGGTCAACCACTCCTGCCAATTGGTATCTGGGATATAGTGACTCAATATATGAGCAACATCCAACATTCTGTCCGTCAGCCGAACCGAATCCCAATCCACCAAATAAATCAAGCCACTGTCCGTCTGAAACCAGTTGCTATGACGCACATCACCGTGGACAATCGTTGCATAGTCTTCACGAAAAGCAGGTACCGTTTGCCGCAAATCACGAATAATAGATTGCAGGTACTGATTGTTCCTCAAAACGACCGGCGCTTGATTGAGCCAGCTATTGATTAGATCGATTGGCGTTTCCAAAATATAACCCAATTTGGCCAACTGAGTCATCAGAGGCTTCGACCGATGCAAACGCGTTAAAATATTGATCACTTGCTTTTTAGACATATCATTAGGCGTTAAAATAGCGCCTGAAAGCCATTCTTGGCCACTCATGACATTGCCATCTGGCAAGCGTCGACTCCACAGAAGTTGCGGAGCAATTTGTTCTCTGGCTAAGCCTGCCAGAATCGGGGTCGTATTCATCTTGACGAAAACTCGCCCCCCGTCTGGATAAGTTCCCATATAGGCCTTTCCGCTCTTACCAGCTATTGGTGTCAGGGCTAGCTCGTTATCAACCAAGACCATGATTCCCCTCCTTAAAAAGTTTCCTCACTATTTTACTAATTTTCATTCTTTTAGTCAACCAATCTTTTTAGTTTATATGGCAAATAGACTAGATACAAAAAGATTGTCACTCCAAGCATTGCTAACACTGCCATCTTATCTTGGAAAAAGAGCACTGCCACTAGCGTTTCAAAAAGCAAAACACTATGTCCAATCCCTATAATAACCTGTCTTGCACCCTTGATTTTAGACTTACTATCCACCGGGAAAAGCTGGGTTAGATACTGATAATCAAAGGCTTCATACAAGGCCAACAACTGAAAGAGCAAAAGATAGTTGAAAAGAAAGACAAAACCTGCAACAATCCAAGACTGGCTGACGAAGACAATCGTCAAGAGGGCTAAAAATAGGAGACGCAAGGTCAGAGGGAATAAATCGCCATTGCGAAGATAGGAGCGTAAAAACATATTTTGCCAAGTCTTAGCATGGGTCTTAGGCAAAAACCTTGTCAACCCGTCCAAGTAAGCCCTTCTTTTGACACTATTAGAAATGCCTTTCACATTTGTAAAGAGGGCAAAGAAACGAAGAACTTTCTGCTTACGACCTTCCTCAGCTGCAATTGCATATTGCCAATTGAGACGGTCAGACAAGAAAAAGCGACGCCCCTTGAATTGAAAGACCAGCCATTTTAGCAATAACATAAGGAGGCAGTACAGCCCAAAGCCCCAGATTGGCAAACCTAGAGCCAAAAACAGGGGCGCTAGCAAGATCAGCAACAAGGTTTGCAGCAGACCAAAGAGGATATAAGAACGCTGGATTTGTCCGTTGACAAACTCAATGACCGCCTGCTCCTGCACTAGCAAGAAAAGCATATCTGGCTTCTCAAGATAGGTTGCAATACTGCCAAAAGGAAGAATGAGCACAGAGAATAAGACTAATCCGGCTACGATCGGCCAAGACTGACTAGGAAAATTCCGCAGCAATTGATTGTACTGAACCGCCAAAAATCCGAGAAAAATCAATAAAAACAAGACAAAGTGATCATTGAGAACATAGCGCAGATACTTCAGACAGCGCTGACGGAAATCTTGCTTGCGTTTAGAAAATACTTCTTTCATAGCGCAGCCTCTTCCGTCAAGGCCAGATAGATGTCATTGAGACTAGCGTCCGGCATCTGAAATTCTCCTCGCAACTCAGCTAGATTGCCTTTGGCGCGCACCTGCCCTTTATGCAAAATCACAAAGCTATCACACATCTTCTCAGCTGAGTCCAAAACATGGGTACTCATGAGGATGGACTTACCTTTTTTCTTTTCCTCATCCAAGAGCTGGATAAGGTCTGCAATAGCTACCGGATCCAGCCCCAGAAAAGGCTCATCCACGATAAAAAGACTAGGATCTACCACGAAAGCACAGATAATCATGACCTTCTGCTTCATCCCCTTAGAGAAATGCACTGGAAACCAGTCCAACTTATCCTTGAGTCGGAAGATAGTTAAGAGGCGCTCCACGCGCTCAAAAGCGACTTCCTGCTCAATATCGTAAGCCATGGCAACCGTTTCAATATGCTCACGCAGGGTCAACTCCTCATAAAGGCTCGGTGTCTCTGGGATAAAGCCAATCTTCTTACGGTAAGCGCTAGGATTTTTTCCCAGCTGCAAACCATCAATCCGAATTTCTCCCTTGTAAGGTGTCAATAAACCGATAATTTCATTGATGGTAGTGGATTTACCAGCACCATTGAGACCAATTAAACCGACCAGCTGACCATCGCCCACTTCAAAGCTGACATCCTTTAAAACCGGGATATTTACATAGCCGCCCGTAAGCTCTTTGATTTCTAACATATTTTCTCCAAATCTGGTATAATAGTTCTTATATTATAACAAAATCTAGCGAATAGAGGTATCATTTATGGCTGATTGTATTTTTTGTAAGATTATTGCAGGGGAGATCCCGTCTTCTAAAGTTTATGAAGATGACCAGGTAGTTGCCTTTCTAGACATTTCTCAGGTCACTCCAGGCCATACTTTGGTCGTTCCCAAGCAGCATTTCAGAAACCTCCTAGAAATGGATGCAGACAGTTCTAGTCAGCTCTTCGCTCGTGTCCCAGACATCGCCCGCAAGGTCATGAAAGCAACAGGCGCCAAGGGCATGAACATCCTTAACAACAACGAAGAAATCGCCGGCCAGACCGTCTTTCATACCCATGTCCACCTAGCTCCTCGCTATGAAGAGACAGACGGTTTACAAATCAGCTTTGAAACCCACGAACCAGATTTTCCAGCCTTAGCTCAATTGGCTGAAAAGATTGCTCAAGCTTAAGGAGGAACTATGAAATTTTCAAATCTTATGCTGTTCACAGGTGCCGCCTGGACCAGCTACCGATTGGTCAAAAACCGGAAGACAATTAGCCAAGAAGTCGTCGAAACATCTGATATCCTAGATAAAATTCAGGATAATTTAGCTAACATCCAGCACAATCTCGCCATTATCCAAGAACAGCGAGACAATATCAAGGAAATGGCTCAGGACTTGACTTACAAATACAAGATTTTTGAGAAACAAGCCCAAGCTCAAATCACGCAAATACAGGACATCTGGCAATAGAATTCCCCTCTCATAACAAGAAAAACCATGGACACAGCCATGGTTTTTTTCATATTTGAGAGATAAAAACTTCAATCAAAACTTATCAACTATTCTTCCTTTAGTCCTTTCTCAAGAATTGATCCAAGTAATAGTCAAAGTAAGTTTTGCTTCCTGTGATGACTACTGCACGACCTTCAATACCATAACGCACCTTCTTGGCTTGAGCACCCGTTAAGGTTATTTCAGCTTCCACCTTAAAGAAGTTTCCTTTTTCCGTTTTCGTTGCATTGCTGTCAATGTTTGAAATTTTAGATTTGAGAACAAATTCTTTATTATTTCCATCCATTGCAGTGAAACGCAAAGTCTCACCTTTTTTCAGACTAGCAACATCTTTTGAGGTCACATAGGTTGTGATAACGACCTTTTTTTCCTTGGTCAAAACAGGATACAACTGAGCGAGTAACTTCCCTTCGGGAACTAGATTCGCTCCTGCTGTTTCAGGATTTAGGTGGAGAATACCATCTTCAGTTGCTGTGATCATGCCCTTTTGAGTGATACCACCTTGCACCTTGAGATTGTTTTCAACTTCTAAAATCTTTTGATTCAAGGCCGTCAATTCTTGACCAACTTTAGTCAACTGCTGAGCTTTCAAAGACTCAAGCTGACTATCCAAGCTCCCAGAATAAGCCTGCTGAGCACCAGAGCCCGCATACTGCACCCGATAACCTGCAAGAGCTGATTCAAACTGAGAAATCTGACTATCAATTTGCGAAAGAACCTGACTCTTTAGCTGACCTTGACTATCTGCAGCGGCTTGTGTCTCATAAGCCTGATAGATGCTATAGCCAGCATTAGTCGAAGGGACACTTGTCCCATTTTGGATAGCATTTCTAAGGGTCTGATAATCTGCTAATTTGGCATTTGTTTCATTGATCAAATTCCCCAGCTCGGCCTGTGAATTACTAGCTGCTGAATTTTGAGAAGCAATGGTCGAATTTTGCTGTTCGGTATTACTACGGATACTCGCAGCTTGGTTCTTATAATCATTAAATGCTTGCTCATAGCCGAAGCGATCCTCTCCTGAAAACTGGCTAGTCCCCGTCTTCAGACTTTCTTGCAGCAGCTCCAACTGACGTTTTTGCTCCTTCAAGCTTTCTACTTGAGAGGAGAAAGTTTCTTTTTGAGTATTTTCACTATCAGACTTATACTGAACTAAAAGATCCCCTTTTTTTACAACCTTATTTTCCTTCAAATTATTAGTGACAATGGCATTGTTACTGGTTGATTGGATGTTGGCTAGAATCTTGCTAGGTTCAATAGAAGCACCTGAAGTAATAGTGATTTCTTTTTTAGCAAAGAGAGAGAATAAGACCACAAAAATCAACAAGAAGAAAGTCGGTAAAATCACGCGCACAGAAAAGCTAGAATATCTACGGTTATAAAATTCGGCACTCTCTAAGTAATGTTCTTCCATCTTCTTTCTCCTTTCTAACTATTCACCAGATGAGCATAGAAACCATCCTGAGCAACCAACTCTTCATGCGTCCCTTGCTCCACGATTTCACCCTTGTCCAGAACAACCACTTTTTCAGATCGCTCCGCAATGGTCAATCGATGGGCAATGAAAATGATGGTCTTGTCCAACTCCAAAAGGTTGTCAATGATCTTTTTCTCTGTCAAGATATCCAGATTGCTGGTCGCCTCATCAAGGATCAAAACAGGAGCATCGGTCAAAAGAGCCCGAGCCAAGGCCAAGCGCTGACGCTGACCACCTGAAATTCCTGAACCATCCGATGTCAATTCTGTTTGGTAATTCAAAGGCATCCGTTCAATATCTTCACGAATTTCCGCAATTTCCAGCGCTCGAATGATTTCTTTCTGAGTCGTTCCGGGTTTTGCACCTAGGAGAACATTCTCCAAAATGGTACCATTAAAGACATAAGGCTGTTGCGGCAAGTAATTGATATGACGGCGCAAGACATGCTTGTCAATCTGATTGAGGTTGATATTATTAACCAGAATTTCTCCCTCGTTTGGATCGTAAAAGTTCACGATCATCTTGGCAAGAGTCGTCTTTCCAGAACCAGAAATTCCCACAAATGCCACCTTGCTGCCTCTTTCAATGGTCAAATTAATATCCGACAGAACATTTCGTCCATAGCCATACTTGTAGCTGACATTTCGCAACTCAATGTCGCCCTTGGTCATGCTCAAATCACGGATCGCTTTTTTATCCATAAATTCAGAGTCAACCAGATAAACCTCGTTCAAGCGATTATTGGCAACTTGGGCAGTCTGAAGCTTGGTCTGTAAATTGATAATATTTTCCAGCGGATTTGTGAAATAAACCAGCAAAGTATTATAAGTAATCAACTGCCCCAAGGTCATTTTATTGTCCATTACCAAAAGGGCTCCCATCCAAAGGATTGCAACATTCAGCAAGAGCTGAGCCGTCTTCTTCAAGCCGATTTGGATATTTTCCATCCGACTATAGGCAAATGATTTCTTCAGATAGTCAACAAATTCTCTATCAATCTTTTGATAGCGGAAATCTTCACTTGTCAAGGATTTGATCGTCTCAATACCATTGATATCTTCGATAATAGAAGAAGACAGAATGGCATTGGATTCCATCGTGTCGCGATTCATTTTTTCAAATGGCTTCATGAAAGCGAAAATCACGACGATATAGATAGGCAGCGAAAGCAAACTGATAAAGAACAAATAGAAGTTTTGTGAGAACAAAACAATTGCCATGACGACAACGATAGACACATCCAAAAAGATGGACAGAATAGTACTAGCTAAGGCATCAATGATACTATTGGCATCGTTGAAGCGCGATACGATTTCCCCTGTCCTTCTCGTCGCAAAAAAAGACATGGGTAGATGAAAGACATGCTTAATATAGGACAAAATCACATCAATCGAAAGGCGTTGGCCCAATATGAGGAGCAGATAGCTCTGAGCATAAGTCAGGACCTGTTGCAAAATGTAGACGACTATTAGACCGAGAGAAATAATTCCTAAGGTATTCCTCATCTGATTCGGTACGTAAGTATCAATAATCCCCTGCATGTAGTAAGAGCCCACGATATTGATAATCGTCACCAGCATCGTTGCAATAACGATATTGGCAATCAGTCCCTTTTGTTTCATTAAAATCGGAACAAAAGACCAGAGACCGTTTTTCTTTTCCTTGTGTGGTCTATATTCTGGCGCTGGGGCGATGAAAATAGAGACACCTGTCCACTCTTGCGCAAACTGTTCCTTAGAAAGCTTGGTCATTTTTACAGCCGGATCTGGATCCGCAATATAAACCGAATGTTTATCGTGCCCAGTCACAACATAATAGTGAAGCAATTTCTTGTCTTTGATAACATGGGCGATAAAAGGATAAACGATGCCCTTCATGTCAAATAAAGACATATCCGCTTTAAAGGCTCGTGTTTCAAAACCTAACTCTTCCGAAACCTTCACTAGCCCAAAAGCAGTTGTTCCCCTCAAGGTCGTTTTGGCCATTTCACGCAAACTGGCCAAAGAATAATAGGAACCATAATAACCATAAATCATGGCCAGCGCTGCTACACCACAATCTCTCGCGTCAACTTGAGCTCTATAATGACGCTTTGTAAATCTCATACAAACTCCTTTATTCACAAAAGTGTAAATTTGCTTTTATGGAGAGCGACCCTCGCATAAAAACTCCTAATTAGTAAACATACTATTCAATAAAAACTGCTTGTCAACTTTATCCATAGCGGTTCTCTCCAGCAAAAAACAAGTATAAATTAGGGAGAAGAACTTTCATAACAAGCAAAAAATAGATATCTCTATCATACACTAATGTGGCGTATTTTTCCAATGGTATCAGTCGTTTTACTCCATGTAAACATAAAATTACTTAAAAAACAGACATAAAGTAACTTTATCAGACCATTCTACATTAAAAAGCCTCTTGTCCAAATCAAGACGAACAAGAGGCTCTATGTCGAAACACAAAATATTAGTTAAAAACGTCTGGACTTGCAGCACCACCGTTGTTAGCACCACCACGATTGCTAGAGCCAGAACGTGATCCAATTCTAGAACGAATACGACCATATGCACGAATAGCAAGTCCACGTACAGTGCGACCAACTTCACGACCGATATCAAATACGGCACGTACAAGGTCACCACCGACCCATCCACCTTCTACTTCAACCAATTCAGCTTCAGTAAGTGGCATAAATTTTTGATCCAATGATTTAAAATCTTTGTTCATGAAATTCACCTTCTTCTATTTAAAATATTAAATTAGCTGAAAAGTCCTACTAAGAAGCCTGAAACCAATGAGCCACCCAAAATAGCCAATGATACTGTGAAAATGTCAACAGGGATACCGTAGAATGCCCATCCACCGTCGATCATCATCATTTCTTCTTCAGTCAACGCAGCAAATTGGTTGTCCATCATAGCAAAGTTTTCCATATGTGTTCTCCTTTTTTACAAGGCCTTCTTAACCTTGTTAATATATTGTTTGCGGTCAGTTTTTTTTCAAACATTGACTCAACACCTATATTATACAACAACCATATGTGGTTCAACATGACATTGATGTCATGTTTAGAAGAAAAATGTGTAATTTTTTCATAATCTTTTAAATATCCTATTTTTCCCATTTTCCCTAGTTTCATTTTGTGGTACAATAGGGGCTATGGAAAGTATTACTTTGAGTCCTAAACGAGCAGAAATTGAGGCTTTTGTCCAGAAATATCAAGACAAGCTTGTGCCTAGTAAAAATCAGTATATCCAATATCTACTGAAATTGAACCAGGCAACTGTCAGTATCTATACTTCTGGCAAGGTTCTTTTCCAAGGAGAAAAAGCTGGTCACTATGCTGCTTTTTTCGGCCATCAAGCCGAGGAAGCCAGCAAGACTTCTCAGAAGATCTCCCTTATAGGTACGGATGAGGTCGGAAATGGCTCTTACTTTGGTGGTTTAGCAGTTGTTGCTTCCTTTGTCAGTCCAGAACAGCACGCTTTCTTGCGTAAGTTGGGCGTGGGCGATTCGAAGGCCTTGACCGACCTTAAGATTCGGCAACTGGCACCGATTTTGAAAAAGGAAATCCAACATCAGGCTCTGCTCCTGTCTCCAGAAAAATATAACGAAGTGGTTGCCTCTGGTTACAATGCCGTATCTGTCAAGGTAGCTCTTCACAATCAAGCCATTTATCTGCTGTTACAAAAAAGGTTAAGACCAGAAAAAATAGTTATCGATGCCTTTACCAGTCAGCAGAATTATGACAAATACCTACAAAATGAAAAGAATCATTTCCCTAATCCTGTTAGTCTCATTGAGAAAGCGGAAGGAAAGTTTCTAGCTGTCGCTGTTAGCTCCATTATCGCCCGCGACCTCTTTCTGGAAAATCTGGAAAATCTGAGTCAAGAGCTTGGCTATACCCTTCCGAGTGGAGCTGGAAGCAAGAGCGACCAGGTTGCTAGCCAAATCCTCCAAGCCTATGGAATGGCTGGCCTCCAGCATACCGCTAAACTTCATTTTAAAAATACAGAAAAAGCTAAAAAGCTCTTAGAAAGGTAGACTATGAAAAACAAACGCTTTGACTTCCGTGCCTTCCTCAAGGAGTGGGGAGTCTTTACCCTGATTATCTCTGTCATCTTACTCACTCGCTGGCTGCTCTGGGCACCTGTCAAGGTAGACG
This sequence comes from Streptococcus cristatus ATCC 51100, assembly GCF_000222765.1. Classification (GTDB taxonomy): domain Bacteria; phylum Bacillota; class Bacilli; order Lactobacillales; family Streptococcaceae; genus Streptococcus; species Streptococcus cristatus. The sequence continues at coordinate 27,334 of NZ_AFUE01000008.1, read as the reverse complement.
GCCACTCTATGGACCCAACCTTAGCCAATGGGGAATATTTGATGGTTTTGAAACACCAGTCCATTGATCGCTTCGATATTGTCGTAGCCTCTGAAAAGGATGACGATGGCAAAAAGAAAGAAGTCGTCAAGCGAGTGATTGGTCTTCCGGGCGATACCATTCAGTACGAAAACGACACCCTTTATATCAATGGTAAAAAAACTGATGAACCTTACTTAACCGAATACATCAAGAAATTCAAAAAGGACAAGCTCCAGTCTACTTATGTAGGCAAGGATTACACGGACAACGGAACTTTCTTCCGCAAGCTGGCCTCTCAAGCCCAGGCCTTTACCGTGGACAAGGAAGGTAGCCCCGTCTTTACCATTAAACTCTTAGATAATGAGTACCTACTTTTAGGTGACGATCGTATCGTGTCCAAGGATAGCCGTCAAGTGGGTGCCTTTAAATCCAGTCAGATTCAAGGCGAGGCTAAATTTCGTATCTGGCCAATCCTACCTTTCAAGACTTACTAATACTTAAGAGTATACTCCATCCAAACTCAGTTGACTACTCAGCTGGGTTTGCTTTTTAAAGAGCATATAGAAACAATGACAGAATTTTATTTTTCAGGCACTATTGAGCGCATCATTTTTGAAAATCCCAGCAATTTCTTTCGAATCCTCCTCTTGGATATCCAAGACACGGATTGTGAAGATTTTGATGATTTTGAGATTATCGTGACCGGAACCATGGCCGATATTATCGAAGGCGAGGATTATACATTTTGGGGCAACCTGGTCCAACATCCAAAGTACGGACAGCAACTAAAAATTTCCCGCTACGAGAGGGCAAAACCGACTAGCAAGGGGCTGGTTAAATATTTTTCCAGTGATCACTTTAAAGGTATCGGGGTCAAGACAGCCCAAAAATTGTGGATCTTTATGGGGACGAAACCATTGATAAGATTTTAGCTGAGCCAGAAAAACTCAAAGAAATCACTGGCCTTTCCGCCAAAAATCGAGAAGCCTTTGTGGCCAAATTGCAACTCAACTATGGAACAGAGCTGGTCTTAGCTAAGCTGGCCGCCTACGGCATTCCTAACAAACTAGCCTTTCAGATTCAGGAAACCTACAAGGAAGAAACGCTGGAAATCGTCGAGCACTATCCCTACCGACTGGTTGAAGATATCCAAGGTATCGGTTTTAAAATCGCTGACCAGCTGGCCCAGCAGTTGGGAATTGAAAGTGATGCTCCTGAGCGTTTTCGGGCTGGCTTGATTCATACCCTTCTGACCCAATGTATGGAAACTGGAGATACCTATTTGGAAGCTAGAGACCTATTGGCTCGTACTATTGAGCTTTTGGAAAGTTCGCGCCAAGTAGAGCTAGACCCCAGTCTGGTAGCCGATGAATTGGCACACCTGATTGAAGAAGACAAAGTCCAAAATGTTGAGACCAAGATTTTTGAAAACAGCCTCTTCTTTGCCGAGGAAGGCATCCGCAGCAATCTGGTCCGCCTCTTGGAAAAAGGCCGTCAGGATCGCTTTAAAGACGAAAAAATCCTCAATGCCATCAGCCAAGCTGAAGATGACCTAGGCATCCACTATGATCAGATTCAGAAGCAAGCCATTTTCGACGCTATCACACAAAAAGTCTTTATCCTGACGGGTGGACCAGGAACAGGAAAAACAACGGTTATCAATGGTATCATCGCTGTCTATAGCCAGATTCGGGGCTTGGATTTGAAAAAGAAGGCAGATTTGCCCATTCTCCTTGCTGCTCCGACTGGTCGAGCTGCTCGCCGTATGAACGAATTGACTGGACTACCCAGCGCTACGATCCACCGACATCTCGGTATGACTGGAGATGATGATACCAGTCATTTGGATGATTATCTGGATGCTGACTTTATCATCGTAGACGAGTTCTCCATGGTGGACACTTGGCTGGCCAATCAGCTCCTCAGTAATATCTCTTCCAATACCAAACTGCTCTTGGTTGGGGATGCAGAGCAGTTGCCCTCTGTCAGTCCTGGTCAGGTATTAGCTGACCTACTGCAAATACCGAGCATTCCCCAAACCAAGCTGGAAAAAATTTACCGTCAGAGCCAAGATTCGACCATTGTCACTCTGGCTAGTCAAATCCAAAAAGGACTACTACCAGAAGATTTTACTGAGAAAAAAGCGGATCGTTCCTATTTCGAAGCTCGAAATGAACACATCCCGCCCATGATTGAACGAATTACCAGCGCAGCTATTCGCAGCGGCATCCCAGCTCAGGATGTACAAGTGCTGGCTCCCATGTACCGCGGACAGGCAGGCATTGACCAGATAAACAGCCTCATGCAAAATCTGATCAATCCTGTGGAAAAAGATCAGCTGACCTTTGAGGCACCCGATTGCCAATATCGACAAGGAGACCGGGTCATCCACTTGGTCAATGATGCCGAAAGCAATGTCTTTAACGGTGACTTAGGCTACATCGTCGACCTGCTCCCAGCTAAGTACACCGACTCCAAGCAGGATGAATTAACCATCAACTTTGACGGCAATGAAATTAGCTACCAGCGCAGCGAATGGTACAAAATTCGCCTAGCCTATGCCATGAGCATCCATAAGTCTCAAGGCAGCGAGTTTCCCGTGGTTATCCTTCCCATTACCCGAAGCAGCCACCGCATGCTCCAGCGCAATCTGGTCTACACCGCTATTACCCGAGCCAAGAGCAAACTGATCCTACTTGGGGAAAAGTCAGCCTTTGACTACGCTGTAAAGAATACTGGAACAGCCCGCAAAACCTACCTGATTGAACGTTTTGGAGATGTAGAACCCCCTCAAGAAATTATCCACAATCCTGTGGATAACAGCGAACCGCCTGTGGAAAACTATATCCTAACAGAAGAAAACTTCCAGAAAATTGATCCTATGATTGGTATAACAGAAGAAGATATTCACAGTATTTTTGGCGATGGCAATTAAATGGAAACCGAATCCAATAGGTTTTACTTTTTATGCTGTCACAGAACCTTACTAAGAAAGCCTCACAAGTTCCTTCTTTACTCAGATTCGACCAAGAGTGCCTTATCAAATATTCCCCTTTAAAACAGTAGAGTCTGAGATAGTTATGTCCCAGACTCTTTTACATTCTTATCCAAACCCCGTCACTGTCAGTCCTAATAAACGAACGCCTCGCGGCTGCTCTTCCAGGCTGTCATAGATTTCATGACTAACCCGCTCAATCACTTCGACTTCCTTCGTTTCTTGCTCCAAGGTCCTCCTTTTAGTTAGAGTTGAAAAGTCAGCATAGCGGATTTTGAGGACAACCGTCTTGCCAGCTTTCTGGTGTTTCTCTAAGCTGAAAGCGACCTTAGCTGCCAAGCGAGATAGTTCTTTTTTTATATCCTCCTCGCCATGGAGCAATTTGGCATAGGTCCGCTCCTTACCGATAGACTTGCGAATACGATTGGACTTGATCGGACTATTGCTGATACCACGCGCTTTCCGGTAGAGATCAAAGCCAAAGCGGCCGAACTTATCAATCAAGGTCATTTCCGATATCTTGAGCAGATCTGCACCAGTATAAACACCCATTTTATGCAGTTTCTCGACACTCTTCTTACCCACCCCATGAAACTTGGCAATGTCCATAGACGCCAAAAAGGCCTCTGCCTCTTCGGGTAAAATAACAGTCAGACCGTGCGGCTTCTCATAATCACTAGCAATCTTGGCTAGAAACTTATTATAAGAAACGCCTGCCGAAGCCGTCAGTTGCAGCTCATTCCAGATATCGTGCTGGATCAGCTTGGCAATTTTGACTGCAGATTTGATACCCAACTTATTTTTCGTCACATCCAGATAAGCCTCGTCGATGCTCATGGGCTCAATTTTATCCGTGTAGCGCTTGAAAATCTCTCGAATCTGCAAACCAACTGTTTGATATTTTTCATAATTTCCCGAAATAAAAATTCCCTGCGGGCAACGCTCGTAGGCTTCCTTGGAGCTCATAGCCGAATGAACTCCGAACTTTCTGGCTTCATAATTACAAGTCGAAACCACACCACGTCCACCCGTCTGACGCGGATCACTACCGATAATCACAGGCTTTCCCTTGAGCTTAGGATTATCCCGCTCTTCGACCGAAGCAAAAAAAGCATCCATATCAATATGAATGATCTTTCGCGATGTGTCATTAATTAGCGGAAAAATTAGCATGCCGGCTCCTATAAGTTAGAATAGATCTTTAGCAAATTTTATCATTTTTAAAGCAAGTTTCAAAGGATTTTTATTCAAAAGCAAGACCGGAAAATGTGAGAAACTTTCTGAAGTACATAGATAAAGTGTTAAAATAAGAATTTCAGTATTGGACAAATTTCTCCATAGTAACATTCAAAATAAGTATAAAATAGTTCAGCTAGTCAGCTTCTTTCTACTATTTTCATTTACCATTTTCAAAATTATAAAACAGTTTGCAATAAAATATCAATCTGTATTATAAAAGAAAGCCTCTTTTAGCACTGAAATTCGTTTGTGAAACCGATTACCTTATGATATACTTTAATTATAAATGTAACAGTTTATGTTGCTAGAATAAAGAGGAAAATCTAATGGTTGTTAAAACAGTTGTGGAAGCTCAAGATATTTTTGACAAAGCTTGGGAAGGCTTCAAAGGTGAAGACTGGAAAGAGAAAGCAAGTGTTTCTCGCTTCGTTCAAGCCAACTACACACCTTATGATGGAGATGAAAGCTTCTTGGCAGGTCCTACTGAGCGCTCACTCCACATCAAGAAAATCGTAGAAGAAACAAAAGCTCACTACGAAGAAACTCGTTTCCCAATGGACACTCGTCCAACATCTATTGCAGATATCCCTGCTGGTTATATCGACAGAGATAACGAACTAATTTACGGTATTCAAAACGATGAACTCTTCAAATTGAACTTCATGCCAAAAGGTGGTATCCGTATGGCTGAAACAACTTTGAAGGAAAATGGTTATGAACCTGATCCAGCTGTTCACGAAATTTTCACAAAATATGTGACAACTGTTAACGACGGTATTTTTCGTGCTTATACTTCTAACATCCGTCGTGCTCGTCACGCCCACACTGTAACTGGTCTTCCAGATGCCTACTCACGTGGACGTATCATCGGTGTTTACGCACGTCTTGCTCTTTACGGTGCAGACTACTTGATGCAAGAAAAGGTCAACGACTGGAATGCGATCAAAGAAATCGACGAAGAAACAATCCGCCTTCGTGAAGAAGTAAACCTTCAATACCAAGCTTTGCAACAAGTCGTTCGCTTGGGTGACCTTTACGGTGTTGACGTTCGCAAACCAGCGATGAATGTTAAAGAAGCGATCCAATGGGTTAACATCGCCTTCATGGCTGTCTGCCGTGTGATCAACGGTGCTGCTACATCTCTAGGACGTGTGCCAATCGTACTCGACATCTTTGCAGAACGTGACCTTGCTCGTGGTACATTTACTGAATCAGAAATTCAAGAATTTGTTGATGATTTCGTTATGAAACTTCGTACAGTGAAGTTTGCTCGTACAAAAGCTTATGACCAATTGTACTCAGGTGACCCAACCTTCATCACAACTTCTATGGCTGGTATGGGTAACGACGGTCGTCACCGTGTTACTAAGATGGACTACCGTTTCTTGAACACTCTTGACAATATCGGTAACTCTCCAGAGCCAAACTTGACAGTTCTCTGGACTGACAAACTTCCATACTCATTCCGTCGCTACTGTATGCATATGAGCCACAAACACTCTTCTATCCAATACGAAGGTGTAACAACAATGGCTAAAGACGGATACGGAGAAATGAGCTGTATCTCATGCTGTGTGTCACCACTTGACCCAGAAAACGAAGATCAACGTCACAACATCCAGTACTTCGGTGCTCGTGTGAACGTTCTTAAAGCCCTTCTTACTGGTTTGAACGGTGGTTACGACGATGTTCACAAAGACTACAAAGTATTTGACATCGATCCTATCCGTGACGAAGTTCTTGAATTTGAATCAGTTAAAGCGAACTTTGAAAAATCACTTGACTGGTTGACTGACACTTATGTAGATGCTTTGAACATCATCCACTACATGACTGACAAGTACAACTATGAAGCTGTTCAAATGGCATTCTTGCCAACTAAACAACGTGCTAACATGGGATTCGGTATCTGCGGATTCGCTAACACTGTTGACACATTGTCAGCTATCAAGTACGCTACAGTTAAACCAATCCGTGACGAAAATGGCTACATCTACGATTACGAAACAATCGGTGAATACCCACGTTGGGGTGAAGATGACCCACGTTCAAACGAATTGGCAGAATGGTTGATCGAAGCTTACACAACTCGTCTACGTAGCCACAAACTTTACAAAGACGCAGAAGCTACTGTATCACTTTTGACAATCACATCTAACGTTGCTTACTCTAAACAAACTGGTAACTCACCAGTCCACAAAGGTGTATACCTCAACGAAGATGGTTCTGTGAACTTGTCTAAACTTGAATTCTTCTCACCAGGTGCTAACCCATCTAACAAAGCTAAAGGTGGCTGGTTGCAAAACTTGAACTCACTTGCTAGCTTGGACTTTGGTTATGCAGCTGATGGTATCTCATTGACAACTCAAGTTTCACCTCGTGCTCTTGGTAAGACTCGTGACGAACAAGTTGATAACTTGGTAACAATCCTTGATGGTTACTTTGAAAACGGTGGACAACACGTTAACTTGAACGTTATGGACTTGCAAGATGTTTACGACAAGATCATGTCTGGCGAAGATGTTATCGTACGTATCTCTGGATACTGTGTAAACACTAAATACCTCACTCCAGAGCAAAAGACTGAATTGACTCAACGTGTCTTCCACGAAGTTCTTTCTATGGATGATGCACTTAGCTAAGCCTCTTTCCTAATTGTAAAACCAGCTGAAAATCAGCTGGTTTTCTTTTGCTTTGGAGAGATAGCTTTGAGCATTTATGTTATAATAGAGTTATTGTGAAATGAAAAGAAAAAAGGGGATATAATGGCTGAGAAAATGTCTACAGATGAAAAAAATCTTAATCTGGCCGTCGATGTTATCATGCTAGCTGGGACCTTGCTATTACAAAGCGGCTCAGAGATTTATCGGGTCGAAGACACTATGATCCGGATTGCCCATTCACAAGGCATCCTGGACTGCAATGCCTTAGCCATGCCCGTTGCCATATTCTTTTCAATTGAAAATACTAATATTTCTCGAATGAAGCGAAATATCCATATGAACTACAATATCGAGAAAGTCTGCGATGTCAATCAGGTTTCTCGGCAATTAGTCAGTGGAGCAATCAATTTGGAAGAGGCTCTTGAACAACTAAGGGCACTTAAAACGAAAGGGGTTCCTTATAGCAAAAGAGAACTCATTACAGCAGCCACGCTCAGTGCTCCTTTCTTTTCTATCATGTTTGGTGGAAATTTTTACGATGCTCTTGGAGCCGGTATCGCGACTCTATTTGGCTTCTCTTTCTCCCTTTATGTCGATAAATATATTCGAATTCCTTTTGTTTCAGCCTTTGCTGGAGCTTTTGTCTTCGGATTATTAGCCCAGATCTGGGCTCGCTACTCAGGATTCGATTCAACAGCAGACTTGATCATCGCAGGAGCTGTTATGCCCTTCGTCCCAGGAATCGCTCTGACCAACTCAGTTAGAGATATCATGACCAACCATATCAACTCTGGAATGAGCAAACTCTTTGAATCGCTCCTCATTACCCTTGCTCTCGGGGCCGGTACTTCTGTCGCCCTCATTCTTATGAAATAAGCCTATGACAATCTTGACTTTCTTACTACAAGCTCTGGCCAGCCTACTGGCTATCATCACTTTTCTAATCGTTCTAAATGTCCAGCGTAGTATGCTGATTCCTGGCGGAGTTTTAGGAATGGCTACTTGGCTACTCTATCTCCTACTCAAGGGGCCGACCAATGTTATCATTGCAACCTTCGTGGCTGCTATCATTGGTTCCTGTACCAGCCAAATCCTCAGCATCATCTATAGAACGCCGGCTGTCGTCTTTATTTTGGCCATTCTAGCGCCTCTAGTACCTGGATATATTTCCTATCGGACAACTGCCTTCTTTGTGACAGGTGATTACAGTCATGCTATGGTCAATGCTACCTTGGTCGTCATCCTAGCCTTGGTCATCTCTATCGGCATGGCTAGCGGGACGGTTGTCTTAAAGATTTACAGCTACCTGAAGAAACATCCTCTGCACTATAAAAAATGAGTCAATACATATTGACTCATTTTTCTTTACGAATTTTAGTTAGAATTTCCTTAGCTTTTGCCTGATTAAATTGCTTCTCTTTGAGAAGTTCTGCAACAACAGCAGCAATCTCATCTTCCTGAGCACCGGCCAATAAAGCTAGAGATTTAGCTTGGAGCTTCATGTGGCCAGCCTGAATTCCCGTGGTCACCAGTGCTCTCAAAGCCGCAAAATTTTGCGCTAAACCAACAGAAGCGATAATCGAAGCTAATTCTTTGGCTGTCGGTTGCCCCAATAAATCAAAACTAGCGACGACCATTGGATTAAGACCAATGGAACCTCCCTTGGCCGCAACCGGCATGGGTAGAGTCAACTGGCCATAGAGTTTTCTTTCCTCTAGATTGGCCTCCCAGTTACTCAATCCTTGATAACGGCCATCACGAGCAGCATAGGCATGGGCCCCAGCTTCAATGGACCGCCAGTCATTACCTGTCGCCAAAAGAACTGCATCAATTCCGTTGAAAATACCTTTATTATGCGTGCTGGCCCGATAAGGATCCTGCTTTGCAAACTGACTAGCTAAAGCGATTCTTTGAGCAGTTCGTTCAGCTTCTGCCTTGTCTCGACTGAGTGAGTGGAAATCAATTTCACAAGAGGCTGTTACGAGCGCCTCAGTCGCATAGTTAGACAGGATGGCCATCAAGCTCTGTCCACCTGTTAGCTCCTCTAATCGTTCTTTTAGGGCTTCTAGCATTGTATTAAGGATATTGGCACCCATGGCTTCCTGAGTGTCCACGACAAGGTAGACAACTAGAAAATCTGTCTCTCCCCCCAGGAAATCCGTTCGCAAGTCACGCGCCCCACCTCCTCGCTTGACGATGGAAGGATGGGCTTGATTTGCCAATTCTAATAAAGCTGACTTCTCATTTTGGATCTGCTCCAGGGCTTTAGCTACATCGGGCACATCATAGAGTGCGACCTGCCCAACCATCTGCCGATTATGAATCTTGGTCTTGAAACCGCCGTTGCGCTGAATGATTTTTGCTGCAAAACTAGCAGCAGCAACGACAGAGGGCTCCTCTGTTGCAAAAGGTACCTGATAAACCTGCCCATCTATGAGAAAGTCCGGTGCAATCGAATAAGGCAAAGCCAAAACAGAAAGCACATTTTCACTCATTTGATTGGCTGTCTCCAGCGGCAAATGGCTTTGATTAGCAAGATTTTGCCAATTCTCAGCCTGGAGTAGCTCATGGGCTTTCAGAAACTCTAGTCGCTCTGCAGGCGTTTTTTTAGAAAATCCGGTCCAATTTATTTTCATGATGATTTCTCAACTTTGATATACTTGCGCTGGTGTTGATCGATTTGAACCAAGGCGTAAACTTGGTCATCGTAGTCAGAAAAAACAGCTGAGCCGTTTTCATCCAGCTGAGCTTCTGCAAAGAAAAGCTCTTCATAAGCAGCAACCGTCAGTTCTTGACGTTGATTCAATTGCTCTAAACGATTAGTCGTCAATTGTTTTTCATAACCTTCTACCAGATTGGCACTAAAAATCTCGGCCACAGCGCCACTCCCATAACTAAAGAGAGCAATCTTGTCACCAGCCTTAAGATTTTCAGAGTTTTCTAAGAGGGACAAGAGCCCTAAAAAGAGGGAGCCTGTGTAGATGTTTCCGACCTTTTGGCTATAGAGAATAGACTTGTCAAAGTTTTCTTGCAGGCCTTTTTGCTCCTCCTGAGACAAGTTTTTATCCATAATTTTATTCAGCCCCTTCAGCGCCAATTTTGGATAGGGAAGATGGAAACAAACCGCTGCAAAGTCTCCCAAAGCTAAACCATGACGCTTTTGGTATTCGTTCCAAGTCGTCTTGAGACAATCCAGGTACTGCTGGGTTGAGTAAACACCATTGACGTAAGGAGTCGTAGAGTAATTTGGACGCCAGAAATCCATAATATCACGAGTCTGAGCCACATTATCTTCATTGAATTCAAGGATGCGTGGATTTTGACTGATCAACATAGCGACAGCGCCTGCGCCTTGAGTCGGCTCGCCTGGCGTTTCCTTTCCATATTTGGCAATGTCACTAGCGATGACCAAGACCTTGCTTTCTGGATATTGTCTGATATGCAGTTTGGCATAGTCTAGAGCAGCAGTTGCGCCATAGCAGGCCTCTTTAATTTCAAAGCTACGAGCAAAGGGCTGAATGCCTAAAAGACCATGAATAAAGACCGAAGCCGCCTTGCTTTGGTCGATGCTAGACTCTGTTGCGACAATGACCATATCAATGGCCTTCTTGTCCTCAACAGTCAAGATTTGCTCAGCCGCTGTCGCACCCAAAGTGACAATATCCTCAGTTAAAGGAGCAATGCTGATCTCCTTCATCAATAATCCCTTGCTGAGCTTGTTGGGATCAATGCCCCGCTCCTCAGCCAGATGATCTAATTTTAAAACATAATTGCTGGTCGCAAAACCGATTTGATCGATTCCGATTTTCATCATAAAGACCTCATTCAATTCATTTGATAGCTAATAGTATTCAGATATTATTTTACCATAATTAAGGCTAAAACTCTTTTAAAAACCATTTTTTAAGCTCAAATCCGACTTGAGACGGAGAAAGCTCATCATTAAAAAATGAGAGAAACTCAATTTTGCAAATTCAGTTTCCCTCATCAGTCTATTCCAAATTTTGAGCTAGCAAATTTAAGGATTTAAGGATAAGCTTCCGCCCATGAATTCCCTGAAATCGCTCTTATTTTTTCTTTATAAACAGTCCGAAGCAAGTCCTACTTCCGCTTCCTTGCAATCAAGTGAATCGGTGTTCCCTCAAAGACAAAGGCCTTGCGGATTTGATTTTCCAAGAAACGCAGGTAAGAGAAGTGCATGAGCTCTTCTTCGTTGACAAAGATGACAAAGGTCGGCGGTTTGGTCGCAACCTGAGTCGCATAAAAAATTTTGAGACGTTTGCCCTTGTCAGTCGGCGTCGGATTAATCGCGATAGCATCCATGATGACATCATTGAGTACCGCTGACGGAATACGGGTATTTTGACTCTGACTAATTTGCTTAATCATGTCTGGCAGCTTATGGAGACGCTGCTTGGTCAGGGCAGAGACAAAAATAATCGGGGCATAAGACAAGTACTGGAACTGGTCACGAATATCTTCTTCCCAGTCTTTCATGGTATGGTTATCTTTTTCCAGCGTATCCCACTTATTGACGACGATAACAATACCTTTACCTGCTTCATGAGCGAAGCCAGCGATTCGCTTGTCGTACTCACGAATTCCTTCTTCGGCATTCAGCACCATCAGAACGACATCTGAGCGGTCAATCGCCCGCATAGCCCGCATAACAGAGTATTTCTCTGTATTTTCATAGACCTTGCCTGACTTGCGCATACCAGCCGTATCGATCATGGTAAATTCCTGACCTTCACTGTCTGTAAAGACCGTATCAATAGCATCACGCGTGGTACCAGCCACAGGACTGGCAATGACCCGATCCTCACCCAAGATGGCATTGATCAAGCTGGACTTACCGACATTAGGACGGCCAATCAAGCTAAACTTAATCATATCAGGATTTTCGACGACTTCTTCATGTGGAAGATTTTCAACGATAGCATCCAGAACATCCCCTGTACCAATCCCATGGACAGAAGATACTGGAAATGGATCGCCCAAGCCCAGAGCATAGAAATCATAGATTTCATTGCGCATTTCGGGATTATCCACTTTATTAACCGCCAAGATAATCGGCTTGTGGGTCTTATAGAGCATGCGAGCGACATACTCGTCCGCATCCGTGATACCTTCCTTGCCAGACACGACAAAAACGATAACATCAGCCTCGTCCATAGCAATCTCAGCTTGGTGCTTGATTTGCTCCATAAAAGGCGCATCAACATCGTCAATTCCGCCTGTATCAATAATACTAAACTTACGATTCAGCCAATCTGCCGTCGCATAGATGCGGTCACGAGTAACCCCTTCCACGTCTTCCACAATGGAAATCCGCTCACCCGCAATCCGGTTAAATAGCGTTGACTTGCCGACATTGGGACGGCCGACAATGGCAATAGTTGGTAAAGCCATGTTTTTCCTCTTTCATTCTTTAGGACCGAGCTGAGCTCCGCCTTATTTTTCTAATTTCTTTTCTTTGAATAGTTGGTCAATCGCTTGATTCGGCTCCTGACCAAATTGGGCTGCCAAACGCTGGCTCCAAGTATCCTGTGCTCTCTCACCAGCATACTCAGCCTGCACACGGTCATAGGCCTCGATGACTGAGCTGAGTTGCTCACAGTATTCTTCCTCAAAGACCACCGCTTCATAAGGCAGACGTGGTTTGACAGCATGGTTTTGATTAGGCTTTCCTAAAGCCATGCCGAAAACTGGATAAGTATAGTCTGGCAGATTAAAGAGCTGGGCAATTTTTGAAGCTTCATAGCGAACTAAACCAATAATAACGCCGCCATAACCCAAACTTTCAGCTGCTAACAGAGTATTTTGTCCAGCTAAAGCAGCATCTACTGAGCTAATCAGGAGATTTTCTGTTCCCTCAGGATAAAAGTCTTCCGTATGCATGTGAACGCCCTTTTGAGCACGATTGAGGTCGCCAACAAAAAGCAGGAAGGCCGAAGACTGCCGAATGGCTTCTTGGGGCACCAAGTCAAAGAGGGCTTCTTTTTTCTCTTTGCTTCGCACTACAATGATCGAATAGGACTGAAAATTCTTCCAGCTGGACGCAGCCCGCCCAGCATCAATGATGGCACGTAATTCCTTATCCGAAATCTGCTCTTTCGTAAAGCGCCGAACAGACGTATGAGCCTTCATTAAGTTAATTGTTTCATTCATCGGCGATTTTCTCCTTCTAGGTGTACTTCTTGAGCTAAAAACTTAATCCGCTCCATAACCCGCTTAGCTTGCCAGGTCTCATCGCCATTCTTAGAATTAGCAAAGTGACGCTCCAAATCTGCAAAACTAAAGTTAGAAGTAAAGAAAGTTGGCAGATTTTCCTGCATGCGGTGCTGGAGAATGACCTGCAAAATCTCATCTCTCATCCAAGGGCTAGACTGCTCTGCACCGATATCGTCCAAAATCAGCACTTGAGCTATCTTGACCTGGTCAATCTTGTCCTTGACCAAGCCGGAACTGATAGCATTTTTAACATCCAAAACAAAGCTTGGATAGTGAAGCAGAGTCGTTGAAGCACTACGTTTTTCTGACAAATCATGTGCCAGCGCAGCCATCATGTAGCTCTTACCTACGCCGAAATCTCCGTAGAGATAAACAGCCTTCTGATAATGCGGAAAATCCGCAACAAAACTGGTCAAGAGTTCAAAAGCCTTGTAACGACCGACATCGTCTAAGTCTACTTTGGCCAAACTAGCTTCTTTTAGACTGGTGGGTAGATTGATGAGGTTGAGACGGTTTCTAATCGCTTCCTGTCTCTCCTGCTCGATCAACTCAGGTGTTTCCTCATAGGCAACATCCGCATAGCCTTCATTTTTCACCAAAATTGGCTTATAACCCTTAGCAATATAGTTCTGATCTTCTAGCAGGAAACGATCTCGTTCGGTAATGAATTGATTGAACTTAGAAATGCTCCGTTGAATTTCGGTTGGAGACAGTTGTTCTCGACTGATAAAGGCGGCGATATCTGGATCTGCTAAAATCTGCTGGACTAATTTTTGATAATCAAACTGCTTCACCTTATTCATATGAGGCATTGCCTGTCCTATTTTTTCCATTTAATCGCCTCCCTCTTCCAGTCTCGCTAAAAGTCTTCTTTTTTGTTCTTCTAGTTCCGCTTGTTTTTCTAAGCTGGTTTCATTCTTGTAATCCGGCTGACTCCAGTTCGGCACATTGCTTTTAGCAGCAGCTGGGCTGACTTGCGCAGGACGACTATTCGTCTGCTGATTACGCTCACGGATTTTCAGGACTGCCTCTTCAGCCGAGGTCACCTTTTGATAAGAAAAGTCATTGGCCACCTTGAGGGCGTACTTCTCATTGAGATTGGCCGAATCTACCTTATTAAAAGTCAGTAGCAGGATGATATTGATAACTTCATCCAAAAGCCCCATCTCTGCCAAATCCCGAATCAACTTCCGTTCACTACGCGTAATGGCCGCTTGACGGGTTTTCTTGATTTCTGCCAAAAAGAGCAAGGGCTGCTTGCTTTTAGCCTCACGGATAATGGACTGCTCTTGCTGAGAAAAATCTCCCGAGACTGGTTTCTGCTGAATCTTTTGCTGCATCCGTTTCGTCGAAATCACATGTGACACAGCCGTTTCACGCGCTAAGACATAGGTCTCATACCAGGTCCATTTCTTCTGCTCCGCAATAGCAAACAAGTCCAAGAGATCCGATTTTTCATCCGCAAAACGCAAGCCATCCTGAGCCATTCTCTGTTTAAAATGCGTCAAGTCAAAATCATTCTGGCGACTGGTTCTCGTCGGACCGACCTCTTCCATGCCATAAATCTGGCTAAAAGAAGCACCGATTTTTTGTCCAGCTGGATTTTCTGGTCGTAGCTTGTCTACTGCCGCCTGACCAATCTTTTTCTCCAAAAGACTACTGTACACATGATGAGCAAAGAAGTCCTCAGCGGACAAGGTTGGATAGAGTCGGATGAAAAATCCCGTCTCCGTCTGGAAAAGCTCTAGCAAGCCAATAGCTGATAGACGTTCCAAGCTCCTCTCCAACACTTCCATACCAAAATCAAGATGATTTAAAATATGGCTGAAAAGTCGTTGCTGAGCTCCGTTATCCCAAAAAGAAACCAGATAAAGATAAAGCGCCACTGCATCCTTGCCCACAATAGGTAGATAATAACGGGTCAGCCCGCTCATATCCTGACTGACCTGGTTATTAGACAAGAAAGAAAAATGATCATTTGGTTTCATAAGCCCTTATTTTTCCTTTTTCTTCTTAGAACCCTTGGTAATCTGCTTCAAAAGGCTTTCCAGCTCGCCAACATCCTTAAAACTCCGATAAACACTGGCAAAACGGACATAGGTAATCTCATCCAGCTCGGCCAGCTCATCCATGACCAGAGAGCCAATATATTCGCTAGCAATTTCATTTTCGCTCTGACTGCGAAGTTTTTGCTCAATCCGATTGACCAATTCTTCGATCTCGTCACTTGAGACCGGACGCTTCTGAGCGGAGCGGATGATTCCATTAAATATCTTATCCCGAGAAAACTGCTCACGCGTCCCATCTTTTTTGACAACGACTAGGGTTCTTTCTTCCACGCGCTCATAAGTTGTAAAACGATGCTGGCATTCCTCGCATTCACGGCGACGACGGATTGTATTTCCATCTTCTGCCTGCCGGCTGTCAACCACACTTGATTTGCTTCCGCCACATTTGGGACAACGCATGTCATTTCCTCCTAGAATCTTAATACTTCATTATACCATGTTTTGACCAATAACAAAAGACGAGAGATTTCCCAGCCATAAAAAACTAAAGCTGGCAAAGCAGCTTTAGCAAGAAAATCTTCTTTCAAAAATCCAGCAAATGGAAACTCAGCCCTTCTTGTCAAAATACTTTTTGGTCTCAGCAATAATAACCGGAGATAAGGCCAAAAGAGCAATCAGATTTGGCAAGGCCATCAAGGCATTGACAATATCGGCAATGACCCAAACTGCTTCTAGCTCAATAAAGCCCCCTAAGAGCACCATAGCAACAAAGATAATTCGGTACAAGCGAATATATTTGACACCAAACAGGAACTCAAAGCAGCGCTCACCGTAGTAGTTCCAGCCTAAAATAGTGGTAAAAGCAAACAGAACTAGAAAAACGGATAGAAGGATTGGACCAAAATTGGCAAAGACAGTCGCAAAGGCTGCCTGAGTCAAAGACACACCATTAAGATTGCCATCCCAGACTCCTGTAATTAAAATCGTCAATCCTGTCAAACTACAAATGATCAGGGTATCAATGAAGGTTCCGGTCATAGAAATCAAGCCCTGTTCTACCGGTTCCTTGGTCCGAGCTGCCGCCGCTGCAATAGGGGCTGATCCCAAGCCAGATTCATTGGAGAAAACTCCACGCGCGACCCCGTTTTGAATTGCCATCTGGATGGTCGCACCGGCAAAGCCACCGACAGCAGCCGTCTGACTAAAAGCAGAACTAAAGACCAGTTGGAGGGTTGGCAGCAATCGATCTAGATTGACCGCTAAGACAGTCACAGTCCCCAAGATATAAATCGCTGCCATAAAGGGCACAACCTTGGTCGATACTCGGGCAATAGACTGGATGCCGCTGAAAATAACCAGAGCCACCAAAATAGCCAAGATAGAAGCTGTCACAGCTGGAGGCAGCTGAATGGTATTCTGCATGGCCTCTGTGATGGAATTGACCTGCGTAAAGGTCCCAATCCCCAAGAGAGCCACCAAGATACCAGCTATCGCGAAAAAGATGGCCAGCGGGCGCCACTTCTCGCCCATTCCTAATAGGATATAGTGCATGGGTCCGCCCGCCATAGCACCATGAGCATCCTTGCGGCGGTACTTGATAGCTAAGAGGCCTTCGGCATACTTCGTCGCCATCCCAAAGAAAGCAGCCACCCACATCCAGAAGAGGGCGCCCGGTCCACCGGTTTTAATGGCAGTTGCCACTCCAATGATATTTCCCGTTCCCACAGTCGCAGCCAGAGCCGTACAGAGAGCCGCAAAGCTTGACACGTCTCCATGATGATCCTCTCCGGATACAAAAATTAGGCGAAAGGCTCGAGAAAGACGCGAAATCTGTAACAACCTCAGACGAAGAGTCAGATAAATTCCTGTTCCAACTAATAAAATCAAAAGGGGAGGCCCCCAGACCAAAGAATCAATTTGATTCAGCAACTTCAACATAAGTCTTATGCTCCTTTTCCACACCGAGAAAAAGAAAAGTACATGTTTACACATGTACTCTGGATGCCTGAGAATGACCTACTCCTGTCCTTCCCTTGCTCTGTCCTTTTACCTGAGAGTTTGAGCAGTTGCCTGCCTTGCCCCTTCGGTGCCAATCATGGTCTCTCCAGAGTTCCGTCCATTTCACAGTCATAAGATTCAAACGCTTATTTCTGAAAAACTTCATTCGGTGTTTATTCTAAATTTTCTATTATTTTAAAATAATATTCGGTTTTTGTCAATGTTTTATAACAAACTTTAAACATGTAAACGTTTTTTAACACAAAAAGAAGCCCTGAGGCTTCTTGCTTAGCTTAACTCTGCCAAAATAGCCTTCAGTTGCTCCTTCGTATGAACACCGGCTACTTGCTTCACGACTTGACCGTCTTTCTTGAACAGAAGGGTCGGAATGGACATAATACCAAATTCACGGGCAGTATTAGGATTTTCATCCACATCCATTTTAAGGATTTTCAGTTCATCTTCATGAACTTCCTCTGCCAACTGCTCCAAGATAGGCGCCTGCATACGACAGGGACCGCACCAAGTTGCCCAAAAATCAATCAGAACCAGTCCGTCTTTTGTCTCTTCAGCGAATGTTGCATCTGTAACTGCTGCTACCATAAATTTTCTCCTTTTATTGCTTACTTTTGATAATATTGTACACCAAACCCAGAGGAAAAGAAAATATTTGCTACGGACTACCCTATGCTTCCCTACTTAAAGATTACAATCGTCGCGCCACTGCCACCAGCATTTTGCGGGGCATAGCCAAAGGACTTGACCTGCTTGTTACGGCGGAGGTATTTGGTCACCCCTTCACGGATGACACCCGTTCCGATACCGTGGATAATATCCACCTGAGCCATGTTATTGAGGAGTGCTTGATCGATAAAGGCATCAAGCTCTTCCATGGCCTCTTCATAGCGTTTGCCACGCAGATCCAGCCTAGCTTTGGGTCCATTAGTATTGGACCGCTTGACCACATTGACCTGCTTACGCTTAGGCTGCTGCTCCTTTTCAGCCTTGAGTAAGTTAAATTCCTGCTCTTCTAGAGTCATCTTGATAAGACCGACCTGGGCCTCCCAGCGCCCGTCTTTGAGATGCTTGACCAAAGTTCCCCGCTGACCATAGCTGGTGACCAGGATATCATCTCCCACCTTGGGCGCCCGATTTTTCTTAGCCTGCTGCAGCACTTTATTCTTTGATAAATCAACCGTTTCTGGTGCCAACTTTTTAAGCTGAGCCTTAGCTTCGATAATCTCATGCGGTTTGAGACTAGATTTATCATG
This sequence comes from Streptococcus cristatus ATCC 51100, assembly GCF_000222765.1. Classification (GTDB taxonomy): domain Bacteria; phylum Bacillota; class Bacilli; order Lactobacillales; family Streptococcaceae; genus Streptococcus; species Streptococcus cristatus. Next base: position 8,904 of record NZ_AFUE01000008.1, on the reverse strand, counting down.
GAGATTTTTGAGAATGCTCTCGCTTTCCGCTAACGCCATATCCACGATTTCCTGGGCTTCCAAGCGTGCCTTATTGAGCTCGGTTTCCTTTTCTCGGTTAAACTCATTGTAAAGTTTTTTGAGGGCTCGGTTAAATTTAAGATTTTCCTGCTCTACTTCGCGGATATTATCCAAGCGCTTGCGGCTTTCCAACGTCTGCTCTTCCAGGCGCTCAATGATCCGATTGACATCACTGTCTGTATCGGTCTGCTCTTGGGCGTGGCCAACGATAACTTCCGACAAGCCCAAACGCCGAGCAATTTCAAAGGCATTGGAGCGGCCAGGTACTCCCTGCATAAAGCGATAGGTCGGCCGCAAACTATCTGTATCAAATTCCATGCTGGCATTTTCCACCCAATCCATCTCAATCCCATAGGCTTTGAGCTCAGGATAGTGGGTCGTCGCCATGGTTTTAATCTGTCTTAGCCGCAAATCTTCTAAGATAGCAATCGCCAGAGCTGCTCCTTCTTGCGGGTCAGTCCCAGCTCCCAGCTCGTCCAGCAGAACCAGACTCTCGCTATCAACCTGCTCTAAAATAGAGACGATATTAGTCATGTGACTGGAGAAAGTCGACAGGCTCTGCTCAATCGACTGCTCATCGCCAATGTCTGCAAAAATCTGACTGAAAATCCCGACGCGACTGCCCTTATCCGCCAGAATCGGCAGACCTGACTGAGCCATAATCTGAGCCAAGCCCAAGGTCTTCAGCATGATGGTCTTACCACCCGTGTTAGGCCCAGTAATGACAATCGCTGTCAAATCAGGCCCAAAATGCAGGTCATTAGCCACTGCATTTTCAATCAGTGGATGGCGGACACTGAGCAGTTGGATGTCCTGCTCTTCCGACAGGTCTGGCACCACCGCTCCCGTCTCCTGCATGAAGCGGACCTTGGCACGCACCAGATCTAGATGGCCGATAATCCAAGCATTGTTGGCAATTTCAGCCGCATGAGGCCGTATCATATCCGACATAGCTTGCAAAATCCTCTGAATTTCATAGCGCTCGTCCGCCCGACTGCTGGCAATCTCTTCATTGAGATTGACCACCGCCCGCGGCTCAATGTAAACCGTACTTCCGCTGGCCGAAATATCGTGAACGACACCCGCAATACGGTTACGGTAGGTATTTTTCACAGGTAGTACATTACGGCCATTCCGACTGGCCACCACTTGGTCTGCTAGCATATCTCCCTTGGTTTTGAGAATCTCTTGCAGAATATCTCGAACCTGAACTTCATTTTCTTGGATTTTCCGGCGAATACGGCTCAACTCTTCACTAGCAAAACTTTCGAGAAAGCCCCCATCATTGATAGCTTGCAGGCTCCCCTGAATACTAGGAAACTCTACTAGATTGTTAAAAAGGCGATCCAAACGCTCCAATTGGACATTTTCCAAGTCCTCGTAGAAGGACACCAGCTCATGCGTCACAGCCAAGATCCGCTTGAGGGCTAAAAACTCCTCGATATTAAGGTCACTATCCAGCTCTAGGCGCTTGGTTAAGCCCCTAATATCCTGAATGGCTCCCAAACTAAAGTGCGGATGTTGCACAAAAATCTGCCGCATATCGGACATTTCCAAAAAAGCAGCAGCAATTGATTCTTTTTTACTGTTTGGCTGGAGCTGCTTCAACTCCAACCCTCCCAGCTCAGTCAGCAGATAGGGAGAAAAAAGTTCCTTAATTTTATCAAATTCCAAAGTTTCTAAAATTTTATGATTCATCATGTTCATTCTATTTCTATATGATTTAAACTGAAAAAGAAACTCAGCTACAGGGCAACTGAGTCTTAATTATCCGATAATTTTTGTGACCCAAAGGTCATGTAAAATGGATGAAGTTACAGGCGTGTGATTGATAATAAACCGAATCAGCAAACTCGAATTTAAGCGTTCTTGGATAAAGGACATGGGCACAGTAGCTAAAATAGTCAGTCCCATCTCGATGACAAAGAGTGAGATGAAGACCGCAATAGCCCCACTGACCATATTAAAAACTTTGGTATCCCACTTATTCGGATAGGGAATTAAATTTACAAAAATCCCCAAAAAGCGGCCTACTATATAAACAAGACTAAAAACAAGAAGATAAGCCAGCCCCGCATAAAAAACCTTATCCAAATGGAAAAGTTGAGAACTTGCAAAGAAATAAGTCGAGCTGCCTTTAACAGCGCTAGCATAGGGCACCCACAAGCTGATAGACTTAGCCAAGTCCTGATATAGAGCTCCAGCCACCAGCATGGATACAATCGTCATAGCAGCATAATAACCCTGCAGAACAATCCCACGCGAGTAGCCAATATAAAAGCTCCAAGCTAATATTAGTAAAATAATAATCGCAAACACTATCTTTCCCCTGTATTAGCTGACTTTTCTCTTAATTCGCTAAGCATTTTGTGACGAAGGCTTTCCAATTCTTTTTCCTTATCATCAAACTCAATCTCGCGGCTGAGCTGGGTAGATAAACTATTAATCGCCAACAAAATGGCCAAGACTTCATCATCCGCCGCAGGCATCTGCTCTTTAATGGCCTTATATTTTTCCTTAGCAACCCGCTCCACTTCTTCCATGAAAAGATTATCGTGTTCTGTTGTTAAAGTTAAGGTTTTGCTTCCAAATGTAAACTTATATCTATTCAAATTTGCCATAAAATCACCTCATGATATTATACCAAAAATCGCTACATTTGTCAGGTAGAAATCTGCTATCTATCCTTGGATAAATTATAACTCTTTCGTATAATAATATCGCTCACCTGTATAAGGATATTCTTTTAATCTAAATACTTCCTCATAGCCATGCTTTTTATAAAAATCTGGCGCTTGGAAATGGAAGGTATCCACAAACGAATACTTACACTTCCTGTCACGAGCTTCCTTTTCTGCCCTTTGCAAAATATCCGAGCCAAGTCCTTGCCCTCGTAAAGCCTCACTCACATATAAATACTCAATTTCCAGCCAATAACCAAACGTTTCGGCTACTAGGCCGCCCATTAAATTTCCGTCCTCATCTTCGACAAAGATATTGAGAGGCTCACTTGTTGAAGCTTCCCTTTTAGAGCGATTATAGGCTCGGATTAAATTTCCAAGTTCTTGGACACGTTCAGATTCTTTATTTTCCAATCTCAATTTCATTAGGCTCTCCTTCTTACCAAATCTTAAATCTATTCTACCATTTTAGAAAGATAAGTAGAATTTATTCATTCCAAAAGTAAAATTTAAAAGATAGATACCTTAAAATATATTAGAAAAGACAAGGCCGCAAACCTTGTCCTTATACTGTATCTAATAGTTCTCTTATTCATAGACTTTCTGCATGCATATCGCCCTTTATTTATACTCACTCTTACGATCCAGCACTTTCGTAGGCGTCCAAACCCCTATCCCAAAGTTTGAGGGAAATGAAAAAGCAAACAAGGGAAATCAGAATCAAACCACCAATGTTAAAGAGTCCATTCTTGTCCTGCAAGAAATAGCTGGCAGGGTAGTAGGCCGTAAAGGCGAAAGGCACGATAAAACTAATCAACCAACGAAGAAGCGAATTGTAAATGGAAATCGGGTACTTGGCAAAGTCATTAAACATATAGAAGATGTAAATCATGGCACCTGACTGCTTGGTCCAAAAAGCAATACTGGCTGTCGCAATTTTCAAGGAAGTATAAATCAAGGTCGCAAAAGGAATACAGACTAGGAAAAGCAGGAATTTAGGAAAGGTCCAGCTAATACTGGTGACCGTTGTCGCTAGCAGAATGCCTCCGACCAAAAGTTCGCCCAAGGCATCAATCTGAAAGGTCTCAACCAGAATATGAAAGAGAGGATTGATAGGACGAGTCAGGTATTTGTCAAATTCTCCCTTTCTCACCAAGCGTTGCCCCAGTGCCCAGAGATTATCAAAAAAGAGATGGTCCAATCCCTTGGGAATCAAGGAAAAACCATAGATAAAAGCAATCTCTTGAAAGGTCCAGCCTTCTAGAGATGGAATATGTTGAAAGAGTACATTGAGAAACAAGAGGTTCAAGCCTTGGGTCAGGAAGACACCTAACACGCCCACCACAAAATCGACCTTGTATTCCATGATTTGCTTGATGTATTGTCTGATAAAAATCAGATGCATGCGTTGATATTTTTTCATACTAACCTCCTTGAATGGTGATGAATGACTGGACCCGTTTCCAAATCAACTGAGACAAGCCCACCATCACTATGAGCCAGAAGAACTGTAGCAAGAGTGCTTGAAGAATCTGACTGGCATCGTATTTCCCAACAATGATCATGACCGGAGTGTAAATCAAGGATGAAAAAGGCAAAAAGGACAGAATATCTGATACAATCTTTGGAAAGAAAGCCAAGGGAATCAAACTCCCAGACATAAAGTCAATCAGAGAATTCTTAAGCAGATTAGAGCCCCATAAATTTTTAAACACAAAGGCTGAAAATCCAAAGCAGATATTAAAGAAAAAGTTGATCAGGTAGGCTAGGATTAAGCTAAAGAGATAAAGGATGGTTAATCCTAGCACTTCTACAACCCCTTGCCTAGATAAAATTTTCATCAATACGATGACACTTAAAAATGGCAGTCCAACAGAGATAAAAATCAACCACTTGGATCCAAGTTCCGTAAAGAGGTAAGAAGCTGCAAAATGCACTGGTCTCAACAAACGCATGATAATGGAACCATCCTTGACCTCCTCGCCAATCATAAAGGAAGAATCCGACCTAGTCAGAAGATTAGTCACAAAACTCATGATGATGTAGAGGGTGATATCTGCCATACTGAAACCCTGAATCAAAGACTCTTGCGAGGAATCAAAGACAGCCTTCCAGAGATAAAATTCCACAAAAGCACCCATGACATCGCCAATCCGATAAAGAAGAAAGTTGACTCGATAGGTAATCAACTCCTGAATCCCTGCATTGATAAAGGGTTTATAACGTCGCCACAATTTGACCATCTTAGAGCTCCTTTCGGTAGAAGCGACGAATAATATCCTCGATATCCGTATCCAACATCTTCAAATCACGAATCTCAAAATCAGACAGGGTTTGCTTGATAATATCAGCTGATTGGTAGCGGGAACTATCAAATTCAATATTAAGGCTATTTCCTTGTCTATCAATGGTCATATCCGAAAAGCCTTCATAGTGAGAAACGAGATGACTTTGACCTGGTAGCAGTTCAAAGGAAAGAGTCTTCATCTTGCCAAAGGTTTCCTTGAGCTGGCTCACCGTCCCATCAAAAATCTCTTGCCCCTTATCAATCATAAAAATCCGATCACAAAGTTGCTCAATGTCGCTCAAGTCGTGAGTGGTCAAGAGAATAGTGGTCTCTTCCTCCTGATTGATTTGGGTAATGGCCCGACGAATATTGTCCTTGACCGACACATCCAAGCCAATGGTCGGCTCATCTAAAAAGAGAACCTTAGGATTGTGGAGCAAGGAAGCCGCAATGTCCGCCCGCATCCGTTGGCCAAGTGAAAGAGTCCGCACGGGGTCCTTGATAAAATCCTTCAAATCCAAGACTTCATTTAAAAAATCCATACGCTTATGGAAGAGCGAGTCTGGCACATCGTAAATCTCTTTCAAGACCGTGTAGGTCTCTTGCAGAGCCAAATCCCACCATAGCTGGGTTCTTTGCCCGAAGACCACTCCAATATCTTTGACATAGTCTTGGCGATTATCCTGCGGAATCTTGCCATTAATACGACAAAAACCAGATGTCGGTTTCAAAATCCCAGTCAGCATTTTAATCGTTGTTGACTTCCCAGCACCATTAGCCCCGATAAAGCCTAAAATCTGCCCCTTGGGCACCTCAAAAGTCAAATCCTTGACTGCTTCAAAGGTCTGCTTTTCAGGATGAATAAAGGAGCGCAAAGCCCCCTTTAACCCTGGTTCCTTGACCGTCTTCACAAAATTTTTCTGAAGATGTTCCACTTCTATCATTGCCATATGCTTCTCTCCTTAGAAAGAGTTGAATAAGTCATTTACTATTACAAACAAGAATCCTTACTAGTATCTAAACAGCCAGAAAAAAAATGTAGATAAAGCAAAAGAATGATTATAAAATAAATAATCTCAAACAAATCAAAAATAAAAATTGGTAAAAAAAGACAAGATCCGAAAACCTTGTCTTAATTACTATACCGGCGGCCGGGGTCGAACCGGCACGTCCTTGCGGACACTGGATTTTGAGTCCAGCGCGTCTGCCAATTCCGCCACGCCGGCAAAGTAACTGGGGTAGCTGGATTCGAACCAACGCATGAGGGAGTCAAAGTCCCTTGCCTTACCGCTTGGCGATACCCCAATAATCAAAAGAAATAGGCGAGTGATGGGGATCGAACCCACGCATGCCAGAGCCACAATCTGGTGTGTTAA
>NZ_AFUE01000009.1 GCF_000222765.1 Streptococcus cristatus ATCC 51100 | reverse complement strand
ATAGGTGATATACTGATATAGTTGTCGACTTGAGAGAGACGATAAAGAGACCTTTGAAAACTGAACAAGACGAACCAATGTGCAGGGCGCTACAACATATGTTGTAGTACTGAACAAAGAAAAAACAATAAATCTGTCAGTGACAGAAATGAGTGAGAACTCAAACTTTTAATGAGAGTTTGATCCTGGCTCAGGACGAACGCTGGCGGCGTGCCTAATACATGCAAGTAGAACGCTGAAGGAGGAGCTTGCTCTTCTGGATGAGTTGCGAACGGGTGAGTAACGCGTAGGTAACCTACCTGGTAGCGGGGGATAACTATTGGAAACGATAGCTAATACCGCATAATATTGACTATTGCATGATAGTCAATTAAAAGGTGCAAATGCACCACTACCAGATGGACCTGCGTTGTATTAGCTAGTTGGTGGGGTAACGGCTCACCAAGGCGACGATACATAGCCGACCTGAGAGGGTGATCGGCCACACTGGGACTGAGACACGGCCCAGACTCCTACGGGAGGCAGCAGTAGGGAATCTTCGGCAATGGACGGAAGTCTGACCGAGCAACGCCGCGTGAGTGAAGAAGGTTTTCGGATCGTAAAGCTCTGTTGTAAGAGAAGAACGAGTGTGAGAGTGGAAAGTTCACACTGTGACGGTATCTTACCAGAAAGGGACGGCTAACTACGTGCCAGCAGCCGCGGTAATACGTAGGTCCCGAGCGTTGTCCGGATTTATTGGGCGTAAAGCGAGCGCAGGCGGTTAGATAAGTCTGAAGTTAAAGGCTGTGGCTTAACCATAGTACGCTTTGGAAACTGTTTAACTTGAGTGCAGAAGGGGAGAGTGGAATTCCATGTGTAGCGGTGAAATGCGTAGATATATGGAGGAACACCGGTGGCGAAAGCGGCTCTCTGGTCTGTAACTGACGCTGAGGCTCGAAAGCGTGGGGAGCAAACAGGATTAGATACCCTGGTAGTCCACGCCGTAAACGATGAGTGCTAGGTGTTGGGTCCTTTCCGGGACTCAGTGCCGCAGCTAACGCATTAAGCACTCCGCCTGGGGAGTACGACCGCAAGGTTGAAACTCAAAGGAATTGACGGGGGCCCGCACAAGCGGTGGAGCATGTGGTTTAATTCGAAGCAACGCGAAGAACCTTACCAGGTCTTGACATCCCGGTGCCCGTCCTAGAGATAGGATTTTGCTTCGGCACACCGGTGACAGGTGGTGCATGGTTGTCGTCAGCTCGTGTCGTGAGATGTTGGGTTAAGTCCCGCAACGAGCGCAACCCTTATTGTTAGTTGCCATCATTTAGTTGGGCACTCTAGCGAGACTGCCGGTAATAAACCGGAGGAAGGTGGGGATGACGTCAAATCATCATGCCCCTTATGACCTGGGCTACACACGTGCTACAATGGCTGGTACAACGAGTCGCAAGTCGGTGACGGCAAGCTAATCTCTTAAAGCCAGTCTCAGTTCGGATTGTAGGCTGCAACTCGCCTACATGAAGTCGGAATCGCTAGTAATCGCGGATCAGCACGCCGCGGTGAATACGTTCCCGGGCCTTGTACACACCGCCCGTCACACCACGAGAGTTTGTAACACCCGAAGTCGGTGAGGTAACCTTTTAGGAGCCAGCCGCCTAAGGTGGGATAGATGATTGGGGTGAAGTCGTAACAAGGTAGCCGTATCGGAAGGTGCGGCTGGATCACCTCCTTTCTAAGGAAAAACGGAAGCCATTGGTCGTCATGTTTAGTTTTGAGAGGTCTTGTGGGGCCTTAGCTCAGCTGGGAGAGCGCCTGCTTTGCACGCAGGAGGTCAGCGGTTCGATCCCGCTAGGCTCCATTAGGATAGTGGAAACTATTCTAAACTTGTCCATTGAAAATTGAATAACTATATCAAATAGTAACAAGAAAATAAACCGAAACGCTGTGAATATTAATGAGATTAAGACTGAAAGGTCAAAAATAAGGTTAAGTTAGTAAGGCGCACGGTGGATGCCTTGGCACTAGGAGCCGATGAAGGACGTGACAAACGACGAAATGCCTCGGGGAGCTGTAAGTAAGCGCAGATCCGGGGATGTCCGAATGGGGGAACCCAACAGGTACTACCTGTTACCCATCTCTGTTAAGGAGATGAGGAGGGAGACGCAGTGAACTGAAACATCTAAGTAGCTGCAGGAAGAGAAAGCAAAAGCGATTGCCTTAGTAGCGGCGAGCGAAACGGCAGGAGGGCAAACCGAAGAGTTTACTCTTCGGGGTTGTAGGACTGCAATGTGGACTCAGATTTTATAGAAGAATGACATGGGAAGGTCAGCCAAAGAGAGTAAGAGCCTCGTATTTTAAATAGAATCTGTACCTAGCAGAATCCTGAGTACGGCGGGACACGCGAAATCCCGTCGGAATCTGGGAGGACCATCTCCCAACCCTAAATACTCCCTAGTGACCGATAGTGAACCAGTACCGTGAGGGAAAGGTGAAAAGTACCCCGGAAGGGGAGTGAAATAGAACCTGAAACCGTGTGCCTACAACAAGTTCGAGCCCGTTAATGGGTGAGAGCGTGCCTTTTGTAGAATGAACCGGCGAGTTACGTTATGATGCGAGGTTAAGTTGAAGAGACGGAGCCGTAGGGAAACCGAGTCTGAATAGGGCGAATTAGTATCATGATGTAGACCCGAAACCATGTGACCTACCCATGAGCAGGTTGAAGGTGCGGTAAAACGCACTGGAGGACCGAACCAGGGCACGTTGAAAAGTGCTTGGATGACTTGTGGGTAGCGGAGAAATTCCAAACGAACTTGGAGATAGCTGGTTCTCTCCGAAATAGCTTTAGGGCTAGCGTCGACATAGAGATTCTTGGAGGTAGAGCACTGTTTGGGTGAGGGGTCCATCCCGGATTACCAATCTCAGATAAACTCCGAATGCCAATGAATTATGGTCGGCAGTCAGACTGCGAGTGCTAAGATCCGTAGTCGAAAGGGAAACAGCCCAGACCACCAGCTAAGGTCCCAAAATAATTGTTAAGTGGAAAAGGATGTGGGGTTGCACAGACAACTAGGATGTTAGCTTAGAAGCAGCTATTCATTCAAAGAGTGCGTAATAGCTCACTAGTCGAGTGACCCTGCGCCGAAAATGTACCGGGGCTAAAACAATTTACCGAAGCTGTGGATACCTTTATAGGTATGGTAGGAGAGCGTTCTATGTGTGGAGAAGGTGTACCGTGAGGAGCGCTGGAACGCATAGAAGTGAGAATGCCGGTATGAGTAGCGAAAGATGGGTGAGAATCCCATCCACCGTAAGACTAAGGTTTCCAGGGGAAGGCTCGTCCGCCCTGGGTTAGTCGGGACCTAAGGAGAGACCGAAAGGTGTATCCGATGGACAACAGGTTGATATTCCTGTACTAGAGTATGAAGTGATGGAGGGACGCAGTAGGCTAACTCGTGCGTACGAATGGATGTACGTCTAAGCAGTGAGGCGTGGTATGAGTCAAATGCTTATACCTGTAACGTTGAGCTGTGATGGGGAGCGAAGTTTAGTAGCGAGTGAGTGATGTCACACTGCCAAGAAAAGCTTCTAGCGTTGTATCATACTCTACCCGTACCGCAAACCGACACAGGTAGTCGAGGCGAGTAGCCTCAGGTGAGCGAGAGAACTCTCGTTAAGGAACTCGGCAAAATGACCCCGTAACTTCGGGAGAAGGGGTGCTGACATAGGTCAGCCGCAGTGAATAGGCCCAAGCAACTGTTTATCAAAAACACAGCTCTCTGCTAAATCGTAAGATGATGTATAGGGGGTGACGCCTGCCCGGTGCTGGAAGGTTAAGAGGAGTGCTTAGCGGAAACGCGAAGGTATGAATTGAAGCCCCAGTAAACGGCGGCCGTACTATAACGGTCCTAAGGTAGCGAAATTCCTTGTCGGGTAAGTTCCGACCCGCACGAAAGGCGTAATGATTTGGGCACTGTCTCAACGAGAGACTCGGTGAAATTTTAGTACCTGTGAAGATGCAGGTTACCCGCGACAGGACGGAAAGACCCCATGGAGCTTTACTGCAGTTTGATATTGAGTGTCTGTGCCACATGTACAGGATAGGTAGGAGCCTATGAGATCGGGACGCCAGTTTCGATGGAGGCGTTGTTGGGATACTACCCTTGTGTTATGGCCACTCTAACCCGGATAGGTGATCCCTATCGGAGACAGTGTCTGACGGGCAGTTTGACTGGGGCGGTCGCCTCCTAAAAGGTAACGGAGGCGCCCAAAGGTTCCCTCAGACTGGTTGGAAATCAGTCGCAGAGTGTAAAGGTATAAGGGAGCTTGACTGCGAGAGCTACAACTCGAGCAGGGACGAAAGTCGGGCTTAGTGATCCGGTGGTTCCGCATGGAAGGGCCATCGCTCAACGGATAAAAGCTACCCTGGGGATAACAGGCTTATCTCCCCCAAGGGTTCACATCGACGGGGAGGTTTGGCACCTCGATGTCGGCTCGTCGCATCCTGGGGCTGTAGTCGGTCCCAAGGGTTGGGCTGTTCGCCCATTAAAGCGGCACGCGAGCTGGGTTCAGAACGTCGTGAGACAGTTCGGTCCCTATCCGTCGCGGGCGTAGGAAATTTGAGAGGATCTGCTCCTAGTACGAGAGGACCAGAGTGGACTTACCGCTGGTGTACCAGTTGTCTCGCCAGAGGCATCGCTGGGTAGCTATGTAGGGAAGGGATAAACGCTGAAAGCATCTAAGTGTGAAACCCACCTCAAGATGAGATTTCCCATAACGCAAGTTAGTAAGAGCCCTGAGAGAAGATCAGGTAGATAGGTTAGGAGTGGAAGTGTGGCGACACATGTAGCGGACTAATACTAATAGCTCGAGGACTTATCCAATTTTCATTGAGCGCAGCTTTTGGCAAGTATTGTGAGCTTTGAGTAGTTATTCAATTTTGAGTTGACAAGGCAATAAGATATTGTAAGTTAATTCAGCAAGTTAAGTGACGATAGCCTAGGAGATACACCTGTACCCATGCCGAACACAGAAGTTAAGCCCTAGAACGCCGGAAGTAGTTGGGGGTTGCCCCCTGTGAGATATGGTAGTCGCTTAGCTATTATCCGCCATAGCTCAGTTGGTAGTAGCGCATGACTGTTAATCATGATGTCGTAGGTTCGAGTCCTACTGGCGGAGTAAATGAGCATATGAGAAAAGAGCACTTAGCTCTTTTTTCTTTCTCTCTATCGATGCTTTTGCATTGTTTTAGAATCAGAGTGTTACTATAGTTGGAGCTTGACTCTTTTCTTTTTTGTGGTATAATTAACCGGTAAAGTTTTAACCGGTTAAGAAAGGAAGCGAAGGATGGGGCATTTAGCAGAGAAAATTAATCATTTTTTGAATGAGGTTATATTGACAGCTGAGAATCAACATGAAATCTTGGTCGGCTCTTGTACGAGCGATGTGCAGCTAACGAACACGCAGGAACATATCTTAATGCTCTTGTCTCAGGAGTCTTTGACGAATTCTGATCTAGCTAAAAGACTGAATGTTAGCCAGGCTGCTGTAACTAAAGCTGTTAAGGCTTTGGTGGAGCAAAAGATGTTGGAAACATTCAAGGATAAGAAGGATGCTCGTGTGACTTTTTACCGATTGACTGATTTGGCACGACCGATTGCGGAAGAGCATCAACATCATCATGTTCATACTTTGGAGACTTACCAGAGATTGGCAGAGCAATTTTCTTCTGATGAGCAAGAAGTGATTGTGAAGTTTTTGGATGGTTTGATTGGAGAAATTGGGAAATGAGATATATCACAGTGGAAAATCTGTCCTTTTACTATGACAAGGAACCTGTGTTGGAGTATATTCATTACTTTTTGGATAGTGGCGAGTTTGTAACCTTGACAGGGGAGAATGGGGCTGCTAAGACGACACTTGTCAAGGCTAGTCTGGGGATTCTGCAGCCTAAGCATGGCGAGGTCAAGATTTCCAAGACCAATGAGAGAGGCAAGAAATTGAGAATTGCTTATCTTCCGCAGCAGATTGCTAGTTTTAATGCAGGTTTTCCTAGCACGGTTTACGAGTTTGTTAAGTCTGGCCGCTATCCGCGCAAGGGTTGGTTTCGACGTTTAAATGAACATGATGAGGAACATATCAAGGCCAGTTTGGAGTCGGTTGGAATGTGGGAACATCGGGACAAGAGGATTGGTTCTCTCTCTGGTGGTCAAAAGCAGCGGGCTGTGATTGCTCGTATGTTTGCTTCGGATCCGGATATTTTTGTCCTAGATGAGCCGACAACAGGGATGGATGCAGGCAGCAAGGATGAATTTTACAAGCTCATGCACCATAGTGCTCACAAGCATGGAAAAGCGGTCTTGATGATTACACACGATCCAGAGGAAGTTCGCAAATATGCTGATCGCAACATTCATCTGGTCCGTAATCAGGACTCACCTTGGCGCTGTTTCAATGTGCATGAAAGCGACAACGGACAGGAGGTGAGTCATGCTTAATCTATTTTCCTATGATTTTATGCAGCGAGCCTTTTTAGCAGTTATTGCCATGAGCCTCTTCTCGCCGATTTTAGGTACTTTCCTTATTTTACGTCGTCAGAGCCTCATGAGTGACACGCTTAGTCACGTTTCACTGGCAGGTGTGGCCTTTGGTTTGGTTCTAGGTTTGTCACCGACCTTCACAACAGTAGTGGTAGTTATAATCGCAGCAGTCTTCTTAGAGTACCTGCGCACAATCTATAAGAATTTCATGGAAATCGGGACGGCCATTCTCATGTCAACTGGATTAGCTATTTCCTTGATTGTTATGAGTAAGGGTAAGAGTTCTAGCTCGATGAGTCTGGACCAGTATCTATTTGGCTCCATTGTGACTATCAGTAGGGAGCAGGTGGTTTCTCTCTTTGTCATTGCTGCTGTGGTGCTTGTCTTGACCTTCCTCTTCATTCGGCCCATGTACATCTTGACCTTTGATGAGGATACGGCCTTCGTGGACGGGCTGCCAGTGCGGACCATGTCTATCCTCTTTAATATTGTGACGGGTGTTGCGATTGCCCTCATGATTCCAGCTGCGGGAGCCTTGCTTGTTTCGACCATCATGGTCTTGCCGGCTAGTATTGCCCTGCGGATTGGGAAAAATTTCAAGTCGGTCATTTTGCTGGCAAATGCCATTGGTTTCTTTGGTATGATTGCTGGACTTTATATTTCTTACTATGCAGAGACGCCAGCTAGTGCCAGCATTACGATTATCTTCGTCAGCTTGTTCTTACTGGTCAATCTGGTCAAAAAATTTATGAAATAGGAGCAGAAAATGAAAAAAATTAGCTTACTATTAGCAGGTTTACTGAGTATTTTCTTAGTAGCTTGTTCCAATCAAAAAAATGCAGATGGCAAGCTCAATATTGTCACAACTTTTTATCCGGTTTACGAGTTTACTAAGCAGGTGGCTGGAGATGAGGCGAGTGTTGAACTTCTAATCGGGGCTGGTACAGAGCCGCATGATTATGAGCCTTCAGCTAAGGCAGTTGCTACCATTCAGGATGCAGATGCCTTTGTCTATGAAAATGAAAACATGGAGACTTGGGTTCCTGATTTGCTAAAAACCTTGAAAAATAAGGAAGAAAAGGTTATCAAAGCGACTGGAAATATGCTTTTGCTGCCTGGTGGTGAAGAGGAAGAAGATCACGACCATGGTGAAGGGGGGCATCATCATGAATACGACCCCCATGTTTGGCTGTCTCCGAAGCGAGCTATTAAAATGGTGGAGCACATTCGAGATAGTCTGAGCAAGGTCTATCCTGACAAGAAAGCTGCCTTTGAGAAAAATGCAGCGGCTTATATCAAGAAGCTAGAGGCTTTGGACAAAGAATTTGAAGCTGGTTTGGCCAACGCTAAGCAAAAGAGCTTCGTCACTCAGCACGCTGCCTTTAACTATCTGGCATTGGACTATGGCTTGAAGCAGGTGCCAATTTCTGGACTTTCACCAGACAGTGAGCCATCCGCTTCACGCTTGGCTGAATTGACCGAGTACATCAAGAAAAATAAAATCAAGTATATTTACTTTGAAGAGAATGCCTCTCAGGCTCTGGCTTCTACTCTGGCTAAGGAAACAGGAGTAGAACTTGATGTCTTGAATCCTCTGGAAAGCTTGACCGAGGAGCAGACCAAGGATGGGGCAGACTATGTTTCTATCATGCAGGCCAATCTAAAGGCTCTTAAGAAGACAACTGACCAAGAGGGAGCGGAGATTGCAGCTGAGAAAGAAGAAGACGATAAGACAGTCCAAAACGGCTACTTTGAAGACAGTGCCGTCAAGGATCGTACTTTGTCTGACTATGCTGGTGAGTGGCAGTCTGTTTACCCTTATCTGAAAGATGGCACCTTGGACCAGGTCTTTGACTACAAGGCTAAGCTGACTGGCAAAATGACGGCAGCTGAATACAAGGACTACTATGACAAGGGCTACAAGACAGATGTTTCCAATATCAATATCACAGACAAGACCATGGAATTTGTGGTAGATGGAAAATCCAAGAAATATACTTATAAATACGTTGGTAAGCACACTCTGACCTACTCTAAGGGAAATCGAGGAGTACGCTTTATGTTTGAAGCGACAGATGCGGATGCAGGCCAGTACAAGTATGTTCAGTTTAGCGACCATAATATTGCACCGACTAAGGCGGCTCATTTCCATATCTTCTATGGTGGCGAAAGCCAGGAAGCACTCTTTAATGAGCTGGAAAACTGGCCTACCTACTATCCAAGTAAGTTGACCGGTCAAGAAATTGCCCAAGAGATGTTGGCGCACTAATAGAATAAAGTAAGAAGACGGGACTATCCCGCCTTCTTTTTTGTATATCAGGAAATGACAATAAAAATACTTGACAAATTGCGATTACAAATGTAAACTAATAAAGAGTTGGATTACAAATGTAAATGATAAGGGAGTGTTAAACAATGGAACAGCAAAATATTAGCCAAGCAGAATGGCAAGTGATGCGTGTGTTGTGGGCCTATCCACACAGTCGCAGTACAGAGATTATAGCTCGTTTGGAAGCTGATTTTTCCTGGAAGCCGGCAACCATCAAGACTCTTTTGAATCGTCTGAAGACAAAAGAATTTATCGCTATGGAAAAGATAGAGGGCAAGTTTTACTACGATGCTCGGATTTTAGAAGAGGATCATCTGGAAAGTACTTGGCAGGCGCTTTTTGACAATATCTGTAATACTAAACACGGAGATCTTTTGATTTCGATGATTGAGAGAAGTCAGTTCAGTCAAAGGGACTTGGAGCGGCTCAGCCAAGTCATTGATAAGAAAAGAGCTTCGGCTCCGCTGGAAATTAAATGCCACTGTCCGCAAGGTCAGTGTCGGTGCGGGCACGGAAAGGAGACGCATTGATGAGTGAGAAAAAAGAATACAAGCTATCAGGAATGACCTGTGCATCTTGTGCTATGACGGTAGAGATGGCGGTCAAAGATTTAGAAACGGTTGAGGATGTCAGTGTCAATCTGGCGACAGAACGCCTCAGTTTGGTTCCTAAGGAGGGATTTGACAGCCAGCAAGTATTAGATGCAGTAGCTGAGGCTGGTTATCAGGCAGAAGAAAAAGGAAAAGATAGACCGTCCGATGTGAACGAAGAGGCTGCAATTAAAGCGCAGGAATTGCGAAAAAAGAAACAAGAACTATTGATTCTTTTGGTTACGACACTGCCCTTACTTTATATTTCTATGGGAAGTATGATTGGTCTTCCTCTGCCTAGCTTCTTGGACCATATGGCGCACCCTTTGGTCTTCGTTCTGTCACAACTTCTTTTGACTCTGCCTACTGTGTGGATTGGGCGCGGCTTCTATCAGAGAGGATTTCGCAATCTTATCAAGCGCCATCCCAATATGGATAGTTTGATTGCGGTGGGGACCAGCGCAGCATTTTTCTACAGTCTCTACTCGGTTAGTCAGGTTTTTCTAGGTCATCATGCCTTTGTTCATCAGCTTTATTTTGAGTCTGTTGCAGTGATTATTACCTTGGTTCTTCTGGGTAAATATCTGGAGAGTTCAGCCAAGGGTCGAACTTCTCAGGCAATTCAGTCTCTGCTTGAGCTAGTGCCTAGTCAGGCGACAGTGATTCGCTATGGTGAGGCTGTGACCATTGATACAGAGGATATTCGAGTTGGAGACATTATCCGTATCAAGCCAGGAGAGCGTATGCCGGTAGATGGCTTTGTGACGGAGGGGCAGACCTTTGTGGATGAGTCCATGATGACTGGTGAGAGCGTCCCGATTGAAAAGAAGGTCGGTGATACCATTACCAGTGCAACAATCAATCAAAATGGTAGTATTGACTACCAAGCAACTAGGGTGGGTTCGGATACGACCTTAGCTCAGATTGTTAGATTGGTGGAAGAAGCCCAGGGGTCTAAGGCTCCGATAGCGGCTTTGGCTGATAAGATTTCGCTTTATTTTGTCCCAATCGTGCTAAGCTTGGCTACTTTGTCTGCGCTGGGCTGGTATTTTCTAGCTGGTGAGAGTCTTAGCTTTTCCCTGTCAATCTTTATCGCAGTTCTGGTCATTGCCTGCCCTTGTGCGCTGGGGTTAGCAACTCCGACAGCCATCATGGTTGGGACTGGTAAAGGGGCTGAAAATGGAATTCTGATTAAGTCTGGTCAAGCTTTGGAAGCGGCTTATCAGCTGGATACTATTGTTCTGGATAAGACGGGGACGATTACGGTTGGTAAGCCTAGCCTGACGGATTTATTGCCTTTGAGTGATTTTAATCGCTCTGACTTGTTGCGGCTAATAGCCAGTGCTGAGCAGCATTCTGAACATCCTTTGGCTCAGGCTATCTTAGAAGCTGCTAAAGAGGAGGGACTTGACTTGCTGCCTGTCAGTCATTTTGAGGCCGTAATTGGACGAGGTTTGTCAGCTCAGATTGAGGGCAGACAGCTTCTGGTGGGAAATGAGTCATTGATGAAAGACAAGAACATTGACAGCAGTGTCTTTCAAGAACAGTTGTTGGAGCTTTCCCAAGAAGGGAAGACAGCCATGTTTGTCGCAGTAGATGGACAGCTAGCTGGTATTTTAGCGGTAGCAGATGAGATGAAGTCTAGCAGCCTGAAGGCAGTGCAGGAGCTCCAGTCTATGGGGCTGGAAGTCATCATGCTGACAGGAGATCGTGAGGAAACAGCAACAGCTATTGCCCAGAAAGCTGGCATCCAAAAAGTTATCGCAGGTGTATTGCCAGATGGTAAGGCCGCTGCTATCAAGGACTTGCAGGAAGCTGGCAAAAAACTAGCCATGGTCGGAGACGGTATCAATGATGCACCAGCTCTGGTACAGGCAGATGTTGGAATTGCCATCGGATCAGGCGCTGATGTAGCTATTGAGTCCGCAGATGTAGTGCTCATGCATAGTGATTTGCAGGATGTAGTCAAGGCTATCAAGCTCAGCCAGGCGACCATCCGCAATATCAAAGAAAATCTCTTCTGGGCTTTTGCCTACAATACACTAGGCATCCCGATTGCTATGGGTCTGCTGCATCTTTTTGGCGGCCCCTTGCTCAATCCTATGTTGGCTGGTCTGGCCATGAGCTTAAGCTCAGTGTCAGTTGTGGCCAATGCTCTGCGTCTAGGACGCTTTAAATTTTAAAATGAAGGAATATACGGAGGAATAAATCTATGAAACAAACAGTTCAATTAGAAAACTTATCTTGTCAAAACTGTGTTAAACACGTTACCCAGCACTTCCTATCTATGGAGGGAGTGTCAGATGTGACAGTAGATCTGGACAAGAAGACAGCAGAGATTATTGCGGATAGATCCTTGAGTGCAGAGGATTATCAGGCGGCTTTGAGCAAAACCATCTATAAGGTCTTAGCGGTGCAGGATAGCTGAGCTAACTTGTAAAATAGGCTGAAAAAGTCTATAATATTAGTAATCATTTATTGGATAAGGAGAAAGCCATGAAGCAGAAAATAGTCTATCCTTTGTTATGTTGCTTAGCACTATCGACTTTGGCAGCCTGCTCTAGTAAGGCAGTTAATTCTACTCAGACAAGTTCGAGTACTACTCAGGGATCTTCTCAAGTAGCTTCCAGCCAGAAGGTTACAGAGTCGTCGTCTTCTTCTGCTGCAAGCAGTCAAAGCTCAGCAGAAGCTAGTTCGGAAAAGACGCAAGAGGAGAAAAAAGCAATGGATATTTCGGCCTTGGCCAATGGAGACTACTCTAGTGTGAAAGGAACCTGGCAAAATGCTGCTGGTCATCAGCTGGTGTTCAATGACAAAGGGTTGGTTTCCGATAGCTATGAGCTGTACGGAGCATCTCTGACAGACTATGGCACTGCTTCTGGCGGTGTATACGGCGGTGAAAGTGGTGGTTTCTTGCTAGAGTTCATTCCAAAAGGTGTCAAGCTTGCGAATAAAGAAAATTTCCAAGATAGCTCAGATGCCAGCCAAGATCGTCTGTGGACGGGAGTTGGGATGAATAGCTTTGATGAACAAGGTCAATTTTATTATCGTGTTACTAACTAGTCGTGTAGGATAGAAATTTTCTATCCTATTTTTTGTTTTAAAAGAGTAGTTAGTTAAAATATGATAAAAAATTGTGCAAACGTTTGAATAAATGCTTGAAATAATAATTAAAAAAGGATATAATATTTTTATGAAAGCGCTTTGAAATTTTTAGGGGTTTCAAAGGCAACTATTTTCACATAAAGTAAAGGGGAACTTATGGTTGAGTTAAATCTGAAAAATATTTATAAGAAGTATCCAAATAGTGAGCACTATTCTGTTGAAGACTTTAATTTGGACATTAAGGACAAGGAATTTATCGTTTTCGTCGGTCCATCAGGATGCGGGAAATCCACAACGTTGCGTATGATTGCAGGTCTTGAGGATATCACAGAAGGAACAGCGTCAATCGACGGTAAAGTGGTCAATGATGTGGCACCGAAAGACCGCGATATCGCTATGGTCTTCCAGAACTATGCCCTCTATCCACACATGACAGTCTACGACAACATGGCTTTCGGGCTCAAACTGCGCAAGTATAGCAAGGAAGATATCGATAAACGGGTGCAAGAAGCAGCTGAAATTCTTGGTTTGAAAGAATTCTTGGATCGCAAGCCAGCGGACTTGTCAGGTGGTCAACGTCAGCGTGTTGCTATGGGTCGTGCCATCGTGCGTGATGCAAAGGTTTTCCTAATGGACGAGCCTTTGTCAAACTTGGATGCGAAGCTGCGTGTTTCCATGCGTGCTGAGATTGCCAAAATCCACCGCCGTATCGGAGCAACAACCATTTACGTTACCCACGACCAGACAGAAGCGATGACGCTTGCAGACCGGATTGTTATCATGTCAGCGACCAAGAACCCTGCTGGAACTGGAACGATTGGTCGAGTAGAGCAGATCGGTAGTCCACAGGAAGTCTACAGAAATCCAGTCAACAAGTTTGTGGCGGGATTCATTGGCAGCCCAGCGATGAACTTTATCACTGTGACACTTGAGGGGAATGAAATCGTTGCCGATGGCTTGCGTTTGACAGTGCCAGAAGGAACGCTGAAAGTTCTGCGTGAGAAGGGTTATGACGGCAAGAAATTGATCTTCGGTATTCGTCCAGAAGACATCAATACAGAACCTGCCTTCTTAGAGACCTTCCCAGATTCTGTGGTTCATGCGACCATCTCTGTCTCTGAGCTTTTGGGTTCTGAGTCTCACCTTTACTGCCAAGTTGGTGATAGCGAGTTTATCGCACGGGTAGATGCTCGTGACTACTCAGAAACAGGTGCAGGTATTGACCTTGGTTTTGACCTGAACAAGGCGCATTTCTTTGATTTCGAAACAGAGAAAACAGTTTATTAAAATATGAGTTATAAAAAAGATAGTCAGCAAGCCAAACGGAATGCATTTGGTCTGCGGACTATCTTTTCTTTATTTTGCTTTTCCGATAAGAATGGTAGCGGCAATAGTTACTTGGGTGAGGTCAGTCCAGTCGATCTGGTCTTGCTCAACGTGAAAGAGGAGTGGTGTCATCGCTAAAAGAGCGGCTCTACTTTCGGCAGTCAAGGAGTGGCTAGACTCAACATTGATTTCAGAGATTATATCGAAGTGCTCTCGGAAATGCTGGATGACTTCTTGGTTAGAGTAATCCTTGTTGCTGAGCTGTCTAGCGGCTTTTTGGCGAATTTCTTGAAGATGGCGCTCGGTGGGGATGACCTTGATGAGGAGGGCATTGTCAGACATGACTCGCCGAAATTCCTGATAATTGGCTGGAGAAAAGATGTCTAAAATGATGTCCATGCTGGCATCTTGTAGCGGTAGCTTGGCCAAATCACCGACGAACCAATTGACTGCGAAACTGCTGTCGCTCTTGGCCGCCAACTGAATGGAATCTTTTGAAATATCGAAAGCATAGAAGGTTTTTTGGGGATGGGTTTCTTGGAGTTTACGAGAGTAGAAGCCCTCACCGCATCCAATATCTAAGACTGTTTTAGCAGATTCTGAGCTTGCAAGCAAGTTTGAGACAGCCTCTAAGATAGCTTGGTAGAATCCTGCTTCTAAGATCAACTGCCGATTTTGAAAACTGGCCTTATCGTAGTCTTTGGGCTGCTTGATTTGAGGTGCTAGATTTACATAGCCAAACTTAGCCAAGTCATAAGAATGCCGATGTTGGCATTTAAGGCTGCTATCCATCAGCTGCAGCTCTTCCTTGCAGATGGGACAGGCAAAAGCGGTCGCTGTGGCAAAACGCTGGAGTTTGGGTTTGAGGTTTGTATTCATAGTTTAAGTGTATCAAAAGAGACAAGTGAAAGCAACTTTAGGAGTAAGTAGATGGGAGATTCAGTAGAAATAAAACTAATTCTCCAATTTATAAAATGAAATTGCTTTTATATCTAAATTTCTATATAATAATGATAAGGAGGAAATAAGTATGTTAAAAGAAGTATTAACCGTTGCAAAAGTTGCGAAAAAATCTTCACTATTTTTGGGTGGTGTCGCATTTGGTACCCTTGGCTTGAAAATCTTAGCAAGTAAGGAAGCTAAAAAAGGTTATTCTAAAGCTTTGGCTAAGGCTTACAAGTTGAAAGACGGGCTAGATGCATCTGTTTCTGTTGTGAAACAACATGGAGACGATGTCTTGCAAGATGCCAAATATTTGTACGAGCAAGAGAAAAAAGAAGAGCAATTAGATAGCCTTATAGGGGAATAATATGTCTTTTAAAGTGCTACATAGAGGATACCAACATATCCGACTATCATCTTCTTTTTCACTCACCTTGGATATTCAAGACTATCTTCGTTCCTTGGCGAGAGATGAAAAGGGGATTGAGTCCATCCAGTTTTACATGGATCAACAGCACTTTACTCTACGTATAAAAGAAGGCTTCTCTGTATTAGACAATGCAGAAGCCTTTTTAAAAAG
Source organism: Streptococcus cristatus ATCC 51100 (assembly GCF_000222765.1). Classification (GTDB taxonomy): domain Bacteria; phylum Bacillota; class Bacilli; order Lactobacillales; family Streptococcaceae; genus Streptococcus; species Streptococcus cristatus. The sequence continues at coordinate 99,972 of NZ_AFUE01000009.1, read as the reverse complement.
AATTGATAAAGGGAAAGTTTCTGAGTTGATGACTCTTCCCATTCGTAGAGAAGAGAGTGCTTATTCTATTGTTTCAGGTGCAGCGATTAAGCGTATACTTTTTCGTAGTTTTGTGCCGTATCCTATTCGCTATATATGGAATTGTTATCAGGCTTTTGGCTATATTAGAGAAGCTTATCAAACACTAGCGCGCAAGGAACTAACGATGGAGGTCCTGGACTGTTCGGCGATTTTATTGTCCTTGTTTATGAACCAATCTAAGACGGCTAGCAATATCATGTTTATGCTTGATTTGGGGAATCATTTAGATCAGTGGTCCTTGAAAAAAACTGCAACAGATTTAGAACAAAGCCTTCTTGCAAAAGAGAGCGATGTATTTCTAGTACAGGGGGATACGGTTGTTAGTATCAAGAGTTCCGATGTTCAAATAGGAGATGTCTTGGTCCTATCTCAAGGAAATGAAATTCTGTTTGATGGACAAGTAGTTTCAGGTTTAGGTATGGTCAACGAAAGCTCCTTGACAGGAGAGAGTTTTCCAGTTGAAAAAAGAGAGTCTGATTTGGTTTGTGCAAATACAGTATTAGAAACTGGAGAGTTACGCATTCGTGTAACCGATAATCAGATGAACAGCCGTATTTTACAGCTAATTGAGTTGATGAAGAAATCTGAAGAAAACAAGAAAACGAAACAACGCTATTTCATCAAGATGGCGGATAAGGTCGTCAAATATAATTTCTTGGGTGCTGGTCTGACTTACCTATTAACAGGTTCTTTTTCTAAGGCTATTTCTTTCTTATTGGTCGATTTCTCCTGCGCTTTGAAAATCTCTACTCCTGTAGCTTATTTAACGGCTATCAAGGAGGGTTTGAATCGTGAAATGGTGATTAAGGATGGGGATGTTCTGGAGAAATATCTGGAAGTCGATACCTTCTTATTTGATAAGACGGGGACAATCACAACTAGCTATCCTATAGTTGAAAAGGTGTTACCTTTTGGAGACTATAGTGAGGAAGATATTCTCAGAATCAGTGCCTGTCTTGAGGAGCACATCTATCATCCTATCGCTAATGCCATTGTCAAGCAAGCTGAGATAGAGGGAATTGAACATGAGGAAATGCATGGGAAACTCCAATATATTGCAAGCAAGGGAATTAAGTCCCATATTGATGGTGAATCGGTTGTCATCGGAAATTTTGTCCTGATGCAAGACGAGCAAATCAATATTAGTCCTGAACAAAATGCCCTGATCGAAGAATATAAGAATCACTACAATCTACTGTTCTTGGGCTATCGCAATGATCTTATTGGGATGTTCTGTATCCATACTCCTTTGAGAAAAGAAGCAAAAGTTGCCTTAGAAAAGCTCAAAGCTCAAGGAAAGAAACTGATTTTAGCAACAGGTGATACCTTGGTTAGAACGGAAGAACTTGTAAAAGATTTGCCGTTTGATCAAGTTTATACAGATTTGAAACCTGATGGAAAATTTGAATTGGTGCAGGAGTTACAGCAATCTGGTCATGCTGTCTTAATGGTCGGAGACGGCCTGAATGACTCGGCAGCTCTAACCCTTGCGGATATTGGTGTTGTGATGAATGAAAGTGCAGATATTTCTAAGCAAATGAGCGATATATTATTATTAGATAATCGCTTGGATTTTTTTGAAGAATTAGACTCTCTTTCATCGTCTTTGCAAAAACTGATTCAGAAGAATATCCAAGAAACTATCGTCGTAAACAGTAGTTTGATTGGCTTTGGTTTATTTAACTGGCTTAGTCCTTCCAATCTTTCTATCTTACATAACCTCACAACTTTGCGAATTGTACTTCGTAGTCTTTCTGTTAAGAATAGATATGTAAGAAGATTTTAATCAACCATAAGCAAAAGGAGTTATCTCAGGGAAGAGTAACTCCTTTTGTTTGTGTGGATAAGTTTTGAATGTTTTAGTATGTAAGGACGAAGTATTTCTTCTTACCACGGCGGATAACGGTGAGTTCGTTCTCTAACTTGTCTGCGTCACCCAAAACATAGTCCAGGTCTTGGATGCGGTCGCCATTGACATAGATGGCTCCATTTTGTACATCTTCTCGGGCTTGGCGTTTTGAGTTGACCACACCAGATGACACGAGGATTTCCACGATGTTAAGGTTTTCGTCGGCTTGTACCTGATAATTTGGCACGCCACGAAGTCCTTGTTTGAGTTCTTTGACAGAAAGGTTTTTGATATTTCCAGCAAAGAGTTGCTCGGTAATGTTAAGGGCTTCTTTGTAGGCTTCTTCGCCATGGACAAGAGTTACAACTTCACGAGCGAGGATTTTTTGAGCCAAGCGTTCGTGTGGAGCTGCTTCAAACTGTTTGCGAATGTCTTCAATCTCATCGAGTGACAAGAAAGTAAAGATCTTCAAGAAGCGAATAGCGTCAGCATCCATGACATTCATCCAGAATTGGTACATTTCGTATGGAGAAGTCTTTTCAGGATTGAGCCAGACTGCGTTGCCTTCTGACTTACCAAATTTCTTACCAGTTGCATCAGTGATAAGTGGAACAGTGATAACGTGGCCAGTCTTGTCAGCTTTACGACGAAGCAATTCTGTACCGGCAGTCATATTTCCCCACTGGTCAGAACCACCGATTTGCAGCGTTACGTTATGTTCTTTGTTAAGGACAAAGAAGTCGTAACCTTGCATGATTTGGTAAGCAAACTCTGTATAAGAAATCCCTGTTTCAATCCGTTTTTTCACGGATTCTTTGCTCATCATGTAGTTGACAGTGAAGTATTTACCAACATCACGGAGGAAGTCAATGAAGCTGATGCTGCCAAACCAGTCGTAGTTGTTGACCATGACAGCTTTGTTTTCGCCATTTTCAAAGTCAAGAAAGCGTGACAGTTGGCCTTGGATAGACTGAACCCAGCCATCAACGGTTTCCTTGGTTTGCAGGCTACGCTCCGCATCTTTAAAGGATGGGTCACCAATCAAACCTGTTGCACCACCGACGAGGGCGTAAGGTTTGTGACCAGCTAACTGTAAGCGGCGGCTGGTCAAAATAGCTACCAAGTGACCTAAGTGCAGACTGTCTGCTGTTGGATCATAGCCAGTATAATAAGAGACCTGCCCTTCTTCTAAGGCTTTACGCAAAGCTTCTTCATCAGTCGTTTGAAAAATCAAACCACGCTCTTGCAGCTCATCAAAAATGTGCATAGTTGTCTCTCCTTTTCTAAGATAGCAAAGGATTTTGCCCTTGCTCAAGTATTTTTTTGTTTTATCCCTCTATTGTATCACAAACCCGACAAATAGCAATGAGTAGCCAGAAAATAATTCCTGTAAATGCGCTAGAATTAGCTCTTTCTTGATATAATCTGCTGATGTTTGCTATAATAGTCGATAAGGAGAATCTATGTTGAAACCATTTATAAAAAAGTTAAAACAGTTTGGTAAGGGGGGACCCTCACCTGCTAAGACGTCTAAGCCAAAAGGAGAGACATGGTCGGTACTTGATATTGTTTCCGTTATTTTTCGGACAGTAAAACTACTCTTAAATGTCGCTTTTGTATTTATCTTTTTTGGAATAGTATTGGGGGCTGGACTCGGATTGGGCTATGCCGCCAGCCTTTTTAGTGATGTCTCCGTGCCGAAGCAGGAGGAGCTGGTAAGTCAGGTCAATAAGATTTCTGGGATTTCGAAGCTGACCTATGCTAACGGAGAGTTGATTTCTGAAATCGATAATGATTTGTTGCGGATCCCAGTTGCCAGCGATGCGATTTCGGATAATGTCAAAAATGCTATCATTGCTACGGAAGATGAGAATTTTGAAACTCACAATGGTGTTGTGCCCAAGGCGGTTCTGCGGGCAACCTTGGGTTCTGTAGTTGGAGTTGGCTCATCCAGCGGGGGCTCGACCTTAACTCAGCAGTTGATTAAGCAGCAGGTCGTGGGAGATGCTCCGACTTTCAAGCGGAAGGCAGTAGAGATTGTTGATGCCTTGGCTTTGGAACGCTATATGTCTAAGGATGACATTCTGACTACTTATTTGAATGTGGCACCTTTTGGCCGGAATAATAAGGGGCAAAATATTGCTGGAGTGGAAGAAGCAGCTCAAGGGATTTTTGGTGTATCAGCCAAGGATTTGAGTATCCCGCAGGCTGCGTTTATTGCTGGATTGCCTCAGAGTCCGATTGTCTATTCGCCTTATGCCTCTGATGGTAGTATGAAGAGTCCAGATGATATGGCTTTAGGTCTAGAGCGGGCTCGGAATGTTTTATATAATATGTACCGTACAGGTCGACTGAGTGAAGCAGACTATCAGCAGTACAAGGACTATGATCTGACGCAGGATTTCAAGCCGACTGAGAGCCTTCAAAAAAGCTCGCATAGTTACCTCTACCATACAGCTTTTTCAGAAGCGCAGACGGCCATGTACCAGTATTTGATTCAGCGGGACAATGTATCCCAGCAAGAATTAAAAAATAATGCAACGGTTGAAGCCTATCAAGAGTTAGCTCAAAAAGAGCTGAGCGAGGGCGGCTATACGGTCACGACCACTATCAATCATTCGATTCATCAGGCGATGCAGAACGCAGTTGCCAACTACGGTGGACTCTTGGATGATGGGACAGGAATGGTCGAGGTTGGAAATGTCCTTCAGGACAATAAAACAGGAGCCATTATTGGTTTTGTCGGTGGTAGAGACTATAGTTCTAATCAAAACAACCATGCTTTTGATACGGAAAGATCTCCTGGTTCGACTATCAAGCCGATTTTAGCTTATGGGATTGCCATTGACCAAGGGCTAATGGGAAGTGCGAGTGTCCTTTCCAATTACCCAACGAACTTCTCTAGCGGTGAGCCAATTATGCACGTGGATAGTCGCGGGACAGGCATGATGGACCTGCAGGAAGCCCTCAATACTTCTTGGAATATTCCAGCTTATTGGACCTATCGTGCACTTCGTGAGAAGGGTGTGAATGTCCGAGGCTATATGGAAAAAATGGGCTATCATATTGACAACTATGACATTGAAAGTCTACCAATGGGTGGGGGAATCGAGGTTTCGGTTGCCCAGCACACCAACGGTTTCCAGACCTTGGCTAATAACGGTTCTTATCAAGAAAAGTATATGATTGAAAAGATCACAGCTCCTGACGGCAAGGTGGTTTATGAGCATAAGGCAAAACCAGTTCAGGTGTATTCGCCTGCTACTGCAACGATTATGCAAAGCTTGATGCGAGGTGTGCTCAACTCTGGTGCAACTACGACCTTTAAATCAAGGATTGGTCAAGTCAATGGTACCTTGGCAGGCGCAGACTGGATTGGTAAGACAGGTACAACCAACAGCAATGGTGATATGTGGCTCATGCTTTCTACTCCTCGTATGACTCTTGGAGGCTGGATTGGTCATGATGACAATACTTCTATGGCTGCCCTGACAGGCTACAATAATAATGCGGCCTATATGGCCTATCTAGCCAATGCCATTTATGAGGCGGATCCAAGTGCCTGGGGAATCGGAGAGAAGTTCAATCTTGATTCGAGCGTCATCAAGTCTGATGTTCTCAAATCTACTGGAGAAAGACCAGGAACCGTCACAATCAACGGTCGCTCTATCAATCTAAGTGGTCCGACTGTTCCTAGCTACTGGGCTAAGAATGGCGCTCCAACGACGAGCTATCGCTTTGGTATCGGCGCATCAGATGCGGATTATCAGAAAGCTTGGGGAGCTATCTTGGGTGGCTATACCTCTAATTCTGGTTCTAACTTTAGCTCTAATCCGAATTCCAATAATGGGACTAATTCTAGCAGTAACCGGCAGGGAAACTAGGACATCAAAAACGGCTTTTCAACTTTTCAGAAAGAAGAGGAAAGCCTTGCAATTTCTAGATAAATACGGTATAATAGTATCAATAATTTGTCGTGTGCTTTAATTGAAATATTGTCCGATTAAAGCTTGCAGCAGTTAAATCAAACTTTTTATAAGTCAGATTTAGCTGCTCTTTTTGTGTCTATTTTTCAGAATTCTAGGATTTGTAACGCAAATTTAAAGATTCTAAAAACTTAGCAAAAGGGACTGATTGTAGCTGTTTTGACGAGAGTCAATGGCGTAGAAGGGGTCTCCCCTTGGTAAGAGTGAAGAAGAGTACGATATGAGAGGCAAATGGTTAGTATTCCAATAATCAGAAAATCTCAATTTTCTCCGATTCCCTCCCTCTGTACTTTATAAAAAAGGAGTTAGAAACTTGGCAGGACATGACGTTCAATACGGGAAACATCGGACCCGTCGTAGTTTTTCAAGAATTAAAGAAGTTCTTGATTTACCAAACTTGATTGAAATTCAAACAGACTCGTTTAAAGATTTCTTGGACCATGGTTTGAAAGAAGTCTTCGAGGATGTGCTTCCTATTTCAAACTTTACCGACACCATGGAACTGGAATTTGTCGGCTATGAAATCCGTGAGCCTAAATATACGCTGGAAGAAGCTCGTATCCACGATGCTAGCTACTCAGCGCCAATCTTTGTGACTTTCCGCCTGATTAATAAGGAAACTGGTGAAATCAAGACGCAGGAAGTCTTCTTTGGCGACTTCCCAATCATGACTGAAATGGGAACCTTCATCATCAACGGTGGTGAGCGGATTATCGTGTCTCAGTTGGTGCGTTCGCCAGGGGTTTACTTCAACGATAAAGTTGACAAAAACGGAAAAGTTGGCTACGGTTCAACGGTTATTCCTAACCGCGGAGCTTGGTTAGAGCTAGAAACAGACTCAAAAGATATCGCCTATACTCGTATTGACCGGACGCGTAAAATTCCATTTACTACTTTGGTTCGTGCGCTTGGTTTCTCAGGTGATGATGAGATCTTAGACATCTTTGGTGACAGCGACTTGGTGCGCAATACCATTGAAAAAGATATTCACAAGAACCCAATGGACTCTCGTACGGATGAAGCTCTGAAAGAAATCTATGAGCGTCTTCGTCCAGGTGAGCCTAAGACGGCTGAAAGTTCTCGTTCTCTGCTTGTAGCTCGTTTCTTTGATCCACATCGTTATGACTTGGCAGCCGTTGGTCGTTACAAGATTAACAAGAAGCTCAACATCAAGAACCGTCTGCTCAATCAAACATTGGCAGAACATCTGGTAGATGCTGAAACAGGTGAAATTCTTGTCGAAGCTGGTACAGTCATGACTCGCAGTGTGATTGACAGCATTGCAGAGCAACTGGACAATGGTTTGAACAAGATCACTTATATTCCAAACGACTCAGCTGTCTTGACAGAGCCTGTGGAATTGCAGAAGTTCAAGGTCGTCGCACCAAGCGATCCAGATCGTGTTGTGACCATGATTGGTAACGCAAATCCTTCTGACAAGGTTCGTACTGTAACACCAGCTGACATCTTGGCTGAAATGAGCTATTTCCTCAACTTGGCAGAAGGTATCGGTCGTGTGGATGATATTGACCACTTGGGGAACCGTCGTATTCGTGCGGTTGGTGAGCTTTTGGCCAACCAAGTTCGTCTGGGACTTTCTCGGATGGAACGTAATGTTCGCGAACGGATGAGCGTTCAGGACAATGAGGTTCTCACACCGCAACAAATCATTAACATCCGTCCTGTAACTGCTGCTATTAAAGAATTCTTTGGTTCTTCACAGTTGTCACAGTTCATGGACCAACACAATCCGCTATCTGAGCTTTCTCACAAGCGTCGTCTATCTGCCTTAGGACCTGGTGGTTTGACACGTGACCGCGCTGGTTATGAAGTGCGGGACGTGCACTATACTCACTATGGTCGTATGTGTCCGATTGAAACGCCTGAAGGACCAAACATCGGTTTGATCAATAACTTGTCTTCTTACGGACACCTTAACAAATATGGCTTTATTCAAACGCCTTACCGTAAGGTAGATCGTGAAGCTGGCGTGGTAACCAACGAAATTGTTTGGCTGACAGCTGATGAGGAAGATGAATTTATCGTAGCGCAGGCCAACTCTAAACTGAATGAAAAAGGTGGCTTTGCAGAGCCTATCGTTATGGGACGCCACCAAGGTAATAACCAAGAATTCCCTTCAGACCAAGTAGACTACATGGACGTATCACCTAAGCAGGTAGTTGCCGTAGCGACAGCATGTATTCCTTTCTTGGAAAACGACGACTCCAACCGTGCCCTCATGGGTGCCAACATGCAGCGTCAGGCTGTGCCTTTGATCGATCCAAAAGCGCCTTATGTTGGTACTGGTATGGAATACCAAGCTGCCCACGATTCTGGTGCGGCGGTCATTGCCCAGTATGATGGTAAGGTTACCTATGCGGATGCGGATAAGGTAGAAGTTCGTCGTGAAGATGGTTCATTGGATGTTTACCACATCCAAAAATTCCGTCGTTCAAACTCAGGAACTGCCTACAACCAACGCACTCTTGTAAAAGTTGGCGATGTCGTTGAAAAAGGCGACTTTATCGCAGACGGACCTTCTATGGAAAATGGAGAAATGGCGCTTGGACAAAACCCAATCGTTGCCTACATGACATGGGAAGGTTACAACTTCGAGGATGCGGTTATCATGAGTGAGCGCCTGGTCAAAGACGATGTCTATACATCTGTCCACCTCGAAGAATACGAATCAGAAACACGTGATACAAAGCTTGGGCCTGAAGAAATCACTCGTGAAATTCCAAACGTTGGTGAAGATGCTCTTAAAGACCTTGACGAAATGGGGATTATCCGTATCGGTGCGGAAGTTAAAGAAGGCGATATCCTTGTAGGTAAAGTAACCCCTAAGGGTGAAAAAGATCTTTCAGCTGAAGAACGCCTCTTGCATGCTATCTTTGGTGATAAGTCTCGTGAAGTACGTGATACCTCGCTTCGTGTACCACACGGTGCCGATGGTGTCGTTCGCGATGTGAAGATCTTTACTCGTGCAAACGGTGATGAGTTGCAATCCGGTGTTAACATGCTGGTGCGTGTCTACATCGCTCAAAAACGTAAGATCAAGGTCGGAGATAAGATGGCCGGACGCCACGGAAACAAAGGGGTTGTATCCCGTATCGTTCCTGTGGAAGACATGCCATACTTGCCAGACGGAACCCCAGTTGATATCATGTTGAACCCACTTGGGGTACCATCCCGTATGAATATCGGCCAGGTTATGGAACTCCACCTTGGTATGGCAGCTCGTAACTTGGGCATCCACATTGCGACACCAGTCTTTGACGGAGCAAGCTCAGAAGATCTCTGGTCTACAGTTCGTGAAGCTGGTATGGATAGCGATGCTAAGACAATTCTTTATGATGGACGTACTGGTGAGCCATTTGATAACCGTGTTTCTGTCGGTGTCATGTACATGATCAAGCTCCACCACATGGTTGACGATAAGCTCCACGCCCGCTCAGTTGGTCCATACTCAACTGTTACCCAACAGCCACTCGGAGGTAAAGCTCAGTTTGGTGGACAACGTTTCGGGGAAATGGAAGTTTGGGCCCTAGAGGCTTACGGTGCGTCAAACGTACTTCAAGAAATCTTGACTTACAAGTCTGACGATATCAACGGACGTTTGAAAGCTTATGAAGCGATTACCAAAGGAAAACCAATTCCAAAACCAGGTGTGCCAGAATCCTTCCGAGTTCTTGTGAAAGAATTGCAATCTCTTGGTCTTGACATGCGTGTCCTTGACGAAGATGACCAAGAAGTAGAACTTCGTGACTTGGATGAGGATATGGATGAAGATGTAATCCATGTGGACGATCTGGAAAAAGCACGTCAAAAACAGGCTCAAGAAGCTAAAGCAGCTTTTGATGCTGAAGGAAATGAAGAAAAATAATTCGTCGCTGATTAGATAAATAAGAAAGGTAAGAAATAGTGGTTGATGTAAATCGATTTAAAAGTATGCAAATCACCCTAGCTTCTCCAAGTAAGGTCCGTTCATGGTCTTACGGAGAAGTGAAGAAGCCTGAGACAATCAATTACCGGACCTTGAAGCCAGAACGTGAAGGCCTCTTTGACGAGGTGATCTTCGGGCCAACCAAGGATTGGGAGTGTGCCTGCGGTAAATACAAACGGATTCGTTACAAAGGGATTATTTGTGACCGCTGTGGTGTTGAAGTAACACGGACTAAGGTTCGCCGTGAGCGTATGGGGCACATCGAGCTTAAAGCACCGGTTTCTCACATTTGGTATTTCAAGGGAATCCCAAGCCGTATGGGCTTGACTCTGGATATGAGTCCGCGCGCCCTAGAAGAAGTCATTTATTTTGCGGCTTATGTGGTGATTGATCCTAAGGAAACACCACTGGAGCACAAATCTATCATGACGGAGCGCGAGTATCGTGAGCGCCTCCGTGAATATGGTGCAGGTTCATTCGTTGCCAAGATGGGAGCAGAAGCGATCCAAGACTTGCTGAAACAAGTGGATTTGGAAACAGAAATTGCAGCTCTCAAGGAAGAATTGAAAACAGCTTCTGGTCAAAAACGAATCAAGGCCATTCGTCGTTTGGACGTTTTGGATGCTTTCTACCGCTCTGGCAATAAGCCAGAATGGATGATTCTCAATATCCTGCCAGTCATTCCACCAGATCTACGTCCAATGCTCCAATTGGACGGTGGCCGCTTTGCCTCATCTGACTTGAACGACCTCTACCGCCGTGTTATCAACCGGAACAACCGTTTGGCTCGTTTGCTTGAGTTGAATGCACCAGGTATCATCGTTCAAAATGAGAAGCGGATGTTGCAAGAAGCGGTTGACGCTTTGATTGACAATGGTCGTCGTGGTCGTCCAATCACAGGACCAGGTAGCCGTCCGCTTAAGTCTTTGAGTCACATGCTCAAAGGGAAACAAGGGCGCTTCCGTCAAAACTTGCTGGGTAAACGGGTTGACTTCTCAGGCCGTTCCGTTATCGCCGTTGGTCCAACATTGAAGATGTATCAATGTGGTGTGCCACGTGAAATGGCGATCGAGCTCTTCAAACCGTTTGTTATGCGGGAAATTGTTGCCCGTGATTATGCACAGAATGTGAAAGCTGCTAAACGTATGGTAGAGCGTGGCGATGAGCGTATCTGGGATGTCTTGGAAGATGTTATCAAAGAACATCCAGTGCTCCTTAACCGCGCACCGACCCTTCACCGTTTAGGTATCCAAGCCTTTGAGCCAGTTCTAATCGACGGTAAAGCTCTTCGCTTGCACCCACTGGTCTGTGAAGCCTACAATGCCGACTTTGACGGTGACCAAATGGCCATCCACGTTCCATTGTCTGAAGAAGCGCAGGCTGAAGCTCGTATCCTCATGTTGGCTGCTGAGCACATCTTGAATCCGAAAGACGGAAAACCAGTTGTAACACCGTCTCAGGATATGGTCTTGGGTAACTACTACCTGACTATGGAAGAAGCAGGTCGTGAAGGCGAAGGCATGGTCTTTAAAGACCGTGATGAAGCTGTGATGGCCTTGCGTAATGGCTATGTCCACTTGCATACTCGTGTAGGTATCGCGACAGATAGCCTCAACAAGCCATGGACAGAAGATCAAAAACACAAGATCCTCATGACCACAGTAGGTAAGATTCTCTTCAACGATATCATGCCAGAAGAGCTGCCTTACCTGCAAGAGCCAACGAATGCTAACTTGACAGAAGGTGTTCCAGCTAAATACTTCTTGGAGCCAGGTAAAGACATCAAGTCTGCTATTGAAGCCCTAGAGCTAAATATTCCGTTCAAGAAGAAAAATCTAGGAAATATCATCGCTGAAATCTTCAAACGCTTCCGCACGACAGAAACATCTGCCCTGCTGGACCGCTTGAAAGACTTAGGTTACCACCATTCTACGCTGGCTGGTTTGACAGTGGGTATTGCTGACATTCCAGTCGTAGAAGACAAGGCAGAGATTATCGAAGAGTCTCACAAGCGTGTAGAACAAATTACCAAGCAATTCCGTCGCGGTATGATTACTGATGACGAGCGCTACAATGCAGTGACTGCTGAATGGCGTGCTGCCCGTGAAAAATTGGAAAAACGCTTGGTTGCTAACCAAGATCCGAAGAACCCAATCGTTATGATGATGGACTCTGGAGCCCGTGGTAATATCTCGAACTTCTCGCAGCTTGCCGGTATGCGTGGTCTGATGGCGGCTCCGAACGGACGTATCATGGAATTGCCAATTCTTTCAAACTTCCGCGAAGGTTTGTCTGTATTGGAAATGTTCTTCTCTACTCACGGTGCCCGTAAAGGTATGACCGATACGGCCCTCAAGACAGCCGACTCAGGTTACTTGACTCGTCGTCTGGTTGACGTTGCTCAAGACGTGATTATCCGTGAGGACGACTGTGGTACAGACCGCGGCTTGCTTATCACTTCTATTACAGAAGGCAAGGAAATGATCGAGTCTCTGGAAGAGCGTCTCAATGGTCGTTACACTAAGAAGACGGTTAAACATCCAGAAACTGGCGCAGTTATCATCGGTCCAAATGAATTGATCACCGAAGACAAGGCGCGTGAGATTGTCAATGCTGGTGTTGAAGAAGTGACGATTCGTTCCGTCTTTACATGTAACACTCGCCACGGTGTCTGCCGTCACTGTTACGGTATCAACTTGGCGACTGGTGATGCGGTTGAAGTCGGTGAAGCAGTCGGAACCATCGCTGCCCAATCTATCGGGGAGCCAGGTACACAGTTGACCATGCGTACCTTCCACACGGGTGGGGTTGCCTCTAATACCGATATCACTCAGGGTCTTCCTCGTGTCCAAGAAATCTTTGAAGCCCGCAATCCGAAAGGGGAAGCGGTCATCACTGAAGTCAAGGGTGAAGTTACTGCCATCGAAGAAGATGCATCTACTCGTACCAAGAAAGTCTTTGTAAAAGGTGCAACTGGCGAAGGTGAATATGTGGTGCCATTTACAGCCCGTATGAAGGTGGAAGTGGGCGACCAAGTTTCTCGCGGCGCTGCCTTGACCGAAGGTTCTATCCAGCCTAAGCACTTGTTGGCTGTCCGTGATGTCTTGTCTGTTGAAACTTACTTGCTTGCTGAGGTACAAAAAGTTTACCGTAGCCAAGGGGTAGAAATCGGCGACAAACACATTGAGGTAATGGTTCGTCAAATGATTCGCAAGGTGCGCGTCATGGATCCAGGTGACACAGATCTTCTTATGGGAACTCTCATGGATATCACAGACTTTACAGATGCTAACCGTGATGTGGTTATCTCAGGCGGTGTGCCTGCGACAGCTCGTCCAGTCCTCATGGGAATCACCAAGGCTTCCCTTGAGACAAACAGCTTCTTGTCTGCAGCTTCCTTCCAGGAAACAACTCGTGTCCTGACAGATGCTGCTATCCGTGGTAAGAAAGATCATCTCCTTGGCCTTAAGGAAAATGTTATCATCGGTAAGATTATCCCAGCTGGTACTGGTATGGCTCGTTACCGTAACTTGGAACCACAAGCAATCAATGAAGTTGAAATCATTGACGAAGTTGTGGAAACAGCAGAGACTGAAGAAGTTGAAACAAGCGTAGAATCATAAAAACTTGCTTGAGTTTACATATAAAAGTCTATCAGGAAGAGAATCTTGTATTCTCTTCCTTTTTTGCTAGCTTGGACGGAGGAGGCGCGGTTAGAATACAACTGGAGGTTTCAGAGATCCATTTTGTTGCTATATCGAATCAACAGCTTAGAAAAGAGCTTCCTAGTGAGCAGATGGCACATTTTTTGATTTTATATGGCTATTAGCTGTACAGGAAGGGAAAAATTCGATATACTAAGTAAAAGGAGGAAGAAATGAAAATTTTTTTGCAAAAAGTAGAATATAGTTTACTGGCTTTGTTTTTAGCCGTACAGACTCAAGTTCCTTTTGTACTGATCCAGTTTTACAAAGGTCGAGATCAAAGTTTTTCAATGGGATACACCTTGCTTATCCTGATGATTTATTTGCTGATCATTTTTTATGCCCTGCGAATGGCTAAAAAAGAAGGCTTACTGACCCTTGATTTTAGTTTTTTAACTTAAAATCGGTAATCTGGCTAGTATTATCCTATCTGATAACTTTCGGAGTTAGTATTTTTGCTGCGATTATTATGGTTCTAGAGGGCCAACTTTCAGGAACGACAGCCAATCAAACTGCTTTGCAAAACTTGTTTCAGAGTACGCCCGTTGTTTTGCTTATTGTGGGAGCTGTTTTTTCAGCGCCAATTTTGGAAGAGATTATTTTCCGTGGTTTGATTCCCCAAAAGCTGTTTCCAAAGCATGAGTTGATTGGTCTGATAGTTGGTTCTATCCTTTTTGGTTTTTTCCACGGTCCGACCAACATCGGTAGTTTTGTCCTTTATGCTGGTATGGGGGGCGTTCTAGCTTTGGTGGTTCACCAGACTAAGCGTTTGGAAATGGGAATTTTAGCCCATATGTTACGGAATGCCATTGCTATTTTGGTGATGATTATTTCACAAAGTTAACTAGATATCATTCATGGATGAAGAGGTCAGATTGACCTCTTTTTTGACATTTCAGGGATAAAAAGTGACTTTTGAGGACATGGAGCTAGCAAAGCGAATCTTTTGTTCTATAATGAGAATTGTATCTTAGCTTTAAGGAGTAAAAAATGAGGCTCACATTTCAAAAATCTATCCAAATATTATTAGTAGCTATGCTAATGCAATCGGTCTTGCTGCTTTTGGTTCATCCGATGACCAATCGTTTCGCTTTATCGAGGCCTAACTTGCTTTTTATCTCTCTGTTTTTGCTTATTCTCTTAGGGTATGCCTCTTACTTTTCTCATGAGTGGCGGGATTTTAAGATAGAGCTACGGGCTTCCAAGCGGTTTCAGCACTTACGTTGCTTTTATTTTTTGATGATTGCAAGCAATGCAGCGAGTCTCGTTCTCCTCTGTGGGCAGTCGAGTTCTGAGCTAACGCCTTTGCAGCAGCTTATCTCAAACAGTTTTTCCGCTTCCTCCTTGCTACTACTTGGCATGGATTTATTTGGAATGTCATCACAGGCTAAGCAAAACAGGCAGATGAAATACAGAAAGAGTTGGTGTATTGTCTTGGGACTTGCTCTCTTTGCTTTCCTGAAAAATCCCGGAGAATCATCTTGCTTTCTAATTTATCTAAGTTTAGGTATGGCTTTTGTCCAGCTCTTAAAAGCCTGGGTTAGCTCTCTAGAATTGTCCTTACTGGCTCATCTTCTTCGGAATTTACTTCTGATCCTCCTTTTGCCTTTCTGTTTGTAAAAAGTGTTTTCTTAAATAGCGGAATTGTGGTAAAATGATAAATGAAACAAGAGTCTGAGAGGACTGCTTGTAGGATCAAGTGCAGTTTGTAAAACTGATGCTGCATCTGCTGTTGGCTTTGCGGTACACTAGATGGGTGTGCCTTTTTTGTTGAAAGGCAGTAGCAGCAAGGGGAAAGGAAATACGATGAATCTAAGACAACTTGCTCCAGAGGGCAAGACGGCCCTTTGTGGAATCCTCAATGTTACCCCAGATTCCTTTTCGGATGGGGGCAAATATGATACGGTGGAAAAGGCTCTGGAGCAGGCACATAAGATGATAGCTCAGGGAGCTCATTTGCTAGACATCGGTGGCGAGTCGACTCGTCCAGGCAGCCATTTTGTGGATATTGAGGCAGAGATAGGGCGTGTGGTACCAGTCATTGAGGCTCTTCGTCGGGAGACTGATATTCTCATTTCTGTAGATACTTGGAAGGCGTCAGTTGCAGAAGCAGCTTTGGCCGCTGGAGCTAATATCATCAATGACATCACAGGACTCTTAGGTGATGAGAGAATGGCAGTTGTGGCTGCCAAGACTGGAGCACCAGTTATCGCCATGTTCAACCCAGTCATGGCTCGGCCCCAACATGCTAGCTCGAAAATCTTTCCGACTTTCGGCTTTGGACCTACTTTTACCGAGTCAGAATTAGCAAATTTTGAGCAGCTGGATATTCAGGCGCTCATGTGGGCATTTTTTGAAAAAACACTGGCAAGAGCTGAGCAAGCTGGGTTGGAGCGGGAGCAAATCATGCTGGATCCAGGGATTGGTTTTGGCTTGACCAAGCGGGAAAATCTCTTGCTCTTACAGGAACTGAATAGTATTCATCGGGCTGGCTTTCCCATTTTTCTGGGGGTTTCTCGCAAGCGCTTTTTGGTCAATATCTTGGAGGAAAGTGGTTTTGAGACCAACCCAGAGACGGAAGCTGGTTTTCAAAACAGAGACCTGGCTTCAGCTCATTTGACCAGCATTGCAGCTAGTCAGGGTGTTGAGGCTGTCCGAGTGCATGATGTGGGAGCCCACCGGATGGCAGCCGAGATTGGCGATGCTATTCGACTGGCTCAGAAAATGGAAGATCTAAATTTACGGCAGTATAAGTGAGTATGATAAAAGAAGAATTGCCAGATTTAAGCTGGCTGGAAGCCTATCGGACGGATAGTCCTAATTTTGGCTTGGAGCGGATGGAGAGGATGCTGGCGCTGCGGGGAAATCCTCATTTGCAGCTGTCAGTGATTCATATAGGAGGGACCAACGGGAAGGGCTCAACCATTGCCCACCTGCGTCACCTATTGGAAATGCGAGGCCTGCGTGTAGGAATCTTTACTTCCCCCTATCTGATCAGCTACAATGAACAAATCGCCATCAATGGTCGGCCTATCTCTAATCAAGATTTAGAGCGCCTTTTAGAAACTTATCGAGCTTTTTTTGAAGAGCAAGCGAACGATGAGGTTTTGCAGGGAGTAACTGAGTTTGAAATCATGACGGCTTTGGCCTATGATTATTTGGCTCAGGAGCGGGTCGATGTGGCCATTATGGAGGTCGGCATGGGTGGCCTCTTGGATAGCACCAATGTCTGCCGATCTGATTTGACGGCTATTACGACTGTTGGCTTAGATCATGTGGCTCTGCTGGGGCATTCTCTGGCAGCAATTGCCGAGCAGAAGGCGGGGATTATCAAGCCAAATGTGCCCTTGGTGACTGGACGGATTGAGCCAGAAGCTCTAGCGGTCATTGAGGGCAAGGCTCATCAAATGCAAGCGCCTCACTATGTTTATGGGCAGTCTTATCAAGTTCAGAGCTTGGGCGGGACTGACTCAGGAGAGCATTTTAGCTTTTCCAATGCCCATCGGGAGGTGGAACATTACCAGACGCCTCTGTTGGGGCAGCATCAGGTAGATAATGCTGGTTTGGCGATTGAGCTCTGTGACCTCTATTGTCAGAGCAAGCAACTACCGCTGTTAACAAAAGAGCAAATAGCCGCCGCTTTAGTAGCTACAAACTGGCCGGGTCGGATGGAGCAGATTTCGCACCAGCCTCGTATTTTGCTTGATGGCGCCCACAATCCACATGCCATGGAGAGATTGACGAGGACCTTGAGCCAGCATTATCCAGACTTGGATAAGAAAATCCTTTTCAGCTGTATCCAGACCAAGTCTCTGGAGGAAATGGTGGGTCAGCTCAAGCAGGTGCCTAAGAGTCAGCTAATTTTGACCAATTTTGCAGATCCACGGAGCTTTTCCAAAGAAAAAATGGAGGCGCTGGCCTGTGAGCAGGGCTTGGACTATGCTGATTGGCAGGGATTTTTAGAAGCTCATTTGAAAGCTGAGCATGGGACCGATGAGCTCTTGCTGATTACGGGCTCCCTTTATTTTTTGGCTCAGGTCAGGGCCTATATCATTGACAAAGAAAAAGAATCTAGGAGTGAATATGGACACGAAGAAAATTGAAGCAGCTGTTGCCCAGATTATTGAGGCGATTGGCGAAGACGGAAGCCGCGAAGGCTTGCAGGAGACGCCCCAGCGCATTGCCAAGATGTATCAGGAAATTTTTGCTGGGCTGGGCGAGACGGCTGAGGAGCATCTATCCAAGTCTTTTGAAATTATTGACAATAATATGGTAGTGGAAAAGGATATTTTCTTTCATTCCATGTGTGAGCACCACTTCCTGCCATTTTACGGGAAGGTTCATATCGCCTATGTGCCTAATGGTCGGGTAGCAGGCCTGTCCAAGCTGGCTCGAACGGTAGAGGTCTATGCCAAGAAACCGCAGATTCAAGAGCGATTGACCGTAGAAATTGCTGAGGCTTTGATGGACTATCTGGGTGCTCAAGGGGCCTTGGTCTGGGTGGAAGCTGAGCATATGTGTATGAATATGCGAGGAGTCAGAAAGCCTGGCACTGCAACGGTTACTACAGCGGCGCGTGGCGTTTTAGCGACGGATAAGGACCTAAAAAATGAAGCTTACAAGCTGATGGGACATTGATCTTATCAGTGGTGGAGCATGTCGGGAAAGGCTAGATTGTTTTATCAAGGATAAAATGCAGAAACTTGAATCAGAAAGGATAAAAGAATGGATCAGCTGCGCATTAAGGATTTGGAAGTGTATGCTTATCACGGTCTGTTTGGAGCGGAGAAGGAGTTAGGCCAGCGTTTTGTGCTGGATCTGATTTTGGACTATGATATGACTCGGGCTGCTAAAACAGGCGACCTGACAGCTTCTATCCACTATGGAGAATTGGCTCAGGATTTGACCCACTGGTGTCAGGAGAGCAAGGAAGACTTGATTGAGACGCTGGCTTACAAGCTGATTGATCGGATTTTTCTAATTCACCCTTTGGTACAGAAGGTCAGCTTGGAGGTCAAGAAGCCTTGGGCACCGGTGCCGCTGCCTTTAGAGACCTGCTCAGTCAAGCTAGTGCGTCAAAAGCGGAAAGCCTTTATCGCTCTGGGAAGCAATCAAGGCAGCCCAGCTGCCAATCTGGATGCGGCTTTGGAAAAAATGGCAGAACAAAATATAAGAATTTTGCAGGCATCAAGTCGTATCGAGACGGAGCCTTGGGGTGGGGTTGAGCAGGATCCGTTTCTCAATCAAGTTGTTGAAGTTGAAACTTGGCTCAATCCTGAGGAGTTAATGCAGACGCTCTTGGCTATCGAAGCGGATCTAGGGCGCGTGCGGGAGATCAAATGGGGACCTCGTGTGATTGATCTGGATATCCTTTACATAGGGCAGGAGGAGATATATAGTCCAGATTTGATTGTTCCTCATCCTTATGTGGCTGAGCGAGCTTTTGTCTTGCAATCTCTGGTAGAAATCGCCCCACACTTTGTCGATCCCGTGCAGAAAAAAAGCATCCGCCAGCTCTGGGATGCAGTTGAAAAATGAGAAAAGAAGCTTGTCGCAAGGCAAGTTTTTTATTGTCTGAACTTTCTCTGAACTTGCCCCTGTATACTAAAGAAAAAACAAAAGGAGTTCAGTATGGAACATATAGTGAAAATAGAAGGAGTCTGCAAGAAGCATGGCAGCAAGCAGATTTTAGAAGATATCTCTTTTACAGCTAGAAGCGGTCGGATTACAGCTTTTCTAGGCCCAAATGGCGCAGGGAAAAGTTCGACCTTGAGGATTCTCTTGGGGTTAGATCGAGCGACATCTGGGACGGCGACTTTTGATGGGCAAACCTATCAGTCAATGACCTACCCGCTCAGAACGGTAGGTGCAGCCTTTGACGGCATTGGCGGTCTGCCAAATCGAAAGGTCTATGACCACCTGAGGATTATTGCGGCGAGTAATGCCGTTTCCAAGTCTCGGATCGATGAGGTTTTGGAGATGACTGGAATCGCTCATAAGAGAAAGGACCTCTTGTCAAGCCTGTCTCTGGGGGAAGGTCAACGCTTGGGTTTGGCAGCAGCTTTGCTGGGTGATCCTCAGTTTCTTATATTAGATGAGCCGACCAATGGACTGGATCCAAGTGGGATCAAGTGGTTTAGAAAGTTTATCCGTCAGCAGGCTGATTTAGGGAAAACGGTACTTCTATCTTCCCATATCTTGTCAGAGGTGCAAATGGTGACAGATGATGTGGTCTTGATTCATCATGGGCGAATTATTGAGCAGGGACGATTGGAAGAGGTGCTGCAAGATTCAGACAGTCTAGAAGATCTCTTCTTTGATTTGACAGAGGAGGTTTAAGATGAAAGAAACGATGTCCTTATTGCATTCAGAATGGTTGAAAATTCGCTCAACCAAGGCTTTCAGAGTGAGTATGGCCTTCATGCTACTATTGGTGCCTGCCGTATCCTGGCTGGAGGGCCGACAGTATTTGTCTATTGGCTTGGATGCCACACCTGAGACGGTTCCCGGTCTGGCAGAAGCCATTGATCCGCTGGAATATCTGGGTCTCAACGGAGCCTCTATGGCAGGCATGGTTTTGGTCATCTTAGCTGGAATTTTGGGGGCTATGGAATTTCAGTCTCATAGCTTGAGAACCAGTCTTTTATCCTGTAATAACCGCCTGAAGCTACTTGTGGGGAAACTTATGACCTTTGCTTGCTTTTCTCTTGCCAGTAGCTTTTTATCAATTTACTTTAGTTATATGGCCATGCATCTGGCTTTAGGAAAGGAAGGGCTTGATCCGATTCTGCTCAATCAGGCAGCTTGGAGTCTGATTTTGTGGAAAACCTTATCTCTGACCTTATTGGGAATCCTTTCGTTTTTGTTAGGTTTATTGGCTCGGACCATGCTAGTTCCTCTGCTTTTTCTCGTACCCCAAATCTATAATCTGGGAAACTACCTGGCAGCTCACACGAGTTGGGGAGCTTATTTGCCACAGCCAGCAGGAGAGTTGTTCACTGCAACGCCAACTTCCCAATATGTCAACAATCCCTTGCAAGGGCTGTTGATACTTGGTGCATGGTTGCTAGTCATCGGCGGCATGACCTCTCTGCGCTTTTTGAAGACGGATTTAGGAGGACGCTACTGATGATCAAAGCTCTGCTTAGAAGTGAATGGATTAAGTTCCGTTCTTACTATCTCGCTCTTGGTGCCGCCTTGGTGGCTCTGGTAGTTGTTCCTTTTTTTCTGATGAATCTTGACTACAGTCAGACAGCAGTTGGCCAGACGAAGGCTCTGAGCGAGGCTTTGCACGCCCTCTATTTGGCGCAGCCTGTCATCGTCATCTTTACTTCCCTATATTTTGCCCAGGAGTTTGTCAAATCAGGGATGCGAACGAATTTTCTAACCGTATCAAATAGAAAGGCTTGGTTGGCTGGGAAATTCCTTTTTCTGGCCTTGCTGCTCTTGGCTCTCTACAGTGTCATGATAGGCAGCTGTTTCCTTGTTATGCTGGCTCGTTTTGACCTAGACTTTAGCTGGTCCTTACTGGGGAAATTCCTTTATTACAGCTCTTTTGGTCTTCTCAGCAATCTTTTTCTGGCTTTTTTAACAGCTGGACTCGCTTTGCTATTTCAATCTTGGGTTGTGCCGGTGTCGGTGCTCTTTCCTCTCTTGATTGGTCTCAGTCGTTTATTGGCAACTTTTATCAAGGAAGCAAAATACCTGCCCGATCTGGCTACGCTCAATCTTTTTGAGTATGAAGGGCTTCAGCATTCAATAGATTTATCAGGTCTGGGGGTACAGCTGTTCTGGCTAGCTTTGGTTTGGAGCTCTGCTATATTCTTAACCTTGAAACGAGATGTTCGCTAGAGGTATGCTATAATGGAAATCATGAGACAGTATCGTATTTTGGTGGTTGATGACGACCAGAGCATTTTGAAGTTGGTGAAAAACGTCTTAGAGCTCGACGCTTATGATGTGACGACGCTTGATCGGATAGAAGACCTAGAGCTGACGCATTTTGTCGGATATGACTTGATTCTGCTGGATGTGATGATGGAGCCTGTTAATGGTTTTGAGCTGTGTTCCTACATTCGTCCTCATTTTTCGTGTCCAATCATCTTTCTGACGGCCAAGGAGTTGGAGGAGGACAAAGTAGAAGGGCTCTTTCGCGGAGCAGATGACTATATTGTCAAGCCTTTTGGAACCAAAGAATTGCTGGCGCGTGTCAGGGCTCATCTTCGGCGGGAGGAAAGACGTGAGGAGCGATATTCTGAAATTGCTTCTTGTCAATTTTATCCAGAGCGCTATGAAGTTGCCTGTTTTGGTAAAGTCTTGAAATTTTCAGAGCGAGAGTTTAAGTTGCTGCATTTGCTAGCTAGCAATCCCAAGCAGACCTTTTCAGCTGAACGCCTGCATACCTTGCTTTATCCAGAAAGCTCAGAAACACAGCTTCGCTCCATCTCAGAATATGTGTATCAGATTCGTCAAAAATGCAAACAAGAAGGGCTGCAAGCAATCGCAACAGTGAGAGGAGTAGGCTATAGATGGCAATTAGAACCCGAAATTTCAAAAGCCTAGTCTGGACAACCAGCTTGAAAATCGTCTTTTTCCATGTTTTGATTTTTGTGCTTATCGGCTATGAATTTACACAAGGCAGCGATTATGCCCTTTTCACCTTGTTCTTCTGGGCAGGGAGCTTGCTGCTGATTACTTTTTATCATATTTTGAAATTGCTCCGAAAAATCGACAGGGAAATAAAAATGCTAAAGAGCGAGAAGCTTTTAGAAGAAAATCAAAGTCAACTTTTTCGGATTGAGGAAATGCTAGAAGTCTACAGCGATTTACGGAGCAGCCACCAAGAAAATACTCGTCTTCTAGAAAGAGAGCAGCAGCATAATCAGGAGTTGATTTTACAGCTATCAGCGACATCGCACGATTTGAAGACGCCCCTAACTGTGATTAAGGGGAATGCCGAGCTCTTGGAGTTGGCGCAGTTGAGCCAGTCACAGGCAGACTATGCTGCTGAGATTTTGCAGGCTAGTCACAAGATGGAAGAGTATTGTGGCTCTTTGATTGATTATGCTAAGACTTTTCAGATTGATTCTAATCAGTTCAGCCAGCTTTCCTTGGAGGATTTTTTGGCTGATCTACAGGACGACTGGGCACTGTTCAGCAAACAGGAAAGCTATCGTTTTTATCTCCAAGAAGATTGTGATCTTAGCTTGAGATTGTCCATTCATTTGGACTATCTCAAGCGAGCTTTGCTCAATATTTTACTGAATGCGCTTGAACATGCTGACCAGAACCAAAAGGAAGTCAAGCTAACGGTATCAGTGCAGCAGGACCAGTTGGTCTTTGCCATCTGGAACAACGGCCCTTCATTTTCAGAGGAGATGCTGCTAGGAGCAGATCAACTCTTTTACCAGAGTGACCAAAGCCGCAATTCAGCTAATCCCCATCATGGTATCGGCTTAGCCTTTTCTAAGCAGGTAGCTCTCTTGCATGGTGGTCGTCTGACTCTACTCAATCCAGACCAAGGAGGAGCCTGTGTCGAGTTGACTGTGGCTTTAAAAAGCAAATAACAAAGGAAATCAATCAAGATGATAAAAGAGAGTGGGACAGAAATCGGTAATTCGTTAGAATTCGATTTCGTCGTCCCACCTCCGCACAGTTGAGTAGGGCTGTAAAAGCTGATGAAATCAGCGTAGTAGAGCCCACTCAACCACTGCGTCTTGCTCGACAATCCAAAGACAATTGAGAGGCTAGGACTTTTCTCCCAGCCTCTTTTTTGCCGCTTTCTTCTTGACAAAATATGTAAAGGAGACTATACTATGCTTGAAAAGTAAAGCTTGTTTTACATCATAAAAAGGAGGAAGCCTTGGAAAATCGAATTCAAGAATTACGAAAAGAAAAAGATCAGCCAGGAGGAGCTGGCTGAAAAGCTAGAGGTCACGAGACAAACGATTATTTCTTTGGAAAAGGGCCGCTACAATGCCTCGCTGCTTTTGGCTCATAAAATTGCATCCTTTTTCAATTTAAGGATTGAAGAAGTTTTTCTCTTTGAGGAGGATGAATCATGAAATGGACTTATTTGAGTAAATGGATATTGGCTATTTTGGTGGTGGTTGGCTTATCTTATCTGCATTTGCAAGCCAATTTTATCCCTAAGGAAATCCTGCCTTTTGTGGGATTTATCTTGATTGTGGTGATCTTGAAAACTTTTCAAGCGTATGAAAAATAGGAGGCTGACATGGAAATAGTAACTAAACAAGAATTTCGGAAAAAACTTCAAAGGAAGGTTATCATAGGCCGCATCCTAATCCTAGTCCTCTGGCTGGGGCTGGGATGGAGCTACATTCATTCTCTGGATGATTTAGAGGAAGGCATTATGGTTGGTCTGCTTCTGGGGCTTTCCTTGATGGTTCTGCGTTATAATCTTGCCTTGAAACGGGAGGAAGCTTTTAATAGGCTCTACATTCAGGTGACGGATGAACGCAATCGGATGATTGACGAAAAGACTCGCACTCTGCTGTTTGACATCCTTTTGCTGCTGGCAGCAGGACTAAGCCTTCTGTCTATGATTTTTCCTATCATTTTAAATCTCAATCAGTTTCTGACCTTGACCATTATCCTAGTTTTGGTCCTTTACTATCTCTTGCGTTTTCTCCTGTCCAAGCGCTATTAACAAAAAAAGCTGGCAGAGCCAGCTTTCTCAACAAGCTTTTAACAGAGCTTGTTTTTATTTTCTATAAAGTCGATCATACTGATGAACAGGATCCATAGTTACATGGATGCCGAGTTTGCGTAGGACATTTTTGTCTTCATCTGTCAGCATTACGGTTGAATGAGCTTCGCTGCCCTTGAGATTTCCAAGCTCTTGCATGGCTTGGGCAGCGTCTTGATTTTCCATGGCTGTGATTGCCAGAGCCATCAAGATTTCGTTTGAGTGGAGGCGCGGATTACGGCTGCCCAAATGATTGATTTTCAGACCTTGGATTGGCTTAACGTACTCAGGCTCGATCAGCTTGGTCTCTTTGGCAATATTGGCTAATTTCTTAATGGCATTAATCAATACAGCTGCCGTAGGGCCAAAGAGTTCAGAGGTCTTACCGGTTACGATTTCTCCATTTGGCAATTCTAAGGCCAGAGCTGGCTCACCAGTGCTTTCAGCCTTGGCACGCGCAGCAACGGTTACTTTACGATCCAGCGGTGTGATGCCCAAGTCGTTCATCAAGAGTTCGATTTTCTTGATAGCAGATTCTGAAACGCGCTCTGCCTTGAAGTCTAGAATCGTCTGGTAGTAGCGACGGATGATTTCCTGTTGAGAAGCCTCGATAGCCGCATCATTATCTACAATGGCAAAGCCGACCATGTTGACGCCCATGTCTGTTGGAGAAGCATAAGGTGATTTTCCAAGGATGCGCTCCAGCATACGCTTGAGGACTGGGAAAATTTCGATATCACGGTTGTAGTTGACAGTGGTTTCGCCGTAGGTTTGCAGGTGGAAAGGGTCAATCATGTTGACATCGTCGAGGTCTGCCGTCGCTGCCTCGTAAGCCAAATTGACCGGATGGTGCAGGGGCAGATTCCAAACGGGGAAGGTTTCAAACTTGGCGTAGCCTGATTTGATGCCATTGATTTGGTCGTGGTACATATTGGATAAGCAAGTAGCTAATTTACCAGAACCAGGACCAGGCGCAGTCACTACGACCAGATTTCGACTGGTCTTAATATAGTCGTTCTTGCCCATTCCCTCAGGTGAGATGATATGGTCCATATCAGTAGGATAGCCCTTGATTGGATAGTGGATGTAGGAGTCGATTCCGTTCTTTTCTAGCTGAGCGCGGAAGAGATCAGCTGCTGGCTGGCCAGAATACTGGGTAATGACCACTGAGCCTACATAAATATCCAGCTCATTAAAGGTATCGATTAGGCGCAGAACTTCTTGGTCATAGGAAATACCCAAGTCCCCACGTGCTTTAGAGTGTTCGATGTTATTGGCATTGATAGCAATGACAATCTCTACTTGGTCCTTGAGCTCTTTGAGCAGTCTAATTTTATTGTCCGGTTCATAACCTGGCAGGACACGGGCAGCATGGAAGTCTTCCAGCATTTTACCGCCGAATTCCATATACAATTTGCCCTCAAATTGATTAATGCGCTCCAAGATATGGTCGCGCTGCAGGTTTAAGTATTTTTCTGAATCAAAAGCAATTTTTTTCATGTATAGTTTCACCTCTGCTAAGCATTATAACAAAATTTTCTTCAAATTGGAAAATTAAAAGAGATTATATTAGATAAAATAGATAGCAGCCCGAATGAAGAACGGACTGCTTCTCGAAATTAGTAGTTGGTAATCGTGTCCACGGTTGAGCGATCCAGCTTTTTGACCAGCGCTTGCAGGAAGGCTTGGGCCTGCAGGAAATCGTCCATGGCATAGAGAGTTTGGTGGGAATGAATGTAGCGGGCGCAGACACCAATGGTGGTAGATGGTACGCCACCGCTTTGGAGATGGGCAGCACCAGCATCCGTTCCGCCCTTGCCGCAGTAATATTGATACTTGATGCCGGCTTCCTCAGCAGTTGTCAAGAGGAAGTCCTTCATAGCTGGCAGCATGAGATGACCCGGGTCAAAGAAGCGAATCAACGTTCCATCACCGATGGCTCCTTGACCGCCGTAGATGTCACCTGCTGGGGAGCAGTCAACAGCCAGGAAGACCTCAGGAGCGAATTTTGTCGTTGAAGCATGGGCACCACGCAGGCCAACCTCTTCTTGAACATTGGCACCGACATAGAGTTGGCTGCCTAGTTTTTGACCAGACAAGGCTTGAGCCAATTCGCCGACCATAAGGACGCCGTAGCGGTTGTCCCAGGCTTTAGAGATGACATTTTTACCGTTAGCTGTGAGAATGGCAGAACTGTCTGGAACGATGGTATCTCCCGGACGGATGCCGTAGCTTTCAGCTTCTGCCTTGTCCGCAAAGCCGCCGTCAAAGACAATGTCCGCAATCTGTGGCATAACTGGTCCGCCAGAGCCACGTGTCAGATGAGGAGGGACAGAGCCTGAGATGACAGGGATTTCTCGTCCTTCGCGGGTAAAGAGTTTGAAGCGTTGACTGCTCACGACCAATGGATTCCAGCCACCGATTTCTACTACACGGAAAGTCCCGTCGGGCTTGATCTCGCTGACCATGAAGCCAACCTCGTCCATGTGAGCCGCAACCAGAACGCGGGGAGCATTTTCAGCTTGGGAATGCCGAACCCCGAAGATGCCGCCTAGGCCGTCGGTAACGACCTCATCAACGTGAGGAGTGATTTTTTCGCGCAGATAGCTGCGGACAGGTGCCTCGTGACCGGAGATTGCTGAGAGCTCAGTCACTTCCTTGATTTTTGAAAATAAATCGGACATAAGTTTACCTTCTTTCTGATTCTATTTTATCACTTTTTTAGAGGGAAGAACAGGATGAACTAAAAGAAGCTGAGAAATCTGTAATATTGTTTGTCGCCTCTGCGCTTTTGTGTTAAAATATTCTACATGAAAGCTAAAAAAATCATTCTAACAACAACAGCTCTTTTGGGGGCTGGAGCGCTGGCCTTTGGGGCAGCCAAAGTCGTACAGGAACAGAAAAGACTGCGCAGTAGAGAAGAGATTGTTCGGGTCGTGCGGGAATTTTTTGCCAGCCAGGGACCGATTGCAACGGTCTATGTGGAACTTTATGAATCAAGCGACAGCCGCACTGTTGGAGGAGTTGTCCTAGAAGACGACCGTCATTTCACCTTCGTATATGAAAATGGTCAGCTGACCTATGAGGAAGAGTGATGATTCGGCCGCAAAGTATGGAAGAGCTAGCTTCTTATGTGGATCATAAGGGGAAGACTGTCTTCTTTTTTACAGCAGATTGGTGCGGAGACTGTCGCTTCATCAAGCCTTTTCTGCCAGAGATAGAAGCTGAAAATCCTGACTTCATCTTTATCGAGGTGGATCGGGATCGGTGTATGGCTGTGGCCCAAAAATGGGATGTTTATGGGATACCTAGTCTGGTTGTCGTGGAAGATGGACGAGAGATTGGTCGCTATGTCAATCGTGACCGCAAGACCAAGAGTCAAATCAATGATTTTTTAGCAAATTTGTAAGAAGTTTTAAAAGTATTTTTGGAGGAAGAAATGATTTTTACATATAACAAAGAGCATGTTGGAGATGTTCTCATGGTCATCGCTGCTGATGATCAGGGAGCTAAGTTGGCTGCTGAGCGCAAAGGAAATGTTGCGCGTGTTTACCGCGAAGATAATGTACAGACAGTAGCTTGGAACATTTTTGAACTGTCAGATCTTTTTGAAATTACAGAGCGCGGACAAGTTCAGCTGACGGATGAGCAGGTTGCGACTCTCAATCAAGAATTGACCAAAGAAGGCTTCCAAGCCGAGCTGGTTAATGATCGTGAACCTAAGTTTGTTGTGGGGGAAATCCTTGAGATGGTAGCCCATCCAGATAGTGACCACCTCAATATCTGCCAAGTGCAGGTGGCAGCTGATCAGACCGTTCAAATCGTGGCTGGTGCTCCGAATGCTCGTGTCGGTCTTAAGACGATCGTGGCTTTGCCTGGTGCTATGATGCCGAAGGGCAATCTCATCTTTCCAGGAGAACTCCGCGGCGAAAAGAGTTTTGGTATGATGTGCAGCCCACGGGAGCTCCAGTTGCCAAATGCGCCGCAAAAACGTGGGGTTATTGAATTATCAGAAGACCAAGTTGTCGGAACTCCATTTGACCCAGCCAAACACTGGACTGCCTAGGAAATTGTCAGTATTTGATAGACCAGATAGAGGGGGATAAGATGGCAAAAAATGTAGTGATTACAGGAGCGACATCTGGAATCGGTGAAGCCATTGCGCGAGCTTATCTGGAGCAGGGGGAGAATGTCGTTCTAACAGGGCGACGGACAGACAGACTGGAAGCCCTCAAATCAGAGTTTGCAGTAACCTATCCAAATCAAACAGTTTGGACTTTTCCACTGGATGTCACGGATATGGCTATGGTCAAGACTGTCTGCTCCGATATTTTGGAAACGATAAGGCAGATTGATATTTTGGTCAATAACGCTGGACTAGCTCTTGGCTTGGCTCCCTATCAAGACTATGAAGAATTGGATATGCTGACCATGTTGGATACCAATGTCAAAGGTTTGATGGCAGTCACTCGCTGTTTCTTGCCTTCTATGGTAGCAGCCAATCAAGGTCATATTATCAACATGGGATCAACCGCAGGAATCTATGCCTATGCAGGTGCAGCTGTCTATTCAGCCACAAAGGCAGCAGTTAAGACTTTTTCAGATGGACTGCGAATTGATACCATCGCAACGGACATCAAGGTGACAACTATTCAGCCTGGAATTGTCGAAACAGATTTTTCTAGAGTACGTTTCCACGGTGATAAAGAGAGGGCGGCGACGGTCTATCAGGGAATTGAGGCCTTGCAAGCTCAGGATATCGCAGACACGGTTGTTTATGTGACCAGTCAGCCCCGTCGTGTTCAGATTACAGATATGACCATTATGGCCAATCAACAGGCGACAGGTTTCATGGTGCATAAAAAATAAAAAATTTCTTCGAAAAGTTACAAATTTCTGTAACTTTTTTTGATTTCCTGCGAATAGATAAGTAGGAGGAAGAAAATATGTATAATAAAGTTATTCTGATCGGTCGGTTGACGGC
This sequence comes from Streptococcus cristatus ATCC 51100, assembly GCF_000222765.1. Lineage (GTDB taxonomy): Bacteria > Bacillota > Bacilli > Lactobacillales > Streptococcaceae > Streptococcus > Streptococcus cristatus. The sequence continues at coordinate 70,714 of NZ_AFUE01000009.1, read as the reverse complement.
TACACCAGAGTTACACAAGACAGCGAATGACAAGTCGGTCGCGCGTGCGACAGTGGCGGTGAATCGCCGTTATAAGAGTCAAAATGGAGAGCGTGAAGCGGATTTTATCAACCTTGTTGTCTGGGGGCGCTTGGCTGAAACCTTGGCAAGTTACGCTAGTAAGGGGAGTTTGATTTCTCTGGACGGAGAATTGCGGAGCCGCCGCTATGAAAAGGATGGAACCACTCATTATGTGACAGAAGTTCTTTGCAGTGGTTTTCAGCTTTTAGAAAGCCGAGCCCAGAGAGCACTCCGTGAGAATAATACTGGAGCAGATCTAGCAGATTTGGTGCTGGAAGAGGAGGAACTCCCTTTTTAAAAGTGGTTTTTCTGGTCTCGAGTGTTCATGATAAAAGAGAAGAAAGTTAGGAAAGTGCTCCTAGCTTTTTTTGATTAAAGGGCAGGTGGAGAAATAGACAACTGACGCAGATCATTTGCTTCATCAGGCCTGAAAAAGTATTTTATAAAGGAATTTTTATTGTTTTCCTATCTTAAATTTGGTATAATAAAGGTGAATCCAGAGGCAGGCTAGAAAGGAAAAAATCGGAAACGAAACAGCCGCTGATGGTCGCTTTGCACATTGTAGTTTGAAATAAGGAGAGGAGGTTTATCATGTCTTTGTCTACCTTATTTGAAGTATCAATAGCTATTTTGGGTGTGGCCTCTGCTGGTTACCTCATCTATGCCTATTATGAGTTTCTAAAAGATGTGGCTCATATGGAGAAAGTACATCATTTTCATCACGGAGGTTGAGACAAAAGTGTCTCGGCCTCGCTTTTTATTAGAAAGAGATCCTTGAGGTTGCAGCTGCTTGCCCAATAGCCATGGATTATCGAGCAACCTCGTGGGGCTAGGAATATTTGTAAGGTCTGGGAAAGCTTTTAATGCTGAGCTCAGCAACAGGGAGCCAAGCTGGATGTTTGAAACTTTAGTGCTATCCTAGAGCCTCCCTGATATTCTAGTCCTCTTGGTTTTCATATTGATTTAAAAATGTTAAAATAGTAGGCAAGAAAGCGGAGAGAATGCATGCCAAAAGAAGAAAATTTAACGGGGAATCAGGTTGTAGCCCTAACAAAAAAATATTTAGCTGCAGAGGATGTGGCTTTTGTTCAAAAAGCGTTGATCTATGCGATGGAATGCCATAGCGGACAAACTCGTAAGTCGGGAGAGCCCTATATTGTCCATCCGATTCAAGTGGCGGGAATTTTAGCCAAGCTCAAGTTGGATGCTGTTTCAGTAGCCTGTGGTTTTTTGCATGATGTCGTAGAGGATACGGCGGCGACCTTGGATGATCTGGAGCGGGAATTTGGCCATGATGTGCGCGTGATTGTGGATGGTGTGACCAAGCTTGGGAAAGTCAAATACAAGTCTCACGAAGAACAGTTGGCGGAAAATCATCGCAAGATGCTCATGGCCATGTCAGAAGACCTTCGAGTGATCTTGGTCAAGTTGGCTGACCGTCTGCATAATATGCGTACTCTGAATCATTTACGGCCAGACAAGCAGGAGCGGATCTCGCAGGAAACGATGGAAATCTATGCTCCTCTGGCCCATCGTTTGGGGATTTCCAGTGTCAAGTGGGAATTGGAAGACTTATCTTTCCGTTATCTCAATCCAACGGAATTTTATAAAATCTCCCATATGATGAAGGAGAAGCGTCGAGAGCGGGAAGCTCTGGTAGAGGAAGTTGTCCACAAGATTGAAACCTATGCGGGAGAGCGCAATCTTCATGGGAAGATCTATGGTCGTCCCAAGCATATTTACTCCATCTATCGCAAAATGCAGGACAAGAAGAAGCGGTTTGATGAGATTTATGATCTGATTGCTATTCGCTGCATTTTGAGCACCCACAGTGATGTCTATGCCATGCTGGGCTATATCCATGAGCTTTGGAAACCCATGCCTGGGCGTTTCAAGGACTATATTGCCAACCGCAAGGCCAACGGCTACCAGTCCATCCATACGACCGTTTATGGACCTAAAGGTCCGATTGAGTTTCAGATTCGAACCAAGGAAATGCACGAAGTCGCAGAATACGGGGTCGCGGCTCACTGGGCCTATAAAAAAGGAATTAAGGGTCAAGTTGACGGCAAGGAATCTGCCATCGGGATGAATTGGATCAAGGAATTGATGGAATTGCAGAATCAGTCTGGTGATGCTAAGGAATTTGTTGATTCGGTTAAGGAAAGCTACCTAGCTGAGGAAATCTATGTCTTCACACCGGATGGAGCAGTGCGTTCTTTGCCTAAGGACTCAGGACCCATTGATTTTGCCTATGAGATCCATACTAAGGTTGGGGAGAAGGCGACAGGAGCCAAGGTTAATGGCCGCATGGTGCCGCTCAATACCAAGCTGAAGACTGGGGATCAGGTGGAAATTATCACCAATGCCAATTCCTTTGGACCGAGTCGTGACTGGCTTAATCTTGTCAAGACCAGCAAGGCTAGAAATAAAATCCGTCAATTCTTTAAAAATCAAGACAAGGAGCTGTCTATTTCTAAAGGGCGAGAGCTCTTGCAGGCTCAATTTCAGGAGAATGGTTATGTAGCCAATAAGTACATGGACAAGAAGCACATGGAAGATGTGCTCCAAAAGACCAGCTATAAGACTGAAGAAGCGCTTTTTGCGGCAATTGGTTTCGGTGAGATCGGTGCCATTAGTATTTTCAATCGTTTGACAGAAAAAGAGCGCCGTGAGGAAGAGAGGGCCAAGGCTAAAGCAGAGGCAGAGGAATTGGTCAAGGGCGGTGAAGTTAAGGTCGAAAATAAAAAAGACACCCTTAAAGTCAAGCACGAAGGCGGTGTGGTCATTCAGGGGGCGTCTGGTCTCCTCATTCGGATTGCTAAGTGCTGTAATCCTGTGCCTGGTGACGACATTGTAGGTTACATTACCAAAGGACGCGGCGTGGCCATCCATCGGCAAGACTGTATGAATCTCAAGGCTCAGGAAAATTACGAACAGCGCTTGCTTGATGTGGAATGGGAAGAAAATAATTCGACTAAAGAGTACACGGCTCACATTGATATTTATGGTCTCAATCGGTCTGGCCTCCTTAACGATGTGTTGCAGGTGCTGTCTAATACCACCAAAAACATCTCAACGGTTAATGCCCAGCCAACTAAGGATATGAAATTTGCTAATATCCATGTTTCTTTTGGCATTGCCAATCTGTCCATGCTGACGACGGTGGTGGACAAGATCAAGAGTGTGCCAGAGGTGTATTCGGTCAAGCGAACCAATGGCTAAGTGCGAGCCTGTCAGAGTAGATAGTAGTCAGAAATAAAGGAAAAGATATGAAAATTGTCATTCAGCGTGTCAAACGTGCTCAGGTCAGTATTGCCCAGCAGCTGCATAGCAGCATTGAACAAGGTCTCCTGCTTTTGGTAGGTGTCGGGCCTGATGATAGTCAGGAAGATATGGACTATGCAGTCAGGAAAATTGTCAATATGCGGATTTTTTCCGATGCTGAGGATAAGATGAATCTTTCTGTTCAAGATATCGGAGGGGAGATTCTTTCCATTTCCCAATTTACGCTCCATGCAGATACCAAAAAGGGAAATCGGCCAGCCTTTACAGGTGCAGCCAAGCCGGATATGGCTAGTTCCTTTTATGACAAGTTTAACCAGCTGTTAGCTGAGCAAGTGCCAGTCAAGACGGGCGTGTTCGGAGCAGATATGCAGGTGGAATTGGTAAATGATGGCCCAGTGACCATTCTGCTTGACACTAAAAATCGGTGAAGGAATTGCGCGCCTTTTGAAGGTTAGTGGTTTAAGACCAAGCAAAAAATAGTTTACTTCTTTTCTAGATAAAACTCATATTTATAGGCTTCATAAGTAACTTTTAATGGCCCATGCTGATTTCCTTAAAAGTTCTTATGAGGCTTTTTGTGTGGTTTAAAGGCGATATTATTCTAGCAGGTGGATTTGGAGTTGATAGGGCGGAAGGGAAGACATGGGTTGCTCCTTGTCAGATGCGACAGATGTGTAGGGCTTATTGGAAAAGGGCTTTACGACTTATGGTATAATGATATATATAAGTTTGAGAAGTCTCTTAATCTTTTCAAACTGATTTTCATAAAAAGAATAGGAAATAATATGCGCTCGATTCTTGCCTTGTACGTCACCCTGATGCCGGTCATTCTGGCTGGAGTACTGAATATGATCTTTTGCAAGTCTTCACTGCTAGAGGCAACTTATCGGCCCATGGATGGTGGGCTGGTTTTAAAGGATGGGAAGAGGCTGTTTGGGGCTAACAAGACCTGGAAAGGTTTCTTTGGCATGATTGTCTGGGGAGCTTTGGCTCAGATTCTCTGGGGATTGCTCTTAAAGAGTATTCCCACTCTAGAGAAGCTGCACTTGGTCTATGCCTTCTACGAAAATACCGTGCTCTTTAATCTAGTGCTTGGGGCTCTTTTGGGGCTGGCCTATGTTTTGTTTGAGTTGCCCAATAGCTTTATCAAGCGCCGTTTGGAAATCAGAGAGGGCAAGACGGCGGAGAATGGCTGGAAATGGACCTTTATCTGGATAGACCAGATTGATTCCTTGATTGGCTGTATTATTTTCTTACTTTTCTATATCCCTCTGTCTTGGCAGCAGATGCTGGGCATTCTAATCCTAGGGGCGGGCACGCATCTAGGAGTCAACCGCCTGCTCTACTGGGCTAAGCTTAGAAAAAATCGTATGTGAGATGGGAGTTTTTGATGAAAGAACTATGGCTGGAAAAAGAGCCTTCGGCCGTCTATGGCGGTAAAATCAATCAGTTAATCAACCTCTGTCAGCTGGGGTTTTCGGTTCCTAAGGGGTTGATTTTGCCAGCGGACCAAGTAATGGCTTGGCTAAGAGCGGCTCTGCCAGAATATTCAAAAGAGGGACTTAAAGAGTTAATTCATTTGGGCAAGGAGGAAATTGCGGAGCGTTTGCAGCAATATCCCTTGGAGTCAGCTTGGCTACAGGAGTTAGCATCCTTTTGTCAGGAAAATCAAGCATATATAGTTCGCAGCAGTGCCATCTTAGAAGACGGGCAGGCCATGTCATTTGCCGGTCAATATGACTCGATTGGCGACTGCTGGACATTGTCAGAAATTGAGCAGGGCATTCGCTCTTGTCTGCTTTCTCTTTTTAATCCAGAAGCCTTGGCCTACTGGCAGCGTCAAGGGCTGCCTGAGCAGGATTTTGCCATGGCAGTGCTGATTCAGGAGCAGATAGAGCCTGACTTCAGTGGCGTCTGCTTTTCCCTTGATGTGGCAACTAATCAGGACCAGACCATGCTGTTGGAGTATGTAAAAGGCTCGGCTGATAGCTTGGTTAGTGGCCAAGTTAATCCTGAGCAGCTGACTCTTCCTTGGTACAATCCGACCTGGAGCCAGTTTGAAAAAGTTGAAATGCCTCGGGCAGTCTTGCAGAAGCTGCACGAGCAAGTTTTACAGATTGTGGCGTATTTTGGTCAGCCAATGGATATTGAGTGGTGTGCTGTCCAAGAGCAAGTCTATCTGCTGCAGGCTCGGCCCATTACAACAGTACCAACTAAAATAGACAGTGGCCGCTGGACAACAGCAAATTTTCGAGATGGAGGCGTGGCGGCTCAGCCCTGTCCCAACCTGATGTGGAGCCTTTATCGCCATTCTTGGCAAGAGGCACTCTCTAGCTTTTTGCTGGCAATTGGCCTAGAGCCTGAAGGAGTTATGCCTCCGCTGATGCGTCTCCATTATGCTCGGCCTTTCTGGAACTTAGGCGTGGTCAAGCAAGGTATGGAGCAGATTCCGGGTTATATTGAGCGAGACTTTGATGATGAGCTGGGAGTCAATAAAGACTACCAAGGTCAAGGTTTTACCAGCAAATTAAGTCCAGCCTTGCTCTTGAATTTCCTGCGGGTAGCCTTGAAAACGCAAAAAGTAACTAAGAATTTTCTGCATCAGGCACCAGACAAGCTGCAAGAGCTGCGTCAGCAATTTACCCACCTGAATCAAGAAATACGAGAACTGAACGACCAAAGCCCGCTGCAGCAGGTCGAGAATCTTTGGCAGTTAGTGCTAAATCAGGTTTATTTAGACAGTGAGGGAACTTATTTCTGGCAGGCCTACATCAATACGGTCCAGCTGTCTATGAAAAAGACCAGTCTCCTCAAATGGCTGACAGTCGATGAATTTTTCCAACTGATAGCTAAGTTAGGAAATGTTTCGCATACCAAGCCTTTGGCTCGGATGCTGGAAGCTGCGGATCTTATTTTGGCAGACGAGAAACTGACAGACGATTGGTTGAAGCTATCGGTGGAAAAGTTGCAGGAACTGGCTGCACAATATCCTGAGCGAGCTGATTTTATCAAGATTCAGGATTTCCAAAAGGACTTTGGCTACCACTCGGCTCGGGAGCTGGACTTGCGAGTAGCCAGTTACGAAGAAGATGCTCATCAGGTCCTGACAGCGGTCCAACAGTTGGTTGCTGATTCAGCGTATTACCAAGCGGCTAGAGCTTCGCTCAGTCTTGTCTCAGAGTCTGAACTTGATCTTGCTCATCTATCTCGAGCCAAGCAGAAAAAGATAGAAAAAATCAGTCAAGACTTGAGGAACTTGCTCTGGTGGCGGGAGGAGTTCAAGGATATTTCCACGCGCTATTACCACCTCATTCGCCAGATTAGCCTCAAACTCGGCCGAACCTATGAAAAGCGAGGCTTTCTGAAAAATGAACAAGATATCTTTTACATTAAGAAAGAAAGCCTGACTGCCTTTATGGAAGGGCAAAAGACTGCTGACCAGCTCCAAGAAGAAGCAGCTGATAATCAGCATTACTGCCAAGCCTATCAGAATTTTGAGCCAGCGGGTGATTTGACTAATAAAGAGATGAGCTTGGAAAAGGTAGCCCATGACAGTCAGGCCCTGCTGACGGGAATGCCAGCCAGCAGCGGTCAGGTGACCGGTCGGGTTCGAGTCCTCTTGGATTTGGCGGATATTGAGACGATTGAGCCGGGAGAAATCCTTGTTACTCGCTATACAGATACGGGCTGGAGTTATGTTTTTGGTATTCTGGGCGGTCTTGTGACAGAGTACGGTGGAGTTCTCTGCCATGCATCCATTGTCGCTCGGGAATGCGGGATTCCAGCTCTGGTCTGTGCCAAGAATGCAACTCAGCTGCTAGAAACTGGCATGCTGGTAACCTTAGATGGAAGAAGAGGAGAAATAAGAATTCATGAAGAAGAATGAACCTTTGTTTATCGGTGAATACGATAAATCTGTTATCCTGACCTATATGGGCGCTGCTTTTGCACTGTTGGCAGTCTATGCCGTCATTCAGTCTCAGCTGCGGTTAGCTATGATGTCCTTTATCGTTAGTGGTATCTGTGACCTCTTTGACGGTGTGGTTGCGCGACGGATGAAGCGGACTGAAAGTCAGAAGCGCTTCGGCATTGAGATTGATTCGCTCTGCGACATGATTAGCTTTGCGGCTCTTCCGGCGGTGCTCCTCATGACTCAGCTGCCCTTGGGAGCGGCCAATATTATCTTGGCTGTCCTCTATGTCTTGGCTGCAGTTACTCGCTTGGCGCATTTTAACCGCTTGGCCAAGCATGATGAAGGATCTGGCTCGTATTTTATCGGCTTGCCCGTGACCTACAGCGCCCTCTTTTTTCCTCTGACCTATCTGGTCTGTCAATGGCTGGCGCCTGGTTTCTTTGCTTGGGTGTGGCTGGGCCTGTCTCTTTTGCTGACCTTTCTATTTGTCTACAACTGCCGTATTCCCAAGCCCAATAAGCTGGCCTATCTGGCCTTTGCGATTCTAGCAGTTGCAAGTCTGATTGGTCTGGGGGTTCTCCCGTATGGTTAAGGTCTATCAAAGAAAGACTAGCCAAGTATTGGAACCGATTGAATACAAGGCGGGTCTGTTAGACAAGCTTTATGGTACTGCCTGGGGTCGATTCCTATTGCCTTTCTTGACCCGACCTAGCCTGTCTTATCTTCTGACTTTGAAAGACTACACTCCTTTTTCTCGCAAGAAAATAGCAACTTTTGTAGAAAATTATCAGCTGGATCTGGCTGACTATGAGGATGGCCCTTATTCTAGCTTTGCCGCTTTTTTTCAGCGGAAAATCAAGCCTGATTTGCGTCCAATCTGTCCTGACAGTCAAGTATTGGCAGTGGCAGATGCCAAGCTAGAGGCTTTTACCATTAGTCAGGACTTACGGCTGACAATTAAGGGTCAGACATACAGGCTAGCTGACTTACTGCTGGATGAAGAGTTAGCTCAGCTGTTTAGTGGCGGAACAGCGCTGGTTTATCGACTGGGAGTGGAAGACCTGCACCGCTATCTGGCTGCTGAATCCGGCAGCATTACCCAAAGACGAAAAATCAAGGGACGCCTGCATACGGTCAGACAGGTAGCCCAGAAGTGGCGCCTCATTTACAAAGAAAATAAAAGAGAATACTGTCTTTTAGATACCGACCTAGGACCTGTCCTGCAGATGGAAGTAGGGGCTCTTTTGGTCGGAAGAATATACAATCACAGTCAGGACCATTTGGTCAGGGGGCAGGAGAAGGGTTGCTTTGGTCTGGGTGGCTCAACCATTCTTGTCCTCTATCCAGCAGGCACGATTCGCTTGGATCAGGATATCCTGACTTACTCAGACCTCGGAATAGAAACCCAGATTCAAATGGGGGAAAAGATTGGAGAAAAGCTATGTTTAAACGATTAGCTGTTTATTATAAGGAAATGTTTCCTTTGCTACCGCGCTTTTTTGTGGCTGCCATCATGTTTTTTGAGATTTATTTTGTCCTTCTGCTCAATGACGGAGTGACCACCTTTCACTTTGACCATCAGGAGTTGATCGGAATTTTTACCATTTTCGTCTTTCTGATGATTCTGCGGATCGCAGATGATTTCAAGGACTACGAGACCGATAGACGGCTCTTTCCTCATCGGGCTCTGCCATCTGGCCGGGTGAAAAAGAAGGACTTGGCTATTGCCCTCAGCTTTATCGTAGCTGTGTCTGTACTTCTCAATGTTCTCTTTATGAACAATATCGGCTGGTTCCTCTTTCTCTATATCTACGGAACTCTCATGTCCTTCTGGTTCTTCAAGCGTGATAAAATTCAAAATTCTCTGCCACTGGCTCTAGTGACCCATAATCCAGTCATGATGATTTTGAATCTCTATACCATTTCTTTTGTCTGCTACAAGTACAATCTGCCTCTCTTGTCCTTGCCGACTGTCTTGCTGGCCTTTACCATGTATTTCCCAAGTCTGATCTGGGAAGTCTGCCGCAAGATTCGGGCGCCAAAAGACGAGACAGAGTATGTGACCTATTCTAAGCTTTTTGGTTACAAAAAAGCCACTCGCTTTATCGAGGTGGTGACTCTGCTGGATATCTTGACCAATTTCGCCCTTCTCTGGAATATTTCCCATGTCGGAGTAGTGGTCTTGGTGCTGAATGTCATCTGGATGACCATCCAGTTTGAGCAGTTTATCAAGGATCCGACTCGCTTTAATATCCGAGAGCGGGTGGAACGCTATACCTATATCACGGAGACGACCATGGTTCTGTCCGTTGCTGTTTATCTCTTGATGGGGGTACTTTGATGAAAAGAATCAAGCAGACAGGGCTTGACCAGGTCGGAGGCAAGGCCTATCATTTGCTGAAAATGCAGGCTGCTGGCTTGCCGATTCCTGACTTTGCAGTGTTTGCTTTTGACTTTTTTCAAAAATCTGCTAGCTCTGCTGACTTGGAGCGGATGGAAGCAGCCTATCGGTCTGGAGAGTTGGACTTGTCCCAGCTCAGTCAGCAACTTCAGGACTGGGCTAAAGAACAGTTTGTTCAAGAAGATTTGACAGCGGCAGAAAACTGGATTCGGCAGGAGTTTTTTCAGAAAGACTGTCGCTTTGCAGTCCGCTCATCAGCAACCATTGAGGATGGGAAGGCTTCATCATTTGCCGGTCAGTTTGAGAGTCAGCTCAATGTGAAGCCAGAAGGACTTAAAGAAGCCATCCAAGCGACCTTGCTCTCTCTTTATCAGGAGTCGGCTCTTAGTTATCTGTTTGAGCAAGGCCTATCTTTGAAGCAGGCACAGATGATTTGCCTTGTGCAGGTCATGCAGGAGGGAGACTTGTCTGGGATTTACTTCACAGCTAATCCCAAGGGCATTCTGAACGAGCACATCATTGTCATCGGTCGGGGCTTGGGCAACAAGGTTGTTGAGGATAAGATTCCTACAACCATGGTGACGCTCCATCCCAAGGACCAGCTCTTTTATACAGAGCAGACGGAGGACTCGCCAGACTTATCGCAGGAACTACTTGAGGACTTACAGGCCATGGCTGGTCAAGTAAGTCAGCTTTTCGGACCTTACATGGATATGGAGTTTACCTTCGCAAATGGGCAGCTCTATCTCTTGCAGGCACGACCTATTACCACCTTGCCTGAAGGACAGCGGATTATTCTGGATAACAGCAACATTGTCGAGAGCTATCCTGGCGTTTCCAGCCCTCTGACTACTAGCTTTATTCAAGAGGCTTATGCCAGCATTTTCCGCAGTCTTGCCCAGCGCTTGGTTGGCAAGGATGCCCCTGAGTTAGCTGCCTATGAAGACACTTTTCAAAATATGCTGCAGCCGGTCAATAGCCGGGTTTATTACCAGATTCAGAGTTGGTATCAGCTCTTGCAGCTTTTGCCTTTTTCGAAGAAAATCATTCCTATCTGGCAGGATATGCTGGGAGTGAGAGAGACAGAGGTGCCTCAGATGCCAGTGCACTTGTCTACTTTCAAACGTCTGCAAATCATGCTTCGAATCATCCGAGAGTTTTGGACGGCACCCAAGCAAATGCGGCAATTGGAAGAGCAGTTTGCCCAGATTCAGCGCGAATACGAAGCGAGCTTTTCTCCCGACGCAGATGCAGAGACTTTGATTGGCTTGGTCAGTAAGCTGAAAGAGGATATTCTGGCTAACTGGGACATTACGCTGGTTAATGACCTCTATGCTTTTGTCTATACTGGTCTCTTAAAGAAGTCGCGCCGAGGTGGGGCTGTTCAGGCTGAGATTGCGGGAATTGAGCAGATTGAAAGTATGAGGCCGGCTTTGGCTCTGCAGGCTTTAACAGTTCAGCTGAAAGCAGAAGAAAATGCAGAGATTAGACAGGCCATGGCAAGTGAAAGTCCAGCAGTCTTTCTAAGTCGCCAGCACCCTTTGGTCCAAGAAATTGCCCATTTTATCCATGAATTTGGTGATCGAGCTCCGGAAGAGTTGAAGTTAGAAACACCAACCTTCCGAACGCACCCAGAGCGTCTGCTCAAGCTCCTGTTGCAAATGTGCCAGCAAGAGGAGAAGAAGCTGGCTCCTCGGAAATTTGAAGAAGCTGAGCAAAAATCAGGCTGGTGGACGAATTTTCTTCGCAAGCGAGCCATGACGGGTGTTAAATATCGGGAAAGTTCCCGCTTAAACCGTACACGGATCTATGGCATGATGCGGCAGATTTTTCGAACGCTTGGGCAGCAATTAGTCGAGCAAGGGCTGCTGGGTGCAACAGATGATGTTTTTTATCTGACAAAGGAAGAATTGTTTGAGCTGACCAGAACGCCCAGAGATGTTAGTGGCTTGATAGACGAGCGTCGAGAGAAGTTGGAGGCTGATAAAGAACTGCCAACCTTTAGTCGCTATGTTTTTGTTGGACAGGTCTTTGAGAAATATCTGAAACCGCAAAACCGCACCAGCAGTCATAATACGGGTAATCAAGCCTTACAAGGGATTGGCTGCTCGCCTGGCTGCGTCAAGGCTCAGGTTTTGGTCGTGGAGGATGTGCAGGAAATTGAGTCTGCTCAGGACCGGATTATCGTGACCAAGATGACCGATCCGGGCTGGGTCTATCTTTTGACCCAAGCCAAGGGAGTCATTGCAGAGCAGGGGTCTCTGCTCTCTCACACAGCTATTATTTCCCGCGAGTTGGGGATTCCCTCCATTGTCAATGTCAGAGGCGCCTGCAGTCAGCTGCGGAATGGCGACTGGATTGAGATGGATGGCCTTACTGGCAAGATTCGACTGATCAAGGAGGAAGACCATGCTGCAAATTAAACCTGTCAAACCCAATACTGCAGAGCTGGCCGATTTTCTAGCTCTGCCCAAGCAGATTTACCAGCCAGACCACCTCATGCAGTCGGAAGAGGAAGAGCAGGCTTTGATTGAAGGCAGTCACCCGCTGAGTTCTGACCTAGAAACCTATGCCTTTGTTGGCTATAAGGACAGTCGACCTTGTATTCGCGGACTTCTGACCTTCTATCCAGGTGATGAGGCTGCTTACTTGGGATTTTTCGAGTCAATCCATGACCAACAGCTTGCATCTGCTTTTATCGAGCATTTAGCAGGTTTCGCCCGCAGTCTCGGAGCGATTAAGATAATCGGTCCCGTACAGGCAAGTTTTTGGCTGGGCTATCGAATGCAGCTGACTGGAACAGAGGAGTTTCCTTTTACTGGAGAACCTCATAATCCAGCCTATTATTCTGAGCTATGGCAGGCTGCAGGTTTTGAGCTCAAGGAGCGCTATCTGTCCAATTTTTATCCCAAGGTAAGCAATCAAACTCATCAGGACAAGTTGGCTCATCGCTTTGAGTCTTTTGAAGAAGCGGGATTCACTATTTGCTCTCCAAAGAAGCAGGAGTGGGAAAAAGCTTCGCTGCAGGTTTTTGAGCTCCTCAATCGCCTCTATCAAGATTTTCCGATTTATCGATCAATTTCCAGTCAGCAGTTCAGTCAGATTTTTCAAAAATACCAGTATATTCTTGATTTTTCAATGGTTAAGCTGGCCTATAAGGAGAGCAAGCTAGCAGGTTTTCTGATTGCCATGCCAGACTATGGCTCTCTGGTCTATCAAAGGCTGACCCCTTTTAACCTAGCCAAGCTTTTTTGGACCAAGCGTTTTCCCAAACGTTATACGATTATGTATCTAGGAGTAGATGAACAATTCTTGGGCTTGGGCTCTGCCTTGGCCTATCCGATTTTTAAAGAAGCACAGAAGCGACAGGCTTCAGCTATTGGAGCCCTGATTCACCAAAATACCGTCACGCGCCACTATGCAGCAGAATTGCAAGGGGACAAGCATGAGTACGGCCTCTTTGAGTTGGATTTGGGGCTTGGATGATCTGTAAACAGTAGGTTCTCTCCCAGAGAATCTGCTTTTTACTTGTCGCTAAAATGGAGACCTTTTCGACAGCTGAAAGAAAAGTATTTTATCAGGCTAAGGGATTGCAATTTAGAGTAAAATCCAGTAAAATTTTTATTAGTTTATTATATGAAGAAAAGGGAATTTTATGAAAAAAAGAGTCACTGGTGACATATACCAGCGCTATTCTTTTAGAAAGCTGTCTGTAGGTCTAGTTTCCGCTACTATCGGAAGCTTCTTTTTGTGTACGACAATGGGAGGAGCTGTCAACTCTGTCGAGGCAGCAGAAGTATCTGCCAATCAGTCTACCGTCGTTCAGTACCACTATGTGGTGGAGAGCGATCTGACTGAGGCTGAAAAAGCTGCTATTGTAAATGAACTACCCAAATTTGCGGAAGAAAATTCGGACGCTTATTATTTGGTTTACCGTCCGACAAGTCAGGAAAGCTTGTCAGGGAAGCTCCCTAAGACAGGCGAGTCAGGCCTTTTGGGAGCAGCTTTTGCAGCTACAGGTCTGGCCTTAGTTGTTTTAGTGCTGGCACGAGGGAAAAATGGCAAGAGATACCTGTCTTCTATTTTGCTTGTGACAGGCTTGGGTTCTGTGCTTCTGCCAGCTTCTGTTTTGGCAATCAGCAGTACGGATTTGGCTGCCTATAATCAAAGTCTGACTTTGGCTGTTGGCGATCAGTTGCCAGAACCATTGAAAATTGCTGGCTACCAGTATATTGGTTACCTTAAAAAAGAAGCGCAGCATCAACTAGCTCAAAGAGGAAACTCTCAGCTGCCAGCCCTTCAAAAGGAAGCCTCAGCTAGTCAGCCTGATCAGGAGTTGAAAGAGTTAGCAAGTCGCCCTAAGAATACTGAAGCTCCGAAAGAGGCGCAGCCTGCTGGCGGAGACCATCTCTCCGAGAAGGAAAGGGAGGAAATTGCTGCTAAAGAAGGGCAGTTTGCTCGTCAAACACCTGTTCATGAGCGACCAGAACTGCAATTTACAAGTCAAGCAGCGACCCAGACCCAAGAAATCCCCTATAAAACGGAGTATCAGTATTCAGATGACTTAGCCGAAGGACAATCTCGAGTGATACGTGCGGGCATTCCAGGGATTCGCAAGATCGTAACACGCCACTATAGTGTTGAAGGAAAAGTCGTAGAGAGCAAGCAGGTTTCCGATCAAGTAACCACTGAGCCTGTTTCAGAAGTTGTTTTAGTCGGGACTGCAGCAAATAAGGCAGTTCCTAAAGAGGCTCCAATCCATAAAGTTCCGGAGCTCACTAGTTATGGCACGGTTCCAGATAGCGCTCCCGTGCACGAGGTTCCAGAGTTGTCTGACTATGGTACTGTTCCAGATAGCGCTCCCGTGCATGAGAAACCCGAGTTGCCTGGATATGGCACCGTTCCTGCTAGTGCTCCCGTGCACGAGGTACCCGAGTTAACTGATTATGGTACGGTTCCAGATAGCGCTCCCGTGCATGAGAAACCCGAGTTGCCTGGATATGGCACCGTTCCTGCTAGTGCTCCCGTGCACGAGGTACCCGAGTTAACTGATTATGGTACGGTTCCAGATAGCGCTCCCGTGCATGAGAAACCCGAGTTGTCTGGATATGGCACAGTCCCAGATAGCGCTCCCGTGCACGAAGTCCCCGAACTCACTAGTTATGGCACGGTTCCCGCTAGTGCTCCCGTGCATGATAAGCCTGAGCTATCTAGTTATGGCACGGTCCCAGATAGCGCTCCTGTGCGAGAGAAGCCTGAGTTAGCTGATTATGGCACCGTTCCAGATACAGCCCCTGTGCACGAGAAGTCTCAGTTAACTGATTATGGCACCGTTCCAGATAGTGCCCCCGTGCACGAGAAACCCGAGTTAACTGTCTATGGCACGGTCCCCACTAGCGCTCCTGTGCACGAAGTTCCCGAGCTTACTAGTTATGGCACGGTTCCGGATAGCGCTCCTGTGCACGAGGTTCCTGAGTTGCCTGGTTATGGTACAGTTCCGGATAGCGCTCCCGTGCACGAGGTCCCCGAGTTAACTGATTATGGTACGGTCCCCGCTAGCGCTCCTGTGCACGAGGTCCCCGAGCTAACTGATTATGGTACGGTTCCAGATGCCGCTCCCGTGCATGATAAGCCTGAGTTAACTGATTATGGCACAGTCCCAGATGCCGCTCCCGTGCATGATAAGCCTGAGTTAACTGATTATGGCACAGTCCCAGATACTGCTCCCGTGCATGAGAAGCCTGAGTTAACTGATTATGGTACAGTTCCAGATAGCGCTCCCGTTCATGAAGTTCCTGAGTTAACTGATTATGGCACTGTTCCCGATACTGCTCCCGTGCACGAAGTTCCAGCGTTGTCTGGCTATGGTACTGTTCCCGCTAGCGCTCCCGTACATGAGAAACCTGAGTTAACTAATTATGGCATGGTTCCCGATACTGCTCCTGTGCATGAGGTCCCCGAGCTCACTAGTTATGGCACCGCACCTGCTAGCGCTCCCGTGCACGAAGTTCCAGCGTTGTCTGGCTATGGTACTGTTCCCGCTAGCGCTCCCGTACATGAGAAACCTGAGTTAACTAGCTATGGCACGGTTCCAGATACCGCTCCTGTGCACGAGGTTCCTGAGTTAACTGATTATGCTACTGTTCCCGCTAGTGCTCCCGTGCACGAGAAACCAGAATTAACTGATTATGGCACCGTTCCCGACACTGCTCCCGTGCACGAGGTTCCTGAATTAACTGATTATGGTACAGTTCCAGATAGCGCTCCCGTTCATGAAGTTCCTGAGTTAACTGATTATGGCACTGTTCCCGCTAGCGCTCCTGTACACGAAGTTCCTGAGCTCACTAATTATGGCGCCGTTCCTGATAATGCTCCTGTACACGAAGTTCCCGAGTTCACTGGCTATGGCACCCTTCCCGACACTGCTCCTGTGCACGAGGTTCCTGAATTAACTGATTATGGTACAGTTCCAGATAGCGCTCCCGTTCATGAAGTTCCCGAGTTAACTGGTTATGGAAAAGTCCCAGATACTGCTCCAGTCCATGGACTTCCTGAGTTAGAGTTGGTTGCAAAGGATGAAACTCGTGTGGAGAAGATTGCTTTTAACATCGAGGAACAATATACTGATGAGTTACCTCAGGATGCTTGCCAAATCGTCACTCCAGGTGTTCAAGGCGAGCGTACCATCAAGACTAGAGTTTATACCTCCAACGGTCAAGAGATTGCCCGCCAAGAGTTGTCCAACGAGGAGACGCTAGCTCCAGTCACACAAGTTGTCAAAATTGGCACTGCCAAGTCCTATATGGTACCGAGCACTGCCCCGCAAACATCTACCCTTCCAGAGTATCCGCTAACTTATAGGGATGAAACGCGAGTAGAGAAAATCGATTTTACCACACGTGAAGAAGAGACGGATGAGCTTGTCCAAGGTGCCCGCCAAATCGTCACTCCAGGAGTGCAGGGCGAGCGTACGATTAAGACTCGTATCTATAGTTCCAACGGTCAAGAAATTGCCCGTCAAGAGCTGTCCAACGAGGAAACTCTAGCTCCAGTCACACAAGTTGTCAAAATTGGCACTGCCAAGCCACATATGGTACCGAGCACTGCTCCGCAAGCATCTGCCCTCCCAGAATATCCGCTGACTTATACGGATGAAACTCGAGTAGAGAAAATCGACTTCACCACACGTGAAGAGGAGACGGATGAGCTTGTCCAAGGTGTCCGCCATATCGTCATTCCAGGAGTGCCAGGCGAGCGTACGATTAAGACTCGTATCTATAGTTCCAACGGACAAGAGATTGCCCGTCAAGAACTGTCCAACGAGGAAACGCTAGCCCCAGTTACGCAGCTTGTCAAAGTTGGCACTGCCAAGCCACATATGGTACCGAGCACTGCTCCGCAAGCATCTGCCCTCCCAGAATATCCGCTGACTTATACGGATGAAACGCGAGTAGAGAAAATCGATTTTACCACACGTGAAGAAGAGACGGATGAGCTTGTACAAGGTGCCCGCCAAATCGTCACTCCAGGTGTGCAAGGCGAACGGACCATCAAGACTCGTATCTATACTTCCAACGGTCAGGAAATTGACCGTCAAGAGCTGTTCAATGAGGAAACTCTAGCTCCGGTCACACAAGTTGTCAAAATTGGGACAGCCAAGCCACATATGGTACCGAGCACTGCTCCGCAAGAGCCCTCTTTACCAGAGTACCCACTGACCTATAAGGATGAAACGCGAGTAGAGAAAATCGATTTCACTACGCGAGAGGAAGAGACGGATGAGCTTGTGCAAGGCGCTCGCCACATCGTTACTCCAGGAGTGCTAGGCGAGCGAACCATCAAGACTAGAGTTTATACTTCTAACGGTCAAGAACTTGCCCGCCAAGAGCTGTCCAACGAGGAAACGCGAGCAGCAGTTGCTCAGCTTGTCAAAGTTGGCACAATAAAACCGCACATGGTACCAAGCGATGCCCCGCAAGTGGAAGCCTTGAGAGAGTTCGATCTGATTTCGCTTCACAATCTACTGACAGAAGCAGAGAAAATCAAGGCTCAGGCTCGCTATTTCAATGATAGTCAAAGTCACCAAGCAGCCTATGATACTGCTTTGGCGGCAGGCCAAGCGCTTCTCAATCAGTCACAAGCCAGCCAAGAAGAAGTCAATCAGCTGGTGGACCAAATCAATCAAGCAAAGGCTCAGTTACAGGGTCTTGAAGTAGACAAAACACGCTTGCGGAATGAACATGATTTGGGCAGCACTGTGCAGACGACCGTCCAATATAAGAATGCTGATGAAGATAAGAAAGCAGCCTATACAAACGAATTGACCAAGGCAGAAGGAGTTCTGAATAATCAAACCGCCACACAAGTGCAGGTCAATCAAGCTTTTGCCAGCCTGACAGCAAGCAAGACGGCTCTAAATGGTGTGCCTAAGGTCAAGCCGACAGTTTCGATCTTAAGTCTGACAGAAAATCCAGAGGATAAGTCGGTCACGGTTCAATACAGCTTGGAAGACAAGACAAAATCCTTGCGCTCAGCGACAGCTGAATTGTACAAGGGAGACCAGCTTGTTCGCTCGCTTCCGATTGCCAATGTGGCAGGAAGTCTGAAGATTGACGATTTAGACTACTATACAGGCTATACTTTGAAAACCAAGCTGACTTATGAGCTTGATGCTGGCAGCCTGACTGACCTTGAAAAAGATAGCCGCAACTTTGAGTTGCAATACAAGAAGATTTCTTTCCGAGATATTGATTCGGCAGAGTTTTACAGAAAAGAAAAGGACCAGTTCAAGCGTGTCGTTTCTATGAGCACTATACCTACGGACCTGTCTACCTACTTTGTCAAAGTCAAATCGATTGAATCCAAGGACATGCTCCTTCCGGTTCACAGCATGGCAGAAGGCCAGAAGGATGGCAAGGCTGTCTACAAGGTTAGGGTCTCTCTGCCTGAGCTGGTGCAAGAGGGTGACACAGGCTACAAGTCTGGTTATGACTTTTATATCAGCAGGGCAGTGCCTAGTCAGCAAAATGTCTACACGAGCTTTGCTGGTTTGGTAGACGCCATGAAGAAAAATATGGCTGGCAACTTTGTTCTAGGAGCCGATTTGGATGCGAGCGAGGTCAGTCTGGCACCTGCGGATTATGTCTATCTCCGAGGAAACTTCACAGGCAGTCTGACTGGTAATCACAATGGCAAGCAGTATGCGATTTATAATCTAGCCAAGCCTTTGTTTGAAAACCTCAAGAGCGGTTCCTCTATTTCTAATCTGGACCTGAAAGAGGTCAATATTATCGGCACCTATGACTCTGCTGCCTTGGCTCGTAGTGCAGATAATGCGCGAATCACGGATGTTTCTGCCCAAGGTAGAGTGTCGGTAGTGGGCA
The DNA here is from genome assembly GCF_000222765.1 of Streptococcus cristatus ATCC 51100. Taxonomy (GTDB): domain Bacteria; phylum Bacillota; class Bacilli; order Lactobacillales; family Streptococcaceae; genus Streptococcus; species Streptococcus cristatus. Next base: position 51,669 of record NZ_AFUE01000009.1, on the reverse strand, counting down.
ATGCTTCGCAAGCGGCTGGTTTGGTCGTTGTTGCAAGTAATAGCCAAATCACCAACAGCTCCTTTACAGGAACTATCCAAGCCAATGACAAGCAGTACAAGGCTTATAATGTCGGCGGTTTGGTTGCCAACCTCAAGGGAGGAAATTCCTTGCTGAGTCAGAGCAGGGCGGATGTGACCATTCTAGCAGGTGCTCGAACAAACGAGCAGCGCTTCGGCGGTCTGGTCGGTCGCTTGGAAGACAATGCCCGCATCAGCCGTTCCTATGTGACTGGAAAGATCCAAAACTCTACGAAGAATGGTCAAATCGGTGGAGTAGTCGGTTCCAATTACTTCAATGGCTTGATTGACAATGTTATCAGCAATGTCAGCGGTACAAATGTCTACAGTATTTCTGGCGACCAAGATTACAAGAATGATCGCATTAAAGAAGCCTATGCCGTTGAAGGAAACGAAACTCTAGGCAATGATCAGTTTGTCACGTCTACTCTGACTTTGGACGAGGCTGAAGAGAAGCTGGCGAGCCTAGACATTAGGACCACGCTAGAAGACAGCAATCTCAATCTTCATACTGTTGACTACAGCAAGGAAAAGAATACTCGTGCAGACCGTCTGATAGCCTATGCTAATATGGAAAAACTTCTGCCATTCTACAATAAGGAAACCATCGTTGCCTACGGCAATAAACTTCCAGATAATCACAAGCTTACTAGAGAGTATTTGCTGGATGTGGTTCCGATGAAGGGCGACCAGATGATCATGGATATCAATAGCAACAAGACTACGATTAACCGCCTGATGCTGCACTTTGAGGATAAGACGGTTGATTATCTAAATCTGACCTATAAAGGAGACTTCAAACATCAAGCTATCGCAGAGTACACTGTGAATGGCTTAGACCTCCTTTATACACCAGAAACCTTCCTATCAGACTATAGCAGGGTTCTTAACCAAGTGCTGCCAGAGTTGAACAAGGTTGTCCTTGACTCACCAGCCATGCGAACTGTTTTAGGCGTGAATGCGGATGCTTCTCTGGATGAGCTCTATCTGGACACAGCCTTTGACCAAGTCAAGACCAAGTTGGCAGAAGAGTTGCGCAAGGTTCTGGCTATGGACAAGTCCATCAATACTGAAGGCGATGTTGTAGCTGACTATGTAGCTCAGAAGATTAGAGCCAATAAGGAAGCATTACTGCTGGGTCTGACCTATCTCAACCGCTGGTATAATATCAACTATGACAAGACCAATGTCAAGGATTTGTCGGCCTATAAGTTTGATTTCTTTGGTAATCATAAGGCTTCGACGCTAGATACCATCATTGCACTCGGTCAGTCTGGTTTTGAAAATCTCAAGGCCAAGAATAACCATCTGGCCTACGATAACTCGCTCTCTGAAGCAACTGGTAAGCGTGGCCTTTTCAACTATCTGGAAAGCTATCGCCAGCTCTTCCTGCCAGACAAGACCAATAACGAGTGGCTCAAGACCAATACAAAAGCCTACATCGTTGAGGCTAAGTCGGATGTGGCAGAAGCTAGACAGCTTCAAGATACAGCTAAGGCCAAGAGCAAGTATTCTGTCGGCGTTTACGACAAGATTACTGCAGATAACTGGGAACACAAGGGCATGCTTCTGCCGCTCTTGACCATGACTGAGAAGGGTGTCTACGTCATCTCCAATATGTCCACCGTCTCCATGGGAGCTTATGATCGCTACCGCCTTGATGCCAATAACAGGGTGCGAACAGATGCAGAATTGGTTGAGTATGTCGAAGACCGAGTTAGAAAGTCAGCTGAATGGCAACGTGACCACTATGATTTCTGGTATAAGATTTTAAGTCCTGAAAGCAAGGACAAGCTCTTCCGTTCTGTTCTAGTTTACGATGGATTCTCATTGGTTGACAAGGATGGTAAAAGATATTGGGCTCCAGCTAATGACAAGAAATCACTAGCTATGCAGGAATTCTTCGGACCAGCCGGCAAGTGGTATCCAAGCAAGGGATACAATGCCTATGCTACGGGAAGTGTCACCCACTTTGATGCTGCTCGCTTGTTAGAAGACTATGGGAACTCTGTCTACACCCATGAGATGACGCATAACTCTGATGGTTCGATCTACTTTGAAGGTTATGGTCGCCGCGAAGGACTGGGGGCTGAGCTCTATGCGCGTGGTCTCTTGCAGTCCACACCAAGTCCAAATGAGCCTACCATTACCCTCAATACCCTCTTCAAGACGGACAAGGACTCTAAGACACGGATGCATACCTACAACTTCAAGGAACGTGTCCAAAATGCGGCAGATTTGCAGCACTATGTCCATGGCATGTTTGACATGATTTACACACTGGATTACCTAGAGGGGACTTCGATGGTCAAGCAGAGCGATGCAGCCAAGCTCCAGTGGTTCAGAAAGATGGAAAATTACTATATTACGGATAAATATGGCAAGCAGACCCATGCTGGTAACCAGACCCGCAGTTTCACTGCTGAGGAAATCAAGCAGCTGACCAGCTTTGAATCCCTGATTGACAATGATGTCATCACTCGTCGAGAGAATAAAGATAGCGGACAGTATCCGCGTAATGGCTACCTCAGTCTCAGCCTCTTCTCGCCAATCTACTCAGCCTTGAGCAATCCAAATGGGGCGCCGGGTGACGTTATGTTCCGTCGCACAGCCTATGAATTGCTAGCAGCCAAGGGCTACCATGAAGGTTTTGTCCCTTATGTCTCAGGGAAATTCTCTGAAGAGGCTGCTGCAGAAGGCAAGACGACCTGGGATGGCTGGCTCAGGAGAGATGTTGGTCTGGTGACAGACCAGAAGGTCTTGGAAAATGTATTCAAGGGTGAATACACCTCTTGGGCGGCCTTCAAGAAGGCCATGTACCAAGAGCGGATTGACCAGCTAACCAAGCTCAAACCAATCACCATTGAGTACGAACTCAGAAATCCTAACAGTACCAAGCAAGTAACCATTCGCTCGTATGCAGAGATGCAGAAGCTGATGGACGAAGCAGTCGCAGAGGATGTGCGCAACATTACCAATGCGACAAATCGTGTTGAAGCTAGCTGGGTCAACCTGCTCAAGAAGAAGATTTACAATGCCTATCTTCGTGAGACAGACGACTTCAGACAGTCAATCTTTAACAAATAAGCCTTAGTTTGCTTGTCGAAAATAGAAAAAAGCTCATGAAACCAGCTTTTCAGCAGGTTCATGAGCTTTTTATTTGTTGAAATTCTAGATGGATGCTTCAATCAAGTGCTTAAGATTGTCTAGGAGGCTATCCAAGGCTAGGACCGCTTTTTGCTGCTGTTCTGGCTGGTAGAGATGTTGGAAGTAGTCTTGGATATTGGCTTCAAAATCCCGAGGCAGGCGGGAGCAATTTTCTTTGGCATACTGGAGCATACGCTTTTCGCCTGGATGGAGCTGCTCATTGAGGGCAAAGAGGGCATCAAAGTAAGAGGCGAAAAACTCACTGCTGCGGTGATTGATGCTGAGCAGATCTTGGCGCTTGAGAGCTTTTTTGATCTGTCTTGAAAAGGCTGGCATAGCTTGGTCAAGAAGTAGGAGCTGCTTACTGATGATATTCTTTTTCAGCTCAGCCGGATAGGGCAGACTGTACTTGCTCTGGAGGTCAGCATAGCGACCGTCTCGATCGTAGAGAATCTTGCTGTGGATCAGATTGTACCACATACAGGTGGTGTAAGAATTCTGGGCTTGGTGCTCTAAAACGACAGTTCGTAGGTCTTGGTCAAAGTCGTCCAGCGAGCGGTAAATCAGCTCAATCTCGATACCATTATTGAGGACGCAGTCGTCTTCCAGTTCCCAAAATTGATTGCCAATTTCCATATAGGAGCAGTACTTGCTGAGGATTTCCTGGCGGATGGCTGGCGCGAGAGGAGCGCTCAGGTAGACATAAACATCATAGTCTGAGTCTTGGTCAAAATGTTGGCCGGCCCGTGAGCCTCCTAGAGCCAGAGCTTCCACTTGCTCCAGTTGAGCCAATTCTTTAAAGAGATTTTGTGGCATAATTTGTCCTTCTTAATTTTTTGATATCATTCTAGCAAAAAGTGAAAAGGTTTGCAAGGGGGTAAATAGGATCTTTTCTTTCTTTTAAAAAACGTGATGAAGTGGAAGTGTCTAGAGTATTATTTTGATCAGAAAAGCCCAGGTCTTTCTAGGAGGTTTGTGATGTGATTTGGTTGTTTTCTATACATCTTTCTATTGATTTAATTTATTCTTTTCAGTAAGGTAGATAGGATTTTTCCTAAAAAAACTCCATAATTCCTGCTAAAACAATTATAGAGCATTATGATATCGGATACGAAAAAATAGGAGGTCAGGATGTCCCAGCCTCCTATTCTCCCTTCATCTGTTCAAAGACATAGAGAAAAAATTCTTTCGAAACTTCAAAATGTCCATAACGTAGTTGAGAAGCATATTGACGCCATTCGGGATGTGGCCGTACTTGCTCGATGGGGCAGTCTTTGACAGGCTGGTAGTAGCTGACGTCACGTCGAAAAGGGAAGAAACCCTCAAACATTTCTACTTGGTAGGCTGTATCATCTAGAATCTTGCCAACTGCTGTAAAGGCCTGCAATTTTTCCTGATCATTCAGCTGATACTTGGGGCTGTAGTACAAAAGGTAATCTCCTTTTTTCATTCGGTTCAGTGGTGCTTTCTTTCCATGGCAGACTTGGCAAAAGCCTCCCTCTACACCTCTTAGTACATGTTCTTTTGATACGACGCCCACCCAAAATCTAGTCATTTTCTGCCTCCAGTTCTATTAAGAGTTGATTTAATATTTCTGTTTTATCTTCTAATTTTCTAAAGAATGCCTGATCAATGCTTTCTACCAGAGGAAGAGCTTGATTGACCTTTTGCAGCCCCATATCTGTTAGAAGTATGATGTTGGCGCGGCTGTCTTTGGGATGGACTTCCCGCATGATCAAATCTTTCTTGACCAAGAGGCGGATGATTTGGGATATGGTCATAACATCCATGTCAGAAAATTGGGCAATATCGGTCTGATTCACCCATTCTTGCTGATGCAGGAGTGCAGCAAGAGTGGTCAGAACGACAAACTGGGGATGGGTCAAATCAATCATTCTCAGTTTGTTTTTTATCAGCCCATGCCACTTGTGATAGGTACGGATAAAGAGCAGACCGGTTGATTTTTTGTATTCATCCCTATAGATGGAGTTAAACTGAGATTTTTCCATTAGCTTTTCCTCTGGATATTTTGTAAGTATACTTATTATAATCTGACATCTTATTTTTGTCAATAAAAACCCAGTTTAGACTAAAAAGTCCGAACTGGGTTCTGTTTATAGTTTTTCTACATAAATCTGTTGGGCAATCATAGGGCTAACTTGGATTGCTCGGTCGTCTACTTCTAGTTGATAGAGCTGGCTGTAGTCGTCATACTGGAGGAAATTGATTTCTTGGTTTATGTTCAGATTGTGCTTTTCCAAATAAGCCAAAAGCTCAAAGTCGTCGTGGACACGGCGGATGAGGTAGCTACCAGGCTCCTGAGCGGAGGCCAAAGTTTGATGGTATTTTTCTTTTAGCGGCTGGTGTTTGGCTGGGATTGTGCCACCGTGAGGGCAGGTCTCAGGGAAATCCAGCATTTTTTCCAAGCCTGCGACAAAGCGCTCAGAAACGGTATGTTCTAGAATCTCGGCTTCCTGATGGATTTCGTCTGTGGTGTAGCCCAGCTTTTGGACCAAGAACACCTCAATCAATCGGTGCTTGCGGTAGAGGTCAGAGACCAGTTGCAAGCCTAGGTCAGTTAGCAGATAGCCTGCCTTTTTGTCCTTGATTAGGAATTCTTCAGCCAGCATTTTCTTCATCATCTCCGTCACAGCTGGCGGGGAAACCTGCATGTGCTGGGCGATTTCTTTATTGGTGATTTTCTCCTGGCGCGTGCCAATCTCGTAAATACATTTTAAATAGTCTTCTTTATTTGGCGTCATCTTTTGTCCTCGTTGTTTTCCTAAGACTAGTATAGCAAAAAATGCTGAAAGAATACAATTTGAGATTGGATGTTCCTTTGCACATTGACTTTTAGCTGAAATTTTGGCATATTTAGAGGTAAATAGGAGAGCTATAGAAGGCTGCATGAGCCTGCTAGCGAAGCTCCGAACGGTGCTGAAGAAATTTCATATGATGGATGTGGATGGTGATGAAAGTAGAAATAGAGCAATGCTATACAGAATTACAAGCGCTCGGCTGGTCTCAAGCTGCTCTTGATACAGTTTTTCTAGCAGAAATGGCGTCATTGCCGCATGAATCAGCTCGCCAAGGTCTTTTTGAGGAGGCCCTTATATTTGGCAGTCCCCTCTTTCAGAAACTGTGGTCTTTTGAATGTCGAGCAGTCCAGCCCCAGCAAGCTGAGAAATTGTTAGAGCTAGCTATGCTCTATATGGACATGCCTGATGAATTGAGCGGGGAAGCAGCAGAAATCACCCGCTTGCTCTCACGTATACATCCGGACTTATCGCCACACGCTCCCTTTTGGCGCCGGTTTTCTCAAACGATTCGGCAGGCTTTTTCTCCAGCAGACTTTATTGCAGACAGTGGTAATCAAAGGTTAAAAGGTCAGTTGCACCAGTTTCGCTACCTTATTTCTTGTCAGCAGGCCCAGTGGGTCAGACAGCATTTCCGTAAGCCGGGGATGACAGACGGCCAGGCTCTTGTAGCCTATTTTCAGGCGCATCCTGACCTGGATTGTCAGCTCTGGGAATCTTCGCGGTTGCACAATAAAGCCTTTGTCAATAAGGGCAAGGTGACCTACCCAGACCAGCAGCCTTATCAGGCCAATATCAAGATTCTCCATCGTTTCCATACCGAGTTTATTCTGGATAGGGAAGAGCGATTCCTTAATGTTTTGGATCCAGAAAAGAGCAGTCAAAATGGGCTAGTCAATGGAGCTAGTTTTAATTATGGGGAGAAACCTTCGTTTTTCAATCACAGTTCCCATTATTACTACGATGTCAAAAGTCCAGCCCAGTGGGATCCCCAGTTTCGTAAGCTAGCGATTCGAAATGGAGGGCAAGCCTTCAAAGCCCCTCAGAATAATCGAGGTCTGGCTGGTTACCATACGGCTAAGAGCTGCTATGCGATTGAGGGGAAAAGCGCTAAAAGTCAAGTAGATGTCCAAGTAAAAAACTTTGAAAAATTATTAGTCGAAAAGTTAAAAGAGAAAGATTATCTCAAATATTTATGGAATAAAGTGAAAAATAAGTATCTGAGACTATAGAAATGAGGTGGGAAGATGCCAATTAAAATGATCGCTACGGATATGGACGGCACCCTTTTGGATCCGAGAGGCGAGCTGGATTTACCACGCCTGACAGCAGTTTTAGACCAGCTGGAAGAGCGGGACATCAAGTTTGTTATTGCGACGGGCAATGAAATTCAGAGAATGCGTTTATTGTTGGGCGATTTGACAGAGCGTATGACCCTGATCGTCGCCAACGGCGCTAGAATCTTTGAAAAGAATGAAATGTTGCTGGGCACTTTCTGGCAGCCTGATTTGATTGCGGACACGCTGGCTTATTTTCAGGGTCAAGAACGTGAGGTGCATCTGGTGGTCACTTCCACTAAAGGTGGCTTTGTTCAGGACGGCACTGATTTTCCGATGATTAGCAAGATTATGACAGAAGAAATGGCGGCCCATTTCTACAAACGAATGAATTTTGTGCCCAATCTGCAAGATCATCCGTTTGAAGAAGTGCTAAAGATGAGCGTTATGGTGGATGAAGCGCAAGCAGCAGAGATTACGCGGCAGATCAATACAGCATTTGCTGGAAGATTGAGTGCCGTGACCAGCGGCTATGGCGCGATTGACGTTATCCAAGAAGGTCTCCACAAGGCTTGGGGACTTCGTCAGCTCATGGAGCGGTGGCAAATCAAAAGCAAGGAAATCATGGCTTTTGGCGACAGCGAAAATGACTTGGAAATGCTGGAACTAGCAGATTTCTCCTATGCTATGGAAAATGGGGATGAGAAGATTAAGCGCATTGCCAGTCGCTTGGCACCAGCCAATGCAGAGGCCGGTGTTTTGCAGGTGATTGAGCAATACTTAGAAAAAGGAGTCTAAATGGCAGTTCAACTATTAGAACAGTGGCTTTTAAATGAGCAGGCAAAGATCCAGAAAAATTATCGGGATCTGAATCAGCTTGCGGTAAAGGAGCCAGCGATTATTTTTATCGGTGATTCGATTGTGGAATATTTCCCGCTGCACGAGCTAGTGCAAAGCCCTAAAACCTTGGTCAATCGTGGCATTCGTGGCTACAAGACTGATTTGCTTCTAGAGAACTTGGATGCCCATCTCTTTGGGCAGGCTCTAGACAAGGTCTTTCTCCTGATTGGAACCAACGACATTGGCAAGGAGATGGATCAGGCTGAAACGCTGGCCAATCTGGAAGCGGTCATTCAGGAAATTTCCCGTGACTATCCTCTGGCTCAGATCCAGTTGCTGTCCGTCCTACCTGTGAATGAGCAGGAGCAGTACAAAGGGACGGTTTATATCCGGACGAATGAGAAAATTCAGGATCTCAATCGGGCTTATCAAGACCTAGCAAGCATCTATACCAATGTCCATTTTATAGACCTTTATGATAGCTTCTTGGATGAGAGAGGTCAGCTGCGGGAGGATTTTACGACGGATGGCTTGCATTTGACTATTGCTGGCTATGCGACGCTGTCAAAGGTTCTGCAGCCGTATCTATAAATGTTTTCTGAAAATATTTTTCTTGGCCAGCTTAATCAAGCAGTTAAAACTGACATTTCAAAGAGGCTGGGACAAAAGTCCAAGCCTCTCAATTGTCTTTGGATTGTCGAGCAAGACGCAGTGGTTGAGTGGGCTCTACTACGCTGATTTCATCAGCTTTTACAGCCCTACTCAACTGTGCGGAGGTGGGACGACGAAATCGAATTCTAAGGAATTACCGATTTCTGTCCCACTCTCTTTCTATATTTATTAAAGATTTTTGCTTGCTTTAGTCTAGCCATTGGATAAAGGCTGTTTTGTCTTGGTGGTTGTAGCCAGCCCGTTTATAAAATTCCCAGGTGCTTTCTTTCTTGGATCCCGTCAGCAGCATCATTTTGTAGCAATTGGCTTCGGTCGCTATTTTCTTAGCAAAATCAAGGCATTCACTAGCATAGCCCTTGCCTCTAAAGTCATGATGAGTGACGACATTTTCAATCAAGGCGTAGGGACGTAGTCCTCTCGTGAGATTGGGAATAACGACACAAATACAAGAAGAAACAATCTTTCCGTCAAGCACTTTGACAATGATATGGTGGTCTGGATCTTCTACCATCCGCTGCCAGACTTTTTGTAAGGATGGGCTTTTTTCTGGAATGGCCGTCTCGTGCAAGGAGAGGTACAAATGGAGTAATTCATCTAGGTCGTTGGGACTGGCTTCTCTGATCATCTTTTTACCTACTATATTGGAATCTTTTTGTTTACCTAGCAATATTATAGCATGTTTAGCCCTTAAATTTCTAGCTTGCTCCAAATTAAAATCTTCCCCATTTTCAAAGGTCAGCGAGAGGCACTTTCACCTTTTTCTGAAATCTATTATAATATACATTTCAAAAGTCAGAAAAATCTCATAATTGTTATGTAATAGTTCTAAAGCGTTCCTGAGCATATTCTTATACAAGCGATGGAAAAAGTGATAAATTTGTAGAGTAAGTTTATTGAAACGTTTTCATTATATTATCTGAAAGTTTTCGATAAATAATTTAATTTTGAAGGAGAGTTATTATGACTCAAGGGAAAATTACTGCATCTGCAGCAATGCTCAACGTATTGAAAACATGGGGCGTAGACACAATCTACGGTATCCCATCAGGAACACTCAGCTCATTGATGGACGCTTTGGCTGAAGACAAAGATATCCGCTTCTTGCAAGTTCGCCACGAAGAGACTGGTGCTCTTGCAGCGGTCATGCAAGCTAAATTCGGCGGCTCAATCGGGGTTGCAGTTGGTTCAGGTGGTCCAGGTGCGACTCACTTGATTAACGGTGTTTAGGATGCAGCTATGGACAACACTCCATTCCTCGCTATCCTTGGATCACGTCCAGTCAACGAACTCAACATGGATGCCTTCCAAGAATTGAACCAAAACCCAATGTACAACGGTATCGCTGTTTACAACAAACGTGTGGCATACGCAGAGCAATTGCCAAAAGTAATCGACGAAGCTTGCCGTGCTGCAGTTTCTAAAAAGGGTCCAGCTGTTGTTGAAATCCCAGTGAACTTTGGTTTCCAAGAAATCGACGAAAACTCATACTACGGTTCAGGTTCATACGAACGTTCATTCATCGCTCCTGCTTTGAACGAAGTTGAAATCGACAAAGCAGTTGAAATCTTGAACAATGCTGAACGTCCAGTTATCTACGCTGGTTACGGTGGTGTTAAAGCTGGTGAAGTGATTACTGAATTGTCACGTAAAATCAAAGCACCAATCATCACCACTGGTAAAAACTTTGAAGCTTTCGAATGGAACTATGAAGGTTTGACAGGTTCTGCTTACCGTGTTGGTTGGAAACCAGCCAACGAAGTTGTCTTTGAAGCAGACACCGTTCTTTTCCTCGGTTCAAACTTCCCATTTGCTGAAGTTTACGAAGCCTTCAAGAACACTGAAAAATTCATCCAAGTCGATATCGACCCTTACAAACTTGGTAAACGTCATGCCCTTGACGCTTCAATCCTTGGTGACGCAGGTCAAGCAGCGAAAGCTATCCTTGACAAAGTAAACCCAGTAGAATCTACTCCATGGTGGCGTGCAAACGTTAAGAACAACCAAAACTGGCGTGATTACATGAATAAACTCGAAGGTAAAACTGAGGGTGAATTGCAATTGTACCAAGTTTACAATGCAATCAACAAACATGCTGATCAAGACGCTATCTACTCAATCGACGTAGGTGACACTACTCAAACATCTACTCGTCACCTTCACATGACACCTGAGAACATGTGGCGTACATCTCCACTCTTTGCGACAATGGGTATTGCCCTTCCTGGTGGTATCGCTGCTAAGAAGGACAATCCAGATCGCCAAGTATGGAACATCATGGGTGACGGTGCATTCAACATGTGCTACCCAGACGTGATCACAAACGTTCAATACGACCTTCCAGTTATCAACGTTGTCTTCTCGAATGGTAAATATGCCTTCATCAAGGACAAATACGAAGACACAAACAAACACTTGTTTGGTTGTGACTTCCCTAATGCTGACTATGCGAAAATCGCTGAAGCTCAAGGTGCTGTAGGGTTCACTGTAAACCGTATCGAAGATATCGATGCAGTTGTTGCAGAAGCTGTTAAATTGAACAAAGAAGGTAAAACTGTTGTTATCGATGCTCACATCACTCAACATCGTCCACTTCCAGTAGAAGTACTTGAATTGGATCCAAAACTTCACTCAGAAGAAGCCATCAAAGCCTTCAAGGAAAAATACGAAGCAGAAGAACTCGTACCATTCCGTTTCTTCTTGGAAGAAGAAGGGTTGCAATCACGCGCAATTAAATAATTCCTCTCGCCGAAAATCAAATTTGAAGTTTGTAGATTTTATTCTTTGATTTTCAAGAGTCGAACTTGAAAAGATCGGAGTAATCCGGTCTTTTTCTTTGTCTTTTTTCTTATCACAAGATTGTGATAGTTTACATCTTCATAACAAAGGGGGAAAAGAACTTGATTGTTTTGGACTATCGTTATAAAATATAACCGAAAAATGAAAGAGGTATTAAAAATGTCTGAAAAACAAATGAAAATTTTGGGATGGGTTGCAACCTTTATGTCCGTAATGATGTATGTGTCCTATTTTCCACAAATCATGAACAACCTAGCGGGACAAAAAGGGAATTTTATCCAACCGCTCGTCGCAGCAATCAACTGTAGCCTATGGGTCTACTACGGCTTGTTCAAAAAAGAAAGAGATATTCCGCTTGCAGCAGCAAATGCACCGGGAATCATTTTTGGACTAGTGACGGCCATCACGGCTTTAATTTAAGAGGAATAAGAGAAGACTGGTTTTCAGTCTTCTCTTTTGTTTTAAGGGAGACTATTTGCTTTCATTTTAGAAGACGATCTCTTTAAAACCGAACCCTGAAAATTTGTCGAATAAAACAAAATAGTAGAATAGTATCAGTATCTCGCAGTTTTTTATAAGAAAAGGTTTACAGAATGAGCTATAATATTAGTAAATAAACAATCAATAAGAAAGCGGGTAGAATTATGACTGAAAAACTGACTTTTCCGGATGGTTTCTTGTGGGGCGGAGCGACAGCTGCCAACCAGTGTGAGGGCGCTTATGATGCGGATGGTCGCGGGCTGGCTAATGTAGATGTGGTGCCGATTGGTGAGGACCGTCTAGCCATCATCACGGGTAAGAAAAAGATGTTTGACTTTGAGGAAGGCTATTTCTACCCAACTAAGGAAGCTATTGACATGTACCATCACTTCAAGGAGGACATTGCCCTCTTTGGTGAGATGGGCTTTAAGACCTATCGTCTGTCCATTGCTTGGAGCCGGATTTTTCCTAAGGGGGATGAGCTGGAGCCTAATGAAGCTGGCCTGAAATTTTACGAAGACCTCTTTAAGGAATGCCACAAGTACGGTATTGAGCCTCTGGTGACCATTACTCACTTTGACTGTCCCATGCACTTGATTAAGCAATATGGTGGTTGGCGAAATCGTCTCATGCTGGAATTTTACGAGCGTCTCTGTCGCACACTCTTTACCCGCTACAAGGGCTTGGTCAAGTACTGGCTGACCTTTAATGAGATTAACATGATTCTTCATGCACCATTTATGGGGGCGGGGCTCTGCTTTGAAGAAGGCGAAAATGAGGAGCAGGTCAAGTATCAAGCAGCCCATCATGAGCTAGTCGCGTCAGCTATTGCCACCAAGCTGGCTCATGAGATTGATCCGGAAAATAAGGTCGGCTGTATGTTAGCGGCGGGTCAAAATTATCCTAACACCTGCCATCCACGCGATGTATGGGCTGGTATGGAGGAAGACAGGAAAAATTATTTCTTCATCGACGTGCAGGCGCGTGGTGAATATCCTAACTATGCCAAGAAAGCTTGGGAGCGCGAGGGCATCACTGTCGACATGACAGAAGAAGACCTGCAGCTGCTCAAGGAGCATACGGTGGACTTCATTTCCTTCTCATACTATGCGAGTCGGGTAGCTTCAGGCGACCCTGAGGTCAATGAGTTGACAGCGGGTAATATCTTTGCTTCTCTCAAGAACCCTTATTTGGAAAGCTCTGACTGGGGCTGGCAGATCGATCCACTGGGCTTGCGCATTACGCTTAATACCATTTGGGATCGCTATCAAAAGCCTATGTTTATCGTGGAGAATGGTCTGGGCGCAGTGGATAGTCCGGATGAAAATGGCTATGTGGCTGATGACTACCGGATTGACTATTTGGCAGCCCATGTCAAGGCCATGCGGGAAGCCATCAATGAAGATGGGGTAGTTCTGTGGGGCTACACGACCTGGGGCTGTATCGACCTAGTATCAGCCGGCACTGGCGAGATGAAGAAGCGCTATGGCTTTATCTACGTGGACCGGGACAATGAAGGCAAGGGAACGCTTAAACGCTCCAAGAAGAAATCCTTTGACTGGTACAAGGAAGTCATCGCGACTAACGGAGCATCTGTGAAATAACATCAAGGAGGCTGGGACAAAAGTCCTAGCCTCTCAATTGTCTTTGGATTGTCGAGCAAGACGCAGTGGTTGAGTGGGCTCTACTAGGCTGATTTCATCAGCTTTTACAGCCCTACTCAACTGTGCGGAGGTGGGACGACGAAATCGAATTCTAACGAATTACCGATTTCTGTCCCACTCTCTTTCTTTTGTATCGTTTATATTTGATTGACTTGCTGGCTCATCCTTGCTACACTAGTTTTATCAAGCTATTGGAGAATGAGAATGGCCAATCTTTTACTAATTGAAGACAACAATGATATTCATGAGATTTTGAAAAATCTCTTTACGCAGGAGCATGTCGTGTTTTCAGCTTATTCTGGAACCGAGGGACTGCGGATTTTTGCGGAAGAAGAGATTCATCTAGTCCTGCTAGATATTATGCTGCCTGGAAAAAATGGCGATGAGGTGCTGAGGGAAATTCGCAAGACCAGTCAGGTTCCAGTAGTCATGCTGACCGCTCTGGGCGAAAAGAGCCTCGTGAGTCAGTATCTGCTGGACGGTGCCAATGACTACATTGTCAAGCCTTTTAATCTAGATGAAGTGGCGGCGCGTGTCACTGTCCAATTGCGAGGTAGTCAGCAGCCTCAGTCTAAGCCTGCTGGGGAGACCTCAATCAAAAATATCCGCCTTTTGCCAGATACCTTTGAAATTGCTTCTGGTGACCAGTCCATGCGGCTAGGGAAGAAGGAATTTCAGATCTTCCAGACCTTGCTGGCTCATCCTAAAAAGATTTTTACCAAGGAGGAGCTGTATGAGTCGGTCTGGGAGGAGACCTATCTGCCAGGCGATAATACGCTCAATGCCCATCTCAGCAATCTTCGCAAGAAATTAGCCCAGCTGGATAGTTCGACAGACTATATCGAGACCATTTGGGGTCTGGGTGTGCGGCTCAAGGAGGATTAGCTATGTGGTTGATTTTAGCCTTTGTGCTCATACTCTTCTTGTTAATCATGCTGGTTCGCTATCATCTGACGATTCGTAGTCTGACCAGCCAGATCCGTGCCAAACATCGCACAGGAAGTCAGGTTCGGCTGACTTTGAGAGATCAATCTCCTAGCCTAGTGGCTCTGATTGACGAGGTGGAGCAGCTTTTTCAGGAAATTGATAAGATGTCCTTTGTGACCCAGCAGGAAAAGAAAACCTTGGACATGGCTATCAGCAATATTGCCCACGATATCCGAACGCCACTGACCATTGCTAGTGGCTACACGCAACAGCTACTCAAAGACGCTGATAAGGAGCAGATGGACCAGCAGTTGCAAAAGATTGCGGATAATCTAAGTATGGTATCCAGACGCTTGGAGGCTCTGATGGAATACCGTCGCTTGATGGAAGGAGCCATTCGACCAAAGTTGCAGCGGGTAGATCTATCCCAGCTGGTCACCCAGCAACTCTTTGCCTACTATGATGCCTTTCAGCGAGCAGGGATTGATTTAGATGTGGATCTCTCTGAAAATCTGCTTTTGGAAACGGACAGTGACATCTTTGATCGAATCATCCAGAACATGCTCAGCAATGTCCTCAAACATGGTCGAGAAACAGCCAGCATCAGTCTGAAAAATGAAGGGCAAAAGGTTATTTTCCAGGTCAAAAATAAGGTCCAGAAGCCTATTTTGCATCTGGATAAACTAACTAATCGCTTCTATTCTGAAAACCTCTCCAGTAGTGAGGAATCCTCTGGACTGGGCCTTTATATCACCCAGCAGCTGGTCGAAATCTTAGGTGGTGATTTGACCATTCAAGCAGAGGGAGATTGGTTTGAATTGATTGTGGCTTTATAAAAAAGAATCAGCTAGTCAGAAGATTAGCTGATTGTTTAGTTTTAGAGATCTTTTTTCTTGAAAATGAGGAGGCTGTTGCCTAGGAAGAAGACTGCTATGCCAATCGCGACTAAACTAGCTCGCAAAACTACAGCAGGATCCGCTGCCATCTCTATTCCAAATTGTAAGGTTAAATAGCGGAACCATTCTATATGAGGATAGAGCAAGACTGGAAAGATGAGCAGGGCGCTTCCGACAAAATAGGTAATAAAGACCGCAGCAATAGAATGGCTGAGATAGAGAACGAAAGACACGATGCCAATCCAAGCGATGGTTATCATGAGCTGGACGAGAATGGTTAGCAAAAATTGGCCAAAGAAACCTGTCGGAGCTATCCCAATTCCATTGATAGAGCTAGCGATGATGAAGGATAGCCCTAGCAAGAGAATGAATTGGAAGATGGCGACAACAAAGGAGACCAAAGTTTTAGATAGGAAGAACTCTGTCCGTGAAATACCGTGAGCGAGGCTGTTTTTATAAAGCTTGCGGGACAAGTCCACACCTAATAAGAGGCAGACGACAATGAGAGTGAAAAATATAATACTGTCAGAATTTCCAGAGAAATGGGCAAGAGCATTGATACCCGTCATTTTTACTGGTGCTTGCTGAGTGATGTTTTGTCCATCCGTCTCAATGGATGTTCCAAATCTGCTGGTAACCTTATAGAGGACGCCGAGCAGGATATTGGCTAGTAAAACGAACTCAGTAATCCAAAAGCCCTTGGAGTGGAAGAGGCGGTAAAAGTCAGCGCGAATGGTTTGAATCATGATAGACCTCCCTGGTTTTGATCAACTAAATCTGTAAAGAAATTTTCGAGATTTTGCCGTGCATAGTAGATTTCTTGAATGACTAAGTCAGCTGTGGCTAGCTCTTTTACGATATTGTTGATGTTGTGCGAATGGGTAAAGACATGGATCTCATTGAGAGCATTGACCACCTTGATGCGGTAGCCTAATTGATCTTGGAGCAGCTGGCTGGCTTCCTCCAAATGATCCGTTTTTAAGACGATATAATCTTCGCTTTGCTCTTCAAATTCAGCTTTGGAAATTTCCTTGATCATATGACCGTGGTCGATGATGCCAAAGCGCGTAGCTACTAGATAGAGCTCGGATAGGATATGACTGGAAATGATGAAGGTCATGCCCAGCTCTTCATTGAGCTTTTGGACAAGTTGGCGGAATTCCTTGATGCCGACGGGATCTAGTCCGTTGATAGGTTCGTCTAGAATCATCAAATCTGGCTTAGACAATAAGGCAATGGCAATTCCCAAACGCTGCTTCATACCGAGAGAAAAATCTCTGAATTCCTTCTTGCCAGTATCTGTTAAGTTCACGTATTCCAAGGTTTCTTGGATGGCCTTCTCGGCATTAGGTATCTGGCGGAGTTTGCAGTAGTAGCTGAGATTTTCGTAGGCGGTCAAGTGGTTGTGGGCAACGGGTGTTTCAATGACCGAGCCGACCCGCTTGAGGGCTTGTGTCCATTCGGCCTGATTGCTGGAACCAAAGAGAGACACGGTTCCGTTGTTGGCATGCATCAGCTGGGTCATGATTTTGATCAGAGTGGTTTTACCGGCCCCGTTTTTACCGATGAGACCGTAGATATCTCCTTTTTTGATGGTCAGATTGACATCGCTCAGAGCTTGCTGCTGGCCGAACTTTTTGCTGACCCCTTGTAAAACTAAAATATTTTCCATGGTTTTACTTCTCCTTTTTGATTTATTCTTGGAAATCCTTTCCTCACTATCCAGTATATCGGACACTTATTAAGTATTCATCAAGCATTTTTAAAATATTTCTAAAATCTTAAAATAGCAGGCATACTTCTTGTCTCAGCGGACTGAGGCCTATAGAAAAAGAGAGCTGGACAGAAATCGGTAATTGGTTAGAATTCGGTTTCGTCGTCCCACCTCCGCACATTTGAGTAGGGCTGTAAAAGCTGATAAAATCAGCCTAGTAGAGCCCACTCAACCACTGCGTCTTGCTCGACAATCCAAAGACAATTGAGAGGCTAGGACTTTTGTCCCAGCCTCAATTATCTATTTCCAATTCATACAGGCCGCGTAGTGCATTGCAGGCATAGATTTTTTCTGCTGATTTCAAGTCGTCTAGGCTGAGAATTTTTTTGTGGCCTGACCTGTTGTCAAGAGATGCTGGCGGTAGATACCGTCCAAAAGGCCTAGCTCGACTGGTGGCGTGTAGAGGTGACCATCCAGCTGGAGAACTAGGTTGCCGATGGAGCTTTCCAGCAACTGACCTTGGGCATTGTAGTAAATCTGCTCCTGCTGGCCCAAGGATAAATGCGGCCGATAGCTGGTTTTAAAGTAGGTGAAAGGCTGTTGTAAGTTGGCATTTTGTGGAACGAGAATAGCCTTGCAGAAAGCTTCTGGGAGTGTTTGCAGCTTTTCTAGCTGGCAGGTCACTTTTCCAGATTTGGCGATGGAGATCCGCAGGCGGTAGTCCGTACTTGGATCCAGTTCCGCTAAGGTTTGGTTCAACTCTGCCTTCAGTTTTTCCTCATCAAATGGATAAGCAAAGTAACGGGTAGCTTCCCGTAGCCGCTTCAGATGTTGGTCTTGGAAGGTCAGGCTGCCTTGCTCAATCTTCCCAGTCGTAACTAGGTCAAACTGCGGATTTTTCCGATAAAGAACAGCCGATTTTTGCTGGGTTTCGATGTACTCGGATTTCCATGTGCTATCCCAAGTGATGCCGCCGCCGACACCGTAAATTGCCTTGCCAGCTTCAAGCTGAATGGTGCGGATGGCCACATTGAAAATCCGTCTCTGGTCTGGCAGACAGATGCCAACAGTACCGCAGTAGACACCTCGGGCGGCTTTTTCGGTCGCCTTGATGATAGCCATGGTCGAAATCTTTGGAGCGCCTGTGATAGAGCCGCACGGAAAGAGAGCATCAAAAATTTCTCCTAGGCCAATCTCAGGCCGCAGCTGGCTCTTGATGGTGGAGGTCATTTGCCAGACAGTGGAATACTGCTCGACCTGACAGAGGTGGTCGACTCGTTCACTACCAATCTCTGAAATGCGGTTCATGTCATTGCGCAGCAGATCAACGATCATCATATTTTCTGCTCGGTTTTTAGGATCCTGACGGAGCCATGCAGCCTGTTCTAAGTCTGCAGTGACCGTCAGACCGCGATTGGTAGTACCTTTCATCGGCCGCGTTGTCAGCTCACCTCGATGCTCCTCGAAAAAGAGCTCAGGGCTGATGGATAAGACTGCCTGTTCATCGTGCTCTATGTAAGCATTGTAGGCGGCGTTTTGCTCGATGACCAGACGGTTGTAGATAGCCCAGCTGTCCTGTGGATTAAGCTCTGCGCCTAGCTGCAGGGTGTAGTTGACCTGATAAGTATCGCCTTGACGGATATGATGGTGAATGGTTCCGATGGCCTTTTCATACTCTTGCTCAGTCGTTAGGCTCTGCCATTGCGCCGGCATTTCTACCTCGTCATAAGCCAATGGGAAAGGGGCTTCATCAGCTCTATCATGAATGGTAAAGTAAATCAGGTACTCTCCTAGCAGAGGGCCTTTGTGGACCTGGAGTTTTTCCTCAAAAGCAGGAGCAGCTTCGTAGCCGACATAGCCGACTGCATAAAAACCCTTTTTCTGCCAGTCTTCGACTTCTTGCAGAATCACTCTGACTTCAGCCAACTCGCGTGTTTTGAGCTCTTTGATGGGCTGGCTGAAAATCAAGCGCCGGCCCAGTTCTTTAAAATCAATAACTGTTTTCTTGTGCATGAGTTTATTGTATCATAAGATAATTTGAATGAAAACGGATTTATCGGATGAGACACTCATTCTTTTACAATAGTTGACAGATTAGAGAGTGGCTCGGTATACTATTTTAAAAAAGAAAGAGTGAGATGCTTATGAAATCAAACAAATTGCTGTGGATAAATGGAATTGTTGGCATTTTAGGAGGCCTTCAGATCATTTACGCTTCTTTAAATAGATGGCACTGGGAAATTATTTATTCGGTTCCCACACTGGTTGAAAACCCTGGCTGGGGTGATATGGTTGTATTGACCAGCTGGCTGCTTTTGGGACTTTCTATAGTCGGAATGTATCACTATAGCAACGACCCAAGAGTCAATAAGACGAGTCATGAGCTTCTATTCTGCGCCTCCATCATGGGCTTTATCTCTTTTCTATTTACTTTTTCAGGACTTCTATCTATCATCTCAGGAATTCTATATCTTCTAGATTTGTCAAAATTTAAGAGTGATGACAAAGCTGATTGACAAGTGTGGCGATTGACTTTCTCCTGCTCGAAAGGCCTTGAAAATTATGATAAAATAGGGAAATGACTAAACTGTAAAGGAAGCCTTATGAAAAAAATCAATGAATCCTATAAACTCATCGTCTTTGCGGCGCTTGCTCTGGCTCTGGTTCTCTATATCGGAAACATCTGGTCGGGCCTGCAGAGCCTGACGTCAGTATTTTCACCTATTATACTGGGCGGAGTATTGGCCTTTATCTTTAATGTCCCGATGAAAAAGCTGGAAGACCTCTTGGACAAATGCCGAGTCCCTCAGAAGTTGCAGCGCAGTCTGGCCTTGGTTTTGGAGGTGCTGATTTTAGCTCTCATTATGACGGGGATTGTTTCTATCGTCGTACCGACTCTGACCACAGCGGTCAATCAGCTGAGCGCAACAATCGGCAAAGTAGCCCCTCAGGTAGCCAAGTGGCTGCAGCAGTCTGGCTTGCTTTCCTCTAGCCAGTTGAAAGATTTGACCAAGCAACTGCAAAACAGCGACATTGTCAACCGAGCCATCTCTCTTCTGGGCAGTCTGACGGGGAATATCTCTGCTATTTTTGGTAATTTCTTCTCGGTCATCATGTCTATTTTTCTCATGTTTGCCTTCTTGAGCAGCAAGGAGCATTTGCAGACAATTACTAGCCGTCTCTTACAGGTTCTGCTCCCTGAGAAAGCTGTGAAACGTCTATCCTATGTCGGTTCTGTTATTGTTGAGACCTATGATAAGTTCCTGATGGGGCAGATGATTGAGGCCGTCATTGTCGGTGTCTTGGTCTTTATCGCCTACTCTTTGACAGGTCTGCCTTATGCGGCCCTGACAGGGGTTTTGGCTGGAGTGCTCTCTTTCATTCCTTACATAGGGCCTTTCTCTGCTTGTGCTTTGGGTGCTATCTTTATCTTCACCGACAGCCCTTGGAAAGCCCTTCTTTCTATCGCAGTCTTTCAGCTGGTGCAGCTGATTGAGGGCAACATCATCTATCCGCGCGTGGTCGGCCAGTCCGTCGGTCTCCCAACTCTCTTTACCCTAGCCGCAGCCCTGATTGGGGGTAACCTCTTTGGCTTGGTCGGCATGATCTTCTTCACTCCTATCTTCGCAGTCATCTACCGCTTGGTCAGAGAGTTTGTTGTGGAGAAGGAGGAGGCTGAAGGGGACACAAGTAGGTGAAAAAATGAAGTTTAGTGGCTTCATTCTGACAGCTGCTTTTGTTCCTGCTCCTGCTCTAAAAGATCCTCTCAAAGTAAGTGTCATAGAAACCGTTTGTTCCAAAATCCATCAACTATTAAGTAGTTGTAAAAGAAATTATCTTTAATAGTATTTCTGCAGATTGCTTTTCTTTATCTGGAGACTTCTATTTAGGTATATTTAAAAAGTTTATAAATGAGTTGCCCCCAAAAGTTAGATACAAAAATCTAACTTTTTGGGGTGTTTTATTATGACATTTACTTATCTTATAAGGACAAAGGTCGACCTATAGTCTACGAAAACAAGGAATCGGCTCTTAGATACTTAATCCGATTTATGAAACGTCACGAAATAGAAAATGTTAAGAATGGGGAAATTCTCACTATTCTTCTGAATTGAAGAAATAAATAATAGACGAAAGATTTGACTTGCTACAGAAGGGGAAGTAGATGATGGGATTCTAACTTTAAATGTGTTACAATGAGATTAGTATAGAATTTGGGAATATCATGATATGAATATTTTAATTAAAGTATAAGAAGGTTTTTAATGGCAAAACGAAAAGATTTTTCTGAATTAACGAGAGTACAAATCCCAGCAGCACTGCACTTGATGCGACTGGGTTATACTTACCTGCCTCACAATGGTAAGATTTTAAATGAAAGAGATCCTGAAACAAATATTCTGGTATCTGTTTTTAGAGACCAATTTTTAAAATTCAACAATTATGCAACTGATGAAGATGTTGACCGAGAACTGAGTAATATTAAGTTGGAACTAGATCAAAATGATTTGGGGCGTTCTTTCTTTAAACGATTGCAAGGTCAGGAAAATACCGTATATATTGACTGGGAAAATCCAGAAGCTAACACCTTCCATCTGGCACTGGAAGTGACCTGTCACAATGGTCAGGATGAGTTCCGTCCAGATGTAGTTGTGTTTATCAACGGACTCCCCCTTTCTTATATCGAAGTCAAACAGCCAAATGCTATCCGAGATGGCAAGACGGGGATTCAGTCAGAGCAGGATAGAACCCGATATCGTTTTGAGAATCGCAAGTTCCGTCGCTTCAATAACATTACTCAATTGATTGCGCTCTCTGATAATTTGCCTTATATCAATGGACAGGGACAGCAAAAACAGGGTTCCTATTACGGTTCAAACGCCTATTCAAAAACAAAATTTAATGCTTTCAAGGAAGAAAGAGAAGTAGATTTTCTGCATTCAATTGGACCTTTAACAGACGAACAAATTGACTTCGTCCTTGAAGATATGAAGCGCTTTGCCCTCAAATCTCAACCCGAGTTTACAACAAACCTAAACCATGATACACCGTGTAATGCCTTTCTCTCATCTTTGTATACCAAAGAACGCCTGCTCTTTCTACTTCGTTTTGGTCTGGTCTATGTAGAAGAAGAGAGCAAGGATGGCCAGATGCAACTACAGAAGCACGTTATGCGTTATCCTCAGTATTTTGCGACCAGAGCTATCGAGGAAACGATCGCAAAGGGTATCAAGAAAGGGGTTATCTGGCATACACAAGGTTCAGGTAAGACTGCCCTCGCTTTCTTCAATATCCGCTATCTAACCAACTATTTTTCAAAACAAGGAATAGTCCCTCAGTTTTACTTTGTCGTGGATCGTTTGGATCTGGCAGACCAAGCCTTTAAAGAATTTACCAAACGAGGGCTCAAGGTTAAGCGAATCAAAAGCCCTCAAGAGCTCAATCAAAAACAAGATGGCTATGACGTAGCCGTTGTTAACATCCAGAAGTTCAAAGACGATTCTGACCTGACAGACCGCTCTGGTTATGATCTAAATCGCCAAAACATATACTTTATTGACGAGGCCCACCGTTCCTACAATGAGCATGGTTCCTATCTACCAAATCTCTATCAAGCAGATACCAATGCTATCAAGATTGCTTTGACGGGAACGCCTCTCATCACCTATAAGAAAGACGGAAAAACAAAAGAAAATCATGCGACAACACGCGATATCTTTGGAGATTACATCCATAAATACTACTACAACCAGTCTATCGATGATGGCTTTACCCTACGCTTGATGCGAGAAGATATCGAGACTTCTTATAAAGACAATCTCAGATCCATCAATGAAGAGATCCAACGTGGCGGGTTGTCCAAGGAAGATATCTTTGCTCATCCCCACTATGTGGAACCTATGCTTGATTTTATCCTTGAGGATTTTAATCGTGCACGTGATATAATTTTTGATGATCAGACCATCGGTGGGATGATCGTCTGTGACTCTTCCAAGCAAGCCCGTGAGCTCGAAAGACAGTTGGAAGAACGCAGACAAAATGGCAGTACCCAGCTGACTTCTGTCCTTATCCTCCATGACGAAGGAGACAAGGAAGAAAAGAAAGAAAAGGTAGATGCCTACAAGGAGGGCAAGATTGATCTCATCATCGTCTATTCCATGTTATTGACTGGTTTTGATGCTCCACGCCTCAAGCGGCTCTATCTGGGGCGTAAGATCAAGGCCCACAATCTCCTTCAAACCTTGACACGGGTCAATCGTCCTTACAAGGACTATCTCTTTGGCTATGTCATCGACTTTGCAGATATCTCAAAAGAGTTTGACAAGACCAATCGTGCTTATTTGGAAGAACTTAACCAAGAATACGATATCACTCTGACAGGAGAAAATGGCGAGGATATCTTTGGTTCTCTCTTTGTGCCAGCAGATGAGATTGCGCAAGAGTTGAGCAAGACCAAGCATGTCCTCCTGGACTATCCGACGGGAAATCTGGAGTTCTTTTCACAGGCTATCAATGACATCAAGGATAGAAAGCAGTTAAATGAGCTACGGAAAGCCCTAGAGTCGGTCAAGCAGTACTATAACGTTGCACGCTTACTGGGCTATGATCAATTGCTCCAGCAGATCGATGTCGCACAGATTGCAACCCTGCTCAATATCATCTCTAGACGCTTGCTGACCCTGTCCTTGATGGATAAACCAGACGAGTTTTCAAGCCGTACCCTTCTAAACTTAGCCATGTCTGAAACTAGTTTTAGCTTTATCAAGATTGCTGAGGAAGAGCTCCGTCTTGCTGCCAATGACTTGGACGACTTAAAACGCCGAGTCGCTGGAGGAATCCAAGGCCAACGTGATGAAAAAGATCCCGAGTGGGTCTCTCTCTACGAAGAATTCCAGCGCATCATGAAAAAACACTTGATCCATGGGCAAGAAGGCTTCACCATGGAAAATATCAAGGAAACCCAAAAAGACTACGAAGAACTCTTTAAGTCCGTGGAGGACTATCGTACTCGTATGAGACGCCTAACCATGAACTTTAACGGAGATGAGATGGCAGCGCGTTCCTACAAGCATGTGACCCACTCGACCATGGTCAGTGACTTCCCTGCTATCTACCATGTCATCAAGGGTTCTAAAGTCAGACTAGACCGTAAAATCGGTCAAAACCAAGGAGTGCTCGATAACGAGGACTTCCTCAAGAAAATGATTCGAGAAGAAGCTCGGATTGAAATGAAAACCCACCAATCTGCAAGTGTTTTGACAAGAGAGGATTTTAACTATATCGTTGAATCACTATTTGAAGGATATGAAGAGGAATACCAACACTAATGAATGAAACATACAAGGTTCAAGTCCAAGACTTGGTAGATGATTTAAAAGCCGTCTTTACCCACGCAGGACTAGGAGGGGAAGCGGGGGAATACAAACTCCTCACCCAGTCCTTCCTCTACAAATTTTTAAATGATAAGTTTTTATATCTAGCACAGGTGCTAGATGCAGGGAACACCTATGAAAACTTGTTGACCATGAGTGAGGAAGACTATGACTGGCTCTTAGAGGATATCGGTACCAGCACAGCCTGGCTCAAGCCAGACCAGTTGATCGAAAGTCTCCACCGTCAGCAAAACGAGGCGACTTTCTATGAGATTTTTGAAAATACTCTCAACCAAATCGCCATTGATAATAACGATATTTTCTCTGTTCATACGGACGGAGATACGGCTATTCGTCTCTTTGATGAGCGCTTGATTACTGATACCATCTCAGATAGTAGTAAGCGTAACGAGGTGGCAAAAGCTATCATCAATCTCCTTACTCGAGTGAAGTTCGATGAGACCATCTTTTCACAAGGTTTCGACTTTTTCTCTACCCTCTTTGAGTACATGATCAAGGACTACAACAAAGACGGCGGTGGTAAGTACGCTGAGTACTACACGCCTCACTCTGTGGCTAAGATTATCGCTGATATCTTGGTGGGAAATGACCAACCATCAAACGTGCGGATATATGACCCGTCGGCTGGTTCGGGAACCTTGCTAATGAACCTTGCTAGTCGTATCGGTGTGGACAAAACCACTGTCTATAGTCAGGATATCTCGCAAAAATCGTCTAATCTCCTCCGTCTCAATCTAATCTTGAATGGACTGCAACACTCCATCCATAATATCGTACAGGGAAATACCATCATCGCCAACCGTCATCCTGAAAAGATGAACTATATCGTGTCTAACCCGCCTTTCAAGCTAGACTTTTCAGAGTGGCGTGACCGAGTGGAAAGCTTGCCAGAAGCAAGTGAGCGTTTCTTTGCAGGAGTGCCAAAGGTTCCAGCCAAGTCTAAGGATAAGATGGCGATTTACGAGCTCTTTGTCCAGCATATCATCTATTCCTTGAAGTCAGACGGTCAAGCAGCCGTTGTCTTGCCAACAGGATTTATCACTGCCCAGTCAGGGATTGATAAGGCCATCCGCCAACACTTGGTGGACAATCAAATGCTGGCTGGTGTCGTTTCTATGCCGTCTAATATCTTTGCGACGACAGGTACCAACGTCTCTATCCTCTTTATCGATAAGAAAAACAAGGGCGATGTCGTCCTCATTGATGCTTCAAACCTCGGAACCAAGGTCAAGGAAGGCAAGAACCAAAAGACAGTGCTCTCTCCAGAGGAAGAGCAGAAGATCGTCGAGACCTTTATCAAGAAAGAGGCCGTTGAGGACTTTTCTGTCACCATCTCTTATGAGGACATCAAGGAGAAAAACTACTCTCTCAGCGCAGGCCAATTCTTTGATATCAAGATCGACTATGTAGATATCACAGCAGAAGAGTTTGAAGCCAAGATGACCGCCTTTCAAGACAAGCTCTCAGATCTTTTTCAGCAATCGCATGCATTGGAGCAGGAGATTAAAGAGCAAATGAAGGGGTTGAAGTATGGTAAAGATTAAATTAGGTGATGTAATTGATTTTAAAAATGGAAAATCGATAAAAAAAAGTGATGGAAATATACCTATATACGGTGGAAACGGAATATTAGGTTATACCGATAAATCTAATTTTAGTCATACTATAGTTGTTGGAAGAGTGGGTGCATATTGCGGAAGTATACATGTCGAAGAAAATTTATGTTGGGTTTCAGATAATGCAATCGCAGGTATCCCGAAAGAAGGTCAAGATTTAACTTATTTGTATTATGTATTGAAGTCTTTAAATCTAAATAGTAAACAAATTGGTTCTAGTCAACCACTTATTACTCAAAGTATGCTAAAAGACATGGTTGTTGATGTTGAAATTGATAATGAAAAACAAAAAAGAATTGCAAAGTCAATCTTAATAATTGACCAAAAAATCCAAATCAACAACCAAATCAATCAAGAGTTGGAAGCCATGGCTAAGACCCTCTATGACTACTGGTTTGTGCAGTTCGATTTCCCAGACCAGAACGGCAAACCCTACAAATCATCAGGCGGAAAGATGGTCTATAACCCAGAACTTAAACGCGAAATCCCAGAGGGATGGGGAGTGGAGAAGCTGAAAGATAAGCTTTCAGTCTCGCGCGGCATATCATATAAAACTGAGAATATAAAAGATAATATCGGTACCCCTATGATTAACTTAGCATCAATTGATATAAATAGAAATTATAAATCTACTGGTCTAAAATATTTTAATGGAGAATATTTAAAAGAAAAGATTGTAAGTGGGGGAGATTTACTAATTGCATGCACGGATTTAACAAGAAATGCTGATATTGTAGGTTCACCGATTATTGTTCCCTTTGATGAACAAAAATATGTCTTTTCTATGGATTTGGCTAAAATAGATTCTAAAGTGGATTTTATTAATAAGTATTATCTGTACTCAACTTTGCGTACGGAGCATTATCATAATTATATAAAAAAATGGGCATCTGGAACTAATGTTTTACATTTAAATTTAGATGGTATGAATTGGTACTCTATTTCTGTTCCTCCAATTGAGCTGCAAGAGGAATACTCCCAAATCATACTAAACTTTAGTAAGAAAACAAATAAAAATATTCAAGAAAACCAAGAACTTACCCAACTTCGTGATTGGCTCTTGCCAATGCTGATGAATGGACAGGTGAAGGTAGAGTAGAGGAAATAGCAGTTAGAATTATAAAGTCGAAAGAATTTGAGGGCAAATAAATGTCAGAGCTTACTTTTTCTATATGGAAACCATTTATTAAAAGTGAAAAAAGAGGGGAGCGGTGGTTACAGCCTATTTTAAAGACTTTTGATAAGTTGACCCCATGTGATTTAAAACACGAAAAAGGGTTATATCATCTAGAGGTTGATAAAAATAAGCATTATGTTTTTATAGTTATAGAATCTGGAAAGTTAGAGCCCAGAGATACTACTGTAACGGACTACTATACAAATCAAAAACGCGAAAATCCTAAATCAGAAACGGAGTTGGAGTTTTTGAAGCAATTCTTTGTCTTATTTGATTTAGATAATAATTTATTGTACTTTTCGGATGTGAGACACCGTAATTTGCTAGAAAAAATTCTTAAAGATACGACAGGGGTTGAGTTTAGTATAAAAGGTTTTTACGAAGATAAAGAGGAATTTTTAAAAATATTATCTAGTGTTGATGAAATCCAGTTTACTTCAAAAGATGATATTTTTTCAACTTTATCACAAAAACGCGAAGCTTTATATGATTTATTCGAAACTGATGGTTTAAAAGATATAACTCTGAACGTAAAACTCTCTAGTATGAAAATAAATAACATCAAAGCATTTCTCAGAAAAATTGTAAAAGAGTCTGAGAATCATCAACTTTCTGGTATTTTAATTAGAGGAAACGATGATGCTGGATTTGAACATGTGTTTAACCGTGGTACTTTTATCAAAAAGATTTCAATTAATGTCGAGAAACAACAGGCAACTGGGAAATTTTTAGGTTCAGAGGTAAAAGATATTTTGCTTAAAGAAATAGAGAGTTTGGCAAATGAGAAAGTTACGAAGAAAAGATAGAATTGTTTCTGGTGGTATTTTAGTAGTAAGTCTGTTTGTATCATATTTATTAAGGGACTATGTGCTACTAAATCATAGTGATACGGTATCTTTTATTTCTGTAATCACGGGGTTTTTACTTTCTGCTATTGCTATACTGTATTCTTCTCCTATGAGGTCTGTTTTATATGATAAAAAATCAAACATTTATTCATCAAAATGGGAAGAAATAATTGTTAGATATTTCTATACGTTTGTAGTTAGTTTACTTTATATGATGGAGTTATCTTTAAATATTAATTGTATTCCAAATTTTATCAATGTAGGTTTTTTACTAAGTATTGTAATTATAATAATTATAGTTACTCAAGGATTGTTTAAATTACTTTTAGTTGAGATAAATGATTAAATTTTTTGAATTTAATTTTTATCATATTACAAAATTTAATGTCGTATTTTTGTATTCATCATCCCAGCCAAATTAACTTTTGGCTGGTTTTTATTGTCTAAAGATGCTATAATTAAATTACCCAAAAGGTAATTTAATTTAACAGAAAGGGACTTATGAAGCTTATCTATACAAACAAAACTGTTAAAAAGCAGTGCACAGAGCTGAGGCGAGCGAAAAAAGATTTTTCGTATAAGGTTGCTGTAAAGTTGCATCAGTTGATCAACTTTTTGGAAGCGGCGGATTCTTTAGCTAGTGTGATCGCTTTTCCTAAATATCACTTTCACCAACTCAAGGGAAAGAGACAGGGACAGTTTGCTTTGGATATAGATGGTCGAAGGAGTTCCTATCGGTTGATTGTAGAATTTCGTGATGAGGATCTAGAAAAGGTATTTCCTAGTCCCGTTGAAATCGAAATTCTAAAAATAGAGGAGGTCAGCAATCACTATGAGTAATAAAATTGTTGAATACAAAGACCTGATTGCTTTTCATCCAGGTCAGTATGTTGAAGAGTTGATTGAAGATTATAACGTGACGCAAAAAGAATTTGCAGAGCGTTTGGGAGTGTCAGCAAAGACTGTCAGCAAAATCGTCAATGCTGAGGAGTCTATTAGTAAGGATACGGCTCATAAGTTAGCCAAGCTAAGCGGAGTTTCCATGCAAACCTGGCTCAATCTTCAGAATACTTACGATGTAAAGGTTGCAGAGATTGCAGAACAAAGAGAGCTAGAAGAAGGTAGCGAGAAAGAAATCTGTGAGATGATTGATTTCAAGTATTTTAAGGAAGAAGGTTACGTTCCAGACAAACGCTATACTTTGAAAGAAAAGATTGTCGAGCTTCGCAAGATTTTAGGTGTGGCGAATTTAAAAAACCTCACGACTTTCAACCATCTAGTTAGCTACCGTAATACACGTGAGTTTACGCCTAAAAGTATAGTCAACTCCAATATCATGCTGGAGTTGGCATCTAAAAAAGCGCGTGATAAAACGACTACCAAGCTCAATCGTAGAAAGTTAGAGAGAAGCCTACCTGCTTTGAGAAAGTTGACCAGACAAGATCCAGAGGTCTTTCCTCAACGCTTGTCTGACATCTTGCTAGACTGTGGTGTTGTTCTAGTCGGTCTACCTGCTTTGGCAAATGCTAATCTGAATGGCGCTACAAAAAAATTCAGCAATGGTAGTGCCTTGCTATTATTGACAGACCGAAACAAGGCATCCGATATTTTCTGGTTCTCACTTTTCCATGAGATTGGGCACATTTTACAGAACGATTTTTCATCTGAAGACGGAAACAGTGACTCATACCGACGTTCTGAGGAACAGGCAGACCAGTTTGCAAAAGATTTCTTGATTAGACCTGAAGACTATCAAACTTTTGTAGAAAAAGGAAACTTTGATAAGTCAGACATCCTTCAATTTGCTGAGGAAATAGATACTCACCCGAGTATTGTTCTAGGAAGATTACAAAACGAGGGCATTCTCAGTTTTGATCGTTTTCGAGAACTAAAAACCAATTATTATTTTGTTTCTTGATTGTTTTGGAAGTCCTAGAAGATGAAAAGATGCTTAAAGTTTAGTATAGTTAGCAGTGGACTCCAATTGATTCGCTCATTTTATTAAAAAGCGATAAGAGAAATCAAAATTTAGATAACCTATAGTCTTTTCTAATAACAAGTCATAGTTGTTTACAAGAATTAGCGATAGCCTGTTTTAATCTATAAACTAGTATGTAACTTAAAAACAAGCAACAAAAGGGATTTGAGACATTTGTCTCAAATCTTTTTCTTTTGTCTATAATGGTGGTATAGTTTTAAACTATATCAAACTCTGTGAAATTCCAATTATACAGAGGGCGGATTTTCTGTTAAGATAGTTTCAACAACAATTTTTGGAGGACGTTTATGTCAACGACTATCATTGGTTTTCCTCGTTTGGGTGAATTCCGCGAATTAAAATTTACAACTGAAAAATACTTTAGAAATGAAATCTCAGCAGACGAACTTTTGGCAGCAGCGAAAGACTTGCGTGCGAAGCACTGGAACATTGTCAAAGAAAAGGGCATCACTGAAATCCCATCAAATGACTTTTCTCACTATGACAACTTCCTTGATGCAGCTTTCCTCTTCAACGTGGTACCTGCTTCAGTTCAAAACTTGGACTTGACTGACCTTGAGCGCTACTTTGCTTTGGCGCGTGGTTACCAAGGAGAAAAAGGGGACGTTCGTGCCCTTCCAATGAAGAAATGGTTCAACACCAACTACCACTACATCGTTCCTAAGTTTGAAAAAGACACTCAAGTCAAACTTGCAGGTCACAAGATTTTCGATGAATTCCAAGAAGCAAAAGAACTTGGATTGAACACTCGTCCTGTCCTTGTGGGTCCATTCACCTTCCTTCAATTGTCAGACTTCGAAGAAGGTGTGAAAGCAGAAGACTTCGTAGACAGCTTTGTGGCGGCATACCAAGAAGTTTTTGCTAAATTGGCGGAACTTGGTGCGACCCGTATCCAATTGGATGAAGCGGCTCTTGTCAAAGACTTGACAGCTGAAGAAAAAGCTCTCTTCTTGAATCTCTACAACAAACTCTTGGCTGACAAAAAAGGTCTTGAAGTTTTGCTTCAAACTTACTTTGGTGATGTTCGTGACGTTTACGCTGATCTTGTGAACTTGCCAGTTGATGCGATTGGTTTGGACTTTGTTGAAGGTAAGAAAACTCTTGAGCTTGTTAAAGGTGGCTTCCCAGCTGACAAGGCTCTTTATGCGGGTATTGTCAATGGTAAGAACATCTGGCGCAACAACTACGAAAAGAGCTTGGCTGTTCTTGAGCAAATCCCAGCTGAAAACATCGTCTTGACAAGCTCATGCTCACTTCTTCATGTGCCATTTACAACTGCTAATGAAGAATTTGAACCAGCAATCTTGAACCACTTTGCTTTTGCAGTTGAAAAATTGGAAGAACTTCGTGACTTGGATGCTATCCGTAACGGTCAAGGTGCAGAAGCACTTGCAGCAAATAAAGAACTTTTTGCGACTGAACGTGTTGGTGAAAATGCAGAACTTCGTGTGCGTATTGCTGGTTTGACAGATGCTGACTACACTCGTTTGCCAGCCTTTGCAGAACGTGAAGCCATCCAAGAAGAAGCATTCAAACTGCCAGCTCTCCCAACAACAACGATTGGTTCATTCCCTCAAACAAAAGAAGTTCGTGCTAAACGTTTGGCTTACCGTAAAGGTGAATTGTCACAAGAAGAATACGATGCTTTCCTTGCTGAAACGATTGATGAATGGATCAAGTGGCAAGAAGAAGTTGGATTTGACGTGCTTGTACACGGTGAGTTCGAGCGTAACGACATGGTTGAGTACTTCGGTCAAAACTTGTCAGGTTACCTCTTCTCTAAGAATGGTTGGGTACAATCATACGGTATGCGTGGGGTTAAACCACCAATTATCTGGGGTGATGTCACTCGTCTCAACCCAATCACTGTGAAATGGTCTAGCTACGCACAAAGCCGTACAGACAAACCTGTCAAAGGTATGTTGACTGGACCTGTTACAATCTTGAACTGGTCATTCCCACGTGAAGACATCTCTATCAAGGATTCTACTCTTCAAATCGCTCTTGCTATCAAAGATGAAGTACTTGACCTTGAAGCTGCTGGTGTGAAAATCATCCAAATTGACGAGGCTGCTCTTCGTGAAAAATTGCCACTCCGTCGTAGCGACTGGTACGAAGACTACCTTGACTGGGCAATTCCTGCCTTCCGCTTGGTACACTCTACAGTTGCGCCAGACACTCAAATCCACACTCACATGTGTTACTCAGAATTTACAGATATCATCCCGGCTATCGACAACATGGATGCGGACGTTATTTCCTTTGAAGCCAGCCGTTCAAACCTTGAAATCTTGGACGAACTCAAAGCGAAAAATTTCCAAACAGAAGTGGGACCTGGGGTTTACGATATCCACTCACCTCGTGTGCCAAACGAAGGCGAAATCGACCACACTATCGAAGCCATCCTTGCCAAAGTACCAAGCAAGAAGGTTTGGATCAACCCTGACTGTGGTTTGAAAACACGTGGTATTCCAGAAACAAAAGAAAGCTTGATCCGCCTTGTCGAAGCGGCTAAAGCAGCTAGACAAAAACTGAATTAATATTATTTCTACATTTAAACTCAGCTCTGATAAACCTGCAACAAAGCTGTTTGCAGGTTTGTTATAGGCTGATAGTTAGTAGATTGAAAGGAATTTTATCTCTATGGTGAATCGCCAAACTCCTAGTCTCTCATTTGAAGTATTTCCTCCTAATCCGGCAGTAGGCAATGATAAGATTTTTCAGGCGTTGAGGGAGATGCAAGATCTGGCTCCCCACTTTATCAGTGTGACTGCCAGCAATAATAAATTTGATATTGAGGAGACAACGGTTCGTTTGGCTGAGTTCATCTCCAATGACCTTGAGATTCCAACGATTGCCCATTTGCCAGCTGTTTATCTAACCAAAGAAATGGTGTCCAATATTTTGCAGGTTTTGGATCGGGTTGGGGTCAATCAGATTTTGGCTTTGCGAGGCGATATTTTTCCAGATGTGGCGCCTAAGGATGATTTTAGATATGCGACTGACTTGATTGAGTATATCAAGACAGAAGCACCACATTTTGACATCATCGGAGCCTGCTATCCAGAGGGGCACCCAGACTCACCAAACCAGATCTCAGATATTCAGAATCTAAAGAAAAAGGTTGATGCGGGCTGCTCTAGTCTTGTCACTCAGCTCTTCTTTGACAATGAACGCTTCTATGATTTCCAAGATAAGTGTACCTTGGCTGGGATCGATGTTCCGATTCATGCAGGTATCATGCCTATTCTGAATCGAAACCAAGCGCTTCGTCTTTTGAAAACGTGTGAGAATATTCATCTTCCGCGCAAATTCAAGGCTATTCTGGATAAGTATGAACATGATCCAGAATCCCTGAGGACAGCTGGTTTAGCCTATGCGGTGGATCAGATTGTCGATTTGGTGACCCATGATGTAGCAGGGATCCATCTCTATACGATGAATAACGCGGCAACAGCTTACCATATCTATAAGGCGACCCATGCGCTCTTTAACCATACCCCATCCGTTCAATCTTTTTAAGATGAATGAAGAAACCACTAATCAGATTCATTTGCTGTTTAGTGGTTTTTGTTTATAGGTTTTGATCATTTAGAAGCTGATAAATGATAGAGTCGTTCTTTTCTTGCTTGCTAAAATGTCTTATTTTGTTTATATTAGTTCTATAAGCTTTCCTGGAGGCGTTTACATGACCGAAGATCGTTTGAAGTTGAAATTGTTGGGAAGTCCGAGTGTCTTTCTCAATCAAGAGGAGGTCTTTTTTCCTTTTGCCAAAATCAATGCTCTGCTCTATTATCTCCATATCAATGGAGCAGTCAATCGGGAGGAGATTGCAGGAATCCTCTGGGAAAACAAGGATAATCAGACTGCCAAAAAGAATCTGCGGAATACCATTTATCAGGCTAACAAGCTATTGGGTGGAGAATGGATTGTCGCTCCCAACCGTACTGTGCTATCGCTTAATCCCGAGTGCGCGATTGAAAGTGATGTAGAAATTTTCACGGACAAGCCTGCGGAGCATCTGTCGCTCTATCAGGGTGATTTTCTGCAGGGCTTCTATCTCAAGGACAGTGAAGCCTTTGACTATTGGGTGTCCAAGATGCGGACGCGATATGAGCAGATCTATACCCAGGCTTGCTATCAAAAGTTGGAAAAAGATCCGTCAAATTTGGAGGAATCAGAGCGGAATCTGCGCCGTATGATCAGCATCGATGAGTTTGATGAAAAGAATTATCATCTGCTTATGAAGCTTTATCAGGAGAATGATCGACCTGGTAAGGTGATTGAGACTTATTATAAATTGGTCAATCTCTTGGACAAGGAATTGGGGATTAGTCCCAATGAAGTAATCCAACAGCTGTACCATGAAGTGATGGCTAAGGATCGCAGTGAGCGTAAAATCAAGCAATTTTTACGTAATACAGACCACTTTTTTGGCCGAGTGGGTGAAATCAAGCGTTTGGAATCTTATTTTTCTAAGATCATAGAGAGGCAAGAACCTCGTGCACTGCTCTTAGTCGGTGGTACTGGTATCGGTAAACGGACAGTAACCCGACAAGTACTGGCTAATCAGACTAAGTATTTTCAAATTGTTATGGCAGAGTGCTTCAAGGAAGAAATGACGGTTGGATTGCAGCCTTGGCGCAGTCTGCTAGATGGCTTGGGAGACTTAGTCATTCAACATCAGATCCTTTCGACTAGCCAGTGGCAGGATATTTTGGATAGTTATTTTCCGATGATGGCAGGTGAAGCTTCGGATCTTGAGCTGAATACAGATCGTCTGGCTCGGTTTGTGCTGGATATTTTGCAAAAGATTTCCAAGAAAAAGGCTTTGGTGATCTTGGTTGAGGATTGTCACTGGATGGATGAGGCAAGTGTGGCTGTTTTAGAGCAGGTTATGAACCATTTGAGGGATTATCCAGTAGCCTTTGTATTGACCAAGCATCTGAGTACACCACCTTATCTTGGACGTTTTTTCAATCACTTGTTGCTTCGTAGTCAGCTAGACTGCATTGAGCTGCAGCCACTGGATTTTAAGTCTAGTGTGGCTTATTTACAGGCCCAGACTGGACAGTTAGTCATATC
This sequence comes from Streptococcus cristatus ATCC 51100, assembly GCF_000222765.1. GTDB lineage: Bacteria > Bacillota > Bacilli > Lactobacillales > Streptococcaceae > Streptococcus > Streptococcus cristatus. The sequence goes on along the minus strand of NZ_AFUE01000009.1, from coordinate 16,262 downwards.
TGAAGAACGGCTTGAGGCTATTTATCGGGTCAGTCAGGGCATTCCTTTCTTTCTGTCGGAGTATGCGGAGCAGCTTTTGCGAGGTGAAAAATTCCAGCCATTAACCTCAGTTATTAAAGCAAAACTATCTCTGAAATTAGGCTATTTGAGCAGCCAGGAGGAGGAATTGGTTGACTATCTGGCTTGCTTTAGTTCCCCTGCTTCGGTAGCGCTCTTAGCTAAGTTGCTAGGCCTATCTGTGGAAGAAGTGGTCGAAATTGCGGAAGGATTTGGGCAAAAACAGCTTTTAATAGAAGAGGAACAGGAGGAATTGGTTTTACGATTCAGCCAGGAGCTTTTGCGGATTTATGCTTATGAGCGCTTGCCGCTTGCCAAGAAGCGGATGCTACATCACCAGATTGCCCAAGGCATGGAAGACCAGCTAGGAGCCTCTCTCTATCATGCTCAGCTGCTCAATGAAATCGCCTATCACTACAAGCTGTCCAAACAGCCGATTAAGTCTTTGGAGTATGAGTTGCATTATCTCGAGGCTACTTTGCAGTTTCATCATGAGCTCTTTCCGATTTATTCGCGGGAGTTTGGCTTTATCGAAAAGACGGATGATAGCAATCAATCAGCGGTTTTGGACCAATTTGATCGTATCCGTCGGGAAATAGAAGGATTAGAGAGAAAACACCAGAATCACAAAGATTTTCAACTATTGGTTCTCCGCTTTCTCTATCTGGAAGGGCGCTATGCTATCCGGACGGGGAATTACCAGCAGGGAATGGACAACATCCAGCAGGTGATTGCTTCTGCTAAAGAGCTGCAGCAGATGGAGTTTCTCCTAGAAGGCTATCGGCAGATGATCTACTACTGCATCCAGACGGAGAATATTCCTGAGATGCGCTACTATACGGAGTTGGCCCTGGATGCTTCAGTTCAGGCCAATAATCACGAAGCTATTGCAATGAATCTTCGACTCAAGGGACTGTATCATCTCATGATTGGAGATGAGGAGCAGTCGCTCCGTCATCTCTACCAGTCTATCGATTGCTTTAGTTTGACGGCTTCGTTGCGCTCAAAGTATTCGATTCAGATTGCGGCGGCTCTAGATTATCTGGCAGAGATTGAGCAGATTCGTGGGAATTTCACGACAGCGCTGGCTCATCAGAAAGAGGCAATTGAGCTGACGGAAAATAAAACAGCAGAGCCTTCGATTTTTGCTTTCTACATAGGCTTGGGGCTGACTTATTATCAGCTAAAAGATTATGAAAAGGCGGAGCGAATCTTGCTGAAAGCGAAAGCAGCCCTGAAGTCCCTTAGCTTCCCTTGGAAAGAGACCCAGTTGGAAGTGTATTTGGCCTTGATTGGCTGCGAGAAGGGAGATTACCAGCCGGTGCTTGATCTGCTGCGGAAAAAGGATAGTCTCATTAGTCGCTATGGCAATCCGCGGGACAAGGGCTTGATCTACTATCTGATGGCTGTGATCAAGTATCGCCAGCTGGCTGGTAGCTTGCAAGAAGCTGGTTTTGAAAATTTACTAGCTCAGGACTTTGAAACTTATTATGAAACAGCCAAGAGTCAGCTCAATCCCTACCGGGATCGTCATCAACTAAAGGAATTAGAAAACTTACGTCGAACCTTGTCTTAAGAATTGAACACAAATAAAAGAGGGTGAAATCTATGTTCACCCTCTTTTGATGTTTGTAATGAAGTTTTTAAATGCCCATCAGTCATGTACTTGTGCCCAGACTTGGGTTAGGTAAAAGACAAAACTGGCCGCTAGATTAGCCGTATGGTTGTCTATATCGTGAGGGGGAGAGACTTCGACGATGTCAAAGCCAATCAGTTTGCCTGACGCAGCGATGTGCTGGAAGACCAGCACAGCCAGATTGGGATCCACACCGAGCGACTGGATGGCACTGACACCAGGAGCGGCGCCAGCTGCAAAGCAGTCAATATCAATGGTTAAATAAACCTGCTCTTTATCGGCTAGAAAAGCATCAACTACCTTGCAGACTTCCTTGTAACCCATTTGGTAGATATCCATTCCAGTCAGGAACTGGATAGCCTTAGATTTGGCTACAAAGTCAAAGAGAAAGAGGTTGTTATTATGCTCCTGAATCCCTAGGATGAGATAGTTAAAGATCTGTTTCTGAGCTAAGGTATCATCAAACATTTGACGAAAACCGGTACCGGAGTTGGGACCCGTCTGATCGTAGGGGCGTAGGTCAAAATGGGCATCCATATTGATCACAGCTAAGTTTTGGTCAGGATTTAGTGACGACTTGAGCCCCAGATAGTTGCCGTAGGCTGTTTCGTGGCCGCCGCCTAGAACGATGGGACGGAGATTAAGCTCTCGCAGGCGTTTGACTACTCGTGCCAAGCTTTGCTGCAGTTGTTCCAGAGAGCGGTTAGGCCCGTCGATATCGCCAACGTCAAAGACGCGAACGTTTCTACCTAGATGCCAAGGAAGCTTGGCCAGCTGAGTTCGAATGGCTTGAGGACCTTCAACTGCGCCCACTCGGCCGTTATTGATATAGACACCCTTGTCGCTCTTGAAGCCAATCAAGGCAAAGTTTACCCCTTCAAAAGGGGTTAGGCTAGGATCATTTAAGTCCAGAAACTCAATGACCATGCCCCACTTAGCAGTATATAGATTGTCCTCTGGACCTCGCTGATAGTAACGGTTGTCTAGCTGATAGTAATCTTCTAACATGATTTTGTCCTTTTCCATAACGATACTTGCGACTTTATTATAAGAGTTTCCACCAAGCCTGTCAATGGCTTTTGACGGGAAAAGAAGCCCAGCTGCACGAGAGCGGGCTTCTTAGGTTAACTTTTTATAGAGTCATCAGAATTAGAACTGAATGCTCAAGTCCACAGCCTTTTCAACGGCTGCTAGGAATTCATCGCTCTCAATCAGCTCAGAAGCCTTGTTGAGCTCTTCGTAGATTTCGATGTCCTTATCAAACTCGATAAAGCGGACATGCTGACGGAAGAGGTCATAGGCTGGCTTGGTCCCTTTGCCCAGTTCATGGTTTTCTGGTTTCAGATCCAGAGCTTGGCAGGCTGCCATGATTTCTGTTGCTACGATGCGGCGAGAATTCTTGAGAATTTCAGCTGCCTTGCGTGCTGCAGTAGTTCCCATGCTGACAAAGTCTTCTTGGTTTTCACAAGATGGGATAGAGTCTACGCTGGCTGGATGAGACAGAACTTTGTTTTCAGAAGCAAGCGAAGCACAAGCATACTGGGTAATCATAAAGCCAGAGTTGAGTCCTGGGTGTTTGACCAAGAAGGATGGGAGCTTGCTCAGTTGGCTGTTGACCAGACGTTCTACACGCCGCTCGGATACATTGCCGATTTCAGAAATGGCAATTCCGAGGAAGTCGAATGGCTGAGCCATTGGTTCTCCGTGGAAGTTACCGCCTGAGATGACATGGCCTTCCTTGGTGATGATAGGGTTGTCTGTAACAGAGTTGATCTCAATCTCAACCTTGGTCTTAACATAAGCGATAGAGTCCTTGCTGGCACCATGAATCTGCGGAATACAACGCAGGGTATAAGGGTCTTGAACCCGCTGTTGAGTGGCTACGGTCGTATTTCCACTGCCTTCCAGAAGGTTGCGGATATTGCGTGCTGTAGCCAGCTGTCCGCTTTGAGGACGGATAGTATGTAAGTCTTCTTCGAAAGGACTGGTAATACCATTGTGGACTTCCATGGAAAGAGCCCCAGCGACATCTGATAATTTGAGCAATTTTATGGCATCGTAGGTAGCCAGAGCTCCGATACCTGTCAGGACAGTCGTTCCGTTAATCAGCGCCAGCCCTTCCTTGGCTGCTAGAGCAATTTTCTCGATACCAGCCTTGTCCAAAGCTTCTTGCCCAGAGAGCAGTTGACCTTGATAGTATGCGTGGCCCAGTCCTAGCATAGGCAGAACCATATGAGCTAGGGGTGCTAAGTCACCAGAGGCACCGAGAGAGCCTTTTTCTGGAATAAATGGCACGACGCCTTTATTGAGCAATTCCAGAAGTTTTTCGACAGTAGAGAGCCGGATACCAGAATAGCCCTTGACCAGAGAATTAATCCGAATTAACATGATAGCACGAACTGCATCTTCGGGAAGAGGATCGCCAAATCCTGAAGCATGGGTGCGAATCAAGTTTTCCTGCAGTTGAGTCGTATCTTCTGGCGAGATGCTGACATTGCAGAGGGAGCCAAATCCAGTCGTAACACCGTAGACTACCCGCTTTTCGCGGACGATGTCATCTACGATTTTACGGGAAGCTTCTACAGCTTTCTTAGCTTCTTGGTTGATTTCGCAGATAGCTCCATGACGAGCTACAGCAATGACATCTTCTAAAGTAAGGTGTTCGCCATCCAAATTGATTACATGTGTCATAAGATTCATTCTCCTTTTTGTTCAAGAACTTTATTTTTACAAATCAGTACTATGTAGATATAGTAGACTGCACTGGCGACAAGGACACCGATGAGACCATAGACATAGTTCATTGGATTTTCACCCCAAATCATGATGAGGCTGACTAGAACCGCTAAAATTGGGATGACAGGACCAAATGGAACGCGGAAGACCACTTTCTTATCTGGATATTTCTTTCTCAATACCAATACGGCTAGAGCAGTTGGGATGTATTGGAAGAAGCGGAAGACTACGCTGAGAGCCGCTAATACTTCAAATGTTCCTGTAAAGAGCAGGGCGATGGCCAAAAGTCCGGAGATAATAATGGCAATTACAGGAGCGTTTTTAGCATTGGTTTCAGCGATTTTTTTAGGTAACAAGCCTTCATCTGCTATGGCTGCACCATAACGTGGGACCATGATAGATTCCCCAATGTTAAGTCCAGCAATAGAGATCAGCGCTCCGATGGAAACAATCCATGCTCCAGCAGGGCCAATCATTTCGACAAAGGCGTCTTGTACAGAGGCATCTGTTTGCAGGATACGGCTGCCTAACATGGCGATAGTTCCTGCGATAATTAGCATATAGAGAACAGATACAATACTGATAGAACCCAAAATTGCTCGAGGCACATTCTTTTCTGGGTTGCGCATTTCACCAGCAACGATAGACATGGTTTCAAAACCGATGAAACCGTAGAAAATGTAGATAGCTGTACTAGAGATGGCTTTCATGATATCCACGCCAGGTTCTAGCTGAAGAAACGGAGTGAAGTTTCCTTTGTCAATTCCTCCTTTGATGAAGAAAATTGCACATAGACTGAAAGCAACAATTGGGATGAGCTTGGCTACAGTTGCGGTCAAGGTGAACATTTTGGAGGTCTTAAGACCTGATATATTCATCAGACTGAGTAGGATAATCAGGCTCACACTGAGTAAAAGTTCATAGGGGGCAAAGGATTTAAAAGTAATGACAAAAAGTCTCGCAAATCCTGCTGCCATTGCTGACCAAGCGATGATGGTAACCGCCCAGCCTAGGAAGCCAACATTAAATCCGACAAAGTCTCCAAAGGCTGCTTTGGAATATTGGAAGGCTCCGCCGTTTTTATTAAAATAACCAGCAGTCTCTGCCAAGCAGACTGCTAGGAGAATAACGAGGAGGGCGGTTCCAAGCATGACAGCTAGAGAGGCAGGACCAAGTCCTTTATAAATCTTTTGCGGTAGGAGGAAAATCCCTGAACCGATAACGGCATTGATACCGTAGAGAGTAGCGCCAGAAAAGCTGAATTTCGCTTTTTCCTGTTCTTGTTCTTGTGCAGTGAGTTTAGTTGCATCCATAATAATGTTTCTCCTTTAGAGATGTGGGATCCTTTCCAAGTAAAGATAGAACGATAATAGGACTCCTTGTATCTTTACTTAGTAGGGATATGGGTCAAACCAGCCCATATAGCAAGGGGAGCACCCGTTGGCTGGTTAGTCGAAAACATTATTTGCAGCTCAGTTTCCTGAGCCTCTTTTTCCACTATCAGAAGTTGCCCTGTCTCTAGGTTAAGCGATGGCAGGCCTGTCCCTGTCACCATCAAATCACTCAAGGCATAGATAAATTGAATTGCTTCATCTTGACTAAGCTCTTCTCTATCTGAGATGGCAAGCATCTGTCCCTGATAATGGTCGCTGTAGATTAAGTTAAAGTCGGTACAAGTCCCACGACTTGTGATAGAATCACTCCCTTCGAAAAAATAGGGGGTAAAGGGAGCTAGAACCGTTTCCTCCTGCCGGCTGGCATTGTGGAGATGAAGTGTGTGGTCCAGGCTCATGAGAATGCGGTGAAAGCCGCTGAGGTCAGAAAACTGACTTTCAGCTAACTCCACAGTTGCTGTTGAGAGTCGATAGTCAAAGTTCCGCTTGCCATAGTGGCCAGTTGGCGGGGAAAGATAAAGTTGTTTTGTCTTTCCCCCTGACCAATCGGAAACTTGAAAATCGTTTGATTTTAGAAGGGTTATATGTGTCATTTTTGGTATTTATTAGAACAAACCGCTGATATTGCCGTCTTTGTCAATATCAATCTTTTCGCTGGCTGGCACCTTAGGCAGCCCTGGCATGGTCATGATTGCACCAGTCAGAGCAACGATAAAGCCTGCACCAGCAGAAACTTTGAGCTGGCTGATCGTCACAACAAAGTCTTTAGGAGCGCCCAGTTTTTTAGCATCGTCTGAGAAAGAGTACTGAGTCTTAGCCATACAGATAGGATAGTTGGAGAAGCCCAGCTCTTCCAGCTGTTTGAGCTCGCGCTTAGCGGCAGGAGTCAGGCGAACGCCCTTGCCTCCATAGACCTTAGTAACAATTTTGTTGAGCTTGGTCTCAATGGAGTCTTCTTCATTATAAACAAATTGGAAGTGATTGTCTCCTTCGGCCAGTTCAACGACTTTTTCAGCCAACTCTTTACCGCCGACTCCGCCATTTGCCCAAACGTCGGAAATTACTACGTCAACGCCACGTTTTTGGCAGGCGTCATAAACAGCTTGCAATTCAGCTTCAGTGTCCAGCGGGAATTTATTGATAGCAACGACTGCTGGCAGGCCATAAACATCTTGAATGTTTTCCAGATGTTTTTCCAAGTTTGGTAGACCATCTACAACAGCTTGAACATTTTCTTCAGCCAAATCGCTCTTAGCCACACCACCATGCATCTTGAGAGCGCGGATGGTAGCAACCAGAACTACAGCCGATGGATGAAGACCAGATGTACGACATTTGATATCAATGAATTTCTCAGCACCCAGGTCAGCACCGAAACCAGCTTCTGTGACTGCATAGTCGGCATATTTGAGAGCCAGCTTGGTAGCTAGGACACTGTTACAGCCATGAGCAATGTTGGCAAAAGGTCCACCGTGAATCAAGGCTGGCGTGTGTTCCAGAGTTTGAACCAAGTTTGGATGGATGGCGTCTTTGAGTACAGCAGTCATAGCACCACCGGCTTTTAAATCCTTGGCAGTGACTGGCTTACCTTCAAAGCTGTAGCCAATGATGATTTTTTCTAAACGGTTCTTGAGGTCAGTGATATTTTCTGACAGACAGAGAATAGCCATAACCTCAGAAGCAACTGTAATGTCAAACCCATCTTCACGTGGAACACCGTTGACCTTGCCTTGTAAACCATCTACAATGTGGCGCAACTGCCGGTCATTCATATCAACTGCCCGCTTCCAAGTGATGCGGCGAGAGTCAATGCCTAAGGCATTGCCATGGTGGATGTGGTTGTCAATGAGGGCCGCCAGCAGGTTGTTTGCAACACCGATGGCATGAAAGTCACCAGTGAAGTGGAGGTTGATGTCTTCCATAGGCACAACCTGAGCATGCCCACCGCCAGCAGCTCCGCCCTTGATACCAAAGACAGGTCCGAGTGAAGGTTCCCGCAGAGCGATAACGGCTTTTTTACCGATAGTAGCCAAAGCATCGACCAATCCGACAGAAGTCGTGGTCTTGCCTTCTCCTGCTGGTGTAGGAGAAATAGCTGTCACGAGAATCAGTTTGCCGTCTGGTTTGTCTTTGAGGGCTTCCAGCTGGCCGGCACTGATTTTTGCCTTGTAATTTCCATAAAGAGACAAGGCGTCTTCAGCAATTCCTAGCTTTTCTGCCACCTCTTTGATGGGCTTCATTTGAACCGAATTCGCAATTTCAATATCTGATAAAACCATATTGTTACCTCTTGAGAAGAGGAAGTCCATTCACAGGAAAGAGTGAGCTTCTCTTCCGTTTATTTATTAGACAACTTTCAAAATTTCTTGATAAATTTCATCGGCGAGAGCGCAGCCTTTTTGTAGGAGCTCTTCACCCTTGCTGCGGTAGTCTGCGACGAATGCTTCATCCTTGATACCTGACAGGTTGATGAGGACATTGAGCCAAGCGCCTTGCAGTCCAGCCTTGAGGTTGAGAGCTGCTACACCCAGGTCGCTGGCAGCATTGGTATTGGATTTACCGACAGCTTTTTGAGTTGTTTGCAGGGCAGCCAAGATGTCTTCCATCATGCCATAAGGTGACTTGGTCGCTTCCTTGAGGGCTTGCTGCATCGCTTCCCGACGGGCAGCCTTGTCTTCCTCTGTTTCCTTAGGCATATCAAAGACAGCAGAGACCAGATTGAAGGCTTCAGTGTCCTTGTCGATAGCTGCGAGCAAGCTTTCTTGCAGGCGTGCACTTTCTGCGTGTACTTGAGCAATTTCTGCTTCAAATTCTGCGTATTTTTTCTTGCCAAGAGTCAATTCACAGACCATCTTAGTAAGGGAAATACCGTTGGCTGCGGAAAGAGCAGCGGCAGAGCCGCCTCCTGGTGCAGGAGCATCTGAGCCTAGGACTTTGGCAAATTCTGTCAAGCTTAAATCTACTAATTTCATAGGTTTCTGTCCTCCTAGCCCAGCAAATGGTTTTCCAGAACTTGCTTGCCGTAGTCAAAGTCTTCGATTTGCAGATAGTATTCTGCTGCGTCAATCAGAGCCTTGGCTGGCGCCAAACCAATGACTTCTGAGCCGAGGATTCCAACTCCGTAACGTTTGGCTTCAAAGCGAACAGTTTCAAAGACACGATAGAGTGGGAATTTTTCCAGATTGACCATGTTGATGGAAACCTGAGCAATGTTGCGGTCTTCCAGCATAACGCCAATCGCTTTACAGTATTTGTAGCCACCGCTTGAACCACGGATAATTTTGGCAATATTGTTGGCAATTTCCAGATTGTCTGTATCCAAGTTGATGTTGTAGGCGATGAGCGGCATTCTAGCACCAACAGCAGTGACACCAGCAGTTGGGTGAATCTTTCTTTCACCGTAGTCAGGCGCCCAGTCAGCTTCCAAGAGTTTTTCAGGCATGCCTTCAAATTGTCCTTTACGAACCTTAGCCAAGTTCTTACGCTCTGGACGAGTCGCTGCATCTTCATAGAGGAAGATTGGAATACCGAGCTCACGGTTGATCCGCTCAGATACGGCCTTCGCAATTTCTACGCATTCCTCACTTGTGATGTCCTTGATCGGTACAAAAGGCAGGACATCAGTTGCGCCCATACGAGGGTGTTCACCCTGGTGCTTGGTCAAGTCAATGTTTTCAGAAGCGTATTTAACCAAACGGAAGGCAACTTCCTGAATGCTTTGATCGTCGCCGACCAAGGTAAAGACACTGCGGTTGTGGCTGGCATCAGAAGAGTGGTCCAAAAGTGTCACTCCTGGTACGCTCTTAGCTGTTTCCACTAGACCGTCGATGACCGCTTGGTTGCGGCCTTCAGAAAAGTTAGGAATACATTCAACAATTTTTGCCATAAGATATTACCTCGTGTTATATGTTATTAAAATTATAAAGTGAATAAAGTGGTGGGACTTCCAGCTGAGCTAGGTGTGAAGCCTAGCTCAGTTCAGAAGCTGGGGGACAAGTTTTTCCTATTCGAACAATTTCTTAACAGATTCTTTGACCAAATCTTCGTCAGTCAGGTACGGAATGGTGATATGGTCTGTGCCTTGGTGAAGACGGTTGTACTCGATAGCTGTCTCAATAGCATGCTCATTGCGAGCCCAGTTACGACGAGCAACTCCGCCGATCGTATCCCAAGCGATAGCAGATTTGATGATTTCATCAATGAGTTCGCTACCGTCCAGTACCAAGCCAAAGCCACCGTTGATTGCTTTACCGATACCAGTTCCGCCACCGTTGTGGAGAGCTACCAGACTCATACCACGAGCGGCATTACCAGCGTAACATTGCACAGCCATGTCGCAGGTAACATTAGAACCGTCCTTAATATTGGAAGTTTCACGGAATGGAGAGTCAGTACCAGATACGTCGTGGTGGTCACGGCCAATCATGACAGGACCAATCTTGCCTTCACGGACTAATTCATTGAACTTGAGGGCGATATTGACACGGCCCATACAGTCTTGGTAGAGAATCCGCGCTTGAGTTCCAACAACCAGCTGGTTCTTTTCTGCATCGCGGATCCAGTTGTAGTTGTCGCGGTCTTGGTAGCGGCGGTTAGGATCGATCACTTCCATAGCTGCATGGTCAGTAGCGACTAGGTCTTCGTGCTTACCGCTCAGACATACCCAACGGAAAGGACCGTAACCATAGTCAAAGAGCATAGGCCCCATGATATCTTCGACATAAGATGGCCAGATGAAGCCGTCTTTGTCGTCAAAGCCATTCTTAGAAATTTCCTTGATGCCAGAGTCGTAGACGGCCTTCATAAAGGCATTACCGTAGTCAAAGAAGTAGGTGCCGTTGCTAGTCAAGGTCTTGATCGCCTTGAAGTGACGTTCCAAGGTTTGGTCAACCAACTTTGTAAAGGTTTCCTTGTCTTCAGCCAGGAGACGAGTACGCTCTTCAAAGCTGATACCAGCTGGACAGTAGCCGCCGTCATAGACATTGTGGCAAGAAGTTTGGTCAGACAGCAAATCGACATGGATATTGTTCTCGTTGACATATTCTAAGAGGTCTACGATGTTACCATGATAGGCAATAGAAGTTGATTTGCCAGCTTCCAGAGCTTTTTGAGCCAAGTCAATTGCTTCTTTCGGACTTTCGGCTAATTGGCTAATCCAGCCTTGGGAGTGACGAGTTTCAATCCGGGATTGGTCTACTTCAGCTACGATTGCTACTGCTTTAGCAATTTCAGCTGCTTTCCCTTGAGCTCCACTCATGCCACCCAGACCAGAAGAGATAAAGAGTTTACCAGTCAGGTCGCCATCATCAGCTACACCTAGTTTCAAGCGCCCAGCATTGAGGAGGGTGTTGAAAGTACCATGGACGATACCTTGAGGGCCGATGTACATCCAGCCGCCAGCTGTCATTTGACCGTAGTTGGTGACACCCATTTCTTCTGCAATTTCCCAGTCTTTCATATTGTCATATTCACCGACCAAGAGGCCGTTGGTGATGATAACACGAGGTGCTTCTGGTTTAGATTTGAAAAGTCCGAGCGGGTGGCCAGATTCTACAACCAAGGTTTGATGGTCTGTCATGACTTCCAAGTATTTCTTGATCAGGTTGTACTGCATCCAGTTGGCGCAGACAGATCCAGTTTCTCCGTAAGTAACCAATTCATAAGGATAAAGGGCGATTTCAAAGCTCAGGTTGTTGTCAATCATGACCTGCATAGCCTTAGCTGCGGTACAGTTCCCTTTATACTCGTCAATTGGTTTACCATAAATGCGTTCTTTTGGACGCCAGCGGTAGCCATAAATCCGTCCGCGAGTTTTCAGCTCTTCCAGAAATTCTGGAATCACTTCCTTATGGAATCTCTTTGGAATATAGCGAAGGGCATTTTTAAGTGCAATTTCGGTTTGAGCTTGAGTCAAACGGAAGCCCCGATCGGGTGCTCGACGGATGCCTTCTTGGAAAACCGTTTTTTCAGGTAATACATCGTCTAATTTGACGGTCATTGCTGCCGCAATATCTTGTTCGCTGTAGAATGACATGTTTATTTCCTCCTTGTAAAATAACTTAAGATTTGACCTTATTTTATAACAGCGCCGTCAGTACAAAGTCAAGAAAATATTCCCAGAGATAAAAAATATCAATATATCTAATATATATTGGTTTTTGACTATAATTTGACGATAGTGTATTATGATGGAAAGCGAATAAGTTGGAAAATGAATGGAGGAACAAGCATGACTGCTGATTTACTATTAACTCACTTTAATCAAGTCTTCTGTCCCAAGGACCTCGGACATCCCCTTTTTGGCGAGGAGATGAAGGAAGCTCAGGTCTTGGAGGACGGCTACATTGCAGTCAAAGACGGTAAAATCCTAGCAGTTGGCAGTGGAGAGCCAGATGCCAGTCTGGTTGAACCAGATACTAAGATTCAGTCTTATGAGGGCAAGATTGCTACACCTGGCTTGATCGACTGTCACACTCACTTGGTCTACGGTGGCAGCCGGGAACATGAATTTGCCAAGAAATTAGCCGGTGTCCCTTATCTGGAGATTCTTGCTCAAGGCGGCGGAATTCTCAGTACAGTCCGAGCGACAAGAGAAGCTTCTTTTGACACTCTCTATGATAAGTCCAAGAGGTTGCTGGACTATATGCTGCTGCATGGAGTGACGACTGTTGAGGCCAAGAGTGGCTATGGTCTGGACTGGGAAACAGAGAAGCGCCAGCTGGATGTCGTTGGAGCTCTGGACCGTGACCATGAGATTGACCTAGTTTCAACCTTTATGGCTGCCCACGCCGTTCCACCAGAATACAAGGGACGCTCTCAGGAATATCTGGAGCTTATCGTCGAGGAAATGCTGCCTCGGGTAAAAGCAGAAAATCTAGCTGAATTCTGTGATATTTTCTGTGAAAAAGGCGTCTTTACAGCTGACGAGTCACGCTACCTGCTTTCTAAAGCTAAGGAAATGGGCTTCAAGATTCGCATCCATGCTGATGAAATCGAATCGATCGGTGGAGTAGATGTAGCAGCTGAGCTAGGAGCAACTAGCGCAGAGCACTTGATGGTAGCAACCGATGAAGGTATTCGCAAGATGGCAGAAGCCAAGGTTATCGGCAATCTCCTGCCAGCGACTACCTTCAGTCTGATGGAAGATACCTATGCACCAGCCCGCAAGATGCTGGAAGCTGGTATGGCCATCACCCTGACCACCGACAGCAATCCAGGCTCCTGTCCAACAGCTAACCTGCAGTTCGTCATGCAGCTGGGCTGCTTTATGATGCGCCTGACACCAGTAGAAGTCCTTAACGCTGTAACCATCAATGCGGCCTACTCAGTTAACCGCCAAGATAGGATTGGTAGCTTTGATACTGGCAAGCAGGCGGACATTACTATCCTAGACGCTAAGAACATTGACTATCCACTTTATTTCTTTGCGACCAACCTGACCCATCAAGTTTATAAAGCAGGCAAGTTGGTTGTTGATCAGGGTAGAATCGTCTAATTTTACAAGTCGATCTCATTTCCATGTGATAGCAAAGATTTTCTTAGAAGTTCTATCGTTGATTATAAAAAAGCAGATTTGTGTTCAAGAAAAGGTCGTGGCTTAAACACCACGACCTTTCTGTTTTTTATGAGATTAAGACATTGAGCTGGTCTCTTTATTATCTACCCACACACTGCGCGTAAAGACCATGGAGAATAGAGCTAGAGACGCAAAGGCTGCTCCTACATACCAGTAGGGCATATCCAGTGTTGTGGAGCGTCCAGAGAGATTGACGATGCCACGAAAGAGCATGCCGGCTGTCATAATGGCTACAGCTGAGTTCCAGAGATTAAGGCTGAGCCGAGAGAGATTGGGAATTATTTTCATGAAGAGCAGGAGGAGGATGCCCCCAACGAGAGGAAGGGCAAAGAGATAGTGCATGTGGATAGATATTTCCCCGAAGCTGAAGGATTCATAGATTCTGCTGAAAGCAAAGAAGAAAATCGTTAGCAGGATGTAGGAAACAGCTGTTTTTTTGAAACGTTTTTTGCTGGGATTAGTAACCGATGTAGACAATGTCGCTCACCGCCCTTTCTGAAATATTTCCGTTGGTGGTAGGCTTGTTGATGACCTGACCGTTGAAGTACATAGTGGACGATCCGCCACCGTCAAGATTGTAGGCCGTCTTGACGCCATAAGATTTCATGACTTCCGCCATTTCATAGAGGGAAAGTCCCTGACTTTCTGAAGTGCGTCCGTCTGAAACGATGATGATATAGTGGTTTTCGTCAATGATACCGATAGCTGTCCGAGGATTGGAAGACATGGACTGGCCGACTTCGGACTTGGTATCAACGACAATCTCACCATTTTCTACGAGGGCTGGGCCGAAGGCTAAGAGATTGACCACGCCGTCTTCGACCAGCTGATCGGCAGAGATTTCATTTTCGTAAATGATTTTAAAAGAGCCGTCTTTGTAAATAGCCAAGTCCCCATTACTGGCGTCCTCTCGGACGGTATCACGGTAGACGACACCGTTGCGGATAACATAGCCGGTAGAATTGGCACCGTAGTAGTCGCCGTTAACTGCTAGAATAGCCTTGTTATTAGCGGCCGTTTCTGAAGTCTTGGCGGTGACATTGGTTCCGTAGGTGTTGTTGGCAAGGGCTGTTTTCAAATATTCAGCGGAGCTGACGGTCACATCAGCGATGTAGACTTGGGTATTGTTGACGGTCTTTTCAGTCAGCGTGACCGAGATATTGTCGTCTGAATAGCTAGTATCTGTCACTGTGGCTGTTTCGGCAGCCTTGCTGGCAGCCTCGGCATTGGACGAAGAAGCGGTGCTTGAGACTGTGGAAATGGTCTCTGCAATGACGAAGGTTTTCAACATGGAGTAGCTAAAAGAAGCTGTCAGAAGTAGGCCAAAAATCGAGGCGTAGGCATAGCCTTTCTTTAAAAATTTCATGATGCAGTGTGTGTCCTTTCCTTAAAAATGAATCTCTTTTGTACCATCCAAGAGACGGTGAAAAGCAGCAGTCCGACGATGATCTTGACAAGCAGAAGATTGAGCCCAAAGACAGCGTAGAAGAGGCGAATCAGTAGTGTGTCTAAGATAAAGAGCACCAGAGCTAGGCTGAAATAGCCAGTTCCTGTCTTGAGAATGCTGTCGTCGTTCTTAAAGACCAGTTTTTTATTGGTCGAGTAGTTGAAGACCGAACTGGTCACGCGGGCAATCCCATTGGCTAGGAGAATTCTCAGGCTGGTCGGCACAGCGGCTAAAAACAAGAGAGCCAGTGCGTAGACCATGTAGTCCACGACGAAGCTGCTGAGAGAGGTCAGAGCAAATTTAAAGATATTTTTATAAATCATGAGTCCGTCTCTAACAGGCCGGAAGTGCGAACCTTGATTGTCATTGATATAGACCGTCTCAATGGGCACTTCCAAAATGCGATATTCCTTACTGGCTTTTAGGAGCATGTTCATTTCATACTCATAGCGCTGACCTTCTACCTTTAGCATAAAGGGAATCATGTTGGTCGTAAAGGCTCGTAAACCAGTCTGCGTATCGGAGACACCCACCCCAGTCTGGAGCTTGAAGAGAGTCCGAGTCAGGCTGTTGCCAAAGCGGCTACGCAGAGGGACTTTACCAGTAAAGGCGCGTGCGCCCAGAATCAGCTGATTAGGATTTTTAGCAGCCTTGGTTGCCACTCGGAAAATATCCCAGACCTTGTGCTGGCCATCCGCATCCGCTGTGATGACGGTTCCGTATTGACCCAGAGACTGGATATAGGTGAAGGCAGTTTTCAATGCTTGTCCTTTGCCTTGATTGTTTTCGTGATGGAGGACAGTCGCATATTGTTCAGCGTTTTCAAAGACTGTCTGGCGCTTGGCTGAGCTACCGTCATCGATGACAATGATATGAAAATTACTCTTGCTCTGAATTTTTTGAATCAGTTTAATTAAATTATAATCGGGCTCGTAAGCCGGAATCACTAGATAGTCCATATCCATACCTCTTTCTTAGATGATTTGTAGAAAGTATACAGATTGCGGCTTAAAGCTAGCTGATATCAGTTATCTTTAAGAAAAAGTTAAATCTTCTTTAAGGAAAGAGTGAGGAAAGTATCTCGTAGGACAAAATAAAAAACAGAGAGTGGGACAGAAATCGGTAATTCGTTAGAATTCGATTTCGTCGTCCCACCTCCGCACAGTTGAGTAGGGCTGTAAAAGTTGATGAAATCAGCGTAGTAGAGCCCACTCAGCCACTGCGTCTTGCTCGACAATCCAAAGACAATTTAGAGGCTAGGACTTTTGTCCCAGCCTCTTTAAACATCATTTTACAAACCTGGTGCTTGGCCAAGCTCAGCTGTCAACATCCAGATCGTCTTTTCAAGGTCTGCCTTAGCTCCAACGAAGATATCGTTGGTCACATCGTCGCCTTCTTCATCCGTCACATCCAGAG
>NZ_AFUE01000010.1 GCF_000222765.1 Streptococcus cristatus ATCC 51100 | reverse complement strand
AGCCACAAAAACCAGCCGATCGAAAATGAACGGCTGGTTTCTAATCTATTTAACCACTGGTATCCAGAGATCTTTTTGATAGTCAAGTGCCCCTTCTTTCGATCCTGCTACATTATCAAACAGCATCTTCGTTTTTCTCACTTCTTCTACTCTTCTTTATAGTGAATACACAAATCTCTAAACTTATTATCTAGCGCTTCAATATCATACAAGACTTCTGACAGTTTTTGATAATCTTGCTTGATACAAAATAGATGAGCTTGGCCGAACAATCTTGCTAAATTTTCTTTTATTTCTGATCTGACAGAATCGTATTCTTTTAAGAAGTTGCTCATGTATAGATTTCTGATAGAAGCTAATTTGAAGCTAAAGTATTGATGAAGATGCTTTTGTTCTTCATTCAAGCCATTGTCCGCTACCGACTTAGCATATCTTGCTATCACATTCTCCTCGCCGTCTTCATATTGTTGCTTCATCAACATAGATGTTTTCTGATAAATCTCTTTGGAAGTTGGAGATTTGATTTTTTTGAAGTTTCCCCACATGGAGAAAGAACCTCTTTTATAGTCGATATTTTTAGCTTCCCAGGCTTTCGAAAATTCTGAGAAACTCATTTTCATACAAGCAAAGCCCGCTGGATCATGGAAATAGATAAACGCATCATCTAAATCATAAACTGAAACAAAATGGTCCACCCCATACAAATGGATATGATTGGGATTATAAGTGAGATAACCCATGTCCAAAGGGCCAAGAACAACTGGCCCACTGAGCAAGAACTTACTTAAGACCTCTCTGATAGAGAGAAGATTCACCGCATTTGAATCCTTTATATAGTATTCATCATATGTAAAACCTAGAATATCTAAAGAATGGCTGATAGAACTATCTGGCATCCCATTATCAAAAAAGACTAAAGGGTGTTTTTCATCTTCCTTTACAATACTAGCGCCATTTCCCAACACCATAATGGCTTCCAAAAACTCAGGGCGAACATCATAACCATACGAATGCAACACCATCGCAAGTGAATATGTATAACAAAGAGAAACGTCCCCAAAATACATCTGCATAGCCTCATCCTCCTCTGTAATCAACGTCTAAAAAATGACTTGCAATCACTATTTTATTTCACCACTGGTATCCAGAGTTCCATTTGATAGTCTGGGGAGGACATATCACCCTCGGTGTAGACTTCAAAATCTGGTGCTCCTGAATGGCGATAGCCAGTTTCTGGGAAAAAGACTTCCAATACATATTTCCAAGCATGGTGGATGCTGGCAGGTATAGCCCCCTTGACTGGTACGATGGCATATTCAGCTGCTGGGATTTCCTTGATAGAAAGGCCTAGGGCTTCTGCTTTCGCTATATCCGTCACATCATAAGCCGCCATGTAGTTAATGATTTCACCCTCTTTGACATCAGAGCAGAGGCCAAAGGATTGGCCACTGCCCATACTTTCTAAGCTTTCAAAGCTGTGATTTGCATAGAGCTGCTCCCAAGCAGATGGGCACTGGCTATTGTCGATAGCTTCCAATAGGACGCCTGCTACAGTAAAAGCAGATTTCTTTTGAATCTTGATATCCATATTCTTTCCTCCTGTAATCTTTAAGGATAATTGAAGTCTAGGAAAGACCCGATAAGGTTTTCCATTTCGAACTTCTGAGGGGGTTGCACCATGGAATTTCTTGAAGGCTGCGCTAAAGGCATCCGCAGACTCATAGCCGTATTTCAGTGCTATATCAATAACTTTCTCAGAGCTTTCCCGCAAGTCCGTCACAGCTTCTGACAGCCTGCGATTGCGCAAATATTCTGCTAAAGTCGTATCTGCTAGGATGGAAAAGAGCCTGCTAAAGAGAGCATAAGAATAGCCCGATAGCTGCTGGAATTGCTGCAAATCCACTTCTGCGTCCAACTTACTTTCCAGATATTCCATGGTTCGATTGAATTGATGCATCATATTCTTTTTCACCTCTTGACTATAGTCTAACAGATATAAGATACTTCCGCCCTAGACTTTTTGTACAAGATTTATAGGGGATTTTACAACCTATCCCGCAACTTCTCCACAAAGAGATAAGCCGCTGGGCAGGTCAGGGTATTTTTGATTGTCAGATGATTAATCTGATGAATCTTCTTGCGGTCTGTATGAGGGAACTCGCGGCAAGCCTTGGGACGGACATCATAGATCGAGCAGAGATTATCTCTACCTAAAAAAGGACAAGGCATAGCCTTGAAGACCTTGTCACCGTCTTCGTCCACCTGCAGAAATTCCTCTTCAAAAGCCGGCAGCTTCATCTTGAAATACTTGGCAATACGGACGATATCGGCTTCCTTAAAGTCTGGTCCAAGTGTCTTGCAGCAATTGGCACAGGCTGTACAGTCAATCTCCTCAAAGACCTCATCATGAATTTGCTGGGCAATCTTATCTAAATTTTTTGGTGGCTTTTTCTTGAGACTGGCTAAAAATTTTCGATGCTCTTTCTGCTTTTGCAGGGCTAGTTGGTGGTACTTTTCAAGGTCGATTTCTTGAGTCATAAACTACTTTCTAATCAGTTGATTTTCGTTAGCATTATATCATAAATCTCAAAAAAATGAGACCTACTTTCAGGTAGACCTCATTTTCTTTGTTTTAAATATTGTTAGTTGGGCCTTTTTCATCAAGGCTCCATGTTTCTTCTATGTATGAGATGACAGAAGCCAGAGTTTTTCGGTCGCCTTCAAAAGAGATCAAATACACTTTGTCGTCTTTTTGGAAAACCCAAGAAACCACTAACTGCCCTGATTTCATAATTACATTCAGTTGGAAAGCTTCATTGCCAGAAACAGTGGATTTTGCTCCCCACATTTTTTCTACATCTTTATTATCATTCCAACTATAGGCTAGTCGCTGGGCAATTAACTCAGCATTGAAAGTTTCCCCATCTTGGACATGAGCTTTTTCTCTAGTATAGCCATTCATGGTAACGATATTATAAGCAGAGCCATCCGTAAACTGAACGCTGTCGCCACCATCTAAGTCGGTGAACTTGATCCAATTACTTGGAATATCGATATAGCCGTAATCAGCCGAACCAATGCGCTTGGTCTCGGTTGTAGTAGAAACATCTTTGTCACTAGCTTTATCAGACTTGCTGCTATCTTTTTGAGAAACTTGACTAGTTGTACTACTAGAAGTAGACGATTTCCGATTACCATAATTTTTAATAAGACCACAAGAAGCCAGAGACAGACCAACCAAAACTGTCAAGAAACTAAGAAAATACTTTTTTGCCATAACAAATCTCCTTTTTAGACTACATGAGCCTTAGCTATCTATATTTCCATACTATCCAAACATTATAGATAGAATCGAACTACTAAAGATTGCTTCCCTATCTTATTTTTAGGAACAGATCGATTTTTTCCTTCGCTTTGTAATGCTGAGCTCAGGCGATTAATGTCAACTTTATTCCTCATCCATACTCAAGACGCTGAGGAAGGCCTCTTGTGGGACTTCGACAGATCCGATAGCTTTCATCCGTTTTTTACCGGCTTTTTGTTTTTCTAGAAGTTTGCGCTTCCGAGAAACGTCACCACCATAACACTTGGCAAGTACGTTTTTACGAAGGGCCTTGATATCAGTACGAGCCACGATCTTATGACCAATAGCTGCCTGAATAGGTACCTCAAACTGCTGACGAGGAATGATTTTCTTGAGCTTGTCTACAATCAGCTTACCACGCTCATAGGCGAATTCCTTGTGAACGATAAAGCTAAGAGCATCAACCTTGTCCCCATTGAGGAGAATATCCATCTTCACCAGCTTGGACGAGCGATACTCAGAAATTTCGTAGTCAAAGCTAGCATAGCCACGAGTAGAGGACTTGAGCTTGTCAAAGAAGTCAAAGACAATTTCAGCGAGCGGGATTTGATAGATGACATTGACACGATTATCATCAATATAGTCCATGGTCACAAAGTCACCGCGCTTGCGCTGAGCCAACTCCATCACTGCTCCGACAAATTCCTGTGGCACCATAATCTGCGCCTTGACATAAGGCTCTTCAATGGAATCAATCTTGGTCGGGTCCGGAAACTCGCTCGGATTAGAGACATCAATAGCTTCACCATCTGTCAGATTAACCTTATAGATAACGGACGGAGCCGTCATGATCAAATCAATATTAAACTCACGCTCCAAACGTTCCTGAATAACGTCCATGTGTAGCAAGCCCAAGAAGCCACAACGGAAACCAAATCCTAGTGCTTGCGACGTTTCTGGTTCAAATTGCAGACTGGCATCGTTTAGCTGGAGCTTTTCGAGGGCTTCGCGTAGGTCATTGTATTTATTTGACTCAATCGGATAGAGACCAGCGAAAACCATCGGATTCATCTGCTTGTAACCGTCTAGTGGCTCAGATGCTGGATTGTCCGCCAAGGTAACTGTATCTCCGACCCGAGTATCCTGTACCGTCTTGATAGAGGCTGCGATATAGCCAACATCCCCTGTCGCTAGGAAATCGCGGCCAATAGCCTTAGGCGTAAAGATGCCAACCTCAGTTACGTCAAAGGTCTTGCCATTGCTCATAAGCTGAATGGTATCTCCCGGCTTGACCACACCGTCCATCACCCGCACTTGCAGGATTACCCCACGATAGGCATCATAGACTGAGTCAAAAATCAAGGCTTTAAGAGGTGCTTCAACATTTCCAGTCGGTGCTGGAACTTTCTCCACTATTTGTTCGAGGATATCTTCAATTCCGATGCCAGCCTTGGCAGAAGCCAACACGGCTTCACTAGCATCCAACCCAATCACGTCTTCAATTTCTGACCGCACCCGCTCTGGATCCGCAGCTGGCAAGTCAATCTTGTTGATAACTGGCAGGATTTCCAAGTCATTATCCAGCGCTAGATAGACATTTGCCAAGGTCTGAGCTTCAATCCCCTGAGCCGCATCCACGACCAAAATAGCCCCTTCACAGGCCGCAAGAGACCGCGATACCTCATAGGTAAAGTCCACGTGTCCTGGCGTGTCAATCAAGTGGAAGATATAGGTTTCGCCGTCCTTGGCGGTATAATTGAGCTCGATGGCATTAAGCTTAATGGTGATGCCACGCTCCCGCTCCAAGTCCATGCTGTCCAAAAGTTGGGCCTGCATTTCCCGGCTGGAAACCGTCTCCGTCGCCTCCAAAATCCGGTCGGCCAAGGTTGATTTCCCATGGTCAATGTGGGCAATGATGGAGAAATTGCGGATTTTCTCCTGACGTTTTTTCAAATCTTCTAAATTCATTTTTCTCTTCCTTTTAGGGTATTCTATTTATTATATCATGATTTGTCGAAAATAAAAACGACTGTAACCAAGACAGTCGACTTAATTTTCCATTTATCTAGAGTCTCATATTATCTAGAGTCTCATAAATACAGAGACGATTAGTCATGGACTTTTCTGAGTTTTTCAAGAGTTTCTAGGAAAATAGATGGCGCTTCAGCCGTAAATTCCAGCACTTCGCCAGTCCGAGGATGGGTGAAGCCAAGTGTTCGCGCGTGCAGAAATTGACCATGACCCTTCAGAGTCTTACGAGGTCCATAGACCTCATCGCCAGCTACTGGATGGCCGATATAAGCCATGTGGACACGGATTTGATGCGTCCGCCCCGTCTCCAGCTGCAGCTCCACCAAGGTATAGTCCCCAAAACGTTCCAAAACTTGGAAACGTGTCAGAGCGGGTTTCCCCTTGGCTGTAACCGCCTGTTTCTTACGGTCTTTTTCACTACGACCAATCGGCGCCTCAATCACTCCGCGGTCGTTAGGCAGATTTCCATGGACAATCGCCCAGTATTTACGCAGGGATTTCTTGTCCTTAAGCTCATCTGCAAGTGCCAGATGGGCTTGGTCATTCTTGGCAATCATCAAAAGACCAGAAGTATCCTTATCAATCCGATGGACAATCCCTGGGCGTAGCACACCATTGATGCCAGAGAGGTCTTTGATGTGGTACATGAGGGCATTGACCAGAGTACCGCTAGTGTGCCCAGCGGAAGGGTGAACCACCATGCCTTGTGGCTTGTTGACGACGGCAACATCCTCATCCTGATAAACGATTTCTAGCGGAAGATCCTCTGCCACATACTCAACTACCTCTGGATCAGGTACTTCATAGGAAATGACATCACCTTCTTTGACGGCATACTTGGCTTTTTTTGCCTCTCCATTGACCAAAATCTGGCCATTTTTTATCTGTTCATTGGCTAAACCACGGGATAACTCTGTTAGGTCCGCCACTGCCTTGTCCAAACGGAGGCCTGCGGCTACTGCATCAATTTTCAATTCCATTCGTTTCTTCCTTCAACATCACCAGTAATAAAATCGCTACTCCAACAGTCAAGTACATATCCGCTACGTTAAAAATAGCAAAATTGACAAAATCCAGCTGGAACATATCCACTACAAATCCTTGCTGAATGCGATCAATGAAATTGCCGAATCCACCAGCAATAATTAGAATGAGTCCCGTTAGCATCCACTTAGAAGCTTGGATATTTTTAATCAAATACCAAACGGCAACTCCAATCACGATACAAGTTATCAGAGCGAAAAACCACTGCTGATTTTCCAAGATAGAAAAGGCGGCACCAGTATTTCGCAGGTAGGTCAAACTGACAATCTTAGGAATAAACTTCCTGACCTGCCCCAAAGAAAAATTGGAAACAATATAATACTTGACTGCCTGATCAAGAGCAATCAAAAGAAAAACTAAAAAAGGAATCGCAATTTTACGTTTCATACTTCTCTTTTCTGTGCAAAATATTCTTTCATAACAGCTACAAAAGCTTCGCCGACCTGACTCAACTCTACATCTTCTCTCTTGACATAAACCATGTGATTGTCTAAATTGTCTCGGAGTTTGATGACAGTGATTCCATTTACACTGTTGCTATCCAAAAAGCCAGATCCAGTCGCATAAGCGTCCGTCCGCTCCAAAATCCCATTCAGCGTAGCTCGATCCGTCACATTAAACATCTGGGAGCTAGCGCTGGTATCGATAAAATTCTCAGAATAATAGAGGTACTCATCCTTTTCCTGTGTGAAACGAACGGTTGGCAAAGTGGCCAAATCTTCCATAACCAGCTCCTCCTTTTGAGTCAGAGGATGATCTTCCCGCAAATAAATGTGGGTCTGGAAAGGAATTAGCTCAATGACCTCCAAGCCGAGCTTCTCCACCCGCTGCATAATGCCCTTGCTATTCTGATTATTGAGGTAAATGATCCCAATCTCGCTGTGGCCTTGGGCCACTTCGTCCAAAATCTGCACAGTTGTTGATTCAAAAATCCGGAAATTCTTATATTCTGGATACTTTTGGGAAAACTCCGTAATCAACGGCGGCAAAAAGTCATAGTGCTGGCTGGCAATGGAAAATTCATCCTTTTCCTCTTCAGGATTGGCATACTGATTTTGAAAGACATCAAATCCTTTGACCAATTCTTGAGCTCTCTCGTAAAATTCCATCCCCCGTCTGGTCAAAAAGGTTCCGCTACTGGTCCGGCGGAAAATCTTAAATCCCAGCTCCTTTTCCAAATCTCGCACCGCGATAGATAGACTGGGCTGGCTGACATACATCTTTTCTGCTGCTTCGCGGAAAGTTCCGCTGTTGGCAATAGCCACTACATAACGCAATTGTTGAATATTCATATCTTTTTCCTTTTACAAATACTCCTAATTATATCATAAACTCAGCCTTCCTCAAAGGCAGGCAGCAACTTTCCTCTTGGAAATACATCTCTGAAATCTTCCTCATTTGCCTAAAATGTCCTTTGTATATAAGAAGGTGACATAAAGAACGACAAACAAAGCTATTAAGACCTCAAAAGCAAGCA
This sequence comes from Streptococcus cristatus ATCC 51100, assembly GCF_000222765.1. Lineage (GTDB taxonomy): Bacteria > Bacillota > Bacilli > Lactobacillales > Streptococcaceae > Streptococcus > Streptococcus cristatus. The sequence goes on along the minus strand of NZ_AFUE01000010.1, from coordinate 182,127 downwards.
GAATTTGCCCAGCTAGACCAAGATTCAACACGTTCAAAGACTGCTTCAAGGCCACAGCCGAAATAACCAAGGGGAAGGTAAAGGCCGAAAATCCTGCTGAAAAAGGACGATTGATCAAACGAGGCAGTTGCCACAAAATAAAGGCATAAAAGCATTGACCTGAAATCAAGAGCAAGCTCAACAAGACCAGATTGGGTTGGGGAAAAGTAGCCACATAAGCTGCTGTCATCAAGGAAATAGGCGCACAAATCGTTGTTGTATTCGGGCGAACATTCTCTGCTAAGCCAATTTTATAGGTCTTATAAAGAACGATTGGCAAGACTAAAATAGTCGCTAAAAGCCCGTACCAAAAGACTAGCTGGCCCAAAGCTAACTGCTGGGGAACTGAAATGGTCAGAGGAGCGACACCAATCCCGACAAATAAGACCGTCCAAGCGGGAAAGACATTCTCCCACTTGAAAGGAAATACAAAAGCTAAAATATAGTAGACCATCAAGAAAACCAGCCCGCTAAAGCTCAACCACCACAGCACTTGCGCACTAATTCGGATCAAATTTCCCAAAAAAGTCCAGCTCGCTAGATAAGTCGAAGCTACCATTCCCTGCATGAAAAAGGTCGGGAAGACCGAGGCCACTAGCGCTTGACCTAGTTGCTCTTTGACTTGCTTGGTATGCATCAGCATTCCCATCACTAGATGAAGGAAAAACAAGAGTGCCAGACTTGCTAAAAGATAACGCAAGAACTGACTAACATCACCGACTAAATTTCCCAAGGCTAGTAAGCCTAGCACCAAACCAGCCTGTACTAAGAATGGCTCTTTTCTCTTTATCATCAACAGATCTCCTAACCTTAAAAGCACTTTTCTCCAAAGGATAATTCTCTTATTTTTTCTTTAAATAAACTGCTTCCGATTTTCGTTTAAAGCCTAATCTTTCATACAGCCTTAAGGCACCTGTATTTTGAGCTTCTACTACGATTTGACAGACTTGTCCATTTCGGCCAGAAAGGTCATTCAGGATAGAACTGACTAGGTGACTCCCCAGTCCCTGTCCCTGAAAGGCCTGATCCACAGCTAGGGCAAACAGATAATTGCTATCAAAAGTTGTATCCACTGAGCAAGACGCCACAATCTGACCGTCTTTTTTCAGGACATAAAGCAGGCTATCTGGGCTCTCCAGCGCTTGACTGGCATAGTGAAGCGCAGTATCCATCGGCATTTCAAAAATCTGCGACTGAAACGCTGCAATCTCCGCAACCATGTCCTTTCTACCCAGTAAAACTTCCACGCCTTCTTTTTTTTCTTCAGGGAAAGTCCCCGCTGCCTGCTCTAGCCAGATTTCCGTTTCTTTCAAATCATAATCAAACTTCTCAGCAAAGGTCGGATGCTCTGCTAAAAACTTGACTTCACTGATGTATTCGATTTGGGATAAATCGTATTTCTCTGCAATTTTGAAAAATTCCTGCAAAAGAGCGCTCGCTATGCCCTGTCTGCGATAGTCGGGCAAGACATAGACAGATACCTCCGCTTTACTCGGCTCATCCGCATAAACCGATAAAAAACCGACCGTTTGATGATCTAAATTTGCCAGAAAAAATGCTGGCATATCAACATCAAAATTATAGGCGTTATCCAGATACGGAAGACGATAGGTCCCATCTGTAACATGACAGCTTTGAACCAGCTCAAAAAGCTGATCCTTGATTTCCTGACTAGGCTGGCTATAAATCTGTATTTCCATCATTCTCCCTCATAAACCTGTATCCATAACAAATGTACTACGTACTATTCTACTCCAACTCACTCAGATACTCATAGCGCTCATACTTTTCAAGAAGCTGCTCATTCTTGTCATCCAGCTCCTTCTGAAGTTTCGATAGCTTGGTAAAGTCCGAACCGTTCTGCTCCATTTCTATCTCAATGGCAGCGATACGTGCCTCCAGCTCCTCGATATCCGCCTCGATGGTCTCCCACTCTTGCTTTTCAAAGTAGCTCATCCGCTTCTTCTGCTCCCGCGCCTTGACGAGCTTTTCCTTTTCTTTCTTTTGGGAAATAGCTGCGCTGGATTGTCTAAAAGCCTTCTCATCCAGATAGTCCGTGTAGTTGCCAAAGAACTCTCTGACCTGTCCATCTTCAAAAGCTAAAATCTTGCTGGCTACCTTATCGAGGAAATACCGATCGTGGCTAACTGTAATTACCGGTCCTGCAAAGCCCTGCAGGAAATTTTCTAGAACTGTCAAGGTTGCAATATCCAAATCATTGGTCGGCTCGTCCAGAAGCAGGACATTGGGCTTTTCTAGTAAAAGCTTGAGCAGGTAAAGCCGCTTCTTTTCTCCGCCAGACAATTTCTCAATCAAAGTGCCGTGGCTTGAGCGAGGAAAGAGAAACTGCTCCAAGAGCTCAGCAATGGATGTCGTCCCGCTACCACTCTTAACTTCTTCTGCGACTTCCTGCAAGTAATTGATGACCCGCTTGGACTCATCCAACCCTTCAATCTGTTGAGAAAAGTAGGCTACTCGGACTGTCTCGCCGATTATGACCTGACCAGACTGAGGCTTCAACTGACCAGAAATTAGATTGAGCAGAGTAGACTTACCCACTCCATTATCTCCAACAATGCCCAGTCGATCTTTGTTTTGCAGCAAGAGATTGAAATGCGACAAAATCTGCTTGTCTCCGTATGCAAAATCCACATCCTGAAACTCGATAACCTTCTTCCCAATACGGCTGGTTTCAAAGTTCATCTCTAAGTCTGTCTGATTGGTCTGACCCGCCAAATCACTTTTGAGGTCATGGAAACGATTGATACGTGCTTGCTGCTTGGTCGCCCGCGCCTGAGGCTGACGGCGCATCCAAGATAACTCCTGCTTGTAAAGCTGCTGTTTCTTGTGTAGCAGGGCAGCATCGCGCTCATCCTGCTCAGCCTTGAGTCGGACATAATCCTGATAGTTGCCCTGATACTCAATCAAGCTCCCGCCGTCCAATTCAAAAATCCGCGTGGAAATATTATCCAAAAAATATCGGTCGTGAGTAATAAAGAGGACGGTCTTCTTTGAATTTTTCAAGAAATTTGTCAGCCATTCAATCGTATCAATATCCAGATGGTTGGTCGGCTCATCCAGAAGCAACAAGTCTGCTTCGGAAAGTAAAACCTGCGCCAACTGAACTCGCCGGCGTAGACCACCAGAAAGCTGGCTGATTTTTGCTGCCAAATCCGAGATACCGAGCTTGGATAGGACTGTTTTTACCTGACTCTCAATCTCCCAAGCATGCAGCGAATCCATTTCTGCCATGACCTTGTCCAGACGAGCTTGCTTAGCTTCATCATAAGCAGCCATGAGTAGTTCGTATTCTCGAATGAGCTGCATTTCTCGCAAATCACTGGACAAAACAGTATCCAAGACCGTCTTCTCTTCATCGAAGTCTGGTTCCTGAGTCAAATAGGAGATTTTATAGTCAGATTTTGCTGAAAAGGGATATACATCACCATCAAAGCCTGATTTGCCAGACAAGACATCCAAAAGAGTGGTTTTTCCTGTCCCATTGACCCCAATCAGTCCAATCCGATCCAAGTCGTGAATGATAAAAGAAATCTCTTGAAAGACTGTCTTATCCCCGACAGACTTGGTCAGCTTTTCAACGATAAAGTCACTCATCCAACTTGCTCCTTAATAAAGTTCATAATCTCTTCCTTGCTATTTGCCAATTCTCCGTCGACAATGGCCCATTCAATTTTAGTCAGGATTTGTCCCAATTCTGGTCCGGGTTTAAAGCCGTAATCTCGAATCAAATGACTGCCCGTCACTACAATCTCATGTTTGTCATGAATGGTCAGAGCAGCATGTGTCGCTTCAATAACCTCAAACTCAACTGGCAAGCCTGCTGCCTGTCTCAAACTTTCTGCCTGCAGAATCAAATCCAAATCATACTGATAGCAATCACGCTTAGAAAGACTCCGCTCCTGCCGAATCTCATAAACAGCCACTAGCTGATTTACTCGCTTTTGAAATTCATTGGACGTTTTCCAATGCTTCAAAAACTTGCGAACATCTTTTACCTTCAAAGCCAGCAAAAGCGCAGCCCAAGCCTGCTCAGAACTAGCAAATTGAAAATCTTCTGCTAAACCGTCTAATAATTCCTGCAAAGCTTCTGCTGAATGTTTCATATCAGGAAGAAAGTCGTAGGCAGCAGCTTTAATCAGACTCTCCAAGCCTTTCCGCCAGAAAGGTGCCATCAGGAGTTTGTCAAACTCGATAAAAATCCGTTCTACCGATATTTTCTCTAGAAGCGGCGCGCAATCTGCCATAGCCTGAAAGGTCAAGTCTTCCAAATCAAAGTCTAAACCAGCCTGAAAACGAAAGCCCCGCATGATGCGGAGAGCATCTTCATTGAAACGCTCTGAAGCCACTCCAACTGCCCGCAGAGTGCGATTTTTCATATCTGCCAAACCGTTAAAGAGGTCCACAATCTCGCCCTCTTGGTTTAAAGCAAGGGCATTGATTGTAAGGTCCCTGCGCTTCAGATCTTCTTCCAAAGAGCGCACAAAAGAGACCTGACTAGGCCTGCGGTAGTCCACATAGACATCCTCGGTCCGAAAGGTCGTTATCTCGTATTCCCCCTGGCCTTCCAAGACCAGAACCGTTCCATGCTCAATCCCAACATCGACAGTCCGAGAAAAGATGGTCTTGATTTCCTCGGGATAGGCCGAGCTGGCAATATCCACATCGTGAATCGGCCGATTCAACAGAGCGTCTCGTACAGAACCGCCGACAAAATAAGCCTCAAAACCAGCCTCTTTAATCTTCTCTAATACTGGCAAAGCCTCCTGAAACTCAGAAGGCATCTTCTCTAATCTCATAGTAAATGTTCCAATCCATAGACCAATTCAGAGCGCTTCACTACCTCTTTGATACTCAGATTTACCCCAGTCATAAAGGAAACCCGGTCATAGGAGTCATGCCGCAAAGTCAGCCCCTCTCCTTGACTACCAAAGATAACTTCCTGATGGGCCACTAAGCCCGGCAAACGCACTGAGTGAATCCGCATGCCGTCAAAGGTAGCTCCACGGGCGCCAGCTAACGATTCTTCTTCGTCGGCCGCTCCCTGCTGCTTACTCGTCCGGACTTTGCTGATTAATTCAGCTGTTTTGACAGCCGTACCGCTCGGTGCATCTTTTTTGTTGTCATGATGCAGTTCGATAATCTCCACGTCTGGGAAATACTTGGCTGCTTGGGCTGCAAATTGCATAAGCAAAACGGCTCCCAGAGCAAAATTCGGGGCAATCAATCCACCCAGACTCTTTTGACGCGATAGTTGGGTCAAGTCTTCAATCTGCTCAGACGTGAAACCAGTCGTTCCGACCACAGGAGCAAAGCCATTCTCAAGAGCAAAGCGAGTATTTCCATAAGCCACTTTGGGAGTCGTAAAGTCAATCCAGACATCTGCCTGAAGACCAGCAAGTTCTTCTTTGGTATTGAAAACTGGAACTCCCGCTACTTCCTTTTCCTCTGTGAAAGGATCTAGCAGACCGGCCAATGCCAACTCAGGATCTTCTGTTACCATCTTATAGGCTGCTTGTCCCATCTTTCCCTTGAAACCAGCAATAATGACTTTTATACTCATCTAGAACCTCTCTCTATTCTTGATTAACTGCTCTGCAAAACTCTAGACCAGCGGAATGTAGGCCAAAGCGACACTACCCTCTCCCAAGTGAGTTCCAATCACACTACCAAAGGTAGCAAGAGGAATATCGTCCGCTATGCCAGCCTCCATCAGCTGCTGGCGTAAGCTTTCCGCCTTCTCTTCAGCATTCCCGTGAATTACCACGACCTGATAAGAAGCAGAGGCAGTTTTTTCCTCTACTACTTCAATCAATCTCTTAATCGCTTTCTTTTCTGTCCGAATCTTTTCAAAGACTTCAATGATACCTGCATCATTAAAATACAGAATCGGCTTGATACTTAGGAGATTTCCCAAAATAGCTGCACCATTGGACAAACGACCGCCCTTAACCAGATGATTGAGATCGTCAACCATGATAAAGGCACTGGTTCCATCGATTTGTCTCTGAATCTTGAGCAAAATCTCTTCAAAATCCTGTCTTTCCGCAGCCCAAGTCAAAGCATTTTTAACCATGAGACCCAGCGGAGCACTGGTGATTTTTGAATCAGGAAAAGCGATTTTCAAGTCAGGAAACTCGTCCTTGAGATACTGGATATTTTGATAAAATCCTGAAATCCCACTGGATAAAAAGAGCCCCAGCACATGCGTGTAATCCTCGCTAGCAAGACGCGTCAACGTCTCCTCCAATTCTGCCACACTAGGCTGACTTGTCTTTGGCAAATCATCTGCAGCAGCCATTTTTTCATAAAAGTCACTGGCTGTCAGATTTTTTCCTTCCACATAAGTCTCTCCAGCAATCACTACTGGAATATCAAGCACAAAAAGATGGTCATTTCCACGAAAGCTATTCGGTAAAAAAGCGGACGAATCCGTTATAACCGCTAATTTCATCATTAGAACTCCAAATTAATACCTGGCAAATCTAGCGCAATCTCCGTCACTTCATACGTCAAGCGATTGAGCATGGTCAAGCAAGGACGCGCCAATTCTTCCACTTCTTCATGCTCAAACTCACTAGGTTCCTGCACCAAACGTCCTTGAATATGATTTGTCTGCGTGATCGTTCCACTAATTACAAAACGATCAAACACAATCATGAAAGTCAAAATCACAATCATGGATGTTGAATTCTTTTCTTCATTTCTTTCAATCAGCTGAAAATTTACGTCAACTTTTGTTTCAGGTGTTCCATTTTCTTTTTCCCATTCAAAATTGCGTGCATCAAAATGATATTGGCTGACAAATTCTTGTTCACGTTGTAATTCCATTACTATTCTCCTAAAAATATACGATAGTCCATTATAACATAATTTGATGTATCTTTCTAGCGATAATTGTTTTCAGGACTCAATCCATATAGGAAATGGTAACGGATTCTGACAAAGTCTGAAGCTGATTTTGCACGTAATTTTTCCATACTTCTAAATACTCGCTCGTCTCGCCTGCTTCTCTACGCTTAAAGAATAGATTAAATAAAAATCCAACAAAGCCTGGATAAGATTGTGTTCTTACCAATTGGCAGCTCGAAGAAGTCAAAGGAATCACTTGACAATTTAAAATCGAATGCAGAAGAGAGTGTCTAGCATGTATCTCAATCCAAAAGGTATCCTCATTGACCTCGCTTATTTCGCAAGACATTTTTATTCCTTCTTTTGTCACAATATCGTACTTTCTCCCTTCGTAGAAAAAGGCTTCTCCGCCTTCAAAGTAAATGGCTTGATTTGTTGATAAATTAGGAAGCCATTTATCCATCATTTTCAATGCTTCCCAAGCAACTTCTGCATTCATATTCACAACTAACTTATCTGTATATGTTTTCATGATCTTATCCCATCTATTCAAATTATGGCAAAAAGAACCTTGACAAACCATCAAGATTCTTTCGCATATGTTTTATTTTTCAAGTGGTTTACGCAAATATCCAAAAAGAATACCGCTGACAACTGCACCAACCAAGACATACACAAGGTAAAGGATTGGGTTGTTAGTCAAACCGATAACGAAGATTCCTCCGTGAGGAGCCATAAGTTTGATGCCAGACAGACCGACAAGTGCACCTGTAAGAGCTGAACCGACGATAAAACTTGGAATTGCACGGGCTGGGTCAGCAGCTCCAAAAGGAATCGCACCTTCTGTGATGAAAGAAAGCCCCATGACGATATTTGTCAAGCCAGAATCACGTTCTTCAGTAGTAAATTTATCTTTGAAAAGTAGAGTTGCAACAAATACTGCAAGCGGTGGAACCATACCGGCTGCCATAACTGCTGCCATGACTGGAGAACCACCAGTTGAAACAGTACTTGCCAGCGTACTTGTACCAAATACATAAGCTGCTTTGTTCACTGGTCCACCCATATCGACCGCCATCATACCACCGACTAAGAGACCGAGAAGAACTGCAGAGCTTCCGCTCAAACTAGCAAGGAAATCGTTGAGGGCTGTATTGATTGCTGACATAGGGATATTGACTGCCAGCATAAGGAATCCAGTCACAAGAACACCAAGAAGTGGCAAGAGCAAGATGGAGCGAATACCTTCAAGTGAGCGAGGCAGACCTGCAAGTAATTTGCGAAGGACTAAAATCACGCCACCAGCTAAGAATCCACCGACCAGAGCTCCAAGGAAACCAGATGATACACCCGCTAGAGAGAGTGTCTTCTCACCACCTGCAGCATAGGCAACACCACCAAATGATGCACCGCTGCTAGCAATTGCACCAGCTACGAAACCAGAAACCAAACCTGGCTTTTCAGCGATTGAGTAAGCGATATAACCAGCCAATACTGGCAACATGAAGCCAAAGGCTGCACCACCAATTGCTTTAAATTGAGCCGCAATTTCATGATAGCTTCCCAGATTAGAAAGCTGATCCTTTGGCACGCCTAAAATCTGATCCAGCAAGAAGGCAATGGCAATCATAATCCCGCCACCAATAACGAATGGCAACATTTGAGAAACACCGCTCATCAAGTGCTTGTAAAAAGCTCCGCCCAAGCTAAGTTTTTCATTGCTGCTAGCTACTGCAGCGCCACCATTAGCAGCCTTGTAAACTTCAGCATTGCCAGAAAGAGCCAAATTGATGAGTTCTTCTGTCTTGCGAATACCGTCTGCAACCGGGCGACTGATTAAAGGTTTGCCGTCAAAACGATCCATTTCAACAGCCTTGTCTGCTGCGATGATAACTGCTTTAGCTTTTTTAATGTCTTCTGCTGTCAATTTGTTGCCAACACCGCTGGCACCATTGGTTTCAACCTTGATGCCAACACCCATTTCAGCAGCTACTTTTTGAAGGGCTTCTTGAGCCATGTAAGTGTGGGCGATCCCTGTTGTACAAGCTGTAACGGCTACGAGGAAGTCACCAGATTCGTTGGCAGGAGCAACAGTTGCTGGTTCAGCTGCCTTTTCAGACGCTTGGTCAAAAAGAGCTATAACTTCGTCTGGTGAAGATACTTTGCGCAATTTGTCAGCAAAGCCATCTTTCATCAAATATTGAGACAATTCTGCCAAGGCAGCCAAGTGAGTATCATTGGCACCTTCTGGAGCAGCAATCATAAAGAAGAGGTCTGTTGGTTGACCATCCAAACTTTCATAGTCAACACCCTTGTTTGACTTAGCAAAGAGAACCGTTGCTTCTTTGACAGCAGAGTTCTTGCTGTGCGGCATAGCAATTCCCTCACCCAAACCAGTTGAAGTCAAGGCTTCACGAGCCAAGATCCCTTCTTTAAATGTTTCAAAATCTGTCACATAACCGTGATCGACCAAGCTTTTAATCATCTCTTCGATGACAGCTGTTTTTTCAGTTGCCTGCAAATCTAGCAACATGACATCTTTTCTCAATAGGTCTTGAATTTTCATCGTTTTTCTACCTCAACTTTTTCATATGTTTCTTTAATAAATTCCGCAGTTGCCAAGTCATCCGAGAAGGTAGTTGCTGTTCCACAAGCTACTCCCCATTTGAAGGCTTCTACTGCGTCTTTGGATTTGACAAATTCACCTGTAAATCCGGCAACCATAGAGTCGCCAGCTCCGACTGAATTTTTCACTGTTCCCTTGATGGGTTTAGCGAAGTATGCTCCCTCAGATGTGACAAGAAGGGCACCGTCACCAGCCATGGAGATAATGACGTTTTGAGCACCTTTAGTCAGCAATTCTTGAGCATATTTCTCGATTTCGTCTAAGCTTTCCAGTTTCACTCCAAAGATAGCTCCAAGTTCGTGATTATTTGGTTTGACCAAAAGTGGCTGGTAGTCCAAACTATCAATCAAGGTCTGTCCTTCAAAGTCACAAACCACTTGCGCACCAGTCTGGCGCATCAAGGCAATCAGCTCCTTGTAGATGACATTTCCCAAGTTCTTAGCACTTGAACCCGCAAATACAACCGTATCTTCTGCTGTCAAACTAGATAAAATAGATTTCAATTCTTCTAACTGAGCTGGTTCAACATTTGGACCTGTTCCGTTAATTTCTGTTTCTTGGTCTGCTTTGATTTTAACATTGATACGCGTATCTTCTGCCACTTGGACAAAACGTGTTTCGATTTCTTCCTCTGCCAAAGTATCTGTGATAAATTTACCAGTAAAGCCACCGATAAATCCAGTAGCTGTATTTGGAATATCCAAGCGTTTCAAGACACGACTGACATTAATTCCTTTCCCACCAGCAAACTTATCATCACTGTCCATACGATTGACACTACCAACTTGAACTTGGTCCAAGCGAACAATATAGTCAATAGATGGATTGAGTGTGACTGTATAAATCATACCTCTATTACCTCCGTTTTTTCTTTAATCTTTTGAATCACTTCAGATTCTGTCTGGTTTGTAATGAGCCTTGCGCGCGATATCGGGGCCACTTTTGCAAAAGATGTCTGACCTAACTTTGAGGCATCGGCCAAAACATAGGTTCTCTTGGTATTTTCCAGAATAGCGCGTTTCACTGCTCCTTCTTCCATGTCCGGAGTTGTGAAAAATCCATCGTCAATTCCATTCATTCCGATAAAAGCCTTGTCAAAATTTAGTTGTCCGATTTGATTTAGAGCGACACCACCGATACTGGCATCTGTCGAACGTTTCACAACACCACCAATAATCACAGTGGGAATGTTGCGCTCCACCAACTTAGTCGCATGATGGATAGAATTGGTCACCACTGTCACGCTTGGATCATGCAATTCATTGACTAAGAGTTCATTGGTCGTCCCTGCATCAATAAAAATGACATCGTATTCTTGTATCAAGCTGGCTGCTTTTTGAGCAATCCTAGTTTTTTCTTGAATGTTTTTGATAGATTTTTCTTGATTGCTTTCTTCCTCCTGCAAGAAATGAAGACTCTCTGCACCACCATGCACACGCCTCAACTTCCGCTCGCTTTCAAGCTCATCTAAATCTCTTCTAACAGTTGATTCTGAAGTGTCCAAAGCTTTTACTAGATACTCTAAAGATACAAATTTATCTTTGGTAACTTTTTCGAGAATCAGCTGCTTTCTTTTCGACTTCAGCATAGAATACCTCCTCTGCAATCGATTACACTTCTATTATACAAGAATAAAATCCAAAGTCAAGCATTTTCTATCATTTTCTGTCAAAATAAATCATTTGTTTGAATATAGAAAAAAGAAGCCTATTAGACTTCTTTTAATTCCTTTATTATCTTGTAGTGATATAGACAAGAAGAATCGGTAAAAAGGCAGCAAGCACACATAAAATTGAAAATCCCCAGAACCAGACTGATTTAAGAGCTTGCTTATATGTTCCCGGCTGAGATCTATTTTCAGCAATATAAGCTTTAATTTTCGACCTATTTAAGATGAGTACAATCAATACTACCGTTGTTCCTGCAGTCATCAATCCATAATTTATGAGATTCACGATACTTTCTGGGATATAGTTGGTCAGGAAATCAAGCCCCTCTGCGATGACCAAATTATTGAAAATATGGAAGAAGATCACCCAGAAAATAGAATATTCAAAAGCGATGTAACCAAATCCCAAACCAATCATAGCAGCAAAATACAGCTGATAGAGATTTTCATGAAATAGTCCAAAAAGGAGAGCCGTCATGACAATGGCAAAGACTTTTCCGTGTTTTTCCAAAGCCCGCAAGCCTGCTCCGCGAAAAATAATCTCCTCCGTAATCGGTGCCATGATGGTGGTATAGATAAACATGGTGATTGAATGAGAGCTAAAATCCTGTGATAAAATCTCAGAAAGATCCAAACCAAAGAGAGACAAAATAGCATTCATGATTTGACTTGTCACAGTGCTAAACAGCTGAGAGAAAAACAAGAAGCAAATCATGAAGAAGAAGGCTTTGGCAGTCATTTTTTTATTTTTCTTGCGCAAATCTTGAGCGAAGAGCTGCTTGCCCCTAAAAATCGTGAAAACAAGCACACCTAAACAAGATGCGATAATGTAGGAACCGCCATCCTTATCCATAAAACTTTTCACAAATTCCTCAGTCTTACCTATATCAAAGCCCTGCTGAAAAAGAATAAAGAAATAGGAAAAGACAGTATAAAGTATTACAACCACTAGCATCACGATAGAATAAGTGAAGCAGCTTGCTGAAAATCTCCCCAGATCTTTCTTGGGATTTAAAGGCTCAGGTAACGTATTCATAAAATCTCCTTTGTTATTATTAGCTACGAGTCTTTCTACTGAAAAAATACAAACTTAAAAAGATTCCTTCATAAAGAAGAGCAAAAAGAATAAAGGCGTGCATGAAAAATTCTTCTGGCAAAATCCAGATGACTGGATCCTTGGCTGGATCAAACAACCAGGTATTGTCTCCCACAAAAAGCACTTGATGAAAGAGCGTAAAAAAGCTGTTAAAACCAATCAAGCCAGCCAAGCAAATCATGACGAAGGGCAATACGCTCAAGATAAATAAGCTTCTTTGATAAAGAGCTAGAACTCCTTTTTTGACCACTTTTTTGATAAAGAAAATCAAAGCAGGCAGAGTAACTAGAAAAATAGCCTGCGCCAAGTGGAAAAGATACTTGACTGCCTGAAAATGACGCAGACCTGCTGCTGACGAACGAAAATCCGGCATCGACAGCTTCTGACTAAAAGGATTGGTCAGGTAATTCATCAAAATGTTGAAATTATACTGGATGGTCTCTGCTTTCAAATGAACCTTATCGGACAAAGCGAAATAAGAAATCTCCATCGGGTATAAGAGCCAAGCCAGATAAATGGTCAACAAAATGGCTGCTGCCAGCAAGCACAAGACGCTGGCTGAAAATCTCAACTTATCACGCATCGAAGTCCCACTCCGCTAGACTGGACAAGACATGCGTCGGTTGAATCGGCAGATTTGGCACCTCTTCTGGCAGGGTAAAGCCTGTCGTAACCAAGAGGGTCGGAATGCCATTGTCGATTCCCGCTCGAATATCTGTCAGGTAGTTATCGCCGACCATAACCACATCCTCACGCGCCAGCCCTAGATGCTCTATGGCTTTTTCCATAATGATGGCATTGGGCTTGCCAATAAAGGTTGGCTTAACCCGAGTAGCTGCTTCCAAGAGGGCATTGATCGCGCCAGCCCCCGGCTGCAGACCTCGCTCCGTCGGAATATTGAGATCTGGATTGGTCCCGATAAAATGAGCACCCTTTTGAATAGCTAGCGTCGCAATCGTCAACTTCTCATAGTCCACTTCCCAGTCCAGACCCACTACCACATAGTCGGGGGTTTCTGTATCTTCCTCATAGCCAGCTTCTTCAATGGCATGTTTAAGCCCGACATCTCCGATAACATAGACTTTCTTGCCAAGATTTTTCTCCTGCATATAGTCAATAGTAGCTAGAGTTGCTGTGTAAATAGTCTCAAGCGGCGTCTCAATATTGAAATTCTCAGCTAGCATGGTTTGAACCATTTCTGGCGTACGCGTGGTATTATTGGTCACGAAAAGATAGGGAATACTGCGCTTCTGCAACTCGTGTACAAAGGCCTCTCCTGCTGGGATCCGGCTCTTTCCCTTATAAATCGTCCCATCTAAATCAATCAAATATCCTTTATAAGTCATACATTACTTTCTAATCTCTTTTATCTCTTGCCAAGTGATCATAGCCTGGGCATTGACTTCACCGTCACTGGAAATCTGGTGATTACTCTGCAGGCCATCTAGTTCGTAGCTAGAAGCAATCATGCCACCCGGTCGAACTTCCTTGACATACTTCAGGTTAATTTTCTGAGGAATATGCTGGGTAAGAAAGTCTGCGCCCATGACCTCAAAAATCCAATCTAGGTACTTGCTGTTGTTAACATGCCCGTTCATATCCAAGTCGTAAAAGCGCACATGATAGTCCTTGCTGACAGGATTTTCTAAGTTTGGATATTTAGGGCCACGCAGTAATTTCTTAGAAAATTCCGACTGATAAGGTGCAACAATTTCAGGTTCAACTGCATGAACCTTGCGGCTATCCCGATCCATAAGGACAAAGGTTGCCATCATCTGGATAATAGCCTCACCCGCTTCATCAAAAATCGTGAAGCGACGGTAGCAAAAAAGCCGATTATAGGTCAAAGCTTCTGTCTCAATGGTAATTTCCTCTGCAAATCGTGGCAGTCGTGTCACATCAATATCGTAGTCCGTAATAATCCAGACTAGATTATACTGCTCCAGCATGTCCTTGTCGCTGACGCCGAGCTCAATCGACTGCATGCCTGATACCTGCAAGGACAGTAAGATGACATCAGGCAGCTTGATATGGCCATTCATATCTGCCATATCAAAAGGAATTTTCATTTTCATTTGATAAGTTAAGCCCATGATTTACTCCAATATAAATTTCTCAGCAACCGTATCGCCCAAAAAGAGGCCTTGTTTAGTCATGCGTACGATGTCTTTGTCTGGCACTAGCAAGCCCTGCTCAGTCAGCTCAGACACAACAGCACCGTACTGGTCTTCAAAGGAAAGACCGAATTTTTCCTCGAAGCGCTTTTTGGAAACACCTGATTTCTTCCGCAGTCCTAGAAACATCTCTTCTTCCATCTTTTCATTCAGCGTCAGCACTTCTTCCTGAACACGGGCATTACCCGCTTCCACTGCTTGCAGATAATGACGAATGGGGCCGTGATTTTTATAGCGAACACCATTAACGTAGCCAGACGCTCCCGCTCCAATACCATAATATTCCGCATTGTCCCAATACATGAGATTGTGGCGGCTCTCAAAGCCTGGCTTGGAAAAGTTTGAAATCTCATAATGCTCAAAGCCCGCCTTTTCCAACTCCGAAATAATGTATTCAAACATCTCTGCTTCCAAGTCTTCTTTGGGTAGAGGCAACTTTCCTCTCCTCATCCGATTCATGAAGACTGTATGATTTTCTAAAATCAAACTGTACAAACTCATGTGGGGAATGTCCAGAGCAATGGCCTTGGCTACATTGGTTTTCACATCCTCCATAGTCTGCTTGGGAAGGGCATAAATCAGGTCAATCGAGATATTATCAAAACCTGCTTTTTTGAGATTGGCAATGTTCTCATAGATATCCTTTTCCAAGTGACTGCGGCCAATCTGCTTGAGCATGCGATCATTAAAGGTTTGCACGCCCAGCGAAACCCGATTGACAGGCGAGTCTTTAAGTACAGCAATCTTCTCCTGATCCAAGTCCCCAGGATTGGCTTCAATGGTCAGCTCTTCTAGATAAGACAAGTCCAGCTTGTCCGTCAGCTTTTCCAGCAAAAAAGCCAACTGAGGCGCCGATAGAGCCGTCGGAGTCCCACCACCGATATAGAGGGTACGGAGCTTTTTGATATCGTAGGAATCATACTCCTCAATCAAATGCTCCAGATAACTATCTACCGGCTGATTTTTGATAAAAACCTTGGAAAAATCGCAGTAATAACAAATCTGAGTACAAAAAGGAATATGCACATAGGCAGAAGTCGGTTTAGTTTGCATAGTATTTATTATAGCATAAAATTAGCGACAAAGCCCCCTTGGAAAATAGAATAAAAAAACTCAAGAAATAGGAAAATTCCTTGAGTTAATGTTGAAAGAGCTTCCGTTCGAGTAGATCACGGATAAAGCAACTGCTGAATCACTAAAACATGGCTCTCTTCTACGCCATATAAACTATGAAGTTCATTCGGCTCCATAGTCAGAAAACTTCCCGGTACCAATTGTACAGTTTCTCCTAAGGCAGTAAAATCCACTTTTCCTTCTAGACAGACAACTGTAACAAGAGCATCTGCGCTATGTTCAGGGATTTGTTTTCCTTTAGCAAGGTGCAAATGTCGGATGAGACGTCCTTGCTCTTCGACCGGAGTTTCAACCACATCAACATTTGGATCTATTGAGTAAAATTTCATCGTTTTCCCTCCTTTTCTTCATTTTAGCATAATTCCGAAGAATTGTCTGAATTTTTTAATATTCTTAATTACTACCTACAAAGTTACATAATATGGTATTTTCATCATGCTCTATTCAATTAATTTTCTTAAATATAAAAAAGATTGAAGAACGTCATCTAAAATAGATCTTTTCTTCAATCTAGAAATTTGGTTTAAATTAGATTTTAAAATCATTGAATTCTATAAGCCATACTGATCTGGATTTTAGCAACTCCATTCTGCAGGCTGATTTTGTCAATGCTGAACGGACTCTGCGGCAGAGATAGAAGGAAACTATCTCCCTCCGTTGTGATAGTCGAATTAGAGGTCTGCAGTTGCTGCTTCAGCATGCCAGTCACCCAAGATTTAGGGATAGGAAGGATGCCTAGCTTGGCGCTATCAATTGTGATGTACAAGGCACTCCCCTTCACCGTCACATCTACCTCTAGATCTAGCTTACTATCAATAAAAAATAGCTTAACCGGATACTGGATGCGCAGCTTATTGCCTTCAATGCTGTAAGCACTGTTCAGCAGCTCCTGATTCTCGCTATCAGTCAGCGAAGACTTGAGAAGCTGATTAAGCTGGACACTGTTTAGAGAGACTTCTGTGCTGACTCCCTGAGCCGTTACATTAGCATTGTTCAAAGTCGGCTCAATCATACTTTCCCACGAAGTATTCGCTTGAACATTTTTTAGTTGTTCATTCGGATTGATAGAAGAAGGAACCAGAAATAGCACTGCTGCAAGCAACAGCACCAAGACAATTCCTACCAATCTTTTGATCAATTTCATTTTTGTCTTCCTTTACTTTGAGAAATATCCTTAGCTGAAAATACAGAAAGGATTTATCTCATTTTACACTATTTTTACATCATTTTCTGTAACAAAGAGATTAAAAGGCTAACAATCCTATGAAAAAGGCTGGGACAAATAATCCCAGCCTCTTAGTCGCATATTGCCTGTATAACAAGGCTTACTTAATCACTTGTTGCGTCTTAGCATAGTTAGCTTCGACTGCTTCTTTTTCTGATTTCCACCAGTCTTGATTGTCTGTGTACCACTTGATGGTCTCTTTGAGACCTGCTTCAAAGTTGGTAAACTCTGGCTTCCAACCTAGCTCATCACGGAGCTTGCTAGCATCAATAGCATAGCGGAGGTCGTGGCCGGCACGGTCTGTCACATGGTCATAAGCATCTGCTGGCTGTCCCATTTCCTTGAGAATCAGCTCTAGAACTTCCTTGTTGTTCTTCTCGCCATCAGCACCAATCAAGTAAGTTTCACCGATTTGACCCTTGGTCAGAATCGTCCAAACACCTGATGAATGGTCATTGGTATGAATCCAGTCACGGACATTCTTGCCTTCACCGTAGAGTTTTGGCTTGATACCGCTCAGGATATTGGTAATCTGGCGCGGAATGAACTTCTCGATGTGCTGGTAAGGACCATAGTTGTTTGAACAGTTAGAAATAGTCGCTTTGACACCAAAAGAGCGCACCCAAGCTTTGACAATCAAATCTGAAGCTGCCTTGGTTGATGAGTAAGGCGAGCTTGGATTGTACTTGGTTTCAGCGGTAAATTTCTCACCTGGACCTTCTCCATGACCTGGCAAATCTTCACGCAGAGGGAGATCTCCATAGACCTCATCAGTCGACACATGGTGGAAACGAATGTCGTATTTACGAGCTGCTTCCAAGAGTGTGTAAGTTCCGATGAAGTTAGTGTGAATAAATGGACTCGGATCATTGAGCGAGTTATCATTGTGGCTTTCTGCCGCATAGTGAACGATAGCATCCGCTTCGGAAGCCAGCTTATCTACCAAGTCTGCATCAGCAATATCTCCAACAACCAACTCAACGCGGTCGCCTAAAATTTCTTCGATATTGGCACGATTACCCGCGTAAGTCAGCTTGTCCAGCACTGTCACATGGACATCTGGAAAGTTATTGTAAACATAGTGGACAAAGTTAGAACCGATAAATCCAGCTCCACCAGTCACGATAATTTTTTTGTATTCAGTCATTTTTATTCCTTAAACTTTTTTATAATTGCCTTAAGTGGTGGGGACGCAAGCAAACCTCCGGTTTCATTGCTTATTTTCGAGCCTAATGTCTCAAAAATCCCCTGTCATTTAACAAACTAAACAATTTGTTACATGACTTACACCACAGCGGCAATCATTTCTTTAATTCGCTTCGCTCGGATTAGAGCTGAGCTAAATCATATATTTCAGTATCAATTAATGAATCAGAAAAGAAATCTTCTTACAGATCTTCTTTTCTTAATGGTTTGACATCCTTAAGTAATGGATGGTTCTTGTCTGCTTCTGAGACTTCTGCTGCTTCTAGGTTTTCCCACTGGATGCCTAAAGCTGGGTCTGCATAGTTGACAAAGGCATACTTAGGTTTGAGTTCCAGAGCCCAGTAGTCATTTACCAGATAGCTATAAGAAACGGTATCAGAAAGGACTTGGAAGCCGTTGGCTACGCCACGTGGCACAAAAATCCCCTTGCTGGCAGCGATTACTGTCTGGTAGGTATTGCCAAAAGTCTCACCCTCACGCAAGTCAACCCAAGATCCCAGCACCTTGCCGTCATCTGCGACAGAGATGTACTTGTCCCAAGGTTCAGCATGAAGACCACGCAGGACATTTTTACGAGAAAAGCTGACATTATTTTGTAGTTTTCCTTCTGCAAAGAAGCTTTCAGGGAAGCCTAGAGGCAGCATTTTTTCCTTTTGGAAATTTTCCTTAAACCAGCCTCGGTTATCCCCGCGAACAGGAATATCAAATTCTAGCATTCCAGGAATTCCGGGAACTTCACGCGCTGCTAATTCCTTATCAAAAAATTGTTCCGTCATCTTCTTATTCTTCTCCAATCAAGCGCAAGAGATAGTGCCCATATTCATTCTTTTTCAATGGTTGCGCCAATTCATGCACTTGCTCTTTAGTGATATAGCCCATACGATAGGCAATTTCTTCCAGATTTGCCACCTGCACGTTCTGCATACGCTGAACCGTTTCGATATATTGAGCGGCTTCTAAGAGACTTTCGTGGGTACCTGTATCCAACCAAGCAAAACCACGTCCCATAAGCTCAACAGACAAATCGCCACGTTCCAAGTAAGCCTTGTTGACATCAGTGATTTCCAGTTCTCCGCGAGGACTTGGTTTGATGTTCTTGGCAATTTCTACAACATCGTTATCATAGAAATAGAGTCCTGTCACTGCATAGTTAGAGCGCGGCTGTTCTGGTTTTTCTTCGATGGAGATAGCATTCATATTTTCATCAAATTCTACGACACCAAAGCGTTCTGGATCCTTGACATGGTAGCCAAAGACAGTTGCTCCTTTTTCCTTAGCAGCAGCATTTTGGAGCATTTTACTCAGACCTGGTCCATGATAAATATTATCCCCAAGAATCAGCGCCACGCGGTCATCGCCAATAAAATCAGCCCCAATAATAAAGGCCTGTGCCAGTCCGTCCGGACTTGGCTGCTCTGCATAAGAGAGCTTGATACCGAACTCAGAGCCATCTCCCAGCAGATCCTCAAAACGAGGCAGATCCGTCGGAGTGGAGATAATCAAGATGTCCTTGATGCCAGCCAGCATAAGAGTTGACAGTGGATAATAAATCATGGGTTTGTCATAAACCGGCATGAGCTGTTTTGACGCAGCGCGGGTCAATGGATACAAACGTGTACCAGAACCACCTGCAAGAATAATACCTTTCATATGAGTTTCCTCTCTTAATGTATTCCCTTTATTTTACCATTTTTGAAAGCGGATGTCATCCTTTTCACCCCCCTTAATAAAAGAAAAAGAGCGGAAATTCCGCTTTCTTCCGCTCTTTGATTCCAAGTTGGTATCACCCCAAAGCTACATCCAAGACCATCATGAGAACGAAGCCCACCATGAGACCTAAAGTCGCCACATCAGTATTGCCATTGGTCTGCGAATCCGGTATCAGCTCCTCTACCACCACGAAAATCATAGCTCCTGCTGCGAAGCCCATCATAATGTCCAGCAGCTTGCGACTGACCTGTTTAAAGAAAAATACAATAGCCGAGCCCACAATAGTACAACTCCATGTGAACAGCCCAGCCAAGAATGCCTGCATAACCACAGGCTGCGACCGTAACCAGTCCAAAATTTCTCCTTATCCTCAGAAATCAATCATACAAAATCGTCTTGGTTTCCCCGATACAGTGTTTTTCCTCATTCCAGTAATGAATCCGCTCGAAAGAGCCTTTCCTCCAGTAGAGAGGCAAACGTTCACGTATGTCGTCCTGCATATCTATTTGGCCAAGTTCCGAAATCTTCCACCATTTGGGCTCCCCTTCATGATCGTTTCCCCTGACTTGCCCCTCAAAGGCAGTGCAAAGAAAATCGTAATACACATACCGTTCTTTTTTACTCGGATTAGTGAAGCCTGAAATCCCCTTCAATTCCAGGTTTAGAGCAGTCAGCCCCGTTTCTTCTTTTAATTCGCGCCTTGCAGCCTCAAAAAAAGATTCTGGAAACTCCACCTTCCCGCCAGGTTGTATCCACCCTTTAAAGTTATCATGCTGGCGATTAAGCAGTAAAATTTGATCGTCTTTTTTTACACAAATATTGACCCAATTCAAAATAGTTTCTGTCATATCAAACCTTCCTCACATGGAACTAGTAACTTTAAGAAAAGCACTATCATGACACTTGCACAACCACAAGCTGTAATTGGAAACAAGGCTTCCAAAAAGATTATTCTAACTTAATATTGTTCATTTTGGATAGAAAATCGAACGATCTGATGATTTTGAACAATGACCTTGTATTTACCAAATCCAGAATACTTACTATGTTTCCCGACACTAATAGTCATAAGATAGCGTGCGTTCGGTAGCTTGGTTAAGTCTAGCTCCTCTTGTAAAATCTGCTTGATTTTATCATCATTTTTCTGGTCTTGACCAATACTAATGATAGATCCATCGTCTTGCTCCACGTTCAAAGTTACCTTCATTTCAATGGCAAGAGCCTCTTTTTCCAACATGTCAGAAATAGGGATTGGATACAAGCCCTGCAAAGGCTGGCCTTCTGCCCGATTCTTCTCTATAAGAGCCTCGTATGTATCAATATTTGGCGCATCCTTATCTATCATAAAATCAAGGGATTCTAGATATAGTTTCTTCTCATTCGCTCTTGCAAAACTTTCTTTTACAGTCTCTAAAGTTTCACTATAACCCGGACTCAGCTCAAGTCCCCTATAAGCGATACTAGGAAAAACTTGATAAATAGCATATCCCTTTTCAAGCTGTAGGTCAATATCCGTTTTTCCATATTTCTCATCCCGAGAGGTGTAGTACTCAATTCGGTCACCGATCTTAACCGTTTTCCCCTCAATTTCCTCAGAATACTCTGCACTGATTAAATAACCAGCAAAAGAGGTATAGTTTTTATTAGCATCTATAACTCTGACCGTTCCTTCAAAACCACTCTGCTTATAGGAGCGCTGAACAGCCTGTACCATTTCATATTTCGGCACCCGTACAAAAATTCCCCACATATCTATGAAACTCAGAAACATAGAGACAAGAGCCATGAAACAAACGATCACCACACTAGATAGGAAGCAGCCCAAAACACCAAAACCTATTTTCTTTTTTGTATTCTTTGCTAGTTCCTGATTTCCTCCATTATTTTGAGCAATAAGAGGATGTTGAGAACGACTTTTGTGTCTAGTAAATAGAATAAGTGAGATTGAAATTGATATTGATATTACTAGTAAAAGTAAAATGAGAAATATTATAATCATTTGTTTTCCTTAAGTGCCTTCTTCTTTCTCCACGTACCGTTCAATAGGATAGTCAGATGGATCTAGCAGTCCTGCTTCTCCTAAAGCCATCTGGGCCAATTGGCGTCCGATGAGCGGACCAGTTGTCAGACCAGAAGAGCCTAGACCGCTGGCTGCGTAGACATGCGGTAAGTCTGGAACAGCGCCAAAGAAAGGAGAAAAGTCGCTGGTATAAGCCCGCGTTCCCACACGCTCGCCTAGAATCTCTGCAGTAGCCAACCTCGGCAAATAAGTTTCCGCTTCTTGCTGCAACTGATTCAGCACCGTCTTATCTACTGTCAAATCAAAGCCCTGATCATTTTCATGACTGGCACCGACACTGACCTTACCTGCTAGAAAAGGAATGATATCCAGCTCGCCCTCAGGCATCACAACAGGGTAGTCATCCGTCTTTTCAGCCAGCTTAAAATCACGCAACTGTCCCTTTTGCGGCCGAACATCTGTCTTATAGCCCAGTGGCTGCAAGATTTCTCCCAGCCAAGCTCCCACAGCTAAAATAACACAGTCAAAGCTCTGACCATCCACCAGAAGTTGCTCTCCTTCTACTGTCAAGCTTACCTTTTTCTCAACTAGTTTTGCCTTACTAGCTTTCAGAAGCGTCTCCGTTAAGAGTGCTCCCTCCACACGAGCCCCGCCTGAAGCATAGAGAAGTTGATCAAAGCCTTGCAAGTTTGGAAATTTCTCCTGCGCTTCCTGACGGCTGAGGAGACTCAAGTCCCCTATTAATGGCGACTCTTCCCGACGATTAAAAGCTAAATCATAAAGCTCCTGCAGCTTGCTCTCGTCCTTTTTCAGCAGATAAACACCTGTCTGTTGGTAAAAGTCTGTCTGGATTCCAGCCGCTTTCAAATCCTCAATCAAGTGCTGATAAAAATCAGCTCCCAGACGCGCCATCCTATACCAAGCCTTATTGCGACGCTTGGAAAACCAAGGACTGATAATGCCAGCGGCTGCCTTGGTTGCCTGCCCCTTGCCGTCATCAAAGATAGTCACTTCCACATCTGGGAATTTGGACAGATAGTAAGCCGCTGTTGAGCCAACAATCCCAGCTCCAATCACTGCTACTTTTTTCATGTCGCTCCCTCTCAAATATGCCGGAAAGGATTGGTCCAAGCCTGACTAGCCAGAATCTCAAGCTCCCATCCCTCTTCTACCTTCCAAGTATCAAGCTTTTCTTTTAATTTTTCCGTAAAAAGAACCTCGATATGGTGTCCAGGATCCAGCGCCAAAAGCCCCTCTGTCAGCATTTCCTGAGCAGTGTGATAGTAAATATCACCTGTTATGTAGACTTGCGCTCCCTTGGCGATAGCCTCTGGATAAAAGGACTGACCGCTGCCGCCACAAATAGCCACACGCTCAATCACGCGTTCGAGATCTGCTTCTTCATAAGCGACCAGACGCAAACTATCTAGTCCAAAAGTTTCCTTGACCTTAGCCGCAAAGTCCCCAAAAGTCTGAGGAGCAATCCTCCCCACGCGGCCAATACCGTGATCTGGCTCCGTCTGACTGAGAAAACTTGTCTCCTCAATCTCAAGAAGCTGGCAGAACCAGTCGTTAAGCCCGTCCTCCACAACATCAATATTGGTATGGCTGACATAAACAGCAATATCATGCTTGATGAGGTCTAAAATCATCCGATTTTGTGCTTTATCAGCCACTAGATCCTTGAGCGGTCGAAAAATAGGCGCATGCTTAACAATAATCAGTCCAGCACCTGCCTCAATAGCCTCCGCCACCGTCTGCTCACGAATATCCAGCGCTACCAGAACCTTGTCAACTTCTTTGTCCAAAGTACCGATTTGCAGGCCTGAAATGTCGCCCTCCATGGACAGTTCTTGCGGGCAATAGGCTTCATAACGGGCGATAATCTCACTTGCTAACATGGAGTACCTCCTTGATACTTTCGATTTTTTGGGACATAGCAGAGCGTTCTAGCTGATTCTTTTCTGGGATATGAGCTAAAGCTTCTTCGAATTTCTTCAGTTCTCTCTGCCATTTTTTCCGAAAAACTGGAGATTGCTGTTCTAACAGGAAAGGACCAAAGCGTTTTTCTTGCTCCGTCAAAGTTTGCTGGCCTGCTTCTGCCACTAGGATTTCGTAAAACTTACCAGCCTCTTCCAGCATATCCTCTGCCAGCAAGCGAAAGCCGTTAGATACCAGCCAGCTGCGAAGTTCATCCTCTCGGTTATTGGGCTGCAAAATCAAGCGGGAAATAGACCCAAGCTTAGCTCTGCCATTTTCCAAAATCTCTGAAATCAAGCGACCACCCATGCCAGCGATGACGATAGTATCAATCTGATCTTCTACTTCAAAAGCAGCCAGACCATTAGCCAAGCGAACCACAATCTGCTCCGTCAGTCCATGCTCAGCAACATTTTTCTGGGCAGACTGAAAAGGCCCCTCTACCACTTCACCGGCCAGAGCCTTCTCAATCCGTCCCTGCTGAATCAGGTAAATAGGCAGATAGGCATGATCGCTCCCAACATCCAGCAACTTTGCCCCCTCCGGCACAAAAGCAGCTACTCGCTCCAAGCGTTGGGAAATACTCTTTTTTTGCATCGCTTACTCTTTTCTAAACATTCTTCTACTCAGTATATCATTTTTAAGGGTATAAAAAAAGCAGCGGAGGAAAAATCAGCCTGTTAATAAACTGATTCTGTTTCGCCACTCGTCACTTTTTATTTGATTTCTTGATACTCGGCAGCTAAACCACGCTGGACTGCCGGACGAGCCGCAATCTTCTCCGCCCAGGCAACTAGATGTTTGTAAGATGCAACATCCAAGAACTCCGCTGCTCCGGTATAGATCTTATCTTGCACCAACTGACCATACCAAGACCAGATAGCAATATCAGCAATACTGTAGTCATCTCCAGCAATATAAGCTTTATTGGCTAATTCTTTGTCCAGTAAATCCAGCTGTCGCTTGGCTTCCATGGAAAAGCGATTGATAGGATATTCTAGCTTTTCTGGAGCATAGTTAAAGAAATGACCAAATCCGCCCCCCAAGAAGGGCGCCGCTCCTGTCTGCCAGAAGAGCCAGTTGAGCACCTCAGTCCGACCAGCCAAATCTGACGGAATCAGCTTTCCAAACTTCTCTGCCAGATAGAACAGGATATTTGCTGATTCAAAGACAGGAACCGGCTTATGACCTGACTGATCCAACAAGGCTGGAATTTTGGAGTTGGGATTGATTTTCACAAAATCTGAGCCAAACTGATCTCCATCCATGATGCTGATCTTATAAAGGTCATAGGTGGCCTCTGTCACGCCTGCTGCCAGTAGTTCCTCCAGCATAATCGTCACCTTGACCCCATTTGGAGTCCCAAGTGAATAAAGCTGAAAGGGCTCTGTACCGACAGGAAGCTTTTGTTCAAAACGCGCGCCCGCAGTAGGCTGATTGATACCTGAAAATTTTCCTTGGTCGCTGTCCGCAGCGGACCAAACTTTTGGCAATTGATAGGTCATACTTTTCTACTTTTTTTATAAAACCAAGGGCCTGTCAAATCTAACAGACCACTGTAAAACAAATAAAGTCAGTCCTTCCACAAATTCATGGCATTGAGAAAATCATCCGAAACCGTTACATTCTGTGGATTACTTGCTTCACGCTCCGCCCGTTTGGCTTCTACTTGAGCTTGGGTTGTAATACCTTCCCGCCGCCAATTACGCAAGATCGCCTGGATATATTTCCAATTAGGCTTGCCATTGAAAACCGCTTCGCGTAGGGCAGCCTTGACCAAATCTGGATTGGTTTGATCGTCCTTAATGGTCTTGGTCAAATCCTCAATTTCAAATGGAGTCAAAAGACGGCCCAATTCTTGCTGGAAGGTTTCAACTAGTTCCTTGAGAAGATTGCCATCAGATGCTGGCCTTGACCCAGTAGGACTAGAATTGCCTAGGATCTCATCTAGCTTTTCTAAGGCTGGCGAAGCATCAAAAATCGCCTCGATTTCCCCATTCAGTTCAATGGTTCTGTACTGGAGCAAGCCTTTTTCCGTCAGATGGGACATGGAACGATTGACCTCGGATAAGGTCTTGCCAATATGCTCCGCAATCTGACTGGGCGCAAATTCCTCCAATGAGGTGGTATTTTGCAAATAAAAAAATTGCCAGACCAAAAAATCATCACTGGAATCAAAAATGTCTTTAAAATGCAAAAAGAGGGCACTTGGAAGAACCAAGTTGCCGTTTTTGTAAGCTGCTAAATAAGTCATAGTACCTCTTTATAAATAAGCAAAGAAGGATGCATCATTCTCTGGACTTTGCCAATCAAATGGCGTTTCTTGATAGACTGCATAATTGACCCAATTACTGAAAAAGAGAGCTGCCGCCAAACTCCAGCGCAGACAAGGAGTTGTATTCACATCATCATTCTTGAAGTAATTCTCAGGAATATGAGGATCCTTGCCCGCTTCCAAGTCACGGAAATACTCCTTGGCAAGGGTATCACGGTCGTACTCCATATGACCAAAGCTATACACCTCTCGCAAGTCACGACTCGCCAAAACGGACAAGCCCGTGTCTTCTCCCTCGGAGAGAATCTCTAGATTGGTCAGATTAAGAATGTCTTCCTTCAGTACTTCTGTATGCCTTGAATGAGGCGTGATAAATTCATCATCAAAACCTCTAAAAAGTAGATTATTGCTTGGAGCCGACTGCTCGTAAACACCCGAAAGTTTCTCTTCCATCTGGTGCTTATCCACGCCATAGCGAGCATAAAGGCCAGCCTGTGCTCCCCAACAGATATGTAAAGTCGAAAAGACATGAGTCTTGGACCATTCAATCACCTGCTGGAATTCCTCCCAATAGTCTACTGCCTCAAAGGGCAGATGCTCTACTGGCGCTCCTGTGATAATCAAGCCATCAAAGAAACGATGTTTGACCTCATCAAAAGTCTTGTAAAAGGTCTGCATGTGTTCCACTTGGGTAGTCTTTGACGTATGAGAAGTCATATAAAGAAACTCAATGGTCAGCTGCAAGGGCGTATTGGCCAAATGACGTAAAATCTGAGTTTCCGTCACCATTTTCTGGGGCATGAGATTGAGTATCAAGATATTCAAGGGACGAATATCCTGATGATCTGCCCGGTCATCATCCATGACAAAGATATTCTCAGAGCTTAAAATTTCAACTGCTGGAAGCTTCTTATCAATCTTGATAGGCATGAAAATATCTCCTTTTGTTTAATATACTCATTATACTCAAAGGAGATATAGTTTTCAATTATACTTTTTCTCTAACTAGATATAGTAATAAGCTATATCTTTAGTAGTGCATCAATACTTTGTAGTCATAATCGCCGATTGCTTCGCGACCTTTGAGCTCATCCAGCTCGATAAGGAAGGCACAGCCAGCAACAACTCCGCCAAGGCGCTCAATCATTTCAATAGTCGCCTTAACTGTTCCACCAGTTGCAAGAAGGTCATCGACAATCAGAACGCGTTGGCCAGGTTTAATTGCATCCGCATGCATAGTCAGAGTATCTACACCATACTCTTTTTCATAGTCAGCTGAGATAACTTCACGAGGAAGTTTGCCAGGCTTACGGACAGGAGCAAAG
This sequence comes from Streptococcus cristatus ATCC 51100, assembly GCF_000222765.1. Lineage (GTDB taxonomy): Bacteria > Bacillota > Bacilli > Lactobacillales > Streptococcaceae > Streptococcus > Streptococcus cristatus. Next base: position 154,778 of record NZ_AFUE01000010.1, on the reverse strand, counting down.
CCAACTCCTAATTCAAAGGCAACTGGACATCCTACGATAAAGCCACGCGCTTCTGGACCGACGATCATGTCGATTTCCTTGTCAGTCGCATACTGAACAATTTCACGTACAGCGTAGCTATAGGCATTTCCATCAGCCATCAAAGGGCTAATATCACGGAAGAGAATCCCTTCCGTTGGGTAGTTTTCAATGGTTGCAATGTAATCTTTTAAATTCATAATGTTCTTTCTTTCAAAAAATTTTTTACTCTCTATTATACCATGTTTTATTCAAAAAGGCTCTAACAGTCTTTCAATTTTTTTAGATATGAAAGATTTGTAAAACAAGGAGGCCTTTTCCCTAGCAATCCATGAGATAGTCGTAAATCTCCTGCACGGTGCCCAGAGCCATGAGTTCTTGTTCTTTGACCACGCGCTTGAGGTCTTGGTAAATATGACTACTGTCAATCTCTTTCTTTTCAGCTTCCTTATTAACTGTCATGACACCTTCGGTGATGCTGACAAAGCCCAGCTCTTCAAAAATCTGAATCATTTTGACCAAGAGAATTGGGTCGATTTTCAGGTAATCCGCCAACTCTTTAAGTTTATAGCGAACATCAAACTCAGGGAACTGGTAGATTGTCTTGTAAAGTTTAGCAAATTGCTCACGAGTACCATAACCGGTCAGATAGTAAGGCTTGGCAATCTCATTCTTAAAGTAAATCGCTTCAAAATCCTGAGATTGAAGAATTTTCTTCAAATCCTGCAAGTCATCGGGCAGGTCGTAAACTACAACTGCTTTGCTATTTGTCAAATCCGGCAATTCCTCTGTGAAACGCAAAACTGGAACCTTGTCAGGCAGCGTCGCATTTTTGCTGCGGATATTGAAAAGCTGTACGCCGTCCACACGAGCATCTACCAGCATGAGCTGGAGACTGGTCTGGCCGTTCCATTTATTGACAGAGAGGCTGACAGCTAGCTCTAGATTCTTGGTCTGGGCAAACTCTGTCGCCAGGTTTCCTTGCCCAAAAGCTACTACTTCAAAAGATGCATCTTCCTGAGAAATTTTCAGCTTGAGATGGCTATTGCCAGCCCCCATAGTCCGAGCATTATCCACTTTAAAGTCCTTGAGGTAAAAGAGTGGCTTCTTATTGTCCATACCAAAAGGCGCAAGTTTTTCGAAGCTTTTGAGTGTGTCAAGGGTCAGTTCTGGCAGATGTAGCTCCTCATCTAAATAGAGAGCTGTTTTGCCAGTCAAATCCAAATCATTGTCTAAGATGTAGGATGTCAGGATATCAGATAGTTCTGCTAGTTTGTCTGCCTCAAGGGTCATTCCAGCTGCTCCAGCATGGCCGCCAAAGGCTACAAATAGATCACGGTGGCTGTCCAAGGCCTCAAAAATATTGACCGCTTCAATACTGCGAGCGCTACCCTTAGCAATGCCATCCTCAATATTAAGCACTATGACTGGCTGGTGCAGCTCTTCCAGCAAGCGCCCAGCGACAATCCCTAGCACACCAGGATTCCAGCCTTCCTTGGCCAGCACCTGTACTGGTCTCTTAGGATCCAGCATAGTTTGTGCTTCTTCATAAATCTGCTGGACAATTTCCTTGCGCTCATCATTTTTCTGGTTGATCATAAGAGCAATGTCACGAGCTTCTTCATCGTCAAAGCCTGTCAAAAGCTCAACTGCTGGATTTGGATCATCCAGCCGTCCCAGTGCATTGAGTCGGGGGGCAAGCTGGAAACCAACCGTTTCTTCATCCAGTTCATCAGGCTGAATACCAGCTATTTTGAAGAGTTCCTGTAGACCTATTCTCTGAGTGTTTTTGAGGACGGAAAGGCCGTATTTGACCAAAATCCGATTTTCCCCCGTCAGACTGACTATATCGGCAATGGTACCAATGGCAACTAAGTCCAAAAGTTCGACTTGAACTTCTTCCAGCAAGGCTGTTGCCAACTTAAAAGCCACTCCACAACCAGCTAGATGCTTGAAAGGATAATCCGCTCCGCTATGTTCCGGATGGACAATCGCATAGGCGTCTGGCAGCTCCTCAGGCATAGAGTGATGATCCGTCACGATGACATCTACGCCCAGAGACTGGGCCAGCTCGATAGCTTCAAGTCCCGCCACTCCATTATCTACCGTAATAATGAGCGAGATGCCTTGATTTTCAATAAAATACTTGTAAACACTGCTATTAGGACCATAGCCGTCCGTAAAGCGATTGGGCAGATAGACCTGACACTCAGCCCCCAGCTGCTCCAAGGCTTCCTTGACAATAGATGCCGAGGTCATGCCATCAGCGTCATAATCACCATAGATCAGAATCTGCTCATAATTCTCAATCGCTGCACGAATGCGCTCCACTGCCCGCTCCATATCATGCAGATCATAAGGGTCGTGAAGCTGGTCTAAACTAGGCTCCAAAAATTCCTGCAAGGCCTCTTCATTCTGCACACCTCTTTGATAAAGAAGACTAGCAGCGGTGGGTTCTAATCCAGCTTTTTTAGCCTTTTTTAAAAAATTTTCGTCTGTAAAATTAGTGGCAAACTGCCAGTCATATTTTGAGCTAATCATGATAAGTGAAACACTCTCTCCGTTCAATCTTGTCTGAATATTATAACATGGAAAAGCGACAGAACAGAAGAAAAAAGCACGGAATATTTCTTCTGTTCTATCACTTAATGTTTTACTTCCTCACTGGGTTAAAATTTGAGCAAGGGCAATTTTGCTGGATTTTCGCTTACCAGCTAGAACTTCTCCGATCGGTAGATCCGACTTACTAGCTTTCTTTCGCTATCCTATTTCCTTTGTCAGTCTTTGCTTCAAGAACAAGCGCTTCCGAGCCAATAAAATGACTTCTGCGCTTAGATGAGTTAAGAGCAAGGTTAGCAAAAAGACAATCCTTCCCTGCTGCCATTTGGCAAAATCGGTCTTCTGGAGCAGATAAAAAGAGGATTCTATAAAAATTGGATGCAAAAAGAAGTATAAAACACTCAATTCTTTAAGGTGATACAGATGCCAGTTTTGACCAATTCTTGTACGCAAAATCCAATTCACCAGAAATAGAGCAAAGAGGGGCAAAGCCAAAAAGAAGTTCTTGTCAATCCCCTGATGGATGAAGACAATCCACCCATCTAGCAGCAAAAGAAGGCCAGACAAGAATAGCTTTTTCCCATAATATTTCCTAAAAATGCTAGACTGCCGATAATCATAAAGAAGATAGCCTAAGTAAATAAAAATGGGAGTATAGAAAAGGCCGTTTCGGGTGGTGAAGAAAATTTTAGCATAGGCATCAAAAGACTGGGTAAGCCAGCTATTTGAGAAATAAGCGTAGTATGTCTCGATCGAGCCTACTACATAAAGCAGGAGTAGAAAAATGCCCGTCTTTCTAGCACCCCATTTTCTATAAACATAGTGAACAAGTAAAAGGCCCAAGAGAAAGGCGGGAATGTACCAAATTTGATAACATAAGCCGATATACAAAAGTCCAGCCAACAAGGCCAAAGGAGCGTAATGTTTTTGAACTGGCAAGGCCCAAAAATACGCCAAGGCATAAGGAACATAAATCCCGCTCCACAAAAGATACTGCTTCAAAATACGCTTAATGTACAACTTCATGTCCTGCTTCTTAGCCAAGCTGGACTTTAGCATAAAAGCTGATGAAATCAGGAAAAATGGCACTGCCATACGACCAAACATACTTTTCTGAGTAAAATGTAAGACTTCATTTTCAAAAAGTCGCTGACAATGCACCAAAATTACCAAAATTGAAGCCATGTACTGAAACAAACTGAGCATGGCGTAGTTGACCGGCTGCTCAGGCTCTCTGACATTTCTTTCTGTCATAAATACTCTCCCTAGGAAGATGTGCTTGATAAATAGATTTAGCGCTTGCTCAGCCAAACATGCTGAAAGGCAGCAATGTCTCGATAAGGTGATTGGTTGCAGACAACCAGCTCCATCTCAAGCATCTTTTCAGCCCAGTCAGGGGCAGTTTTGTAGTCATTGGATTGCAGCCCGTAAAAAATCCGTAGTCCTTGATAATCTTCAACTTCTAATGGGAGACCTGAAATCACATCTTGGACCTGATAGACCATTGCAGCTCCCATGCTGTGGGTTTGATATGCCTGACCCGCTAAAAGCTGCTGGGCCTTTTCTGGGTCATTTTCAAAAACCACCGTATGCATAATCCTTCCAACCTCGTGGTGCTTGACCAGAGAAATTTTGCCGTCCTTTTTTAAGAGACGGGAAAATTCTGTCAAATAAAGAGCAGGCTCAGACACATACTCTAAAACATTATGACAGATGATGACATCAAAAGACTGGTCTGGCAATGTTTGCAGAACTTCGAGACTGCCTTGCAATTGCTCATAGGAAAAGTTCTGCTTGCGCTCAGCAATCATTTCTGAGTTCGGCTCGATGGCGGTCACTTGGTTCTTTTCCGCTAGAAAATCAGCCACAATTCCAAAACCACTACCGAAATCAAGAATTTTCTGGCCCTTCAGCGATTTAAGAAAAGCAAAAATAATATCATACTGAAGTTTGCCCCAAGGCGCCTGCAGATGAGCCTTGTAAGCTTGTAGATTAGCTGTCATAAAACCTCACTTATAGTTAAACATATTGGCTGCCATCTTGTCGGCAATTTTTGGAAAAAGGGTATAAAGCTTGTGCGCTAGATTGAGAATCCCTGGTAAATTCATTTCCCGCTTCTTTTTGCCAAAAGATTTGACAATTTTGCCTGCTACGAAGTCAGGCTCAAGCATATATTTGTCCACTGCTTTCACATAGGAACCATCAGGATCTGCTTGATCGAAAAAGGAAGTTTTGATAGGACCGGGATTAACTGTCGTGACATAGACCCCAAAAGGCAGGAGTTCCAAACGCAGAGCATTGGAAAAACCAATCGTTGCAAACTTGGTCGCTGAGTAAAGACTGGACTTGCTACTTGCAATGAGACCGGCCATACTAACGATATTAACGATATGGCCTCGGCCTGCCTGCTTCATGCGAGCACCAAAGATACGGGACAGATTCATCAGGGCAAAGGTATTGACTTCAAACATAGCCTCGATATCGCTTGAGCTGATTTTGTCAAATTCTTCAAAAATTCCATAGCCAGCGTTATTGACTAGGACATCGACGTGACCATATTGGCTGTCAATCCGCTCAGCAAATCTTTCCAAAGCTGAGCTATCTGTGATATCCAGCTCCACTAGGTCAAGATTTTCTTTTTCTCCATATAGTTTTTCCAGCTTAGCCTTGCTCCGTCCGACCAAAATCAGTCGGTCATGGGGCAAGAGTTTAACCATTTCCTGAGCCAGCCCACCGCTAGCTCCTGTGATGATGATGGTACGCATTGTTCTGCCTTTCATGTTGTTAATATCAATGAAATCTTTTTCCAGCTAAATAGTCAGCATAAGCTTGATCAATGACTGGAGCAAAAAGATGATAATCCTCCCAGCTACCTAAAAATTCCAAAGGTAGGTCGTACAAGTCATTGACTACAAATTCAGAATAATCCTTCATGTACTGATGCTCATAGTAATCGTTCACAAAAGCCTGAAAATCCCTTTTGACATCCATTGTGCCCAATTTGCCATCACACCAGTCTAGAACTTAATCCACACCCAAAGTTTGCTCGTCTTTGACACTCTGGAGTGATGTTTCTTCATCAGGAGTCATCATTTCCTTTGCATCATGCTGGATGAGCCAAGTAACGAAAAAGCCAATATGATTCGCAGCCCAACGATGGATCTCTCGGTAATCATCTTTTGTCAATTCTTCATTTTGTAATTGGTAGCTATAAAGATAGTTGGTTAATGCATCCTCAAAATACCAATCAGCTTTATCTAATAAAAGATTTTCAACTGTCATCTTATTTTCCTCTCAACGAAACTGTCTGAGACTTTAGAATTATAACTCAACCTCTTCCAAATCCTTGACTACATGGACATTTTCAAAGATAGCACTGGCATCACGACGCATTTGGCTAATGTCTTTCGATAAGAAACGCGCGCTGACATGATTGAGCAGGAGGCGTTTGACACCAGCTTCTTTGGCTACCTCTGCGGCTTGCATATTGGTCGAATGACCATGCTTGCGGGCCATCTTTTCATCTCCCTTGCCATAGGTCGCTTCATGAACCAGCACATCTGCCGCCACAGCCAAGCGAACGCTTGAGTCTGTCTTTCTAGTGTCACCCAAGATGGTAATAGTTTTACCCGGACGAGGAGCTGAGATATAGTCGGCTGCGATGATTTTGGTCCCATCTTCTAGGACGATATCCTGACCGTTCTTGACCTTGCCAAAGAGGGGGCCAAAGGGAACACCCGCTGCCCGTAGTTTATCTGCATCCAGCGTTCCTTCCAAATCTTTCTGCATCACCCGATAACCCACGCAGAAAATCGTGTGGTCTAGCTTATCCGCATAAACAGTAAACTTGTCCGTTTCCAGAATCTTTCCCAGACTGTTTTCATCAAACTCATGAAAATCAATCCGATAAGGCAGGCGAGAACCAGACACGCGCAAGCTTGTCATCACAAAGCTTTTGATACCGACTGGCCCATAAATTTCCAAATCCGTCTGCTCTTCATTGGCCTGAAAAGCTCGGCTAGAGAGAAAACCTGGCAAACCAAAAATGTGGTCGCCGTGTAGATGCGTGATGAAAATCTTTGAAATCTTACGAGGTTTAATCGTCGTCTCCAAAATCTGGTGCTGGGTACCTTCACCGCAATCAAACATCCAGACTTCATTGATTTCCTCCAAAAGCTTGAGGACAAGACTGGACACATTGCGGGCCTTGGACGGCTGACCGGCTCCAGTTCCTAAAAATTGTAATTGCATATTTTTCTTTCTAAATGATATAAATCATGGCAGAGCGATTCTGCGAGTGATAGTATTTTTTGCCAGCATAGGACTGGGCCAGCTGACTGACTTCATCTTGATTGTAACCCAGAACTCTCTGGCTGCCATCCGCCAACTGCTGCCAATCAGTCAAAGCAGTCAGCGCCTGACTGTCCACGACTTGAGATTCAGCTTTGAGAGGTACCATTTTTATTCTCCCAGCTTCTTCGTAGACCAAGTACTGTGGGAAGACTTGCGCGATTTCAAAGAGCAGGTCAGCTGTTACCGACTCTGGCTTTTCAGGGAAGACCAAGCCGACTTCCTCGCTCTCAAAGCAAAATCCATAGGACTTGCCAGAAAGATTGAGTCGGACAAAAGGCTTGCTTTCTACAAAGCTAGGATTTGGATTCCATAAGTCCAGCGCTTGCGTAATTTCTAGAAAATAGGCTGTTGCAGCTTCTGGACTTTTCTTTTGATAAAGCTCAGCAAAGTAAGCATTGATAACGCTGGGCGGCGGTGTGATAAAGCTACGCTTCTGCTCCTCTGTCAAGCCAGCCAATACTTGCTCTAAGTAGACCCTGTCTAGGCTCGTAAAACCGCCGTATTTCAGGGCCAATTCAATATAATCAGTCATAAAATTCTTCCAGTCTCCATTTATTTTTTTCGGCAATCCAGCCCGAAATCGTTTCGACATCATCTATGTATTCTCGATTCCCCATAATTGCGACTTTCTCTAAATCATGAATCTTGTAGGCTTTAGCCGGCGCTACTTTGATGGTAAAAGGCACAAAGAGCTCTTTCATCCGCTCCAGCAGGACTTGCTGCAAAAGAGCTCTGCTATTGTCCGCCTTAGCCGAAATCAAAGAATAAGGAGTCACGGTCGGGGTGAAATTCTCCGCCTTATCCGCTTTGTTATAGAGAGTCAGACGGGGAATATCCAGCATGTCCAGCTCTTTCATGATGTCGAGGACAGTCTTTTCGTGCTCCTCATGATGAGGGTCGCTGGCGTCAATGACATGAACCAGCAAATCGACATTTTTGCTCTCTTCCAGCGTGGATTTAAAGCTGGATACCAGCTCCGTCGGTAAATCCTGAATGAAGCCAACTGTGTCTGTCAGAGTGACATTGAGCTGGCCACTGAGGTTGATGTTCTTAGTCGTGGCATCCAGCGTCGCAAAGAGTTCGTCCGCCTCATACTGGCTCTTACTGGTCAAGCAGTTCATGATCGTAGACTTGCCAGCATTGGTATAACCGATGAGACCGATTTTGAAAATGCTGGACTCTAGCCGCTTTTCACGAACGGTAGCCCGATTTTTCTCCACAGCCTTTAGCTGGCGTTCAATATCATGAATCTGATTGCGGACACTGCGTCGATTGAGCTCCAGCTGACTTTCACCAGGACCGCGAGAGCCAATGCCACCTGCCTGACGACTGAGCATAATGCCCTGTCCAACCAAGCGAGGGAGTAGGTACTTGAGCTGGGCTAGATGCACTTGCAGCTTGCCCTCATGACTCCTAGCCCTCATGGCAAAAATATCCAAAATCAGCTGCATACGGTCAATGACCTTGACCCCCAAGCTTTCTTCTATATTAACATTTTGCCGAGGTGTCAGACGGTTATTGACAATGACGGTCGAAATCTCTTCGGCATCAACCATCTGTCGGATCTCTTCTAACTTACCAGAACCGACAAAGGTCTTGCTATCATACTTTTCTCGCTTCTGGCTATAGGAGCCGACTACCTCAGCTCCAGCAGTCTTAGCTAGACTTTGCAGCTCCTCCATGGATAGGTCAAAATTTTCCGTGTCTGGCAATTCCACACCGACCAAAAAGACACGCTCTACTTTTTTCTCTGTTTCTATCATCTCATATCCTTACTAAAACTTGGTCAGCCAGCTATTTGTCCAAAAAATTCTTGATGTCTTCCATGACCTGTTTTTTATAATCTGGATATTCCACCTGATAAAAGGTCACAGACATCCGATTGCGAAACCAAGTCAGTTGCCGTTTGGCAAAACGGCGGGTGTTCTGCTTGAGCTTGTCCACCGCCTCTTCTAGACTAATCTGGCCTTCAAAGTAGGGGAAAAGTTCCTTGTAGCCAATTCCTTTGCTGGCTTGACTGGTCGGAGCTTTCTCAAACAGCCAGCGAGCTTCTTCTAAAAGTCCGCTTTCTATCATCAGATCAACCCGCCGATTGATTCGCTCATAAAGTTTTTCTCGTTCATCATCTAGGCAAATCAGCAGGGCTTCATAGTCTGGCTGGCTGTTTTCTAGCGAACCTCCCAGATGGGCAATCTCCAGCGCTCTCATAGCTCTGCGTCGATTTATCTGTGGAATCTCGATACCTAGCTCTGCTATTTTCCCAAACAAAGCTTCATCTGACCAACTATCCAGTTGTGCCCGATAGGCTAGAATCTCCTCGTGAGGGACGGAGCCGCCCAGATGATAGCCCTCGAGCAAGCTCTGGATATAGAGTCCCGTACCACCGCAAATGATGGGAAGCTGACCTTGAGCCTCTATCTCACGAATAGCCTGAGCCGCCTCGGTCACAAAGTCATAGGCCGAGTAGCTCTCGCCAACCTCCCGCACATCCAGCAAATGATGGGGAATGCCCTCCTGCTCCTCAGGACGAATCTTAGCCGTGCCAATATCCAAGCCACGATAGACCTGCTGACTGTCACCGCTAATGATTTGGCCATTGAAGCGCTTGGCTACCTCGATACTCAGAGCCGTTTTCCCAACTGCCGTCGGCCCCACTATCACAATTATTTTGGTTTTCATCTTTTTTCCTTGAAAAAATTTTGATTTTTCGTTACTATTAATTATAACATAAATAATAAAAGTTCAGAAAAGGAGAAATCACATGGCTAAAGGATTTGGAAAAGGCGTTCTTACAGGTGTAGCAGGTACTGTCGCTGCTCTTGCTGGTGCAGTCTATGCCTTTAAGAAAAAAGTTATCGAACCTGAGGAACAAAAAGCAGCTTTCATCGAAGAAAACCGTAAGAAAGCCGCTCGCAAACGTGTAGCACACTAAGCCTGCACATTTTACAAAAGAGAGTGGGACAGAAATCGGTCATTCGTTAGAATTCGATTTCGTCGTCCCACCTCCGCACAGTTGAGTAGGGCTGTAAAAGCTGATGAAATCAGCCTAGTAGAGCCCACTCAACCACTGCGTCTTGCTCGACATTCCACAGACAATTGAGAGGCTAGGACTTTTGTCCCAGCCTCTTTTCTTTTGTAGAAAACAGCAATCAGGATAACTGCTACAGCTAAAACAATTAATCTTTTACATTTCTCTCTTTCTTAGATGGCTGAATGCCATGAGAGCTAAAGATATAATTGCTTAAGAGCGAAAATACTAACAAGCCAAGCACAAAAAACAAATCATAAGTGGGGTCAGAAGATAGGGACACGAAGGGAATTGCAAGACACAAAATTGTGACATAAAAGATTTTCAACTGCTTGATATAAAGCCAGAAGAGTTCAATGCTCCGACTGCCACTGATCTGCGACTTAGACTTACTTTTCGCGTACCAGATGATAAAGGCTTCCGCATAACAGAATAGACTTAACAAAAAGACCATACTCCCAAAGCGAATCTGCAGTAGAATGCCCACTGCTAACAATAAGATGAAACCTAAGCTCGTAGCAACTACTGCTCGCCTAGTATTAGTCATAAAATCAACCCCTTTAAAGGATAAATTCAAAGAATGTCTTTAGCAGTTTTTTTCTTTTTATTCTCAAGTAATCAAAAAATCAATCCTTATTTCTATGATGAGAACTAAAAAATATAAGCAAAACCATTAAAAACGAGACAATTAGGCCTACCGTAGTCTGGTTTAAAAACGGATAATTAAAAAATAAATAATTACAGAGTGTTAATAATAGACCTCCTGCCGTTAGCACAAAAGATATAAGCAGAGAAATTTTAAAAAACAATTTCTTTTCCATATTAGTGACCTCTTTTTTCCTTGTATATTCCATCAGAAAAGCGGAACTGCTTTTCTAAAATAGACAACAGTTAGTTTAAAGTCCTCTTTTTCGAATGATCCGATAAGTCATCAGACAGCAGAGGAGCATGAGAGAGAGCCGGATCATGATTACGCTGACACTATTTGCAGTAAAATCATTGAAGAAAAATCCTTTGCTATTGGAAAGTTTCAATAAGATTCCTTCCGTTCCATCGGTTGAAATTGAAAAAATAGTTAGTATCTTATTCATCAAACCATCTCTGAAGATATTCATCAAAAAGTCTGGAGCCAAGAACATCCCTACAGAACTTGCAAATGTTGCTAGCGGCGACTTTGTCAAACTGGATATGAGAACCATCACCCCAAGAATAAAGAGTAAACCAACAAACTGGAATAGAATAAGGCGAATCAACAATTCTAAGAGATTCATATGGACAGGAAATCGCAAAATATTATAAATAGTCGAAATCCACTCCAAGTTCATCTGGACGCTGGTATCCCAACCACTCCAACCGAAGTAGGTCCCAAACACCAGCAAAACAAGGCTATTAACAAGGACAAATGTTAAAGTAGCAATTCCAAAAACAGATACGATTTTTGCAATCGTTAACTGATTGCGACCATATTTAGTTGTCAAAAGTAATGAATCCATCTTTCTTGCTCGATCACCTGAGAAAACAGAGCAGCAAATATAGATTACAAATACCACCATTAAACTAAAAGCAGCATTTAAGGTATTAAATAACTTATGCCAAGGAGCAAAATTTCCCAGCTTTAAAGTTTTTAAAGGGAAATAGGACTGCAACTCTTCTTGTGACTTGAGGCTAATCAGATCGTAATGTAAGACATCATCAGATTTATAGGTATCTGTTAAAATTTCTTGAGAATTCGATACGAGGCGATCAATGGCATACCAGGAAAACATATCATACAAGTCATTCTGTTTGAAATAGGGCATATTGGCTGCATAGTCATTAACGATTTTATCCATTAACTCATCAGATAAATAACCAGTATGCTCTTCAGCAATCTTTTGTTTAATCACAACTGCTTGTTTTCCATGTATTCGATCAGCTGAAGATCCGCTAATCTGACCATCATTAAAAAAATTTGCATAAAACAATCCAGCTAAAACCAGCATAATAGCCAGGACTGCACCTAAAACTGATTTCTTTTTCAATAATTTTTTCAATTCAAAAGGAACTAATGCTATCATCCATTTACCTCCTCTCTAAAGTAATAGATATACAAATCTTCCAGACTTGGAATCACCCGCTGCGCCCCTTCGACAGGACTATCACTGCTAATAACCCGCAAGACGATACCGTCTGGTTCTATCCGCTCATTCACAATTACATAATCCCTTGCAAAACGCTGCCACTCACGTTCGGAAACACGAAATTCCCAAACTTGCCCCTCGATAAGTGAAAGAAGTTCCTTAGCACTACCTCTTTCCACAAAATTTCCATCTTTTAAGATTAGGATTTCCTTGGCTATCGCTTCTACGTCCGATACGATATGGGTAGATAAGAGGATGATTTTATCAGCCGATAGCTCACTGATAATATTTCTGAATTTCACCCTTTCCTTGGGATCCAGTCCCACAGTCGGCTCATCTAAAATCAATATTTTGGGATTGTTGAGAAGTGCCTGCGCAATGCCAAGTCTTTGCTTCATACCACCCGAATAGGAAGCAATCTTCTTTTTCCGAACATCGTATAAACCAGTAAGTTGCAAAAACTTATCACTCTCTACTCTGGCTTGTTTCTTCGTCATTCCCTTAAGAGCGGCCATATATAAAAGGAAATCGAGCCCCGTAAAGTTATGATAATAAGAAAAATCTTGAGGCAAGAATCCGAGATACTGGATATACTCTTCTGTATGTGATGCCCCATCAAACTTTATCCTTCCTTGGCTCGGCTTTATGAGATCACAAATGATATTCATCAAGGTCGTCTTACCTGTACCATTTGCCCCAAGCAAACCATAAACTCCCTCAGTAAATTCGCAGGAAATATCTTTGAGCACAGACTTAGAGCCATAGCTCTTGCTAATGCCTATCATTTCTAATTTCATAGATGCCCTCCATTCCAAAAAGCGCCATTAGAGATAGCAAATCACCTTTTTCCCAAAATCACAAACGATTATTATGCTGTTATTATAACATAAATTTTTGATTAAAAGTTTTTTTAATAGACTTCAACCATTTGCAGAGTCAATCTTAACCTGCTTAGATTATAGCGCACTTTCTTCAAATAACAAGCCGAAAATCATAAACAGTCTATATTTCATCCTAAATGGTCATTTGAAGAAAAAAACACAGCACTTGCTGGGAGCAAATGCTGGTTTTACTGAAAAAATAAAGTCAAAACTATAAAATTACAAAGAGCATAAGAAAGAATTGACTAGCAGAATATTCCGTATCGTCTTCTTGAAAAAATGCTATAAGAAATATTCTTAGAAAACATCACGAAAAAGTAAAACAGAGAGAGTACAGCGATATTCCGTTCAATTTACCAAATCTAATTTGTTTTATGTTTTCTACTAGCTACCTTGGCATATTTTATTCCCCAAATAAGTAGAATAAGTAAGATAAATAATAAAATAGTGGATATCAGAGCAATTAATTTTTGAAAGTCATCGCTAATCGTTATCAGTCTGTAAGAACTAAATATAAACAGAGCCAAGGTCAAAATCGTAAAGAAAATTTGGTTTGATAAGATGTCGGAACTTCTTTCTTTTTTTATTTGGTTCATAAAATAAAGATTCAACACAAGATTGCTCACAAGTATCAAATAAAAACAAATCTGGACTAGAAGCGATGCTTTAAAAACCTGGTTACTTAAAATTATAATGAATAGAGCCAGACTAGGAAGCTGGGCAGTTAAAAATCGCATTAGATATGTATTGCTATATAATTTCTTCATTTCTTGTCACTCCTAACAATTAAATAACAAAAAACCAGACAACAGTTTGAATTTAAGTTATATTTGTCTCTAAACAAGGCATTTCTCTTAGTGCCTTCGTATTCTTAAACCCTATATTAATTATAGCACTTTTAAACAGGTGTGGCATTCAAAACCTTAAATTGTCTTTTTTTACTCATAAACAGTTGTTGTTACTTTCATTGAGTTAAATCAAGTGGCAAATCTAATCATTCGCAATCTAATAAATTCATTTTATCTCTAACTCTTGTCTAAAAGAGTGATCATGACTAATGGTACGCAGAGAAACATTGGGATAGTGACTGATAATATTTTGAACATTGGAGAGACCAAGCCCTCTATTTTCTCCTTTAGTGCTAAAGCCCTTTTTAAAAATAGTATCGGAATGGATAGAAAACTCTTTTATTGTATTCTCAACAATAAAAATCTGTCTATTTTCCTGCTCCAAAAAGGCAAAAGAAACTACTGGATGACTAGTCTCCACTGCTGCTTCTATAGCATTATCAGCCAGTATGGAAACAATCGTGATAAAATCAAGCAACTCCATTCCTTGAGGTTTGATTTCTTGAGGAACTTCCAAGCCAATTTCTATTCCCTTGCTCTGAGCTTCTAGAAATTTTGCTGACAAGACGCTCTTGAGGGCATCATTGTGGATATTGGACAGGCGACCTAAATCATACTTAGATTGGTTGAGTGCTTGACCTGAGTCTTTTATAACTTGGTTATAAATCTGCTCAATGGCTGGTAAATCATGCGTATCAATTCCTAACTTCAGACTCCTTAAAATATTGATGTAATCATGCCGGAAACTTCGCAACTCATTATAAAGCTCTTCAATATGCTGACTGTAATCGGACATATTTCTCAACTGCAACTCTCTTTGTTCACTTAACTGCTGTTGAATTCGCTCTCGCAAATTACGGTCTAGGATATTTACCGAACTGAGAAAGAGAATAATATAAATTATCACAATTAATTTTCTATATGACAAATTAACCACATTATGAGTTATTTCTAAATAAGAGAAAAATTGTACAAATACAATATAAAAAATCATAGATATATTAAGGAAAATGACTAGGTGTTTATCAGCCTCATTTAATCTAAATTTTCTTAACCGCTTAAATTTATAATGTAGTAAACTTGGGATCCATAACGATAGTAAACTAGCTACAAAAGCCGTAATATTTAAAATAAGCTGTTCTTCATTTATTAGTTGGTTATATTCCAAACCGAAAATAGGAATAACAAAAAAAGTTAATATACGATATAGAAGATTCCAAAGGACAATTGGGAAAAGACCATAAAAGATAGATAACATTATAGGAATAGAACTCTGTCTAGTTAATAATAAAGAAAAAGTTAAAAAATAAACTGGAAGATCTAAGTAAGTTAAAAAAGTTTCACTAAATAAGACAAAAAGTAGAAGATTAAAAAATATATAAATAAAAGGTATTAAGACGTACTTAATCCACGTCAACTTAATTCCACTGATACGTGAAAATAAGAAAGACAGAGCTATCATTTCGAAAACAAGTAAAACAACTTGTATTATTCTTGGCATAATTCCTCTCCTACTTCTATCATATTACTTCTCTACTGCCTTAAAGCTGTCCGTAATCCTTTCATCTTGAGGCGTGATACGTAGCAACTAGCGCCATTCGGGAAATAGGCTATGTTTTCTATCTTATCCAGCTGAGAGATATTCGCTGGATTGACCACATAAGAGCGATGGCAGCGATAGAGACGCTTGTCCTGCTTTGTAATCTCAGAAAGCTGTCCGTAAAATTCGATGCGCTCTTTCTTGGTATAGAGAACTAGTCTATGAGGCACTTCTGATGTCTCAAAATAATAGATTTCATTAAATGGCACCTGAAAATCCGACTTGGAATTTTCAAAGAGAAAAGTTTCCTCTGCTTGAAAACTGTCCTTTCTCTCATAAAGATAGGCCAGATCCCGCTCAATCTGCTTGATAAAATCCTCCTCAGACAAGCCTTTATCAATAAAGTCAAAAGCTGATACCTGATAACGAAAAGTTAAGGGCATAAATTCTGAGTGAGTCGTCACAAATACAATCAGAGCATAGGGATCCAACTTGCGAATCTTTCCTGCCACCTCGAGTCCCTTCTGCGTCTCTTGCTTAATCTCAATATCCAAAAAGAAAATCTGATGGCTCCCCCGTTCCCTTACTGCATCAATCAGCATGTCCGGCTTGCCGTAGATTTCTAAAAATTGACATTCCCAGCCGTTCTTTTTCAAAATTCCCTGAATGGTTGACTCCATATAGGCTTGTTGCTTAAGATCATCTTCTAATACAAAAATTTTCATCTTATTTTCTTCCTTCCTGAGACCAGCGCTTGATAAGACTGGTTAAATGACGCCTTGAGCAGACAATATCTCCTAAGTCAGACTGCTCAAAAAACAAACTTTTACGCTCCCTGTCAAATCCCTGAATCTTGGCTAAATTGACCAGTGTTTGACGATTACAGTGAACCAGCTCATCAGGATAGAGCTTAACCAGCTCAGTCAGAGAAGTCCTAAGGCTGTAGTTGCCTTGTCCAGTGACGATAAGAACGATGTGCGGCTTTTGAGGATGGGACTGGACATAGTAAATTGTTGAAAGATCCAGCTTTCGAAGAGTGCTGCCGTCTTTGATTACGATAGTAGCCATTTGTCTACCTCCTTTGCTCTAGCATAGCACAGGTCGCATCGCAAATGACTCCCAAATCCTAAATGGTAGCTGAGAAGTCTTAGATGGTCTCAGAAGCACTAAGTAAAAACTTACTTGTTAGGTAAGTTTTTACGATCTATTATTTCAGTCTGATATATTGGTGCCAAACATTTGTATAAACTCTTATTTTTTCTTTTTCTGTGGGAAAAGAGGCATGCCCAATGCAGCAATCTTTTCAGCTGGAACCTTCATGCCTTCTTTGATCCATTTGGAAAGTACGGAGACAACCGCAGAACTCCAGAATGAATTCATATAGGAATTAGCTGTCTTCTTCCCACCTTTGCTACGCTTTTCAAGGAAATCAAAGACCGCCTGCGTCAGCAACTTTTCAAAATTATAGTCAATAGCCAGACTAATGACACGCGCTTCCTTCTTGGCTTCCTTAAAAAGAAAAAGCCAAATCTGGTACATTTCTGTCTTAAAATTAAACTGCTCCAGCTTGTCGATAATTCCCTGAACCGTATTTTTGAAAATCCCCTCTAGAATTTCTTCTTTGGAGCTATAGTTACGATAAAAGGCTGCGCGCGAAACCCCAGCTCGCTCGACTAATTCAGAGATGGTAATCTTTTTCAAATCTTTCTTCTCTAACAATTGCATTAGAGAAATTTCCAAGGATTCCTTTGTAATTCGATTGGATTCTTGATTATAAGTTTTTAAATTTGCAAGGGATTTTTCTGATATTTTCTTTTCCGCCATAACAATTTCTTTCTTCCTGTATCAGCTGAGAATTAAGGCTTTATATCAAAGCATCTTCATGTTATAATTGTAAGAAAAGACATGTTTTTTGTCAATGTAGAGAACTGATAGAGCAGGAGAAACTAAATGACTTGGAAAATTGTTGCCGATTCTGGCTGTGACTACCGTGAGATTACAGATCTGGCCAACCAGACAAGGTTTGAGAGTGTGCCGCTGACCATTCAGATTGATAATGAAATTTTTGTGGATAATGCGCACCTTGATATTGATGGCATGATGGAAAAAATGTATGCTACTTCAAGTGCTTCAAAATCGGCCTGCCCAAGCCCTGATGACTACCTTAGAAGCTTTGAAGGGGCCGAAAATATTTTTGTCGTGACGATTACAAGCTCTCTTTCTGGTAGCCACAATAGCGCCCAGCTAGCCAAAAAGCTCTTCTTAGAAGAAAAACCAACAGCAAATATCCACGTCATTGATAGCCTTTCGGCTGGTGGCGAGGTCGATCTGATCGTCAAAAAATTGAACGACCTCATCAAAGAAGGACTTTCTTTTGAGCAAGTCGTGCAAGCCATTACCCACTACCAAAAAAACACAAAGCTTCTCTTTGTGCTGGCTAAGGTAGATAATCTGGTCAAAAATGGGCGTCTCAGTAAGCTAATCGGTGCAGTTGTCGGCCTCCTCAATATTCGCATGGTCGGCGAAGCCAGCGATACCGGTACTCTGGAGCTTCTCCAAAAAGCTAGAGGGGCTAAAAAGGCTCTGACTGCTACTGTCGATGAAGTTCTGAAAGCTGGATATAAGGGCGGTCGCATTATCATTGCTCATCGCAATAACGAGAAATTTTGCCAGCAATTTTCGGAAGTTATCAAGGAAAAATTCCCAGCTGCCGACATTTCATTCCTACCAACTTCTGGACTTTGCAGCTTTTACGCAGAAGAAGGCGGCCTCTTGATGGGCTACGAAATTTAATCCTCTCCTTTTGAGCTGAATATTCGTATTCAGCTCTTTACTTTTTCGATTTAATTCGTTAAAATAGAAGAAAGAAAAGGAGTGAATATCATGGCCAGAGGACGCGGTGTCGCTAGCCCCCAGGATAAGGAGGCAATGCGGCTCATTTCTAAAAAAATCAAAACTTTATTGAAGCAAAAGCAAATCAAACAAATTGAACTTTCCCGAGGAACAGGAATCCCAGCTAGCACTCTTACTGGCTATATAAAAGGAAATTCCCTGCCTGTCCTCGAAAATATGCAAAAAATTGCAGACTTCTTTGATATGGATGTTCAAGAACTGGATCCTCGCTATTTATCAGTTCATAGCCCTACACCATTTTCGCTAGAGTTCACAGATATTTTCCAATCCCTAGACCAGACCCGCAAGCAAGCTGTGACAGACTTTGCTAAAAAAGAGCTGGATGATCAAACAACTGAGGAGAGATTAAAAGATAATTATTTTCCTTACAAGGTCTATGAAAGCTTCCAGACTTTCTTGAACAAGCCCGAACAAGCTGACATCGTCTGGTTAGACAAAGAGCTTGACTATGATATTGCCCTCTGGATTCGAACAGATTCGCTGGAACCCAAGTATCCGCAAGGGTCTGTGGCTCTCATCAAGAATACACATTTTGAGTTTGCTGGCGCTATCTATGCCATTGATTACGACGGACAAACCATTTTGAAAAGAGTTTTCAACGATCCAACTGGCATCCGCCTCATCTCACTCAATAAAAAATACAGCGACAAATTTATCCCGCATCAAGAAGAACCCAAGGTCATCGGCCGTGTCATGGCTGCTTTTATGCCCTTAGATTTATCAGAACAAGCACAAAAGCCACTTTAGTACATAAAGCGGCTTTTCTATTTTTTCTTACTTCCTTTGCTTGCAATCGTGATGACTGCTGCTATCAGAAAGAAAATAATATAAGTGGCAATTGGGAACCAGACATAGCGATGGTCCAAAGTAGGCAGTGGTAGCAAAGGTCTATGACGGCGGCTCCTCACTCCAAAGTAATGTAGCAAAAGAACCACAGGATTTATATAAAGGAGAGGATTGACTAAGTCTTTCAAAGAAGTGACCCTCTTTACACTATTTTCACGTAGGATAGAACCATAGGCATAGTACAGTAAAACAAGAATATTTATAAACAAAGGAAAAACATAATTACTCTTTAAATATGTAGGGAGGAAGGGGATTTGAAAAACTAGGATGGCCGTAATCATTGCAAAAAGAATAAGGACGGAGAAATCCAATAACCAAGCTAGAAAACCATGGCGCTTGAGCCATGTATTCACTTTATCTAGCCACATCCACTCATTCCTATTTTTATTCACATCCATATACCTCCCTCTACTAGCTTGTTTGAACGGGCTTTTGAGCTAGATCCATTGACAAGACCTGCATCAATCAATATAGCGAACACGATCGACCTTGGTTTTCATGATATAGGTATTGACTAAATCATGGTATTCATCATATTCCCCAAATAAAAAGCCTTTTCGTAAAATAACTTCTCTCCCATCTATCCCGTAATCCATATTAATTGGGACAGAATTTTCTGATTTGACTATAGAGAAATGAAAGAAAATTGTAAACCATATAAAAAGTGCAAGAGGTACACTCAGGATCCCCCAGATGAGATGGAACCAGCGAAACCCTCTCTTTTTCAAAAAGAGAAACCATAAGTGACAAAATACGACCACTGATAGAAGAAAAAGCCAATTGTTCCACAGCAGCGGAGTAAAGGCCAAACCAAAGGGACTCAAGCTAAAATGTAGCAAGACAAAGATAAATAACAAGAGATAGAGCACTAGCCAAATAACTCTAGAAAACTTCCAGCGCTTCGCTTTTTCTTCCCTTGCAGCTTCCAAATTTAGCTCACTCATTTCCAACCAACTCCACAATCTTCTGGAAAGTCTTGCCATTTCGAATGGTCAGTTGCTTGTAAAAACTAGATTTGAGCAGTTTTTTATGGTAGTTGGACTTGAGATAGTCCGCTTGGTCAGCATTGCTATAAAAGAAAGCCGTCTGCCCAAAATGCAGCTGCTCCTTGTCATTCGCCCAACTGCCTGCTAACTCTTGAACACTTTCCCTGTCTACTTCTGGCAGATAAAAGAGAACATCTCGCCGAAAGGCTGTTTCATCCTGCCACCAAGTAGGCAGATTGGCTGTTTCTTTTTCAAGCATGGCAGAGCTGACAAGGACGAAAGGCAAAGAAAAATCATAAGACCGACTAAAATAAGCAGTCAAGCTCTCCCGAATCCTCTCCTCCTGCTCCTCGCTATCAAAGAAAAGATTGCCACTGTTGATGTAGGAAACTGGATTTTCAAAACCCAACCCAGCCAAATCCTTCTTCAAATCAGCCATAACGACCTTGTTTTTCCCGCCGACATTAATGCCGCGGAGTAAAAGTGCATAACGCATGTGTGCTCCTTACAAATATATCTATTGTTTTCAAGCTAACTGTTCGAGTTTCTGATATAAATCATCCTTTTTTCTCTCACGGCTTTTCCTAAGTCAATGACCTTTTCCTCGCCGTCAAAAACAAAACCCATTTTTCCATAGAAAGCGATGGCACGTTTGTTATCTTCTAACACCCATAATAAAATCTCTGGATAACTATCCAAGGCAGCAAATGCAGCCTGCATGAGCTGATGTCCTACACCCTTGCCATAATAATCTTTTAAGACATACAAAGCGATAATTTCACCCGCTATCGTAGCTGGATCTCGAAAATCACCGTAGCTAACAAAACCGACCACTTTAGCATCATCCAAGGCGATCAAGGTATTTTCAGGATACTTTTGACTATAAAATCGGCACTTATCCAAGGTCATTTGCTCTTGAAATTCCGCAGGCAAAATCTCATCATAAGCTTCTCGCCATGTCTGCCAATGAACTCTGGATTTCTCTTCTATCTCCTCACCTGTTTCCATTGTTTTGATAGTGATGACCATTTGTTTTTCTCCTTGATATCCCTCAATCCATCGCCTTTATTTCCAGAATCATATCGCGAATCTGTGCGGCTAGTTCGAAGTCCAGAAGTCCGGCAGCTTCTTGCATTTGGCCTTCCAGTTTCTTGATCATGTCCTTGCGCTCTTGCTTATTGAGGCTTTCGATTTCGACGGTTTCTTCCTTGTCTGGCAGGGCAGCTTTAGTCACACTGATTAGGTCACGGATTTCTTTCTTGATGGTCTGCGGTACAATGCCGTGTTCTTCATTATAAGCCATCTGGATTGCCCGACGGCGGGCCGTTTCATCGATAGCACGCTGCATGGACTGGGTCATGGTGTCCGCATACATGATGACATGCCCCTCACTGTTGCGGGCTGCCCGGCCAATAGTCTGGATCAGGCCACGCTCGTTGCGGAGAAAACCTTCCTTATCTGCATCAAGAATTGCAACCAGACTAACCTCCGGCACGTCGATTCCCTCGCGCAGCAGGTTAATCCCAACCAGAACGTCAAAGACACCCAAGCGCAAGTCGCGGATAATCTCAGTCCGCTCCAAGGTCTTGATATCCGAGTGCATGTACTTGACCTTGACACCCATTTCCTTGAAGTAGTCCGTCAAGTCTTCCGCCATCTTCTTGGTCAGGGTTGTGATAAAGGTCCGTTCATTCTTTTCAACACGAGCATTGATCTCACCCAAAAGATCATCAATCTGCCCCATAGTTGGGCGGACTTCCACTTCTGGATCCAGAAGCCCTGTCGGCCGGATGATCTGCTCAATAACCGTATCCGTCTGTTCTTTCTCATAGTCACCAGGTGTCGCTGAAACGTAAACAATCTGGTGCACATGGCTTTCAAATTCTTCTCGGCGCAGCGGACGGTTGTCCAAAGCAGACGGCAAGCGGAAACCATAATTAACCAGCATCTCCTTACGCGAGCGGTCGCCATTGTACATACCCCGAATCTGTCCCATGGTCATGTGACTCTCGTCAATCATAATCAAGAAATCATCAGGGAAAAAGTCCAGAAGGGTATAAGGCGGCTCTCCTTCGCTTCGACCATCCATGTGGCGTGAATAGTTCTCAACGCCATTTGTATAGCCCATTTCACGCAGCATTTCGATATCATACTCCGTACGCTGTTTCAAGCGCTGGGCTTCCAGAAGCTTGCCTTCCTTCTCAAAGATAGCTAGCTGCTCCTCCAGCTCCGCCTGAATCTTGGCAATGGCTACTTCCATGTGGTCTTCATTGGTGACGAAGTGAGTAGCTGGGAAGATGGCCAAATGGTCCACCTCACCCAAGACTCGTCCTGTCAAGGCTTCGACCTCACGAATCCGGTCAATCTCATCTCCGAAAAACTCTACCCGAAAGGCATGTTCATCCCGAGAAGCTGGGAAAATTTCCACAACATCACCTCTGACTCGGAATTTCCCCCGCTGAAAGTCAATGTCATTGCGCTCAAACTGGATATCTACCAGATCATTTAGTAGCTTGTCACGAGAAATCTCCAGTCCAGGACGCAGGCTTACCACGCTGTCAGAGTATTCCTTAGGCGATCCCAGGCCATAGATACAAGAGACCGAAGCCACGACAATCACGTCATTGCGCTCCAAGAGGGCAGATGTCGCCGAGTGACGGAGCTTGTCAATCTCGTCATTGACCGAGCTATCCTTTTCGATATAAGTATCGCTGGAAGGCACATAGGCTTCAGGCTGGTAGTAATCATAGTAGGAAACGAAGTATTCCACTGCGTTATTGGGGAAGAATTCCTTGAACTCACCATAAAGCTGGCCGGCCAGCGTTTTATTATGGGCGATAACCAGAGTCGGCTTGTTGACCTGAGCAATAACCTGACTCATGGTATAGGTCTTACCAGTACCAGTCGCCCCCATGAGAATCTGGGCTTTCTCGCCTCCCTCGATATTATCCACTAGCTGCTCGATAGCCTGGGGCTGGTCACCTGAAGGCTGATACTTGGAAACCAATTCAAATTTATTATCTGTAATTCTGTTAATCATCTTTTATTCCTCAAATTGTGCTTCTATCATTTTACCATATTTGCCCTATTTTCTCTGGATTTGGGTATAACTAAGAGGCTCATACTTCTACCATCTTCTGTCCCTTGTCATACACCTATTTAAAAGACATAAAAAAGCCCAGCTAAACTGGGCAAAATGCTTATTTCTTAAAGATCAGCGCCTGAGGCAGGCGATTTTCTTTTTTAAGTGACCAGTAAAGATAGGCAATGCAGCCAATCAGGACGATACTGGCAAAAATAGATCCTTCAGCACCGAAAGCTCCGCCGGATAACAAATCCACAGAAGATTGTGAGCTATAGCTCAAGATTGAGGTAGATGCTCCTTGGCCACTGACCTGAATGCCATAGATATTTCCTTGCACAAAATTCCAAGCGCCGTGCATGCCAGCCAGTACCCACATATTGTCATACTTGAGCATAAGGAAACAAGCAAAGATACCGTCTAGTATGATATTGACAATAGAAAGAACGGTCACACCAGGGTTAAAGAGGTGCAGTGCCCCGAATAGAGCACTAGAAATCAAGATACCAATGAAGATATTTGACTTAGCACTAACTGCTGGAAAGAGCCAACCACGCGT
Organism: Streptococcus cristatus ATCC 51100; assembly: GCF_000222765.1. Taxonomy (GTDB): domain Bacteria; phylum Bacillota; class Bacilli; order Lactobacillales; family Streptococcaceae; genus Streptococcus; species Streptococcus cristatus. The sequence goes on along the minus strand of NZ_AFUE01000010.1, from coordinate 131,045 downwards.
CACTAGTTCTTCTGTTCCGCCTTGTAGAATCCAGAAAGGAATGATAGCTAGGACAAAAATCAAAGACTGCAAGTTAAGCTGACCTAATTTCAGGCTGCCTGTCCCCGTTACCAAGAACAAGACAACAACCAGTGAAAACTGAACGGCTCCAATAAGGAAGCCTCTGCCCAGTTCTTTCAGCCATCCTTCCTTAAAGAAACCCAGGCTGGAGAAAGCTCTCTTTTCTCGAAACTTGACCCACAGAAAAACAAGTAAGGCCATAAAGAAAAAACTACCCAGCTGAAAAAAGATATAATAATGCCCGAACACTTCCATAAGTGTAGCCCTGTCATCTATCGGATTTACCATAGCAAGCACAGTTCCAATGATGATCCCTGCAAAGATTTCTCCTACGTGGATAAAGCCAATGGAGATCAGAACTGCTAACCAAATAGGAGGAATGTAGCGCGACAGCTTCACATTATCTAACATGCGTGATTTAAACATAGAAATCTCCTTTCATCATTTATTATAACATATTTTATGATGATAAAATGAAAGTCAATTCACTTCTTTATGTCAGAAGATATAACATAAGAAAAAGAAAATATTTGCCTTTCTTAAATTTTTCTGATATAATCAAAAAATATTCAACTAAAGGAGAGAAAATATGAAGAAAAAAATCATAGCTTTTCTGCTAGCGTTATTCCCTATCCTTGCACTAGGGACAACCACTCATGCAGATACCATCAAAATCGTATCTGACACGGCTTATGCCCCATTTGAATTTAAAGATTCCGATCAAACCTATAAAGGGATTGATGTAGATATTATCAATAAAGTTGCTGAAATCAAAGGCTGGGCATATGAAATGTCCTTCCCTGGCTTTGACGCTGCTGTCAATGCCGTTCAAGCAGGACAGGCCGATGCCATTATAGCAGGTATGACCAAGACGGCTGAACGCGAAAAAGTCTTTACCATGTCTGATACATATTATGACACAAAAGTTGTCATCGCAACGACCAAGGCTAATACAGTAAAATCTTACGATCAACTTAAAGGAAAGACTGTCGGAGTTAAAAACGGTACAGCCGCACAACGTTTCCTTGAAAAAATCAAGGACAAATACGGCTTTACTATCAAAACATTTGATACAGGCGACCTTATGTATAACAGCCTAACAGCTGGAGCCGTTGATGCAGCTATGGATGACCAACCCGTTATCGAGTACGCAATCAGCCAAGGACAAGATTTGAAAATCTCAATGAAAGGTGAGGCCGTTGGTAGCTTCGCATTTGGTGTCAAAAAAGGCAGCAAATACGAATATCTAGTGACTGAGTTTAACGAAGCCTTGGCTCAGATGAAAAAAGATGGCACCTTGAAGGACATCATCACCAAGTGGACTGCTACTTCTAGCACTTCAACCAACTCAGCAGTACCAGAGACGACAACCAAGTCTGGACAAAAAGCCACCCCAGTCAAAGCTAAATATACGATTGCCAGCGACTCATCCTTTGCTCCTTTCGTTTTCCAAAATGATAGCAACCAATATACTGGTATTGACATGGACTTGATCAAAGCCATTGCCGAAGACCAAGGTTTTACACTGGAAATCTCTAACCCTGGTTTTGACGCTGCCATCAATGCTGTTCAATCTGGTCAAGCTGACGGGATGATTGCGGGGATGTCTGTGACAGAGGCCCGCAAAGAAACCTTTAATTTCTCTGAACCATACTACACTGCTAACTCTATCCTTGCGGTGACAGAATCGAGCACTATTAGCTCCTATGAAGACTTGAAAGGAAAGACCGTCGGAGTCAAGAACGGTACGGCCTCTCAAACCTTCCTCGTCGAAAATCAAAGCAAATACGGCTACAAAATCAAAACCTTTTCAGACGGTTCTTCTATGTATGATAGTCTGAACTCTGGCTCTGTCGCTGCTATTATGGACGATGAGCCCGTTGTCAAATATGCCATCAACCAAGGAAAGAAAATGAAAACGCCAATTGAGGGAACCCCTAGTGGTGAAGTTGCTTTTGCAGTAAAAGCAGGCACCAACCCTGAACTCATCGAGATGTTCAATAATGGTTTGGCTAATCTAAAAGCGAATGGTAAATATCAAGAAATTCTTGATAAATATCTCTCAGCTGAGAAGGATAATTCCACAACCGTTGATGAAACAACTATCTGGGGACTTCTCCAAAACAACTACAAACAGCTGTTAAGCGGACTTGGAATTACCATTGCTTTAGCACTGATCTCCTTTGCGATTGCCATGGTGATCGGGATTATCTTTGGGATGTTTAGCGTCAGCCCTATCAAAGCGCTTCGCATCATTTCAGAAATTTTTGTTGACGTTATTCGTGGTATTCCACTTATGATTCTGGCTGCCTTCATTTTCTGGGGAATTCCAAATCTCCTTGAATCTATGACTGGTCAGCAAAGTCCAATCAACGACTTCGTTGCAGGAACAATTGCTCTGTCACTCAATGCTGGTGCATATATCGCTGAGATTGTTCGCGGAGGGATTCAAGCCGTTCCAGTCGGACAGATGGAAGCTAGCCGAAGTCTAGGTATCTCGTATGGAAAAACCATGCGCAAGATTATCCTGCCTCAAGCAACCAAGATTATGCTGCCAAACTTTGTCAACCAGTTCGTCATCGCTCTCAAGGATACAACTATCGTATCAGCTATCGGACTTGTTGAGCTCTTCCAAACAGGTAAAATCATCATTGCCCGTAACTATCAGAGCTTCAAGATGTATGCTATCCTAGCAGTGCTTTACTTGGTCATCATCACACTCTTAACAAGATTGGCTAAACGCTTAGAAAAGAGGATTCACTAATGGCTAAATTAAAAATTGATGTTAATGATTTACATAAATACTATGGTGAGAATGAAGTCCTAAAAGGGATTAGTGCTAAGTTTTATGAGGGAGATGTTGTTTGTATCATCGGTCCTTCTGGATCAGGTAAATCAACTTTCCTACGCAGCCTGAACCTACTTGAAGAAGTAACTAGCGGAACCATTACTGTCAACGGTTATGACTTGACAGATAAGGCTACAAATGTAGACCATGTTCGTGAAGATATCGGAATGGTCTTCCAGCACTTCAACCTCTTCCCACACATGACTGTCCTGCAAAATATCACCTTCGCTCCTGTTGAGCACAAGCGAATGAGCCAAGCTGATGCAGACAAGCTTGGTATGGAGCTCTTGGAGAAGGTTGGGCTGGCAGACAAGGCTGATGCCAAACCAGACAGCCTGTCAGGAGGGCAAAAACAGCGGGTGGCCATCGCTCGAGGATTAGCTATGAACCCAGATATCATGCTCTTTGACGAACCAACTTCTGCTCTCGACCCTGAAATGGTTGGTGACGTTCTCAACGTTATGAAGGATCTAGCTCAGCAGGGCATGACCATGCTGATTGTGACTCACGAAATGGGCTTTGCCCGTCAGGTTGCTAATCGCGTCATCTTTACCGCTGACGGTGAATTCCTAGAAGACGGCAAACCAGACCAAATCTTCGATAACCCTCAGCATCCACGTCTCAAGGACTTCTTGGACAAGGTACTCAATGTATAAACATGACGAATCCTGAAAGTAATCTTTCAGGATTTTTATTGACTTATTTTGCCCTTTTTGCTAGACTAAGGGTAGAATGATTTCGGAGGTACACGGAGACATGAAAAATTAAGTCTATTTTTTAAAGGAAACTTTATTTAGTAGATTTTGTCATGTTTCTGCATATCCGCGGGACTTTCGTTTTTTTGTGCTTTCAAGCTCCTATAGCTTATATTTAGATTGATCCTGTCACTCCTATGACAGTGCAAATTGTAAGTCTACAAACGAATGCCCCTATTTAGACACTCCTGTGTCTTCTTTGTGCAATCTCAACAGCTCTGCTAAATAAAGCAGGGCTGTATTTTGTTTTAAAAAATAAAGGAGACATCTATGCTGCAAATAAGAAATCTAACCATTACCCATCTAAAAGACCTGAAGGAGTTAGTCAAAGATTTATCACTGACTGTTAATCAAGGAGACAAGGTCGCTATTATCGGCGAGGAGGGCAATGGCAAGTCCACCCTGCTCAAGCTTTTGCTCGACGAGAGACTTGTCAGTTCCTATGTCAGCTACAGCGGGCAGATTGATAAGTCCTATACTGCTGCTGTCTACCTGCCCCAGCAACTGCCTTTAGAGGATGCCCAACTGACGCTAAATGACTATTTCTTTGCTGATTTTGAGACCGAGCTGGACTATGCCAAGCTCTATCGCTATGCTGGAGAACTCAACTTTGACAGCCAGCGTTTTGCCAGTCAGCAGCAGCTCTCTAGCCTATCTGGAGGAGAAAAGCTTAAAGTTCAGCTCATAAAGAAACTAACCAGCGATTGGGACATGCTCTTTCTTGACGAGCCCTCTAATGACCTTGATCTCGAAACTCTGACATGGCTGGAAAACTTTATCAGCCACAGCAAGAGAACAGTTCTTTTCGTTTCTCATGACGAGCACTTTCTCGCTCAGGCTGCAACCAAGATTGTCCATCTGGAGCGAATCAAAAAGAAGCAGGAAGCTAGAACCAGCGTCAAGAGTCTGGACTATGAAAATTACCGCCAGCAGCGTCAGGAGGCTTTTGAAAAACAGGGGCAACTAGCACGAAAAGAGCGAGAAGAACACGCTAAGACTATGGAAAAACACCGACAAGTTAAGCAAAATGTTGAGAATGCCTTGAGAAATACCAAAAATGATGTCCAAGGCCGACTATTAGCCAAGAAGATGAAAAACGTCCTCTCACAGGGCAAACGATTTGAAAAAGCAGGTGCTGAAATGACCGAAATCCCGACACAGGAAGATGCTATCAGTCTGCATTTCTCAAACATAGAAGCTCTGCCATTGACCAAAAGAATCCTAAAATTAGAAGGAATGAAACTAGAAGCAGACGGACGACAGCTAGCGGAGAACCTGACTCTGGAGGTCTGCGGCCAGGAAAAAATCGGACTGATTGGTGCTAATGGTGCTGGCAAGTCTACTCTACTTAAGGAAATATGGAAGATCCTGCGTGAGCGGACAGACATGCGGGTCGGTTATATGCCCCAGCATTATGGCGACTTGCTGACTGATGAGAGCAGTCCTTTCGACTTTCTAGCTCCCTCTGGTGACAAGGCTCTTGAAGAGAAAATCCTGACGCATCTAGCCAGTCTCCAGTTCACGCGCGACGAGGCTCGCCACCCGATTGGGCAACTTTCAGGTGGTCAAAAAGCCAAGCTCCTCCTGCTTAAACTAGTCCTAGACCGCCCTAATGTCCTCCTGCTGGACGAGCCGACCCGCAACTTCTCTCCCACCTCTCAGCCTCAGGTTCGCCAGCTTTTGGCAACCTATCCTGGCGCCATTATCGCTGTTTCCCACGACCGTATCTTTCTCAAAGAAGTCTGCCAGAAGATTTATAAACTGACGGAGACAGAATTGGAGGAAGTTGCACTATAAGTAAAAAGAGTTGGAAATTCCAACTCTTTTTGCTTTGTTTATCATTAATCTGTGAACTTTAATAAAGCTCTTCCTTCTACTCCTGCGCCGTCTGCATTTGGTAATAAACACCTCTGGCATCCATGAGCTCCTGGTGATTACCATGTTCGACGATATCACCGTCTACCATGACGAGGATGATGTCAGCATGTTGAATAGTAGACAGGCGATGGGCGATGATAAAGCTAGTCCGACCCACCATGAGCTTGCTGAAAGCCTCCTGAATCAAGACTTCTGTTCGGGTATCAATGGAGGAAGTCGCCTCGTCCAAGATTAGGATTTTAGGAACAGCAAGGAAGACGCGCGCGATGGTTAATAGCTGCCGCTGACCTTGAGACAGGGAGTCCCCAGCATCCGCCAGATAGGTGTCATACCCCTGAGGCAACTGCTGGATAAAGAAATGAGCATTGGCCGCCTTGGCAGCTGCAATAACCTCTTCTCGGCTGGCGTCTGGCCGGCCAAAAGCTATGTTGTCATGAATGGTCGCCGTCTTGAGCCAAGTCTCCTGCAAGACCATACCAAATTGCTGACGATAAGAGGCTCTGGTGTAATGACTGATGGGAGTACCGTCTAGCGAAATAAGACCACTGTCTACATTGTAAAAGCGCATGAGGAGATTGATCAGGGTTGACTTGCCAGCACCAGTTGGCCCGACAATGGCGACCTTGCTAGCTGCCGGAATCCTTATATTCAAATCCTGAATCAGCTCTTTTCCAGGCTCATAGCCAAAAGCCACATGCTCAAAGCTAATCTGTCCTTTGACATCTTCAGACTGAAGAATTTCCTGGCCGGGATCCGCTATTTCCTCTTGGTCCAAAATGCTGTAAATCCGCTCCGCACAAGCTAAAGCGCTCTGCAATTCCGACATGACTGACGATATATCATTGAAAGGCTTAGTGTACTGGTTGACATAGTTGAGAAAAGTTACCAGCTGCCCAACCGTAAAACCTGTTCCCTGAATGATTCGGACAGCCCCAAAGCCTACAATCAAAGCATAAATCAGGGCATTGATAAAACGAGTCGAAGGATTAACCGTCGAAGAATAGAAAATAGCCGCCTGCGAATAGTCTGCATAGGTTTGGTTGCTGCTAGTAAAAGCTGTATCAAACTGCTCCTGAGCATTAAATGCCTGAATCAAACTTTCCTGGGTCAGACTTTCCTCAATCAGCTGGGTCTGCGCTCCCCTCGCCTGCGTCTGCCGTTGGAAAAAACTAAAACTCTTTCTAGCAATAAAGCGAGCCAAGAAGAGAGAAAGAGGCGTCAAAAGCAGAACCAAAAGCAGGAGGAAAAAGTCCAATCTGGCCATGCTAATGATAGTGACTAAGATAGTTAGCAAACCCACAAAGAATTGATTGAAAACCATCAGTAGGCCATTGCTGAGCTGCTCCAAGTCCGTCGTCACCCGACTGACCAAATCGCCAGTTCCCTGCCGGTCCAGATAAGCCAAAGGCAGATAGTGCACTTTCTTGATAACCCCCTGTCGGAGCTGCTGACTGTAGCGATAGACCAGCTGATTATAGAGCAAGGGATTGAGCCATTGAATCAGCGTATTGGCTAAGATGACCAACAACATCTGGCCCAAAATCGGCATCAAATGTTGCTCCGCTTGAGGAAGAAGAACACTATCAACCGCATTCCCGATTAAAACTGGTAGAAGAACAGTCAGAGCTACTTGAGCAACCGTTCCCAGACTAGCTAGGAGAAAGAGCCAGCGCGCCTGCAGCAAGTCTCGAGTCAAACGCCTCAAGCTGCTAGGTGATGTCTTATGCTTCATGCTTGTCCTCCTCTCCTTGACTATGCTGTGAGTTATGGATTTCTCGGTAAATGGCAGAGCTGACTAAGAGTTCCTCATGGCGACCAAGAGCCACCTGTTCTCCCTTATCCAGCACTAAGATTTGATCCGCTGAGCGCAAGGTATTGGTCCGCTGAGAGATCAAGACCAGACTGGTCTCTGTCAATTCTTTCTTAATAGCCTGCAAGAGTCTAGCCTCTGTCAGATAGTCCAGAGCCGAGGTTGCATCATCTAAAATCAAGAAAGGCGCCCTCCGCAAGACAGCTCTGGCAATGGTTAAACGCTGACGTTGGCCGCCAGAAAAATTCCGACCAAAGGCCTCTACAGTCGCATCCAAGCCACCTTCCTTCTGAGAGACAAAGTCCGCCGCCTGAGCAATCTCTAAAGCCTGCCACAAGTCTTCATCTGTTGGCTTAGTTGACAATCCTAAAGTCAGATTGGAGCGAACAGTTCCTTGGAAAAGCTCCGGTTTTTGAGGCACCAGACTGATCCAGGACCTCCATTCGCTCAGATTTTTGGGACTGCGTCCTTGGGAAAAGATGGTCAACTGACCAGCAGCCACTGGATAGAGATGAGCCAGCAGCTGAACCAGAGTAGACTTCCCTGAACCTGTCCCGCCAATAACCCCCAAAGTCTGACCTCTTTTCAAACCAAAAGTCAGACCAGTCAAGGCTGGGCTAGCTGCATTTGGGTAAGAAAAGCTGACCTGCTGGACTTTAATAGCTTGATTCGGCAAAGCTGTTTCCTGCACTAATTCCTGCAGGACATCTTCTTCTGCTTGCTCGAAAACTTGGCTGATACGACCCGCGCTGATATAACTTTGATTGAGTGAGTTGACCAGCATAGCAAGCTTGAGCAATTCCACCAAAATTTGCAATAAATAATTGACCAAAGCCACTAGCATCCCCTGGGTCAGCAAACCCTTGCCGATAAAGGTACTCCCCTGCCAAATCACAGCAATCAGAGTAGCATTGACCGTAAGAAAGGTCAGAGGGCTAATCAGACTAGCCAGAGCTCCCGTCCTGATTTGCCAGGTTTTATAGAGCTCGTTGCGATTGCGAAAGGTCTGAACCTCGCGTTGGGTCTGACCGAAAGCTCGTATAACCCGCATGCCCTGTAGCTGCTCACGCGTCAGATTGACCAGCTGATCAGTCAGCTGACGAATTTTGGCATAGAGAGGATTCATCAGACGAGACATGAAGACGATAATAGTCGTTAAAATCGCCACCATGAGCAAGAACCATGAGGTAATGACCGGACTGATAGTAAAGGCCATGATGATAGAGCCAAAAACGATAATGGGCGCCCGCAGAAAGAGACGAAGAAATTGATTGATTCCCGTCTGAATCTGATAGGTGTCGCCCGTCAGCCGAGTCACCAAGCTAGAAGTCGTCAGCTCATCCCGACTAGCCTTGGGCAAACGCAGGATTTTTTGATAGAGGTCGCTTGTCATCTGACGAGTAAAGCCCACTGCCGCCTTTGACGAATAATACTGGGCCACCACCGCTACCACCACGCCCAGAGCAGCCAAACCCATCAAAAGAAAAACCATCCAGTAGAGATGGGAACTGTCCTTTCGAGGAATGGTCTCGTCCACAATCCCCGCAATCAAAATCGGAACCAAGAGTTCAAAACTGGCTTCCAAAAGCTTGAACAAGGGCCCCAGCAAAGACTCCCTGATATAGCCCTTGAAATATTTCAATAAATCTTTCATACTGCCTACTTCTCCATTAAACTGTATTTATTTTACCATAATTTTCAAAGGGAAAAAAATATTCTCCTTCTGACCAGCAGAAAGAGAACATTGATATTAGATTGCTTGTAAGTTCTGGCTTATTTTCTTTAGACCCATATGCAAAAACGGTGTCGCTGCTAATAAGAAGCCGCCCAAAACTATAAATGTCCAATCAAAGCCAAAATGATCAATCAACCAGCCCGTCATAGGGAAAATGACAATCATACTCAGGCTGAACATCATAGAATAGACACTGAGCATGGTCGCCCGTACTTCACTTGGTAGCTGCTTTTGTAAATCATTGTCAAAAATCGGCTGAAAGAGAGCGTACAAGGCGTTGCTGATTAGATAAATCAAAATGTAGATGACTGGTGTTCCAAAATAGGAAAGCAGGTAGCTTGCTCCAGTTAGAAGAACTACTGAAGGAAAGAGTTTCAAGGCTGAATACTTCTTTCCGACCTTGCTGGCCAGATAGACCGCCAAGATATTCAAAGTACTGCCAATCAGCATAACTACCGAAATCTGCCAATCTTTTAAGTCAGGCAATTGATTTTGATAGTAAAAATAAAACATACACATCAGCGTTCCGATGATTTGGGAAAGAATCATCCAGATAAAAAGGCTGGGATTTCTCTGCAACTCCTCTTTGACAGCCCAAATAATCTTTTTCATAGTCAGACGTTCTGCTTTTTCTGCTTTGACACTTGGCTCCTTCAGCATCCAAGTCAAGAAAAGAACGATGACAGAGGTGCCAATCATGATATAGTAGGTCAGATGCAATTGTCCATGGACAAAAAATCCAGCCCAGACCGTTCCCAAAGACCGAGTCGCTTCAGCCACCCCCGACATAAAGCTGGAGATGGATAGGTAACGTTCCTTTAGTCCCGCCTCTACGGACGAATCGTAGACCATGGCTGCGCTTGTCCCCGAATCAAAATTATAGGACCAAGCACTGATCATCATAGCCAGTGCATAAACCCAAAAGTTCCCCTGCCCGGCCAACATGAGAACAGAAGACACAATCCCAGCTATCCGGCTCAGATAAAGATTAGTTTTATAGGAAAAGCGATCCGCCAACATCCCAGAAGGAATTTCACAGATGACACTGGTAGCGTGAAAGATACTTTCCAAAAGCCCAATCTGCCAGAGGGACATGCCGTTTTGACTTAGAAATAAAATCCAAAAACTAGTAATGCCTAGAAAGGCAAAAAATTCTACTCCGGCCATAAGACCGATATTTTTCCGATAACTTCTTTTAAACATATTTTCTCCTTTAACAAGTGTTTTTTAATTTCTATCCTTTATCACTTGTTAATCTGCTGTTTACATGACTCCTACCTCTTCTTTCTATAAAATTCTATATTTGGATTATTTCATAGTTCATTGTTCATTGTTGAAAAAACGCCACATGGGCGTTTTCATTGATTTACGGTTTAATACGGTGCAACATACGTGGGAATGGAATGGCTTCACGGATATGCTTAGTCCCTGCTACAAAGGTTACCATACGCTCGATACCGATACCAAATCCACCGTGTGGAACAGAGCCGTACTTACGAAGATCCAGGTAGAATTCATATTCTGTCGTATCCATACCAAGCTCATTCATCTTAGCAACAAGGGCATCGTAGTCTTCTTCACGCATAGAGCCACCAATGATTTCACCGTAGCCTTCTGGAGCAAGCAAGTCTGCACAGAGGACGCGGTCTGGATTTCCAGGAACTGGCTTCATGTAGAAAGCCTTGATGGCTGCTGGGTAGTTCACGACAAAGGTTGGTACACCAAAGTGGTTTGAAATCCATGTTTCATGCGGTGAACCAAAGTCATCGCCATGCTCAAGATGTTCGTAGTCTGCATCTTCATCATTTTCATGGACTTGCAAAAGATCAATCGCTTCATCATAAGTAACACGCTTGAAAGGCTCAGCAACGTAGCGCTTCAAGAGTTCTACATCACGTTCCAATGTTTCCAAAGCTTGAGGAGCACGATCAAGAACACCTTGGATCAAGGCTTTAACATAAGCTTCCTGCAAGTCGAGTGATTCATCGTGAGTAACAAAATTATACTCCGCATCCATCATCCAGAACTCTGTCAAGTGACGGCGAGTTTTTGATTTTTCTGCACGGAATACAGGACCGAAGTCAAAGACGCGACCAAGAGCCATAGCACCTGCTTCCAGATAAAGCTGACCTGACTGACTCAAGTAAGCTGGAGTTCCAAAGTAGTCGGTTTCAAAGAGCTCAGTCGAATCCTCTGCCGCATTTCCTGACAAGATCGGGCTGTCAAACTTGATAAAGCCATTCTTATCAAAGAATTCATAGGTAGCATAGATGATGGCATTACGGATTTGCATCATGGCAACTTGTTTACGAGAACGGAGCCACAAGTGACGGTTGTCCATGAGGAAGTCAGTCCCATGTTCTTTTGGCGTGATTGGATAGTCATTAGACTCGCCGATAATTTCGATGTCTGTAATGTCCAGCTCGTAGCCAAATTTTGAACGCTCGTCTTCTTTGACGATCCCTGTTACATAAACAGACGTTTCTTGGCTCAAGCGTTTGATAGTATCAAACTTCTCAAGTCCCACTTCTTCGCCAAATTTCTCAATAAAGTTAGGTTTGAAGGCTACACCTTGGAAAAAGGCAGAACCATCACGCAACTGCAAGAAAGCAATTTTCCCTTTTCCTGACTTGTTAGCCACCCAAGCACCAATCGTTACTTCTTCACCAACATGATTTTTTACATCAATAATTGTTACATTTTTCTTCGACACGTTTTTTTTTCTCTTTTCTATTTTTTATTCTTTGTGGCAGACTACTTCGACATTATTACCATCTGGGTCTAGGACAAAGGCTGCATAATAAGGCTGGTGATATTGGGGACGAATACCTGGAGCACCATTATCTTGACCGCCCGCTGCAAGGCCAGCTTGATAAAAAGCATCCACCTGCTCCCGCGTCTCAGCATTAAAAGCAAAATGAGTTGGATCCGATTCTCCTTGACCTAGCCAGAAATCACCAGCTGTCGCTGTTCGTGGCTCTGCAAAACTCACTGCTTGAGGTATATCAAAGGCTATTTTATAACCCAAAGGAGCTAACGTTTTCTGATAAAATAGCTTGCTAGCTTCCAAATTCTTTACTTTAATCCCAAAATGATCAATCATTCTTACTTCTCCATGAAATCCTTGAGGCGTTGAATCGCTTCTTTTAGTGTATCCATGTCAGTCGCATAGCTGAGGCGGACATTTTCTGGCGCACCAAATCCGTCTCCTGTCACCAAAGCAACTCCTACTTCTTCTAAAATCGCTGTGGTAAAGGCTGTCACATCGGTATAGCCCTTCATTTCCATAGCTTTTTTAACATTTGGGAAGAGGTAGAAGGCTCCCTGAGGCTTGACAACTTCAAAGCCAGGCACTTGAGCTAGCAAAGGATAAATAGTATTCAGGCGTTCTTCAAAGGCCAATCTCATATTTTCGACCGTATCCTGACTACCCGTCAAGGCTTCAATGGCTGCATATTGCGCCACGGCTGTTGGATTAGAAGTCGTTTGCCCTGCAACCTTGCTCATCGCTGAGATAATTTCAGGCTCACCTACAGCATAGCCAATCCGCCAGCCCGTCATAGAGTAACTCTTGGAAACACCATTGATGACGACTGTTTGCTTGCGAATTTCCTCAGACAGACTGGAAATCGGCGTGAATTTATTACCATTATAGACCAAGCGGCCATAAATATCGTCGGCCAAGATCAAGATATCATGTTCAACAGCCCAATTCCCGATAGCCAACAGTTCTTCTGCTGTATAAATCATACCAGTTGGATTGGACGGAGAGTTCAGAACCAAGACCTTGGTCTTCTCAGTACGGGCAGCCTCCAACTGGGCCACCGTCACCTTAAAGTTATTTTCCTCTGTCGCTTGAGCAAAAACAGGCTTTCCTTCGGCCATCAAGATCTGATCAGCATAGCTAACCCAACAAGGCGTTGGAATGATGACTTCATCTCCTGGATCAATCACGCTCATAAAGAAGGTGTAAAGAGAAAACTTAGCACCTGTTGCCACTGTCACTTGATTAGGCTGAATCTCATAGCCATAGTACTTGGCAAAATAGTCTACAACCGCTGCTTTCAGCTCTGGCAAGCCACTTGTTACCGTATAAAAACTAGCTCTGCCATCTTCAATCGCTGCCATCGCTGCCTGCTGGATATTCTTAGGTGTCGGAAAATCTGGCTCTCCCAAAGTCAAAGAAAGGATATCCCTGCCTTCAGCCTTCAAAGCTTTGGCTCTGGCAGCCGCTGCCAAGGTCACACTTTCTTCCATATTTAAAACACGATTGGATAATTTCATAGCCCCTCCTTGCTGAGCAATGTCTTGCTTTCAAATCCGATATTGTAATAAGTGCTTCCAGACTTAATTTCCCAAACAGGCTGACCGTCTAAATAACCAAAAGTGGTCTTATCAATAGAAGTCGCTCCATTTTCCTTGGCTACTTGTTCTGCTTCTGCCTGACTCATCCCATCTTGCAAGCGATAGACATGGATCTTGTTGGAATTTTTGGAAATCAGAACAGCTTCTTCCTCTTTTTTACTAGTTTTCCCAATCAAGCTATAGTAGGACTCTTTGCCATTGTAAATCGAAAAGCTCGTCAGACTTTCCAAATCTGCATATTTCTTAGCGATTTTTTGAGAACCCTCCTTGGCTGACTGCCAAGGCTCGATAGCAAGGTGCAAGATCGTAAAAAATGAAAAAACAAGCGCCGTGAGAACCAGGAAAAGCCCAATGGCATAGTGCCTTATAGGAAATTTAGCCCTTTCTTTAATTTTATGTTTCACTGAATCATTATACTACAAATAGCCTGATTTTTCTAGGACTTTTATCACATTTGCATTTATTACTACTTATTGATAAAATGTTGCTATGAAAATAACTGAAAACCTAGACAAGGATACTCTACTTGACCTCAAGACAATTATCGTTCTCCATAAGGCGGAGCGCACCATTCGTAATCTCGAAGCTCAAATTTTTAAAAAGCATAATTTGACGCCTACCCAATTTTCCGTTTTGGAAACCTTATATAGTAAAGGAGAACTGCGGATTCAAGATTTGATTGATAGCATGCTGGCCACTTCGGGAAATATGACGGTCGTTATCAAAAACATGGAAAGAGATGGCTGGATAAGTCGCAGCTGCGATCCCAATGACCGCCGCTCCTTTCTCATCCAACTAACCGACCAAGGCCAGAAAAAAATCGAAGCTGTCCTACCAGAGCACATCGCCAATATCCGCCATATGACTGCTCTCCTCTCCCAAAACGACAAAGAAGATTTAGTGCGGATTTTAAAAACTTTCAAAAGGCTGAGCTAAATTATTGCTAATTAGTGACAATTGTTGTAACATAGATAGTAACAAGAGGGACACCTCTTAAATAAAGATAAAATGGAGGACATATTTATGTCTAAAGTACTATTTATTGTTGGCTCACTTCGTCAAGGTTCATTCAATCATCAATTGGCAGCTCAAGCAGAAAAGGCTCTGGCTGGTAAAGCTGAGGTTTCCTATCTGGACTACAAGGATGTACCATTCTTCAACCAAGATCTCGAAAGTCCAGCTCCAGCTGCTGTTGCCAAGGTTCGTGAAGAAATCCTTGCAGCTGATGCTATCTGGATCTTCTCACCTGTCTACAACTGGGCCATCCCAGGTGTGGTGAAAAACTTGCTTGACTGGACTTCACGCGCACTTGATTTGTCAGACCCAAGCGGCCCTTCTGCCCTCAATGCCAAAGTGGTAACTGTTTCATCTGTTGCTAACGGCACTTCACCTGAAGAAGTCTTCAAGCACTACCGTAGCCTCCTTCCATTTATTCGCATGAATGTGGTTGACCAATTTACTGGTGTCGGTATCAACCCAGAAGCTTGGGGAACTGGTCAATTAGTCCTTGCAGAAGACAAGCTTGCTGAGCTATCTGCCCAAGCAGATGCCCTCCTAGCAGCTATCAACTAAGCTAAAATAAAAACATGAAGCAAGATTTCCCAGAAATACTGCTTCATGTTTTTATTTTAAGATAATAGCTGCAACGATTGGACTGACAATCACATACATGATTCCTGTCACACCGATTGCAAGGCCGGCCATAGCTCCTGCAACCTGTCCATATTTAAAGGCTGTTCCCGTACCAACCGCGTGGCCAGTCCCTCCTAGAGCCAGACCAACCGCTACTGGATCCTTAATGTTTAGCAGTTTAAGAATAGTCGGCCCCATAACACTTGTCAAAATACCTGTCGCCACAACAACCACCAAGGTAACAGTTGTCAGCCCCTGCATTTTATCAGTAATGCCCACTGCCATCGCTGTCGTGACAGATTTTGGAAATAGAGAAATTGCTAAAAAGAAGTCCATCCCAAAGAATTTCGCAAGCAGAGCCGTAAAAGTCGTATTGACCACTACAGCGACAAAAGTGCCTAGTAGGATACTGCGAGCATGGTGTTTCATCAGGTGGAAGGTTTTATAAAGCGGAATTCCTAAAGCAACCGTAGACGGTACGATTAAATTGTTCAAATAAGCCCCACCGACATAGTAGTCCTTATAAGAAATTCCCGTTAATTTCAAGAAAACAATGACCAAAATCGCTGCTAAAAGGAGAGGCGTTGTCAGAGGATGAGGAAATCTACGGAAAATCAGCATCCCGATGAGGTAGGCAAAAATGGACAAGGCGAGACCAAATAGTGGATTGCTCCAAAGATTAGACATGATCCATCCCTCCTTCCTCATAATCACCTTCAAAATGCTGCTTGATGAACTGTACGACAAGGGCAATGACGATCACATTTAAAACAATGGCACCAAGGATAATCAAGATAATCGGTAGCAGGTAAGGAGCAATCACATGAAATTTATCCATAATCCCAACTGCCGGAGGTAGAAAAAGAATGGTCATATTGGCTAACAGAAAATTGCCGACCATACTGACGTGACGGAGTCTCAATAACTTAAACTGCAGAGCAAGAAATAGCAAGATTAAGCCGATAATACTACCTGGAATGGGAAGATGGAAGACACTTGATATCCCCTCTCCAATGATGGAAATCGAGAATATAATCATCAACTGGACATATAACTTCATGCAGAACCTCCGAAACTTTCTATGTACAGTTTACTCCTTTTCAGAAAAATTTCAAGGTTTTTCTCAAATAAAAAAGATGGAAACGAATCCATCTGATTGCTTACAACTATACTTGCTTCTGCATTCCGCGGGTCTAGCATTAAACAAAGTGATTATCGTTCTTCGTCCCGCTATCAAAAAAACGCCTTTAGGCGCTTCTTGAAATACAACGGAAGACATGGGATTCGAACCCACGCACGCTTTTACACGCCTACTGCGTTTCCAACACAGCCTCTTAAGCCTCTTGAGTAATCTTCCATAAAAGAGAAAGACCTGCTTTCTCAAAACTCTATCCATTATACCACATTGCAGCTCCAGCCGCTATACTTTCCGTTATATTTTTTCGAAATTTCTATTAATTCCCAAACATGTTGGTTTATGCTAGGGAGCTCTGTGGTATCGAATCGGGATATTTCTAGTTTGTAAGGACGAGGATCTCCTTCTTCTTTTTTCCTAGAAGAAATATCATAATCAAGAGCAGAGGCATCCCCCATAAAGGAAACACGATCATCGTAAGTCTCAAAACTAAACTGATGCCTGATTTCCCGTAGTTGACTATGGTCGTCCCCTTCTTTTTCTAGGCGATACCAGATACGCTGGTTTAAAATAGATTGGTACTCATATTCATTCGGATACAAGAAGTCAAAGTATTGTTTCCATTCAGGATCCACCAGAGTAGCTGAATTATATTGATACTTCGAAAATTGCTCCATTACCTGAGCAATAATCGGCATGTGCCGCTCTCTATCTCTCAAATAGTAATAAAATTCTATATGACCATCTGTGATGACTACTCCGACATAGATAGCCGCAATGCGCTTCATCGCTTCTGAAAGACGATCTTCGATGAGGTTCAAATTAGAAAATTCGTCATAATCTGGAAACCCTGTCTCTGGATCAACATTCAAAATAGCAATTCTCAAACGTAGTGCATAAGTATAGGATGAATAGGGAGCGATAGAATTCAACGCTAAATTTAGACGGATACTAGCCATTCGGTCATCAATAAGGGTCGAAAAAGAGCCCCATTCATTCGGAAGATTTTCTAAATCAACACAAACTTTCTCAATGGGTCGATGACTATCTTGACTCTTCCCTAAGATTTTTCCAAAAAAACTCATATCATCAAAAACCTCATTTATATATCCCTATGGAGCCGGTGGGAGTCGAACCCACGTCCAAACACCTGCCAACACATTTGTCTACGACCATAGGCCATGTCTTCATTTAACTCAGCTTTGACACATGGCTCAAGCCCAAGCTAAGCGAGTCTATCAATCTCTTGTAAAATCCCTAGACTTAATTTTACCGTAGCTTGCTCATAATAAGACCGGTCATCAGACACAAGCAATCCGAATCAGGTCACGCTGGCTGGTTTTTAGGCAGCTAAAGCGTAAGAATTGTTATTTTTTGCAGTTATATTTAACTGGCGTTTTACATCCGCTAGATGAGTCGCAAAATGTGCCGCATAAATGCCTGTCGAATCCGTAACGACCCCAAGACAAGTAACTATTATACCAAAATAATGTCCTAATTGCAAAAATCAAGATAAAATTACTCCAAAGATGCTAAAATTCCCTTGATATAAGGCACCAAGGGGATTTAACTACATATGATCTTTTACTGCAACTGCTACCATTCTAGCCTTGGCTCTTGGCTGTCCTGCTACTGACATCTCCATCACTATTATAGCTTTCCTTGCTCCCAATTCCTCAAGCTGCGAAGTGACGATGATTTCTTGATCAATAGGCGTCGGGCTCTGGTAATCAACTTCTAAGCGGGCTGTGATAAAGCGACCAATGACTGTATCTTGGGTCAAGTCCAAGCCTTTTTCTTGATGGGCAAACCAAGCTGCTGAAGCTGTTCCATGGCAATCAAAAATCATAGCAATCATGCCACCAAAAAGATTAGCCGGCACACCACCAGTATAGTGAGATTCTGGTCGTATTCTAGTGACACATTCCTTCCCATCCAAGCTAGGATAAGTCTTTAAATGCAGGCCTAGATCATTCTTAGGGCCGCAGCCCCAACAATGTTGAAATCGGTCGCCATATGTATCTTGAATCGCAATCTTTCTTGTTCCTAAAGTCATACCAGTTCCTTTCAAAAATGATTTTGTAAGCGTTTTTTGACTAGTATATCAGCCTTTGGAGCAATAGTAAATAGAAAGCAAGGCCAATATATTTTAATTGTTGCTATAATCTGATTTTATAAGTTTTTCTACCTCTTTCTTGAATTAAAAATACTCATTTTCAGCCTTAATAGCCTTTCTAAAGCATAGAAAAACCAAGAAGGCCCGATCTGGCTTCTTGGTTTCATCTAATTTTATAACTTCTTCTATTAGAATAGTTCCTGAATTGGTTCAAAAATAATCCGTTCAATATCAGACAAGTAGATAGAGAGTTGTTGTTGCTTATTAAAGAAGGCTGATAATAAATCATTGCCTTGGATTTTATCTCCAAAACTCTGCATCTTTTCTTGAATGTCTGGAGTCGGCATTTGACCTGTTTGAGCCAGTTGCTGCAGCTCTTTCTGGAAAGCTAGGTAGTCATCAAAAATAGCCTTGGCTTCACTATTCGCATTGATAGCCTGCTTGCTTTCTACCACAGCTTTGTACTCTGGCATTTCACGAAGTCCTCGACTGAGTTCATTGGCTAAATCATAAATATTTGACATAGAGTTCTCCATTCTATATTAGTCTACGGACACTAGGTAATCCGTATTTTCTTTTACTATTTTAGCAGATTTTTCCAAATCTTGGCGATTTTTAAAGGTGATTTGCAGAATACCGTTGATATCTTCTCGGTTTTCCTCGTTGATACGAATATTGACGACTGAAATTCCACGCAGAAGCTCCAGAATGCCCAAAATCGCATCTTCTTCGTCAGGCACTTCAATAAAGAGGTCATAAAAGCTATCCACACCCGCTCGCTTATGAATTTCCATCTGCTTACGGCTCTGCCGTCCTCGATCGAAAAATTCCCAGATAGCTGTCTCGTCCTTGGCCTCAATCGCTGCGGCCACCTTGTCTAACTGATCTTTAAAATCTTCCAGCCGCTCCAAGATAGCTTGAGGATTTGTCAAGAGGATAGAGGTCCACATACCCGGCTCACTCTCCGCAATCCGCGTCATATCTCGAAAACCACCGGCTGCAAAAGATTGGGTCAGCTCATGCTCCTGGCTATAAGCTGCCGCTTGCTCCATGAGGCTGGAGGCTAGGATATGCGGAAAGTGACTGATTTGACTGGTCACTCGGTCGTGCTCAGCTGCATCCGCCTGGATAAAGCGGGCATGAAGACCACCCAGCAAGTCTTTCATTTCCTCAATAGTACCAGGTTTGGTCAGACTAGAGGGCGTGAAGATATAATAGGCATTTTCAAAGAGGGTGACATGGGCAGCCTTGGCTCCGGTCTTGTGACTTCCAGCCATAGGGTGAGCTCCGACAAAGCGGACGGGCTTATTCTGCAGATACTTTTCTGCAGCTGCCACAATCTCTGCCTTGGTCGATCCAGCATCTGAGATGATAACATTTCCCTTCAGGTCCAGCTCCGCTAGATTTTTGATAAATGCTATGGTCTGCTTGATGGGCACAGCCAGAATAATCACATCAGCCAATGGAGCAAAGGCCGCAAAATCAGCCGTCACTCGGTCTACCATTCCACGTTCCAAGGCAACTCTGCGCGATTCTTCACTGCGATTATAGCCAAGAATCTCTATCTCAGGATGAGCTCGCCTAATGCCCAGAGCCAAAGAAGCTCCAATCAGTCCCAGACCTGCGATATAGACTGTCTTTCTCTCCATGCCCACTCCTCTCTTCTAAAAGTTCTTGACAAATTCCCGATGGCGGGCTACCGCATCCTTTAGTTCTTCCAGATTGTCCGAAGAAAACTTCGCTAGGACTTCAGTGGCTAAAATTGTTGCCACCACGCTTTCCATGACAACACCCGCCGCTGGCAGAGCCGTAGGATCGCTCCGCTCCACTGTCGCCTTATAAGGCTCGTGGGTCTCAATATCCACGCTCATCAGTGGTTTATAAAGGGTTGGAATGGGCTTCATAACACCTCGTACCACGATTGGCTGACCATTGGTCATACCGCCCTCAAAGCCGCCTAGATTATTAGTCCTGCGAGTGAAGCCATCTTCCTCAGACCAGAGGATTTCATCCATGACTTGACTGCCCTTGAGACGGCCTGCTTCAAAGCCCACGCCAAACTCGACTCCCTTGAAAGCGTTGATGGACACGACTCCCTGAGCAATCTTGGCATCCAGCTTCTTGTCCCATTGGACATAGGAGCCCAGACCGACCGGCACACCGCCAACGACAGTCTCAATGACACCACCGATGGTATCCCCGTCTTTCTTAATCTGGTCAATGTAGGCCTTGATTTCTTCTTCGCGCTCGGGATTGACAATGGAAACCTCTGACTGGGCAGTTCTTTCCTTGATTTCTGCTACAGTCAGATCGTCCGGCACATCAATATCAATGCCACCAAAGGTTACGATATGGCTGGCTACCTCTACACCAATTTCTTCCAGCAAGCGCTTGGCTACCGCTCCGACTGCTACACGCATGGTCGTTTCGCGGGCAGAAGAGCGCTCCAGGGAATTTCGCAAATCGTCAAAGCGGTATTTCATACCACCAACCAAGTCCGCATGGCCAGGGCGTGGTTTGGTAATCTTGCGCAGTCCTTTTTTCTTGTCATCCACATCAGCCACACTCATAATCTCCAGCCATTTCTGATGATCCAGATTCGTGACATTAAGGGTAATCGGGCCGCCCATGGTCAAGCCATGACGAACCCCAGACGTAATCTCGACTTGGTCGCTTTCAATCTTCATGCGGGCACCACGGCCGTAGCCACCCTGACGGCGCTTGAGCTCAGCATTGATATAGTCAGCGGTCAGAGGAAGACCAGCCGGCACTCCCTCAATAATAGCTGTCAGACGAGGTCCGTGCGATTCTCCTGCTGTTAAGTATCTCATACATTTTCTCCTATTCTGGTATGGAAAGACATGGACGGCCTGTCTTTTTTTATCAAAACCGTCCAATCGTCTTAAACTCCATCTGGCACTTATTTCTTCAGAAATTCTTTCATCTCTTCCAGCGGAATCTGGTGAATGCTAGCCGAGCCCAGCTCAGGCACCAGTACTAGCTTGATAGAGTTGCCTCTAGCCTTCTTATCATGGGTCAAGGCCTGATAAAGAGCATTCTCATTCCAAGGTTGGTAATCCACTGGCAAACCAAACTTCTGACACATACGGATGATGTTTTCTGTGATTCCGGCTGGCATGAGGCCTTTCTTTTCAGCAACGCGGGAAACCTGTACCATGCCAATCGCCACAGCTTCACCGTGCATGACTTTTCCATAACCCGCCGTCGCTTCAATAGCATGCCCAATAGTATGGCCGAAATTCAGATAGAGACGGACGCCATTATCCAGCTCGTCCTCGACCACAATCTTACGCTTGACATCGCAGGAATGGTAAATGATGCTTTCAGCATGTTCCAAAATCGACTCTGGACTGCCATCCATTTCCGAAAGCTCATCCCAGAGTTCCTTATCCTCAATCAATCCGTACTTGACCACTTCGCCCATACCTTCAATCAGTTCACGCTGACCTAAAGTATGTAAGACTTCTGGATCAATCAGAACTCCGTCAGGCTGGGTAAAAGTCCCGACCATATTCTTGGCCCAAGGGGTGTTAACGCCTGTCTTACCACCGATAGAGGAGTCCACTTGGGCTGTCAGACTGGTCGGAATCTGCACGAAATGAATCCCCCGCATGTAGGTCGAAGCAACAAAGCCTGCCAAATCACCGACAACACCACCACCCAAGGCTACAATGCCGTCACTGCGGGTCAGGCCAACCTTGACCAGGAATTCATAAGCTTTGTTGACTGTCTTTAAGTTCTTACTGGCTTCGCCCTCCAAAAAGTCAAAGACAAAAGTCTCAAACCCAGCCGCTTCTAAGCTCAGCTTGACCTTTTCCGCGTAGAGTCTAGCCACTCGATTGTCCGTGATGATGACCACTTTCTGAGGCTGCCAAAGCTGACTCAGCCAGTTTCCAGCCTGAGATAAGGCTCCTTTTTCGATGGTAATATCATAGGGATGGTGGGGGAGATTTACATTCAATTTCATAAGTGCCTCCTTATTTTTCCTGCTCCACCATAGAGCAGCTGAGTACGAGTGACTATTTATACAGAGCTTCTAGCTGCTGCCAAATTTCCTGACAAGGCATGGGTTGTCCTGTCCAAAGCTCGAAAGCTTCTGCTGCCTGATAAAGCAACATACCTAGACCATTCACTGCCTCTACCTTCTGACTTCGAGCCCACTTTAAAAAAGGTGTTTCAAAAGGTTTGTAAATCACATCCGCAACTAAAATCTGGCTCGGCAGCTGATTACCTTCTGCTAATGGTAAAGTCTCGCCATCCATACCCACACTTGTTCCATTGACTAGAAGGTCTGATTGGTTAATTTTATCCTGCAAGGTAGCCAAGTCTTCTAAGTTCAAAACATGAATCCTACTCTTAGTCTGGCGGCTGATAACTTCCATCTTGCTGACAGTCTTATCATAGGAAGACTGCCGAGTAAAGACAAAGATTTCTTCTGCCTGATCCAAAGCAGCTTGAGCGATGATAGCTGTCGCGGCTCCTCCAGCACCTAAAATGGTCATTTTTTTGCCCTGAATAACAAAAGACGGCAAGCTCTTAAAAAATCCCTTGCCATCCGTATTATATCCTATCAATGTACCATTTTTATTCACCACTGTATTCACAGCCCCGATAAGACGGGCACTGGAAGCCAATTCATCAAGATATTGGATGACTTCCTGCTTGTAGGGCATTGACAAATTTATCCCAAACATATTATACCTTCGGATATTAGCAACGGTCGCTTCTAAATCCTCTGCTTCAATTTCCAAAGCAAGGTAGACACCATTGACAGCAGTCTTCTCAAAGGCAGTATTATGAATAAATGGTGAAATGCTATGCTTAATCGGCTTAGCAACCACTGCAGCTAGACGAGTATGGCCATCAATTTTCATTTAAAATCTCCCGAACAACCTTCATGTTTGCGAGGGAAACCTGACCTGGTGCACTCGGCTGTTCAACGCTGGCAAAAGACCAGCTGGAACCTGTCAAATCTGCAGCTAAGCGAGAAATCTTTCCGACTTTTCCCATAGAAATCGTCACATACTCTTGCTCAGGATTCAAAATCTTAAATCCACGAGTGTAGTTCATCAGATCCAAGACATCCTGCTCATTGTGCGCCATGACAGAAACTTTGACCACTTTTGGTGCCAAACTCGTCAATTCTGACAGAATTTCCATCATATTTTCAGGCGTTTCCTCAAAATTATGATAACTGAGAACTAAATTTGGAAACTCGAGCATTTCTTCAAATTTATCTTTATGCGAATAGTATTCAAAATCAACATAGTCTGGCGAATAAAAATTGGCTACTTCTTTGATAAGAGCAACATATTCATCATCTGACAGATCAATTTCGCCACCTTCTCCGCGACTTCGCAGCGTGAAGAGCAATTCACGGCCAGCAAATTTCTCGAAAATAGCAGGAGCAACGTTCAGAATGCTCTCTTTCGGCAAAAAGTCCGCGCGCCATTCGATAATGTCAGCATCATCATAGCGACTCACATCAATTGCTTTAGCCTCTTCTAAACTTCTGGGCATGATTGAAACGACTAATTTCATTTGTCCACCTTAATTGTAAATACCTTGAGGTAGTTACTATTCTCATCTTTCTTATTGTATACAAAGTCTGCTGGTAGACCATATTCCGCTAGATAGCGGTGAGGAACTCCTGCAAATCCTTTTTCAATTTCTTTTTTAAACTTACTTTTAGAGACATTGGCTGCGTTGGTCGAAAGAATCAATGTTCCTTTTGGACTCAAGATTTCCAAGGCCTGAGCCACCAAACGATGATAATCTTTCGAAACAGAGAAAGTCTGTTTCTTATTGCGAGCAAAGCTCGGCGGATCAAGGACAATCACATCATATTTCAACTCGTGACGCTTGGCGTATTTGAAGTAATCAAAGACATCCATGACCACGAAACGATGGGGCTCTAAATCCAAACCATTGGCTTCAAAATGCGCCTGAGAAAGCTCGCGGCTACGTTTGGCCAAATCCACCGAAGTTGTTTGACTGGCACCGCCCATGGCGGCTGCCACCGAAAATGCTGCTGTGTAGGAGAACATATTGAGCAGACTTTTTCCGCTAGCTAAGCCGTCAACCAGACTCCCCCGCACCTCGTGCTGGTCTAGAAAAATCCCAGTCATCAGTCCATCATTCATGAAGACTTGATAGCGCACGCCATTCTCCAAAACCGTAAAATAGGCTGGCGCTTCTGCTCCGTAGAGGTGGGCAGACTCATAGTCCAAACCCTTGAAGCGAATCTTCTCGTAAGCTCCAGCGACCTCAGGAAAGACCTGTTGGAAAGCAGCCACTATCTGGTCCTTGATTGAAAAAACAAAGGAATTGTACCAAGAGAAAACGGCATATTTCTCATAGATATCAACCGTAAAACCGCCAAAACCGTCACCTTCTTGGTTAAACAGGCGATAGGCTGTCGTATCCTCTGCATGACGGTAATAGAAACGCTTGTCTTTAGCTTTTTCAAATAAATGCTGAAAGAAAGCTGAGTTCAGCTCTACCTTAGCATAGGAAATCAGCCAGCCAAGTCCCTTATTTTGTAAGGAGAGATAAGCCGTTCCCAAAAACTTCCCTTGCTGACTATGCAATTCCACACATTGATCAGTGAATGAAAGAGTTGGAAAATCATTCTTATCTAGAACTAAAATTCCTTTTCTCAACTTTTCCTCTGTCTGTTTATTAACAGTAAGTTTCTTCATAAGCATTATTATACCAAATATTGTGAAAATTCTCAAAGCATATTTATTATTTTCACATAATCTTGTTTTAGTAGAAGAAATTTTCAACATTTTATATATTAAGTATTTATTTTAACAGGCGGGCTTTCAAGCAAGCTTCCTCTACTACCACTTTCCACTATCTATCATGAAGCAAAGTCAGTTTAATTTTAGATATTCTTGCGAACAATCCTGAAGCTAGGAAATAATTGCCCTTATTAAATTACCTTACAAATAAAATAAACTAAACACTAAATCACCTCAATTTTTCCTCAACTTGAAAAATTGTGATATACTTAGAAGAAGAGAATTTTTAGGAAATAAGACAAGGAAGTATCTTTCTGTGAAAAAAATAACCAAGAATTTACTCAATTTTATGAGTACAAGGCTCGGTTTCGTCTTGAGCTTACTCACGATTTATTGGTTAAAAACCATGTGGGCTTATACCGTTGATTTTAATTTAGATATTCAAGGAGCCTATCAAATTTTTCTGGCTCTGATTAACCCTTTCCCAATTGGACTTTTACTGATTGGGCTTGCTCTTTATATCAAGCCGACTAAGCTTTTTTATTGTGTCAGCACGGCTATCTACATCATGCTCTTTGTCTGGTTGGTCTCAAACTCCATCTACTACCGTGAGTTTACCGACTTTGTGACAGTCAATACCATGTTGGCCTCTAGCAAGGTGTCTGCAGGTCTCGGGGCAGCAGCCATGGAGCTCTTCCGCCCTTGGGATGCTATCTATATCATTGATTTCCCCATTCTAGGCTGGCTTTTTTATAAAAAATATATCCGCTTGGATCATCGTAGGTTTAATTTCCGCGCCAGCTTTGCCGTGACATCCCTATCAGCGATGCTCTTTTCAGCCAATCTTTTCCTAGCAGAAATTGATCGTCCTGAGCTCCTGACACGCGGATTTTCAAATTACTATGTCGTTCGCGCCCTTGGTCTTCCCGCCTTTCTCGGCTACAGTGCCAATCAAACCTATGCTGCTAATAAAGAGCGTTCCAAAGCCTCTGCCAAGGATCTAGAACCCGTTCAACAATATATCCAATCCCATTATGCTGAGCCAAACTCTGAATACTATGGTATTGCCAAAGGTCGCAATGTTATCTATGTCCATCTAGAAAGCTTTCAGCAGTTTCTGATTGATTATAAACTGCAGATGGAGGGCAAGGAATACGAGGTTACGCCTTTCCTCAACTCCCTTTACCACTCCAACTCAACTTTGGCTTTTTCAAATATCTTTAACCAGGTCAAGGCTGGAAAGACTTCTGATGCGGAGACCATGATTGAAACGGGTCTCTTTGGTCTCAACCAAGGCTCCTTCATGGTAAACTACGGCGGTACCAATACCCAGCAGGCAGCACCTTTTATCCTGTCAAAAAATGGAGATTACACATCTGCTGTTTTCCATGGAAATACAGGTAGTTTCTGGAACCGTAACACTGCCTACAAGCAATGGGGCTATAATTATTTCTTCGATGCGTCCTACTTTACCAAGCAAGACGAGACCAACTCCTTCCAGTATGGCTTGAACGATAAAATTATGTTCAAAGATTCCATCAAATATCTGGAACATTTACAGCAGCCTTTCTATGCCAAATACATCACCGTCTCTAATCACTATCCTTATACGACCAGCTTGATTGGCGATGAGATTGGTTTCCCACTGGCAGATACCAAAGATGAAACCATCAATGGCTATTTTGCAACAGCAAACTATCTCGACTCAGCTGTCAAAGCCTTCTTTGACTACCTAAAAGAAGCTGGACTGTATGAAAATTCAATTATCGTCCTTTACGGCGACCACTATGGAATTTCCAATTCTCGTAATCCAGCTTTGGCACCTTTGATCAATAAAAATTCTGAGACATGGTCTAGTTACGACAACGCCATGTTGCAGAGAGTGCCATACATGGTCGTGATACCTGGAATGGAAAAAGGAAAAATTATCGATACCTTTGGAGGACAAATCGATATGCTGCCAACCTTGGAGCATTTATTGGGAATTGACTCCAAAAATTACCTTCAAGTCGGGCAAGACCTCCTCTCACCTCAGCACCAGCAAATCGTGGCCTTCCGCTCAACCAATAACTTTGTAACACCAAAATACACAAGTTATAGCGGCCGCATTTACAACACACAAACTGGTGAGGAGATCACTCTGCCAGACGAGTCAACAACAGCTGAACTAGAAGCTATCCGAACAGCCGCAAATACACAACTGAAAATGAGCGATGCTATTCAGACAGGGGACCTATTCCGCTTTTACACAGGCAATAATCTAGGAAAAGTCAATCCTGATGATTACAACTATATCAACTCTTTGAAAGCCCTCAAGGCCATTGAGAAAGAAAAAGGCGACCAATCAACCAGTCTTTATTCAAAACGTGGCGGTGTATCCTCTGTGGATCTCTTTAATTCACCAAGTTATCGAGCACTTCACCCAGAACAATTTCACTCTAGCACTAGCAGCGAAGAGGGAACTAGCGGAGAATCTTCCAGCTCTTCTAGCTCCTCCAGTTCGAGTGCTAGTCCCTAATATCTATGAGACTACTCAACTCTTCCTAAAGCATTGAAAAATGTTTTGGGGAGAGTTTTTATTTTTGAAGCACAAAAAAGATTGAAAACTTAAGCTGCAAAGCCTGTCTTCAATCTTTTCTTATTTTTATTCATATTATGCAATCACTTCAAAAACAGAAGCGGTCAGATTTTCAACATAGAAGGGTCTCTTATGACGACTATTTCCGACCAACAAACGTAGGTGATCCGCATTCTCAAGGTAATATGGCAGGCCACTTGCGTTAAAAATGATTTCATAATGTTTTTCATCTTTAATCTCAAAAATGACGATACCACTGCCAGCAAAGGCTTCTCTTACAAAGACATGTTTGTAAATCTCTTCATAGGTTTGATAAGAAAATTCCTTCTGACTTGTCTTTAAGTGAATAATCTGCTTGATATAGTCAATACTCTCCTGATGTTGGCTGATCAGTTCCCAATTCACTTGGTTGACAGCATCGGGAGCATTGTAGCTGTTCATTGCTCTGTCACGGTCGCTAGGCAGGACTTGGCCCTCTTCGCCTGTTCCTACTAGTTTTGTGCGGGAAAATTCTTGGCCCAATTCCATAAATGCCATTCCCTGCATAAGCAAGTTCATAGCTGTTGCCAGCTCAATTCTTTTGGCCCGAGTGACCTCATCATCTTCTGGGTGCAAGTCAACCAGCAAGTCATGCAGATTGAAATTATCATGCGCCTCCACATAATTAAGAACTTGGCTCGGTGTCAAATAGGAGCCTAACTCACTGCTACCCAAAATAGCCTTTGCTATAATATCTTCAGTCGCTTGTCCGCTCACATAACCAGCTTTCAGACCACCGTAGACTTCAGCACCCTTTATCGCATCACGCTGTGTATCATTGAAGAAGCCAATTCGCGGCAGTTGATAAGCATTGTCTTTCTTAGCCTTGTCCTCTGGCATCAGGCCTGTTCCCATATCCCAACCTTCACCATAAAGCAAAATCCGTGGATCAATTTTGTCCATTTCTTCTCGGATGATATTCATGGTGGTGACATCATGGATTCCCATCAAATCAAAACGGAAGCCATCCACATTGAATTCTTCTACCCAATAGCGAAGTGAATCAATCATGAATTTGCGGAACATTTCATGCTCACTGGCCGTCTCGCTGCCAACTCCGGTACCGTTTTGGAAAGAACCGTTGGGATTCATCCGGTAGTAATAATCGGGAACCGTTGACTGAAAGGCTGAGTCAAAAGTCGAATAAATATGATTGTAAACCACATCCAAGGTCAAAGAAATCCCTGCATCATGATAAGCCTGAATCATGGTTTTCAAATCTCGGATAGCCTGACCTGGATCATCTGGATTAGAAGAAAAACTGGTTTCTGGTGCATTGTAGTTCTGTGGATCATAGCCCCAGTTATAAGTAACTTGGCCATTTTCGTCATAGTCCTTGTGTCGATCAGAAACCGGCTGGAGCTGCACGACATTGATACCTAGATTGCGAATATAATCAAAAGTGGTCTGGTCTCCCTGACTATTTCTAGTGCCACGTTGACAAGCACCTAAAAAAGTTCCTCGCAAATGCTCTGCGACACCTGAACTAGGCGATTTGCTAATATCTCGGATATGCATCTCATAGATGACCGCTTGATTTGGGTTATCTAAACGCCAAGTTGCCTCCTTGCCTTGGCATACCTTAAAACCAGCAACAGTCTTGTCCTGTTCAGCAATAATAGCTGAGCGCTTGCCATCTGGACTGGTAGCAATTGTATAAGGATCTCGCGTCAAAAAATGCTGGTTTTCAAAATGAACATGATACTGGTAGGCCTTGCCAGCTAAATCTTCTGGCACTTCCACCGACCAAACTCCGATTGTATTTTTTGCATGATCGTGCGAGTAAATTTCGCCCTTTTCCATAGGGAATTCTTTATAAACGGGTGCTTGATTATCAGAAGTTTCATAGACTAGCAATTCAACTTTTTTGGCTGTCGGAGCCCAAACTTTAAACTCATTTACCTGCCCCTGCAGACGATGCCCAAGCCAGCCTTGGTAGCCCCAGCATTCATCAAAATAATCCGACCGCATAGCCACATCGAAATTATGAGGACGTCGCCGCGAATATTGGTGGCTCGTCGTCGCCGCTTGCAAGGAATAGTAGACCTGATGATCTCCTTCAATCAACCAAACCTCTGTGGGCAAATGTACTGGCAATAAATCAATGTGGTAGTCGCAAGATTGGCTGGACCAGTCTGAACGCTTGACAATCACATGAGCCTGACTAAGGGGCTCCCAACTTTTAAAAGATAGTTCTCCCTGGATACCAAAATAATCTAGTTTAGAAAAAGGTGCTTCTTTTCCCCACTGATCCGTCTGCCACTGCCACAAATCATAAGAAAAGTAATCTCCCTTAGGATTGTGGTAATGGACAATGACTTTATAGTCTAGCATTTTTATTTATCTCTTCATTCTAATTTTTCTAAGGAAAGAGCGCTCTCATCGATTTCATCTATATTGGCGAAAAACTCCAGATGATTGTGCAAAACTTCCAATTCTACTGGTGTATCTCCTCCGTACTCACCGTCCAGATTCAACATAAAGGGGGCTTTTTTATCTAATACCTCTAGCTTCAATTTGCTGGTTTTCAGATATTCAACATTGGCATCCGTCACATGTTGGCCACCATTAATTGCTTGTATGATGAGACTAAGC
This sequence comes from Streptococcus cristatus ATCC 51100, assembly GCF_000222765.1. Classification (GTDB taxonomy): domain Bacteria; phylum Bacillota; class Bacilli; order Lactobacillales; family Streptococcaceae; genus Streptococcus; species Streptococcus cristatus. The sequence goes on along the minus strand of NZ_AFUE01000010.1, from coordinate 100,732 downwards.
ATATCAAACAGCTTGGCCGTTTTTACAAGAATCAAGGTGAAATTTCCATCGTCCAGTTTTGTATCTGGCGCTAGTTTTTCAAAGCCTCCGATAGAATTAGTCAAGGCTGCAAAGACAAGCGAAATCTTGCCCTCAAAAACACCATGGTCATGCTCAATCCGTACCTTACGGGATTTGGAGCGTGGCAGCATTTTGGCTCCTTCGGCTACATAAGCCAGATAGCCTAGACGGGTCTTGACTTCACTAGGGACGCTGTAAGTCAGCTCTGTCAGCGTGCCCGCCGCCGCAATGTTGATAAAGTATTTGCTGCCATAAGCCCGACCGATATCCATCTGAATCGTCTGGTTCTTTTCGATAATGCGGGCTGCCGCTACTGGATCTCCCATGGGAATTTTCAAGGCACGCGCATAATCATTGGTCGTACCAGTTGGGATGAAAGCCAGCTTGGGGCGCACTTCTAGACCCGCAACCCCATTCACTACTTCATTGATCGTACCGTCTCCACCGGCTGCTATGACCAAATCAAAACCTGCTCTTGCTGCCCTTTCAGCCTCTCGCTGAGCAGAGAAAGGCTCTGGAGTCGTCTGGTAGGCACTGGTTTCATAGCCAACATCTTCCAAAACATCCAAGACTTCGGCAATATTTTTTTTGATAATTTCCTGCCCAGAAGTTGGGTTATAAATCAATCTTGCTTTTTTTATCTTATTTTCCATTCTCAGCCTCACAAGCTATCTAGCCAGTCCTCATCTCGAATCTCGATCCCAAGTTCTTGGGCTTTGGTTAATTTGCTGCCGGCATCGGTACCTGCCACCACCAAATCTGTCTTTTTGGACACACTTCCAGCAACATTTGCACCCAGACTCAGCAATTTTTCTTTAGCTTGATTCCGTGTTAATTTTTGTAATTTTCCGGTCAATACGACTGTTTTGCCAGCGAGAGCGGCATCAGCTGCCACTTTCTCCCCCAGATAGTCTAGGTTGACGCCAGCTTCTTGCAATTCCCGCAAGAGAAGCTGACTGCCTTCCTGCTCAAAGTAAGAATGCAGACTCTGAGCGATAACTGTCCCCAAGCTGTCAATAGAAGAAATTTCCTCTTGACTGGCCTGTGACAACTTGATCATATCGTGGAATTTCTCCATCAAAATCCGACTAGCCTTGCTTCCCACGTGACGGATTCCCAGACCAAAGAGCAATTTCTCTGCTGAGTTTTCCTTAGAAGCTTGAATGGCATTATACAATTTATTCGCTGATTTTTCCTTAAAGCCGTCCAAGGTCAGTAAATCTTCTACAGAAAGTCGATAAATTCCAGCCACATCCTTGACCAAGTTCTTATCAAAGACCTTTTCGACCACTGCTGGACCAAGGCCAGTAATATTCATAGCATCCCGGCTAGCAAAGTGAATCAAGCCTTCCTTGATCTGGGCTGGACAGAGCGGATTGATACAACGCAGAGCCACTTCGTCCTCGAAATGCACCAGCTCACTCTCACAGCTCGGACAGTGACTTGGTATTTCCAAAGCCTCTTCTGAGACCCGCTTAGACTCCACCACGCGCAAAACAGCAGGAATAATATCCCCCGCTTTATAGACGATAACGGTGTCTTTCTGACGAATATCCTTCTCTGCAATATAGTCCACATTGTGCAAGGTTGCTCGGCTAACAGTCGTCCCCGCTAGCTGAACTGGCGTCAAGTTCGCCGTTGGAGTCACAACTCCCGTCCGGCCGACTGTCCAGTCAACAGACAGAAGCTGGGCTTCCTTTTCCTCAGCTGGAAACTTATAAGCGATGGCCCACTTAGGTGCCTTGACCGTAAAGCCAAGTTCTTCTTGCACCGCCAAGTCATTGACCTTGATGACAATACCGTCGATCTCATAAGACAGACTATCCCGTTCCTGAGCAATCTTTTCAATAAATTCCCAAACGCCATCAATCGAATCCGCTAGAAAATGAATCGGATTGACTGAGAAATCCAAAGACGCTAGCTTGTTTAAGACTTCTTCCTGGCTGCCAGCCTGAGTCGGACTGGCTTCTTGGTAGAGGAAGGTTGCTAGATTGCGCTTGGCCACAACTGCTGTATCCAACTGGCGCAAGGTTCCTGCTGCCGCATTGCGGGGATTGGCAAACTCAGGCTCACCATTCTCCTGCCGCAATTGATTAACCGCATCAAAGGAAGCCTTAGGCATGTAGCACTCTCCACGAACGGTAATGTCCAGCGGTTCTTTCAAAGTCAGAGGAATATCCTTGACCCGCTTGAGGTTTTCCGTGATATTTTCACCAACAGAGCCATCTCCCCGAGTCGCCCCTGCTACCAAGATTCCCTTTTCATAGGTCAGGGAAATAGAAAGCCCATCAATCTTGAGCTCACAAATATAGGAAACCTGAGGAAATTCCTTGCGAATCCGCTGGTCAAAAGCCATTAATTCTTCACGTGAAAAAGCATCCTGCAAACTAAAGAGAGGATACTGGTGTGGATATTTTTCAAATCCTTCTAAAATCTTCCCACCCACCCGATGGGTCGGGCTATCAGGTAGGATATCAGTTGGGTACTTTTCTTCTAACTCCACTAGCTCACGATAGAGTCTGTCATACTCGCTGTCCGATACACTTGGCCTGTCTGCCGTATAGTATTCATGGGCGTATCGATTGAGCAATTTGACTAATTCTGACATTCTTTCTTTCATACTTCTATTTTATCACAAATACACAAAATCTTCCTCTATTTGTCCCGAATTCTTCCTAAAAAAGAGGACATAAAAAGAGCGGAAATGCCGCTCTCTACTGTCTTATTTTGTCAAATCAATCCTTTTTGCAATCTGGTTAATAAGGATAGCTCCAGCAATCAAGGAAGCAAACTCTCCAATAGCCGTTGTAAACCAAGTCAGGAAGAATGGCAAGCCCTGTAAGAAATACAACTCTGCCGCAATCGTCACCATCGAAATAGAAAAGAAAATGGCAAAATAGAAGTGATCCAAACGAAGCAAATCTTTAATCAGGTATTGATTCTTATAGCGGCTGAAAAGGTAGACACCTAATGATAGGAAGACTAAAGTTGACCAACCGCCGACAAAGACGTCAATGATTCCAAAGCTATATAGATTGGCAATCATACAGCCGATGGTCACTCCCAGGATGTATTTCCGATTATAAAAGGCCATAAAGTTCATCATTTCAGAAATTCTGAACTGGTAAGCACCATAGCTGATAGCATTTAAAGGGGGCGTAATCGTAAGGGCTACATAAATAGCAGCAACAATGGCAATCTGAACCAAATCACGGACTGATAAGTTTTCTTGTTTCATTTTTTCTCCTTTAGCGCATGAGCGCGTGTAATATGCTTGGCGAAAGAAGTTAAGCGCCAAGGGTTGCGTCAGACGGAAAAATCATCTCCCAAAAATCGACAACTTCACTAGTATAGCATAAATCCTAGAAATGTGATAGACTATGCTTATGAAAACTTTGATTAAAAAATTCTTTGACAATGAGGTTCTGTCCTATCTTTTCTTTGGTGTGGCAACAACTGTCGTATCCGTTGTCAGTCGGATGCTCTGCTATGAACTGACGGGAAACGAACTACTGGCTACGATTATTGGTGATATTCTGGGTATTCTCTTTGCCTTTGTGACCAACGATACTATCGTTTTCAAGCAGAAAAGACAGGGCTGTCCAGTTCGATTGGTCAAATTTTTCACTGCCCGACTGGCTACTATGGCTTTGAACTTGCTGCTAACCTTTATCTTTGTCACTAGCTTCCCGCAGATTATTGGGCAATTCGTCCACAACGATATTAAGATGGTCAATACCATTGAAACCTTGATAGCTCAAGTGCTGATTATCGTCCTCAACTATATCTTCAGCAAGATTTTTGTCTTTAAAAACAAGGCAAAATAAGAATGACTCGGCTTACTCTCCTATAAAAACAAATCTGGACCAGATAATTCTGATCCAGATTTGTTTCTATTTTTAGACTTCCAAACTGGGATTTTCAGCTGTCAAGTGGGTAATATCACCTTTGACACCGAAATATTCCTCAATCAAAGTCTGAAGTTCCGTCATAGCTGCTTGAGCACGCGCCGCCTGCTCTCCATTGATGGCTTCGATAACCAAGATGGCATCCTTGGTCTCTTCTGTCAACATGGTTCGCTGCGCTTCTCTCCAGTTAAGGCAACGGCAGACTGCTCCCTCCTCATCATAATAGATAATTTCCTCCGGTAAAGCCGGTGCGTCAGTCTCAGCTCCCAGTGGGAAAAAGGCTTCGCCACCCTTAGCCTTACCCAAATAAAGACCACCGACAATCTTGTCCAAATCCTCACCGCCACATGGAACCGCATAAGAGAGGGAAACACTATTATAAATATCTACTAAGGGATTGATTGGGTTAAATTCCCGTCCTTGACTGACCCGCTTGAGTAGGGCTTCGATAGAGGAACGCGCTCCTTTTTTGGTCTTGAATTGGCTGAAAGCCTGCCGCCACTCCTGAATGACATCATTCTGAGTGAAATTCTCATCTGGAATAAAGTCTGCTGCTCGCTTTGCGCCCTTGTCCAGCAGGGATTTGAAATACGGGTCCTTACTTTCATCAACTCTATTATCCAGCCCCTTGGCCACTAAAACACTAATCTGAGCTTCTGGAAACAAAGCCCAAAATTCATTTTCAACTGTAATTTTCATGCTTCACCTCAATAATTTCTTTTCTGGCCTTTTTTGACTAGCTCCCAGTCCTTGGTAATATTCTCTCGGACGCGAACCAGCAACTTTCCTAACTCTTTTCGCTCGTTCTCTGAAAATTTTTCCAACGAAACCTGCTCCGAATATTCGTTTTCCGCTAAGATAAGAGGATAGAGGGCCGCCCCTTTTTCAGTAACGAACCATTCCTTGTTCTTGCGGTTATTGGCAGCTGGCCGCTGTTCCAGTAAACCCTTGCTTTCTAGCTTTTTGACTGAACGAGCCACCGTCGAGCGATCTACCTTGAGCAAGTCTGACAGCTCCTCCTGAATAATCCCAGGATTCTCCGCAATCCGCACTAGATAGAGATACTGCCCCCGCGCCAAATCTATGTCACGAAACTCAATATTAGCGATTGAATCCAAAGCCCGAGCAATGATTCCAATCTCACGTAAAATTGACATACCTCCTCCTTCTGAAGATAGTATAACAGATTTTTATTGCAAATGCAATAAAATACTCTTGGATATTTATCTTTGAAAAATTTCATGAAAAACTAAACTTCCACACAGAACTCTTCCGCCTTTCCCTTATCTAGACCATCAAAAAAGAGGCTAGGAACAAGTCTTAGCCTCACTTTTGAATCATTACGCTAGGATAAATGATAAATGGGGATAAGGCCGTATTCAGTAGCTATCTTATCCAAGTTATATAAGCAAAAGAGAAGGCAAATTGTTTGGAATCTGTTTTATATGTAAGTAGAGCTGGCACTATCTGTTCGGATGCTACATCCAAAGCAAGCTCCTTCTTATCCTCCTAGTTCTCCTTTTTCAACCAGTATTCGGCGTTGTTTATTTAGTTCGCGGTCTTTGGCAATATCGTAATACAAGTCAAATTCTTCTTTGGTATTGACTGAATGTTCTTGATCATCCTTGCTAAGTTCGGCTGGAATCGTCAACCCTTCGTAAAGGTTTGTATTAGCTGGGACAAAAAGCTGATACAAATCGAGAAACTGTGGGACATCTCCATAAATCTCATCGTTATATATCTTAGAATCAATTAAGAGATAAAACTGTGAATCTTGCTCACTTAATACTTGATAAACTTTAGGCGCAGCTGTCTCCAAAACACTTCCCTTCAATACACCTTGGTGGAAGGAAAGTTGATTTTGATACAACTTATCGAGTATAGTAGTTGTTCCAAACATTACTGTCATTTCTTCCATTTTATCCTTTAAAGGACCCAGATCTACCGAAGGGCTTTCAGGATACTTTTGTATTTTTGTATCTTCCCATTCAATTTGCTTGGTTTCTAAATTCAGCCATAATTGTTTTTTCTGTGATAACTCCCATCCTCGTTTGTATACTTGTAATGGTATATAATCTTTACCATCCTTTTCGATAATACCACCAGTTTTTTCGGGTATATAATCAGGGTTATAGTCCTCTACAAGTTTATAAATATCGAGCTGACTCCCTTCCAATTTTCGATCTCCTATCCGATAAATGGACATGGCATAATAAACTTCGGGATCCTCTTTTGGTAATTTTTGTGTCCCTCTATAGGTAGAATTATGGAAATAATCACGAACAATATAGCGTTGATTGGAAGCCCCATGAACGCCTAAAAAGTTCTCAGCCACCTCTGGATTGTACTTGGCAAACAATCGATCTTCTTCTGGAGTCAGCGACTTCCAATGTACGGCCACTCCCCTGCCATCTTCTAAAAACTCATACGAATCAATTTCCCATTTTCCTGTATAGTAATCCATATTTTCATATTTTTGGCGTTCTTGCTTGGCCTGCTCTGATTGTTGGCGTTCTTGTTTATCCTGCTCTGATTGTTGATAACTATGATAACCCCATAGAAGCAGAACACCCAACAGGACGAATCCGACCATTGTTAGTACTTTCTTCACTTCTCTCACCCCTTATTTACCATATTTCTGTTCGAAATACTTTTGAAAATTCTCTTCCTATAATCTGATTTAGACAATTCGTTAGTTTTGGAATCTGATTTGAAATGATTGCCAAACTGAAAAACAAAAGAAAGATGTCTTTGTATCATTATACCACATGAGCGATACCGTCGTGAAAAGATAAGAAAAACCACCTGAACATAATTTAAGTGGTTAGCTTCATGTAGAAACGACGTCCTAAATTCCTCATCCTCTTCAAGAGACTATGAATAGACTCTATAAACCTTTATCTCTTTTTAGACTTCTTAACATATTCCTTGTACATTTTTGACTTTTTCCCATACCATTCCTCGATGGTATAGCCATATTCTTCACGGTATTTCTCTTGATTTTTATTGACTGCATTCAAGTTCTCTAGCGTTACTACACTGGATTTAAAAAATGATACCAAAAATAGGCATAAGAAAATAGGTGAAATTGGTAATAAAGCAAGCAAGAGATACGCTAGGAAATGATTAAGCCCATGGGTAAAGAGGTTGATTCCATACATCAACAACCATAAGAACAAAATAACATTCAAAAACTTTTTATAATATTCTGAGGAGAAATAATCCTTGCTAGCGCGCTGCTTTGTAACAAGGATATAAACAAGGTAAATCAGTGATAACACAAAACCAATCCAGTAGACGATACGAATTGCAACTAGAGGGATTAAATACAAGATGGCTCTAAACCAACCATAATAAAAAATCACAATCAGGCACAATTGAAGAATCTGAGTCAATAAATAGGCTTTAATACGATTTCTTTTGGAAATTATATAAAAGCTAATAAAACTGAGCCAACAAAATAAAAATAGAAGAACAAAAAACTAGTTGGAGGAATAAGGCTATTTTCTACTGATGTCAATTGCGTAACTAGGTCATGTCCATCTTCACTAGCCATTCGAAGCATAGCCATTGGAAAGTATGAGGCCCAAGTAATCAAAAACGAATATAGAGACATTACGAAAATCATTACTAATATATTCCATCCTCGCGTTGTCTCTAGTGCTTCATTAATATCTTTTTGTATCTTATCCATTTATTTTCTCCTATTTGGTTCAGGTTACATTGTAAAAGGAGGTACCATCATCATCAAAATCGAGTGGGTAAACCAGCATTGACTAAACTTCCTGATCCAACGACTCTTTGTATATTTTCGATTCTTTCCCATACCAGTCTTCTATGGAGTAGTCAGATAACTGGCGGTAATCTTCCAAATATTTTTTGAGATAGTAGCCTTGAAAATTGTTCACACTTAAAACATACAGAAAGTAAAGGAAGGGGACAAATATTATTGGATTAATGGCTACAAAAATTGAACGAAAGGTACCATTTTGCTGAATAAGATCCGAGTTTGGGAAAAAGATACGGAAAATAACTATTAGGAATAGGATAAGCCCTCCGTACCTTTTTGCAAATACAACAAAACGGTCGAGAAAATCTGCTCCTCTATTTGAGTAAGTAGACTCTTGATACAAAATTTCGAGCGTATTCTTCTGAAAATTTTGAAATAGTCTAATAAAGTACAAAATAAAAGCAACCGTATATAATGCGCCAGATAAAATCATTCCTATTATCGTTCCTGCTCCAGCTATACCTATTACTAGACACTGCAAACAAAGAAGAAAAATCATAAAATTAGACCATACATTGAAGTAATAATATGATAGTATTGACTGATTTTTTATTTTGGTTAGATCAATTAAATAGCCAGCAAACCCTACAAATCCCAATCCAAATAAAGCACCATTTATGAGGCTTACTTTCATAAATAAAAACTGCAAATTTTGAGAATCAACCCAAATACTAAAAAGAAAGATTAGAAATAGGATAAATTGTATTGTAACAAATCCTAAAAGCTTTCCCTCATAACCTTTTTCATTGAAATCCTCAAATGAAGTTTTGATATACTGATCTGTCACTAAGTTCATACTTTCCTCTAACGAGGCATTAAAAATTGTTTGTTTCATATTTCACCTATTATACATCTGTATTCTTATCTGCATGTCCTTCGTCGTCAAATCTCAGAATAAGCTCACCACTACGGCTTTCAAAGTGCGATACGAAACGACTTTGGATGCTTGCATTGAGGACAGCACCGACGATTAGCACCTTGGCAATCAAGATAAACCAAAACATGATAATCACAACCACCACTGAGCCGACAAAACGCACATCTAAAAAGCGATCTAGATAAGCTTCGATATAAACAGTAAAAAGGTTCATGAGGCTATAAATGATAACAAGAACCAAGGTCGCACCTGGTAACACATAGCGGATTTTGGGAATCTTCACATTGGGTAAAGAAAAATAAAGCAGAATCAGCGAGAGAAAGAGCATCAGATAAATCGTAGGCTCTGTCATGGTCAGCAACTGCTGGTAGAGGCCGCGGTCAAAGTGCCAGAAATCATAAAGAATCCCAACCAGCATTCGACCAAATAGTGTCAAAACGAGCGACAAGCCTAGTAGGACTTGCAAACCTAGACTCATGATAAAAGCAAAGATCCGCTCCCAGATAAGCCCCCGCCCTTGCTTCGTACCATAGCATTTATTAAAAGCCTTTTGCAAAAAAGTCATACTCTGGGAAAAAGTCCACAGGGCAGACAGGATAGAAATACTCAGCAAACCCGTCGATGGCTTGGTCAGCACATCGCGGACAACCTTGGCGATCGTCAGATACAATGACTCTGGCAGTAAGTCTTTCAGCGCAACTAAGAGCTCATCTGGCCGAATTTGAAAATAGGGCAGAATATTTGCCGCAATCAATAGCAAGGGAAAAATCGAAATCAGAAAATAATAGGCCACAGCAATGCTGGTAATATCTGCCTCCGACGCCTGATAAAAATGGAAAAAAGCTCTGAGAAATTCATTTTCTCTTATCTTTTTGATGAATCCTGTCACATCTCTCTCCTATTCAAAAAGACTGGGACAAGCCCAGCCCTGTATACTTAATAAGTCCCTTCTTCGCCCTGGCTGGTTAGAATCACAGGACCATCTTTGGTAATGACAAATTGGTGCTCATATTGGCAAGAAAGACCGCCATCTAGGGTTTTATGTGCCCAACCGGTCTCAAAGTCTGTGTCAATTTCCCAAGTACCTGTATTGATCATTGGCTCGACAGTCAGAACCATTCCCTCCCGCAGGCGCAAACCGCGTCCTGCACGGCCATAATGCGGCACCATTGGCTCCTCATGCATGGTTGGACCAACCCCGTGACCAACCAAATCACGAACTACTCCGTATCCATGACTTTCAGCATATTCTTGAATGGCTGCACCAATATCTCCAATGCGATTACCAACTTTTGCAGCTGCAATTCCTCGGTAGAGACACTCCTTAGTCACATCCATGAGCTGCTGCGCTTCTGGACTAATCTGACCAACTGCATAAGCCCAGCAAGAATCTGCGACACCACCACGGAAGCTTTCTGTATATTGCTTCATCTGCTCTACGTTGTTAAAGTCCAGCTTAGATACATCCAATTCAGCCTTGTCGACTAAGCCAACAACCATGTCCACACAGATGATATCACCTTCTACCAATTTTTGATGACGAGGAAAGGCATGGGCCACCTCATCATTGAGAGAACAACAAGTCGCATAAGGATAATCCATGATACTGCCCTCTACGCCAATCTGAAGAGGCAAGGCATTAGCTTCTTTACAGCGCTTGCGGACATATTCTTCAATGTCCCACATGTCAATACCTGGCTTGATCAAATCTCTCAAGCCGATATGAACAGAAGCTAAGAAATCTCCGCTCTTGTCCATTAAATCAATTTCACGTTGTGATTTTATAGTAATCATTATTAACCTCTTTACTAATTAATTTTTACAGTAATCGTCGCTTTGGCAACGAATAGCGAATCTAAGTAGATATCATAGTCAATCACTGCTGTCCGCCGCGTTTGATGAATAATCCGAGGCCGAATCTGCAGGACATCATCAATCTGAACAGCCTGAAAGAAATGGATCATCATCTGATCAACGATTAAGCTCTGACTATTCCTCGTCATCAACTGCTGTGTAATCCGAGTGATAATTTCCGTCAAGACGCCATTAGCCAAGACTCTATTTTGCTCCAGCATGAAAGGCTCGACAGTGAAAGAAAAAATATCCTCTTGGCGATGAAGCTTCTGGCCCACCTGCTCACTGAAGGTCGGTAGACTGGAAATCTGTGAGCGGCTCATTTTTTCCATAATATCCCGACGTGTAATCACTCCAAGAAGAGTCTGATTTCCACGCACTACCGGAATCATTTCAAAATCCTCTGCAATCATGCGCTGACTGATGTTGGCAATATTTGCTGAAAGACCAGTCATGAAGATTTTTCGGGTCATAACCTTATCCAAGGTAGTCAAAGGAGACTTATCTCCCGCATCCCGCATCGTCACGACACCAACCAGCATTTGATGCTGATTAACGACTGGAAAACGGCTGGTCCGATTACGACGAACCAAGTCCAGATAGTCACGAACGGTATCTGTATCGTGTAAGAAACCATATTCGTGACTGGCCCTATAAACCTGCTCTACTGTCAAAATATCAGTTTTAATCTGGATATTGGACAGGGCACGGTTAATCATGGTCGCCACAGTATAGGTATCGTGCTTGGTTCTTAGGACGGGAATTTCAATACGATTGGCCAGTTTTAAAACCTCTGGATCGACTTCAAATCCTCCCGTTACTAGCACGGCATTCTCATTTTCAAGAGCCAAGATCTGAATCTGCGTCCGATCCCCGACAATAAGTAGGCCGCCTTCGTTTAAGTAACGTAGGATATTTTGCTCGGTCATAGCTCCGATAGAGAACTTGTTAAATTCTTTTTCCAGTCCTCTTTCGCCAGCAAGCACCTCTGAACCAGTAATATCCGCAATTTCCTTGTAGGTCAGGTGCTCTAAAACAACCTTTTTCGACTTCACTCGGATAGTCCCACTTCTGGGTCTGGTTTCGACAATTCCTCTATTTTCAGCTTCCTTGATCGCTCGGTAGGCCGTTCCGTCGCTGACACCCAAGTAATTTGAAATACTCCGAACACTGACCCGCTTACCAATTGGAAGATTTTCAAGATAAGCCAAAATTTCCTGGTGTTTACTCATTGAAATCTCCTTTTTCGTAGCGATATTCGGTGTAATCTCTCATCTTTCTCGTATAGCGGTCGCTCCCTTTAAACTGACGGAAGAGCTTAAAACCAGCTTTCTGTGCAACTTTCTGACTAGCAATATTCTCTTCATGCGTGATAATGGTCAGACGCTTAAAATCGAATTTCGTAAAGGAAAGAAAAACCAATTCACGGACAACTTCGGTCATCAAGCCCTGTCCCCAGTAGTCTTTCCTCAAAAAATATCCTAGTTCAGCTTCTTTTTTTATTTCGTCCATTTTTTCAAATTTAATGGAACCAATCATTTCATTCGTTTCCTTATCACAAATTGCCCAAATTCCCAAGGGATTTTTCATAAAATAATTGGCGATGACATATTCACTTTCCTGTAAACTACTTTCAGTCGGAAAAATAAACTCGGTATTATCCGGATTGGAAGCAATTTTATAAAGGGATTCTGCATCTCCAAAAAGAATCGGGCGTAAAAAGGAATGCTCCGTTTCAATAAAAGAAAAAGCTGCTAACTGTGTCCACAAATTCATAGGCTTCCTCTATAAAAAATAAGCGATGAACGCTTATTCTTCGATGAGCTGGATGTCCGCACCCAGACTTCTTAATTTTTCAATAATATTGGAATAACCGCGTAAAATAAATTCAATATTGGTAATCTCTGTTCGGCCTTGAGCCATCAGACCAGCAATCACCAATGCTGCACCTGCACGCAAATCCGTTGCCTTCACAGAAGCACCTTGCAGTTGATTTGGTCCTTCATAGACGATCTGATTGCTAGCAGTCGAAATTTTACCAGTCATCTTTGCCAATTCAGCAACATGGTTAACCCGTTTCTCATAGATGGTATCAACGATTTTTCCATGACCATGAGCTGTCAACAAAAGCGGAGTGATCGGCTGCTGCAAATCCGTAGCAAAGCCAGGATAAGGCGAAGTCTTGATGTTAATAGCTTTTAATTCCTTCTGCCCTTCTACAAAGATGCTGTCTTCTGAAATGGTCATGCGCACCCCCATTTCCTCTAGCTTAGCAATGAAACTTTCCAAATGTTCATAAAGGACATTATTGATCTGGACACCTTGTCCAATTGCCGCCGCCAAAGAAATATAGGTCCCAGCTTCAATCCGATCTGGAATCACTTGATGGCGCGTTCCATGAAGGCTGTCTACACCTTCAATCGTGATAATATCAGTCCCAGCCCCACGAATATGAGCTCCCATATTGTTAAGCAGCGTAGCTACATCGATGATTTCTGGCTCACGTGCCGCATTTTCAATCACCGTACGCCCCTCAGCCTTGACTGCTGCCAACAACGTATTTATCGTGGCACCGACACTAACGGTATCCATGTAAATACTAGCTCCAGCCAAGCGTTTGCCGCCCGTTGACAATTTCATATAATTGCCTTCCATGGTCATATGAGCACCCATCGCTTCAAAAGCTTTGAGATGGAGATCAATCGGACGAGGACCAAGGTCACAGCCTCCAGGAAGCCCAACTGTCGCTTCTCCAAAACGCCCTAGCAAACTTCCATAGAAATAGTAAGACGCTCGTAGACTATTGATTTTACCAGATGGCATCGGCATATTCTTGATATTTCTAGGATCAACCTCTAGGCAATCTCCAGACCGCTTGACAGACGCTCCCATGATTTCCATGATTTCGATAAGGCTATCAACATCCGAAATCGCCGGCACACCATCTAAAGTAACAACATTATCAGCTAAAATAATAGCTGGGATAAGGGCCACAACACTATTTTTGGCACCATTAATGGTCACCTCTCCTTTTAAAGGGCGACCACCATTAATTACAATTTTTTTCATGTTTTAAAATTTAGCTCTTTCACGGTATTACTCTTTATTATATCATAGTTTTATCCATTTTCCTAGACAAAAAAGCCCTCAGTTTAAACCGAGAGCTATTATTTTATTGCAAAGCTGCTTGGAGCGCAGCTACCTTGTCTGTGCGTTCCCAAGGAAGATCGATATCTGTCCGACCCATATGACCGTAAGCAGCAGTTTGACGATAGATTGGGCGTTTCAAATCCAACATTTGGATAATACCTGCCGGACGCAAATCAAAAATTTGGCGGACAGCATTCTGAAGTCTGCTTTCAGAAACTACGCCGGTTCCAAAAGTATCAATGCGGACTGAAACGGGCTGAGCTACCCCAATAGCATAGGCCAACTGAACTTCTACTTTTTTAGCCAAACCAGCAGCTACGATATTTTTAGCGATATAACGAGCCGCATAAGATGCAGAGCGATCGACCTTGGTTGCATCCTTACCAGAGAAGGCACCACCGCCGTGGCGAGAATAGCCACCATAGGTATCCACAATAATCTTACGTCCTGTCAAGCCAGAGTCCCCTTGCGGACCACCGATAACAAAGCGGCCAGTAGGATTGATAAAGACCTTGGTCTGACCATCCAAGTATTCGCTTGGAATCACCTGAGCAATGACCTTTTGGATAACATCCTGATGAATCTGTTCATTGCTGACTTCAGGATCATGCTGAGTAGAAATAACTACCGTATCTACACGAATTGGTCGATCATTTTCATCGTATTCGACCGTAACCTGAGACTTGGCATCTGGTCGCAGATAAGACAATTCACCTGACTTGCGCAGTTCTGCCAAGCGACGCACCAGTTTATGACTGAGAGAAATAGGCAATGGCATGAGCTCTGGCGTTTCATCCACCGCAAAACCAAACATAAGGCCTTGGTCACCAGCCCCAATCAAATCCAACGGATCTTTTTGAGTATTTCCTCGTACCTCAAATGCTTCATTGACCCCTTGAGCAATATCTGGCGACTGTTCCACCAAAGATGGATGGACTCCAACTGTCTCTGCAGAAAAGCCATACTCTGTATTGGTGTAGCCAATCTCTGCAATGGTATCACGAACCACCCGATTGATATCTACATAGGCTGTAGTCGAAATTTCTCCAAAAACATGAACGGAGCCTGTATAAACAGCAGTTTCAGCTGCGACATGAGCCTCTGGATCCTGAGCTAAAATAGCATCCAAAATAGCATCGGAAATTTGGTCTGCAATCTTATCGGGATGTCCCTCCGATACAGACTCAGACGTGAAAAGTTTACGTTCTGACATAGAAATGTCCCCCCTTAAAAAATATTAAACAAGTAAACAAACTCCAAAATGATTGCAAATCATCTCGCCCACGAGTTACGACGCAAAAGGAATAAAAACGATACCTTTTTATTTCTGAAGCTAGTAAGGCGCATAGGGTGACCGCTGCATAGCTGCAACCGTTGAATGACGAGTAACTTTGGAGCCGTCATTGTTTGCGAGTTACAAAGTACTGATAGAAGTTTCCTACCATCTTATCGGGACTATATAACCTCTCCATTATATCATGATTTTTAGAATTATGCTGAATCATTTTCAAAAGAAAAGCTATAGTTCAAAACTATAACTTTATCATTTAGATTTATTCGATCTAAGCGGATGATTAGTGCTAAATATTTCAAGCAAACTATACCAACTCCGTCTGAGCAATAGCCTCTTTCACATCTTCTAGTGGCAAATGCACCAGTTCCACTTCCTTTTCCTTGTAAAGGTACTGAGCATAATCATCTATCCGATATTGGTTGATGTAGACCACACGCTTGCAGCCAACCTGAAGCAGTTGCTTGGTACAGTTTAAACAAGGAAAATGAGTCACATAAGCCGTAAATCCCTTAGGAACGCCTCTCTCAGCTCCCTGCAAGATAGCATTGACCTCTGCATGCAAGGTTCGCACGCAATGACCATCGATGACCAAACACTCATGATCAATACAGTGCTCTGTTCCTGAAACAGAGCCATTGTAGCCGGTCGATATGACCTTATTATCCTTGACTAAGACCGCACCGACCTTGGCGCGCTTACAGGTCGAACGGTTGGCAATCAAAAGTGCCTGTGCTGCAAAGTATTCATCCCAAGCTAGCCGATTTGACTTCATCATTCAGTCCTCCATCCATTCTCACTATATTATACTAAAACACTTAGCGATTGTCATCCTGAAAAGAAAAAAGTTGAAACAATGTTTCAACTCTTTGTATTCTTATTTAGCAAGTTTAGCTTTAGCTGCATCTGCAAGAGCTGTGAAAGCTGCTGCATCGTTAACAGCCAAGTCAGCAAGCATTTTACGGTTCACTTCGATCTCAGCCAATTTCAAACCATGCATCAATTGTGAGTATGAAAGTCCGTTCAAACGAGCTGCCGCATTGATACGAGTGATCCACAATTTACGGAAGTCACGTTTTTTCTGACGACGGTCACGGTATGCATAGTAGTAAGAGTTCATTACTTGCTCTTTTGCAGTACGGAACAAGATGTGTTTTGCTCCATAGTAACCTTTAGCTAATTTTAAAATACGTTTACGACGTTTGCGTGATACAACGCCACCTTTAACACGTGCCATGTTTTATTTCCTCCAATATTTCCTAGATAATTGTTACAAAATCTCTTATTTAAGACCTGTAAGCATTGCTTTGATACGTTTGAAATCTCCTGCATGCACCATAGATGCTTTACGAAGATGACGACGTTGTTTCTTAGTTTTTCCGTGGAAACGGTGAGAAGTGTAAGCACGGAAACGCTTCAAGCCACCAGAACCTGTACGTTTGAAACGTTTAGCTGATGCGCGGTGTGTTTTTTGTTTTGGCATGATAAAATCTCCTTTTTCTAACTTTTTGACAGTTTATTTTTTGTCACTAATCGGTGCCATTTGCATGAACATTTGACGTCCATCCATCTTAGGCTTTTGCTCAATGATCGCAACATCTTGAGTTGCTTCAGCAAAGTCTGCCAAGACCTTAGCTCCAATTTCTTTATGGGTAATCATCCGTCCTTTAAAGCGAATGGATACCTTAACTTTGTTTCCTTTTCCAAGGAACTTGCGTGCGTTACGAAGTTTTGTATCAAAGTCCCCTTTATCAATGGTAGGACTGAGACGTACTTCTTTCACAGTGACAACGCTTTGTTTTTTACGTTGTTCTTTCTGCTTTTTCTGATACTCAAACTTGAACTTGCCATAGTCCATAATTTTCGCAACAGGTGGTTTAGCTTGTGGCTGAATCAGGACTAAATCGACATTTGCTTCATCCGCAAGAGATTGGGCTTCGCTAAGCGGTTTAATACCTAATTGTTCGCCGTCAAGACCGATCAACCGAACTTCACGCACACGAATTTCATCATTGATGAATAAGTCTTGTTTTGCTATGGTTTTCACCTCTTTTTTTATTTTTAGAGAAAAACAAGTGCGGACCTGCTAACGCAAACCCGCACTACATGATAGTATTTCATCACTGAAACTGAATCCTGTAGAGCCAGACAACGTTAGTCGCAAGGCGAGAAGTTCTCACTTCTGCTTTTCTCAACTCCACTATCATACCAAGTTTCTTTTTATTTGTCAATAATTTTTTTCGCTTTTTCTTCAATAAATTTGACAACTTCTGCAATTCCAATGCCAGTCGTATCAAAATGAATGGAGTCAGCTGCTGGTTTCAAGGGTGATACTTCGCGATGACTATCCTTGTAGTCCCGCTCCGCTATTTCTCTTTTGAGAGTTTCCAAATCAGCTGGAATCCCTTTTTCAAGGTTCTCTTTGTAGCGGCGTTCTGCTCTTTCCTCAACTGAAGCAACTAGAAAAATCTTCAATTCTGCATCTGGCAAGACGACCGTTCCAATATCACGTCCATCCATGACGATGCCGCCCTGTGCAGCAATCAACTGCTGCAAATGAACCAATTTTTCACGCACTTCCGGGATAGCTGCCACCCACGACACATTATTGGTTACTTCATTTTCTCGGATCGGATGAGTGACATCAACATCTCCTACAAACACTAGCTGCTCACCATTTTCAGAACGACCAAAACTAATCGAATAAGTCTCGAGCAAGGTTACGATCTCATCTACATCATTTTCAGTCAGATGATTTCGCAGAGCCATATAAGTAGCTGCACGGTACATGGCACCCGTATCCAAATAGGTATAATTAAAATCTTTGGCAATAATCTTTGCAACAGTGGATTTTCCACTTGACGCAGGTCCATCAATCGCAATCTGAATCTGTTTCATAACCCGCTCCTACTGAATCTTAACAATGTCACCTGGGTTGGCATACCAAGAACCAGTAGACATGTGCGACGGATTTAATTGCTCCAATTTTGCAATAGAGATACCTGCACGCGCTGCAATCGCAGCTTCTCCTTCACCAGGCTGAACAGTCAAAGTACCTTCTGAAGACTGAGTTGGCTTTTCTTCTGATTCACTTGGTTGCTCTGATGGAGCTGGTTGTTCTGCGCTGCTACTTGAAGATGCAGCTGCATTAGAAGTACCATAAAATCCATCCATAACGGTCTTTTTATTACTTCCACCAGTAGATAGGTAGGCGAAAAAGAGTGCCATAGCAATGACCATCACTAGAAAAACAGCCGCTAATATTGTCAGCCAGCGATCAACTCGACTCGCCTGACTTTTCTTTCTGCGATTCAATTTCTCTGCTCCATTATCATATACATCTGCTTCCCATGGTTCTTTTTCCATGACTTCCTCCTTGAGTTTTTCTAAAAATCTTATTACAATATGAGTATGAAAGTTACACTCATTCCCGAACGTTGCATTGCTTGCGGACTCTGCCAGACCTACTCAGATCTTTTTGATTATCACGATAATGGCATTGTCAAATTTTATCAAGACGACCAGCTCTTAGCGAAAGAGGTTGAGAGTCAGCCTGAGATTCTCGAGGCTATTAAAAACTGTCCAACCCGAGCTCTGCTAAAAGACTAATTTTTCTTAGATTGGTCACCATAGTAGACCTCGAAATAATCTAGAAGAGTCAGATTGTCTACTAATTCCACTTCGCCTTTAAAATGCTCATTTAAAGCTAGGGCGTTGACAAAATATTTTTTTGGCCACTTCCGCATACAGAAGGTCCTGCTACGACTCTTCCCTGTAAAATGAAGGGTGATAGACGTTTTTGTAACTTCTAGCTTCTCAATCGTTGAAATATCAATCTTGATTGGCGTGAAAGGATTTGCCGTAATAATGCGCAAAATACCGTCATCATAAATCGTGAAATATCTATGCACACCGATAGCCAGTAAGACCATGAACAAAAAGAATGAAAAGAGGACAAGAGTCGGAACATTGGAGCTTTCGTACATCAAGGCCAGTCCTATAAAAATCGGAATGACTGACAAAGACCAATAAATCACCAACACCGACATTTCTGGTTGCCAATGATAGCGGACTTTCCCAAAAATCTTTATCATATCTTCACCCCCCTTACTACTAGTTTAGCATAAAATAATAAAAAATAGAATTGGTAAACCTATTCTATTTTTATTTTGCTGGTACAGCAAAGAAATCCTTCGAAAGATATCCTTTTCCACCAACCATATCATACTCGATCAATTTCAAATCATCTGCAATTTCCTGAGCTGATGAATCCAGTGCTTTCTTGTCCACACTGGCTTTATGGAGAACCTCAGTCAATAAGGCGTAGTAAGGAGATACTTTCGAATTGGTCTGCTCAAGTAGTAGGGCTGAAAAATCACTAGAATTAACCAAAGGATAGTTCAACTTAGGTGTCTCATAATTACTCCAGATAAAGTAATCGGTCAAATATTGATTTTCGGGATGATCCTTAAAAGCTGATTGAGGATATAGACCTGGCAAGTGATCACCATAAAAGACTACTGTTATCTTTTTATCAAACTTAGAAAGCTTATCTAGAAACTCCTTGGTCGCATTGTCTGTGTGGTAGAGCAAGCGAGTATAGTTTATTAACTTGTTATTTTCATTGGCTGTAAAGCCCTCGCCTTGTGCCATAAGATTTGAGGGCTCGCTTTCTGACCAAGGTGCATGATTCTGCATTGTTATTACTGAAAAAAACTGATTTTGCTCTTTCTTTAAGTTATCTATTACTAGTTGATAAGTAGAAGCATCGCTATAATTCTCTCCTTGTCTATAAACAGATAATCCACTAGTTCCTAAAGAAATAAATTTATCATACCCTAATGTCTTATAAATAATATCTCTAGAGTAATTCGTTGGAGCAGCTAAATGTATGGCAATACGATTCTTCGATTCAAATTGATCACTAATTGCAGGAAATACATTCATTCTAGGAACAATTTCTGTATAGAGAACCGATATACTTGGTGAAAGATTATAGTATGGAAGTCCTGAAATTGTTTGAAACTCCATATTTGCAGTTCCGCCACCGTAACCGTCTGATTGCATCAAACCACTTGTCGTTCGTGATTTGACATCACGAATATTTGGAATCGGATTTGTTGTAATTGATATGCCTGAAAGCCTTTCAGGATCAGAAAAACTTTCACTCAAAACATAAACTACAGTTTGCTCGCTTATTAGGTTTGACCTAGTAGTATTTATTGAATCTGCTAATTGTTTATACTTTTCTTCCAAAGAACGAATCTTTGACTGACTATAACCATTCGGCTGTGTCATCACAGTTTCTGACATCTGCGAGAACCATACGAATGTCAATGATCGTAATTGAGAATTAATCGTATTGCCATACCAAGTTAGATCATGGTAATTATTCAAAATAGAAATCACAGGGATATTTTCTGCAATTCTTCCATCTTTTTTAGACGAAAAGATTCCTGTAACTGTAGCAAAAAAACTGCAGATTAGTAAAATTAAAGCTAGTCTATGTTTGAAATTCTGGATTAATTTATTTGGTAAAATATATTTTCTAACAGCAAGATAGAATATTGTTACTATAGAAACGCTAAGTAAAATATACATTCCATAATGTCCATCTGCATAGCTTAGCAAGGTTCTGGGTGTCTTCAACCAAGCTAAGTCACTAGGAAGAATTGGCTCCTGCCTAAATTGAAATTTCAAACTATTTGCAATAGTTGTAACAACTCCCAAAAATATACAAATGATTGTCGGGAATAAAAAACTATTACAAATTAAATAAATTAATAAAAATAAAGCAAAAAAGATAATAATCTGAAAAAGTGTTGCTCCTGTAAATAAGCGTAAATCTAATATGATTACATCAGCCTTGAGACTATCCTGAATTGTGTAATTGAAGATAAACGCAAAAAGTGCACTAAATGTAAATGCTACTGAAAAACTAGAACGATTGTTAATAACATCTCTCATACCTTTCACAAGTATGAAGCTTGGAATTGTAGAGACTAGAACAATGTAGATAACAAACCCAATTAATCGAAAAATATATTGCTCACTATTTGTATTCGTAAATTCTAAAAATAATGAAAGTTTATCCATTACCGCTGGCAATTTATAATCTGTTAAACACATTATAATAAATAACTGGGAAACGACTAATGTCTCCATAAAACTTAAGTTCTGGTAATTAATATTAAAAGTTTTAAATGGTTCCTGCTTACCTTCTTTCAGAATATATTTGTTAATAATTCCAAAAGCTAGTATGGGAATTATTAGATATAAACTATTAGTTTGCCATAAATGATTCTTGTCAATATCCCATATTTTATAAGAAAAATCATTCAAGTTTCTTGTGATTTCCAGCAGATAAGAAAATAGCATATAGATAAAAAAGACAACTACAATAGCGATAAATGTTTCTTTTCGTAGAAATTTTGAAATATAGCGTCCTAGCAACCAGCATGCAATTCCACTAATAATCATTGCAAAAATTAGGAACGGGGAATTGATAGTAAATATTCTAAAAGCTGAGGAGACATTAATATTAACAGCTGTCACATCTAAGATTAAACAACTAATTAAAATAAAACAAATCTGTTCATAATAGTCACCTAAAAATTTCAGTTCTTTTTTCAACTAACTTCTTCCCTCTTTATCTGATAAATTATTTCTTGTCCCATTTATCTTTATTAATATTTTTTTTATAATATACTTTATCGCACTACCTGGCCCTCGATAAATATATTTTAAGGCGCCTTTGATTCCCCCGATATTATCAAAATTAATATAAGTATTAGGTAAAGTATCTGGACGGATATTTAAAACAGTATTATCTACAAATGGTGTGATATAAATATCATTTTTAGAAATAGCATAGTCAAACCTTTGTGACCAAGCTAAATAAACAAGAATTCTCTCGATAGAATGTAAAATAGTATGTTGCGGAAGAGGCTCCGAAGGAATATCCTCATCTTGTAGATTTAAATCAAAGAGTGGTTTCAAGGCATCATACTTGAACCAAATGAATGTTCCATAACTCATAATAAAGGTATTTAATTTATTAAAGTCAATAGAACGATTAATGTCCATTCTCTCCCAAAGAATATTCATATCGTCAGCAAATTTATTTTCATTCCACGGATCCACAATCTTAGTATATCGGAAAAAAGTCGGGATATCTGCAATTACTAATCCTAAACGCTTATCATTTTCCAAACTAGCCATGATCAAATCAGCCGGTTTTAATAACATGTCAAATAGCTCATTTCTCCATGAATCTCCTACCCAATATGGATATTCTGGAGATTTTTTAGTATGGAAATGCCCGATATAATCATAGGTACACAATTCTTCCCGCAATTTCAGCATTGGGATAATATCTCGACCTTTATTTCCAGTAATATATATCTTCCCTAGTTGATTACGTTTTAATAAAACAGCTTCAATTTCTAATTTTTTCTTTTCTGAATCCGTAGTTAGGAAGAGGTCATAAGTAAAGTGAAAATT
Source organism: Streptococcus cristatus ATCC 51100 (assembly GCF_000222765.1). Classification (GTDB taxonomy): domain Bacteria; phylum Bacillota; class Bacilli; order Lactobacillales; family Streptococcaceae; genus Streptococcus; species Streptococcus cristatus. Next base: position 78,299 of record NZ_AFUE01000010.1, on the reverse strand, counting down.
TTCAAATTGCTTTAAAAAGTCTTCTAGTAAGTCAACATAGTAGGTATGAAGATGTACAGCAATTTTTTTAGTGTCTGAATATGTCTGTGAACTTTCCTCAATAACTTTGCGATCAAGTAAATAAGGTGGAGTTGGTAAACTCATATCTGACATGTGAGATAAGATAAATTCTACTGGATAGTTCGTTCTTTTCTCGATTTCCTTAAGCAAATAAGGAGCTAGATGCTGAGTTAAATCAAATGTTTTAACCTTGATGAACGGCACTCCTGCATCAAGCAAAACATGGGGATAATGAATAGTGAAATTGCTATGGAAAAACTTGTCATTTAATGGAATCGTATTGAGAATAGATTCATAGTTAAATCCAGCATCCATGAATTTCTTGGTATAAAGAGTTTCATAATTATCAATTACCTTTTGAACATCTTCGAAACTCTCAACTGATTTCCAGAACTTTTGGAAAACACTAGATTCAACTAAGCGTTTTTTAAATGAAATAAAGTAAGATTGCAAATGTTCATGAATATAAATATCACCGGCTTTAATTCCTTGATGATTAGTCATACCCCAAAAATCTACATTTGGGTTTGATTCATAGTTATCATAGATCGGTGCCATGTCCCAGAGTGGACCAAAACAAGTGTCATTCATAACAGTGACAGAATCATACTGTTTCAAGTTATCAAATCCAACAAATTTCATACCATCATGCCAAGCAGCAAAATCGTAACCTTTATTCTCACGTTGGATAAAATCATCAATCAGGTGTTTATCACGAAGTTTTTGTACTTCACTTTCACTAAGACGACTATTTGAAATAAAAACTAATTTATCAAACAATGGTCTCATATGTTCAAGTTGATAAAATACATGCCGACTAATATGATCATATTTATTAAAATGAACATAAAGCAATAGACGTTTCATTTACTTCTCCTAAAGAAATTAATAATTTTAGTTGGTATTGTCCATCTTCTCGAAGTAACAACACTGTTATATTGGTTTTGTAAGTCATCATATAAAATCTGTAAACGATTGAACTTATTTTGAAACTCTTGACTCTCTTTCTTCAAAACTTCAATATACTCATTTTGGTCATGAGAAATTCGCGACACCTGATTCAGTCTTAAATCTAAGTCTTCTATCTGACGATCTTTTTTAAAAACTAAGACATCCAAATCACGATCCTTAACAAGCGCTAAGTGTGAGATTCTTTGAATATCCTGATCTGGATACTTGTTGAGATATTTAATTTGAGAATCCAAGATACCTGTGAACCGCTTTTCAGCAGTCTCCAATGTCATAGGTTTTGAATCGGACCCTAAATTCATACGATACACAGTGGTGGAATCACTCAAAAAAGAAATTTTAGTGCGTTTGAATAATTCAAGTTGTAACTCAAATGTATCGTCTGCGGCTGTATCGCTAATTTGAGCAGATACATCTTGCATAAGTGCGGTATCAACCAACCAGGTTGAAGCCATCGTCATACCTTTCATAACAAGCATCTCTTCATAGGAATCAATCAAAGGAAGCGCCTTATTAGCAAAGGCATTTTTTTGGATAAGATTCCCGTCTAAGTCTACCATATCAAATTCAGTATTTGACCAAAGTGAATCAATTGAAGCATCCAACAAATCAACTTGCTTTTGAAGTTTTAATGGGTCAATCCAAAAATCATCACTATCACATCTTGCGATATATTGACCTTTAGCTTCTCGGCAAATTTTTTTCCAAGTTTTAGTAATGCCAAGGTTCACTTCATTACGAAAAGTTCTAACTTTTTCAGGAAACTTATTTTGATATTCTTGAATAATCTCATACGAATGATCTGTTGAAGCATCATCAATGATAATAATCTCGAAATCAAAATTTGTTTTCTGATTGAGAAAGCTATCTATAGCCTCTCGTACCCAATCCCCCTTATTATAATTGGTACAAATAATCGATACTTTCATTCAAACTTCCCTTTTTCTCTTAAGAAAAACTCCACTTCCCATTTCTTTGAATAATACCAGTTGCAGAATCTTTAGCTGACTCATCATCTTCATCAATATCGTCCCTATTTAGAACAATAACTGGAATCTCATCAGTCGGAAGAAAGGCTAAAACTTGATTATTCTCATCCCTCACAGTAATTTCAAGTTTTAACTTAATATCATTTAGTCCTGCTAGTGAACACTGATAGTTTACCTTAACATCACCCTTGCCACTTGTTAAATTATCCATCGTATTATCATTATAAATCCAAATATTACGATCAATATCTGTAAATGAGATAGCAATATAAGTCGGCACAGCTTCTAGCAAGGTATACGTCAAATCAAATGAAATTGGTTCATTTGGTGCAGCTCTTTTAGAAGACAATAGTGATAACTTCAAATTTTCAACAACTGAACCACTTCTTTCAATTCCCGGTTGATCTGAAGTGATTACTTGTTCTGTATTGTCAAAGCTATATTGATTGGCAACATCTCTAGGCTCACCTTTGGCTTTAATGTAACCATCTTCAATTAAAATAGCCTTATTACAATATTTCTTGACAGCTCCCATATCATGGGTAACCAGAATAGTTGTTTTCCCAGAATTCTTTCTTTCTAAGAAATAGTCATTACACTTGCGCTGAAAAGCTTCATCCCCAACAGCCAGAACCTCATCCAAAATCAGAATGTCACCTTGAGCCTTGATTGCCACAGAGAAAGCCAGACGAACCTGCATCCCGCTAGAATAATTTTTGAGTTTTTGATTCATAAACTCACCCAGCTCAGCAAATTCAACAATGTCATCATACATGGCATCTACTTCTTCAGTTGAGAAGCCCAGCATGGCACCATTCATATAGACATTTTCGCGGCCGGTCAGCTCTGGATTGAAGCCGACACCTAGCTCGATAAAGGAAACCAACTTGCCATCAATGGTCACTGTTCCCTTTTCGGGAATATAAATCTCTGAAATGATTTTCAAAAGGGTTGATTTTCCTGAACCATTACGGCCGACAATTCCAAAAAAATCTCCCTTTTCCACTTCAAAGGAAATATCCTTTAGGACATGTTGTTCTTTGTAACCTTTGATTCCTCGAAATCGGTTAACTAGGCTTGTTCTTAAACTTTGTGTTGACTCTGTTGGCAGTTTAAAAAACTTACTGACATGGTCAACTTTTACTGCAATATTATTTGACATTATAGAATCTCCGCAAATCTCTTAGCATTTTTATTAAAGATATAATATCCAAGTCCAAATATCACTACTGGCAATAAATAAGGAATCAGAGCAATCCATGGATTTTCAATCAAATCCCATCCTCGCATGCTCCCTGAATAAATTGCAAAGTGGCGTAAATCTTGAATAATTTGTGCAATTGGATTTAGCATCATTAATTTTGCAAAAGTAACTTGTCCTCTCTGAAGAATAAAAGTCAGTGAATAGATGATTGGTGTCGCATATAAGCCTGCCTGCAGCACTACTTCCCAAATTGGACCAATATCGCGATATTTTACAAAGAGCGTAGAGAGCATAAAGGCAAAACCAGCCGACATTAAAACCAGCTCTAAAAACAAAGGAATGATGACTAACCATCCAAAACTAAATGAGACACCATTAATCAACGCAAAAACAAAAACCACCAATAGATTAATTGCATAGTTTATTGCCGCACCTGCAATAGCAGAATAGACAATAATCGACTTAGAGAAATTCAACTTTCGTAACAAGTCCCCTCTAGACACAATAGACATCATGCCCATATTGGTTGCTTCTGAGAAAAAGTTCCACGTCACCATTCCTAAGAGAAGCGATACTGCGTAATGAGGGGTACCATCATCGAAACGTAAAAAACGTACAAAAACTAAATACATGACCGTAAATAGTAGTAGAGGTTTCAAAATAGACCATAAGTGGCCAATAAGAGAGCCTTGATAACGTAATTTAAAATCTGTTTTAATCATCTCTCTCAAGAGAATCCAGTTTTTTTGGCTAAAATAATCTAGCATGCATATTACTCCTTATAAGCAAATTTTGTGAGAATGAGCGTCGTGAAAACCAAAGTATGAAAGGCACGATTTTTTCTGTAGCCATACTTTCGAATCCGTCGCAGTCGCTCTGCAAAAGGGGCTTCCATGATTGTCACAAAATTCTCAATAATTTCTCTATTTTCAGTTGTCAGAGGCTGGCTGAGAAGGTTGCGAGCTTGAGTCTGACTGTCTTTTATCAATTTCCAATATTTAACAAATAGACGGCTAGGATGAATCCAGTTCTTCATCCGCTTGCGTAAGGTTCGGGCTCCTAATACATTATTGGAATGTTGGCGGTAAAGTTCTCCTGGCTGATCTAGATAAACGAGTTGCCCAAAGGCCGAAGCCAACAAGCCCAGATACCAATCGTGCATAAGCAGTTCATGCTCCTCCTGCCCTGTCCACAAATCAGCCAGAGCGCGGTTGATCATCGAAACGCCACCTGTCACCGTATTTTCCGTCAGTTCCTGAATCAATTCTGTATTGGCATGGTCAGACTGCGTCCGAATCATACTTTCGTGAACAACATTTAGCTCCTGATCCACCACTTTTAAATCCATATAAACCAACAAAGGTACGGAAGCATCATAGTTTTCTGCTGCAGCCAACTGAATCGCCAACTTATCCGGCAACCAGACATCATCCTGATCACTAAAAAAGTAAACATCCGAATCCTGATACTTCAGCAAGCTATGAAAACTCTTAATGACACCCAAATTTTGAGCGGCTTCTGGGTTGATAAAGAAGATCCGGTCGTCCTGTTGGCAAAAATCCTCAATAATCGCTCGCGTCCCATCACTAGAGCCATCATCTCGAATCAAGAGCTGCCAATCCCTATAAGTTTGGGCTTGAATACTTTCAATCTGCTCTGCCAAAAACTGCTCACCATTATAGGTAGACAGAAGAATAGTCACTTTCATGATAAAAATAGCTCCTCGTATTCACCTACAATTTTTTCCCAGGTGTAGTTTTCTTTCATATTTTCTTTGGCTGCCTGACCTAGCTCAGAAAAATCGAGCTGACCATCCACTTTGTCAATCAGCTGGGCCAACTGCCCCTCTTCTTTTTGCCAATACAAAGCTGTTTCTTGGGCTACTTGATGGTTGAAGTCCACGTCCAAAACCAAATTGGCATCAGTCTGAGCCAGAGCTTCCAGAAGCCCGGGATTAGTTCCACCGACTTCGTGGCCATGCAAGTAGGCAAAAGCTTGATTGCGGATGTATTTGAGCAATTCCTGATCATAAACAGTCCCGACAAACTTAATCCGAGAATCCTTATCAAAACCCGTTTTTTGCTTGAGCTCTTCAAAATAAGGATTTCCCTCATGATTGCAGATAATCAGCAAGTCACGTTGGGTTTTGGATTTCATAAATTCTCGAATGATAGCTTCGTAATTGTTTTCTGGCACAAAACGTCCAACAATCAAATAATATTCCTTTTCTCTGCTCTGCCATTTCTCAAAAAAATCACGCACGCAAGCATCCTGAGAGTCAAGAGAAGATAGCTGGAGATCTGTCCCATAAGCAATGAAAGCCGTCTTGGACCAAGGATAGAATTCTTTTATATAACTTTCAATGCCTTGGTTGTCCGCAATGACCAGATCAGCATGCTTGGTCATAAGCTTCTCAGAATATTTAAGATAGGCTTGAACCGGCTTAGGCCACTTAGCTCTCTTCCATTCCAGACCATCTGGATTAATAAAGAAAGTCCCGCCTGCTTTATGAATTTTATGTGCAAAAGGTGCCACAAAGGCTCCAATCGTATTACCCAAAATATAAAAAAATGGACTCTTAATCTGCTGCTCTTGCACTAGCTTTAAGGAATAATTGATGGCCATCATATCATAGGCAATCACCCGAGCCGGCCCCAACTTAGGAGCCTTAATGGTGAAGCAATCCACTCCCTTGTAATCAAAATGATGAAAATCTTCATCATCCGACAAACAAGCTACATGATACTGGATTTGGGAAGAAACCTTATTTTCTACTAATTTTTCAACAAAGGTTTCAAATCCGCCATATTTAGCAGGAAGTCCGCGACTCCCGATGATGAAGACATGTCTCATGCTTTTCCTCTATTCAAAGATTTACAATCTAGTCTATTATATCATTTTCTTGGTGATTTGTGGAACTTTCAACAAGGTTCATTAAGTTGTTTAACCCATAAAATAGACTAGTTCATAGTGAACTAGTCTATCAACGCCTTATTTTCTCACTTCCTGCTTGTAAAACTCTTTCAAAGCATCCTGCCAAGTTGGAATGACAAAGCCTGTAGCCTTAGCCTTGGCCAGGCTCATAGTTGAGTTGAAAGGTCGCTTAGCCTTGGCTGGGAACTTGCTGGAATCAACCGGCTGGACTTCCACATCTGTATCTTTGAGAATTTCCACTGCAAAGTCATACCAAGTTGTGTCCTCTGATGCATCATTAGACAGATGGTAATAACCAAATTCCTTTTGGTTTTCAGCCAAATGAGTCATAAACTCAGCCAGCGTACGAGTCCAAGTTGGACGACCATGCTGGTCATTAACTACGGTCAGAGTTTTATGTGTCTTAGCAAGATTTTGCATGGTAAAGACAAAATTTTTACCGTAGTTCCCAAAGACCCAGGCAGTACGGATAATATAGAAACGGCTGGAATATTTCTCAACCAGCTCCTCACCCATGCGCTTGGTACGACCATACTCAGTCTGCGGATCTGGTCGATCGTCTACTTCCCATTCCTCGCCTACAGGCTTTTGTCCGTCAAAGACATAGTCTGTTGAGATGTAGACCATGGTCGCCCCATGTGCTTCTGCTGCTTTTGCCACATTTTCGGTACCAATCACGTTGATGGCATAGTCCAGCTCTTTGCCTTCGTCTTCAGCTGCATCAACAGCGGTATAGGCTGCGCAGTGATAGACCAAGCTTGGCTTGACTTCCGCAAAGACCTTGTCCACCATTTGGGCATTGGTAATATCCATTTCCGCCACATCAACAGCCACATACTCTTCATTGCGCTCATCCAAAAGATAGCGGAGCTCTGTCCCCAGCTGTCCATTCGCACCTGTAATTAAAATCATTTGTTTTTCCTTTCAGATCATAAATATTCGATGAATTTATTATACCAAAAAAAGCAGAAAAAATCTGCTTCTTTACTTACTCTTCTCTTTAATCACATAAACAGGGCGTTTCTTTGTTTCCATGAAGATTTTGCCGATGTATTTGCCCAGGATACCGATGGTCAGCAGCTGGAAGCCACCGATGAGTAAAATGACGGTCATGAGGGACGGCCAGCCAGATGTCGGATCACCAAAAACCAAGGTACGGATAATAATTACTGCCATCAGGATGAAGGCTAAAATCCAAGACAGGATGCCACCTAAAAAAGCGATGTTGAGCGGCGCATCAGAGAAATTGACGATGCCTTCCAAAGAATAGTTGAAAAGAGACCAGAAATTCCAAGAGGTCTTGCCAGCCACTCGTTCAACATTTTTGTATTCCAAGTACTCAGTATTGAAGCCAACCCAGGCAAAAATTCCCTTGGAGAAGCGATTGTACTCTGAAACCTCCAGAATGGCTTCTACCATCTGACGGCGCATCAGTCGGAAGTCACGCGCACCATCTACCATCTCAACCTGACTAATCTTGTTAATCAGCTTATAGAACAAATTGGCAAAAAAGCTTCGGATTAGCGGCTCTCCCTCGCGAGTAGTACGACAGGTCCCCACACAGTCCAGCTCAGGATTCGTGTCCAGCATGGCCTTCATCTCAATCAGGAGCTCTGGCGGATCTTGCAAATCCACATCCATGACCGTAACAAAATCCCCGCTCGCCTCTTGCAAACCAGCATAGAGGGCAGCTTCTTTTCCGAAATTACGAGAAAAGGACAGATAGTGCACATCTGCACAGCGGCTACTGAGCTCACGCAAAACAGCCAAGGTTTGGTCTGTCGATCCGTCATTGACAAAAATATATTCGAATTGGTCGTGGACTTGATATTTCACCGCTTCCATAGCTTCATAAAACAAAGGAATAGACTCTTCTTCATTGAAGCACGGAACAATCACTGAAATTGTCATATTCTTCCTTTCCTACACACATAGACAATAAATCATCTCATTTTTCGCACGCTACTCCATCTCCGTCTTTATCTAACTTGCTACTATAACCCGGTTGCCCACGATAAATAGGGGTAACTCCTGCTCTCCTAGCAGCTTCACAATTAGGATAAATTCCACTTTCTGATATTGTATCTGAGTGATTTTCTACAGAAGAGTTATTAGATGAATGAGAAGCTGGTTTGCCCAGCCCGATAGCGTTCCAACTTATCCCTTCATAACGCCATCCTACTTGAACCAAATAGTCCTTCTCTCCTTCAGATAAAGTATAATGATGACTACCAGCTTTTGCATTAGGATTATATAATCTATACAACGGATGCTGACCTGAAGATTTCCATGAAACTCCTTCATATCTCCAACCAGCTCGTATTAAGAAATCTCGTTCATTTGCATTCAGAGTATAGTGATGATCACCCGCATTTGGATTGTACATTCTGTAAACATCTTGACCTTCCAGAGGAGCAATCCAACCGATTCCCTCGTAGTGCCACCCTACACCTACCAACATCTCTTTTTCATTCCAACTTGCTGTATAAAAATGTTCTCCACTATTTGGATTATACATTCTATACATTTCTACTCCACCATCGTTTGCACTTACTGACAAAACGTTTATAAACACCATAGATAGCAATACAGTAATAAAAATATAAACTTTCTTCATTTATAACTCCTTAACTAGGCTTTGACACCATAATATTCTAAAATTGTCAATACTATTGACATAACAATAAATAACAACGCAATGAATAATACCAGACTATCTCTCCTCTCTTCTTCCTCATTAGTCAAGACGACAGGTATAGGAACATAGAAGTGCGAAACATTTAATGCTAATCCCATTGAAAGTATGACTCCAATAAAATATCGTCCTTGAATGCCATTAAAACTCATTTCCGTTACTTTTCCCCACATCAGATAGGCTGTCATCAAAATTCCCAATGTTATACCGAAACCTACTAACAATGTTCCAAACTTACTAAAAGTAGGTAATGGATTATATTGCGGAATCATAAATATGATACAAGCAATAAAAGGAAGATAAAACCACATAAGATTTCCTAAACCATAGCTTAACCAACCAAATGTAAATAGGGACGGGAGTAAATTTGGAATTAAATTAATTAGCTCTTTAAAAGAAAATAGCGAAAATGTTTTTAAGTGGGCGAAAGTGTACTTTAATTTTTCAACTGGATTCGCAACATCATTTACCTGAGTTATATTAATTCCACTAGATAAACGTAACCATAAAAAACTAATTATTGCAACAAAAACAATTGCAGTAATTATATACAAGTATATATGACGGCTTTTAAATTTATTTTTAGGAATGAATAATAATAAGCCAACGAGCAAGACATAAGGAAGTTTTATAGTTGCCATTAATAAACATAGAGATGCAAAAATACAAATATCTTTCACATCCACTTTATTCTGACCTACCAAACTACAAAATGTTCCCAACAGTAAGAAAGTTAAACCATTCGCCATTCCATCAGTACTAAAAGACGAAGCTAAATAAACCGCCATCGGTATCATAGCAATTGTAGAGAATAATAATTCTTTTCCGTTAGATTTTTTTATAGCCAATCTCACCAATAATGAATACACAATTAAGTTAGAGAGTCTTCCCAAGAGTATAGATGCAAATACACTTAGTCCCAGAATTTTTGCTATTAAAATACCTACTACTTGAGGTAAGTATGGAACAAAAGAGGAAGCATTCGTTGCAACAAATTGCGGATAATAGGCTTTATCTGATGATGTTCGTACCTTATCTAATCCCGATTTTATTAGAGGTGTTTTCATAACTTTATCCGCTATAACCACATCCTTAGAAACCTGAAATTCCTTTGGTTTACTAGGTAAATAAAGATGTCCTTCAGATATATACAAAGCCCGCGAATAGTGAGCATTCTCATCTGGAGCGTCCAGAACTGGAGTTATGAAAGCAAAGATGCTTCCCATCAAGATAATCATTGTACATACTTTATTATGTATTTTCCCATCTACACAAACAGCTAAACTGCCAATTAGCCCCGTTATGATTAATAATGTTTTAGGTATAAAAATAATCGAGCCACCTAGATAAACATATATAGCTAAAACCATGAGCCATAATAGCAACAAATATTTCCATCTTTTTTTTACATTAACAGTTATTGCTAAGCAATATTGTTGTGCAAAATGAAGGAAGTGTTTAAAATATCCATCAAACATATATCCACTCATCCTTTTATATTTAACTGACTTTATGTTTCATAACCAGTAATAAACTGAAACATCTATATTTCAAAATTTTCAAAAATAATGGAACCACATATGCTAATGCAGAATTTATATTTACTTTTTGAATTCCTTGTTTAATGTATTTATTTCTTTCCCAATTTTTTCCAAAATATTTTTCCATAAATAAAATGATGTCTTTAAAATCTTGTTTCGTTGCCTTAGGGTATTTTAATAACCGATAAGTATGCCCCACACATAAATGCTCCAAGGCTAGATATTGTAATTCTTCTCTATACATTTCAAATTCATCACCAAATAAAGAGAAAAGATATTCTAAAGCATCATAAATATCAAAAATATTAGACTTACTTGAATTCATGATGGAATTAGAAGTATTCACTGTATATTTATATAAATATTTTTGTATATATGAAACATCCGAACATTTTGAAGTAACAAAAGGCATAAGAGCGATGTCTTCATAAATCTTTCCATTTGGAAAACGATACGATTCTATAAGTGAGCTTTTGTAAATTCTAGTCCACGATGCATGCTTAGTAAGCATAAAAAGACGAATATTATTTGTAGTAGCGGTAGAATCATAGAAAGGATTAACTTTTAAATGTTTTATTGTTTTTTCAGCATTATCAAACAGATCAATATCAAAATAAATAACATCCTTTCCTTTGGCAAGCATAAACTCCTTTAAATAGCTTTTATAGATACTATCATCTGGATCAATAAATGCTATGTAGTCACTATACTTTGTCTGTTCAATGCCATAGTTTCTAGCATCTGATACTCCCCCGTTCTCTTTTGAAAACAATTCAATAAATGTATATTTTTCAACATATTCTCTAATAATATTTTCTGAATTATCGGTACTGCCATCATTGATACAGAGTACTCGCAATGAACACTTTTCTATTTCCTCCTGATGGACAATACTATTTAAACACCTTCTCAAATATTTTTCAGTGTTATAAACAGGAATAATCACCGTTAAATCATATTTCATTTTTACTTCCTTTATCTCTACTTGCTAAAAAATAAATACTTGCAATTCCAAATAAATAAACTAACGTAACAATAAAAAAACTAATCGCGGCACCAAGCATACCTTTTTGATAAATAAATGGTTCTGTGATCAATTTAGTAAGTATCAAAAGAATAATATACAAGCCAACTAAAATATGCTGTTTCCGTATAATCGTTAAAATATTCTCAAAAACAATTGCTAAAGCATATAAAACTCCCGAGAATATCAGAATAGTAAAAGGAAGTACATACTTGTTCAAATCCACGCCAAATATTAAACTAAGTACAGGCACACCAAATAAATAGGCTATAAATGTGACGAACAAACCGCCTAAAGATAGAAATCCTAATAATCTTTTTATAATTAATGAGAATTCTTTATATTCTTTTTTATTCCATAAAATGGCTAATTTTGTAATCAGGGGTCTAACAATTAAAATAATAAGACTCATAAAGAAGACAGGCATAAACAGAATATTAAAATCACGTTGCATTCCAGTTTGTAAAAAGCCCTGATTAAGACCTTTTTCAATGATTATTTTAGGCTCATTTAAAATATATAACAAAATAAATCCATTTACAAATAGTGGCCAACAAGCTAACAATATATCCTTTATATCTTTTTTATAGCGAGTAGACAACAATTCTCGGACTTGAATTTTTTCGAAATAAGCTACAAAACGCATCTCGTAGAAAAAAATGAGTAGCCCATTCCACATAACTAAAGAAAGCAAAGCAAGCAGAACAGACTCAGATAGTAGCAATGTTATTAGTAATACTAGAACACTCGTAGAATATCGAATAAACATTGTTTTTCCAGCAATGTCCATACGCTCTCTTTGTTGAAACAATCCTTGAAATAAATCTGATACTGCATCCCACATGCGATAAAGAATCATAAGAAAGGTCAATAGAAGAGTCTCTAATGAATAACGGCCTTCACCAATTATATATAAATATGGAAACAAGGTAAGTATCATTATCGTAATTGTGAGGATACGAGTCTGAAAATAACCTATAAAACTATGCCGCTGCTTTACATCCGTTCCTTGATAATTTCGAACTTGAAATAAACCGATAACTATCCATAGTGTTCCGATGGAATTAGCTAGGCTAAATTGATCTGCTACTTTAGCAGAACTCAATCTTGTGATAATTAAAAGATATAATACAGATACCCCAGATGCTGCTAAATTTCCCAACAAATTCCAAAAATATATTTCTTTATCCGATGGATCAGTGCGTATCTTCATCTTTATTCCTCAATGCAATTATCTGTACTAAATTTTTAAATTTTGTATCTAATTTTGATAACTTTAAAGTTAATTGAAACTGATTAATCAACAATAAAAAAATAATGAATAAAAAGATAAAGTTAACGGCTGAAACTATTCCTAAGGCATTCGCAATTTTTTCTGCTAATTTTGGAAAAATACTGAAAACTAATAAAACTATCGAGAAAAATATCCAAAATAAGGCATCATTAATTTGAACTTGTGATTTTCTGATACTACGCAAAATGAAACTACATGTCAAAATAGATACAATAGTTAATACAACTTGAAACCAAATCGTCATTATTTTAACCTCTCTTTCTAAAGTTTTGGATAATCAAAATAGATGCAAACATATGTATCATATACTGAATGGAACGCGAAAATGTCAAATAACTTTCACCTGCTTGGCGTTCTCTCATCCGTACCTGAGCTTCCGCGACCTTTACTCCATGACGGATCAAATAGGAAACTGTATCTGGTTCTGGTCCATAATTGATATTAAGTGCAAATTCTTTAATCAAATTCTCAGAAAACATCCGCATCCCTGATGTAGGATCGTTAATCGTTTTACCTGTTGTTAATTTAATTGCTCCACTAATCAATGTATTCCCTAACATTCTGAGAGAATTTTCGCGTTTTTCTGTAACAAAACGCGAACCAATCACCATTTCATATCCCGAATCAATCATTTCTTCTAAAACAGATATATATTCAGGTAAGTGTTGACCGTCAGCATCAAACTGCACTGCTTTTTTATATCCTTTTTCATAAGCATATCGAAGCCCCGTCTGAAAAGCACCTGCCAACCCCAAATTTACTGGTAAATCAACAATATTATAGCCTTTAGCATGAGAAATTGCTGATGTTTGATCTTTCGAACCGTCATTAATAATAACATAATCATACTGAGAATAATTTTGAATGATATTATCTACAACACTAACAATTGATGCTTCTTCATTATAAGCAGGAATAATAATTAACAAATCTGAAGATTTCACTGATTTGTATCTCCTTAAAATAGTTTACACCTATTATACAATATATATGCCTCATTTTCTACTGTATAAATGATTATAGTAGTCTCAATCATAAACCAATTTAGAATACTCAAAGACTAAGATTTCTTTATATCTAACTTTATAAGTCAAAATAAGATAAAAATACGAACAAACTCAGATTAGTGTTCACTAATTTTAAGAGTTTATTCGCATTTATCTATCAATATAGAAGAAACTAGATTTTCACTTGAAGCACCCTAATCATCAAAGCCATTCGGATGCTTACTCTGCCAACGCCAAGCGTCTTGACACATTCGCTCAATATCAAACTCGGCTTCCCATCCTAGTTCATCTTTAGCTTTTTTGGAATCTGCATAGCAAGAAGCTATATCACCTGCACGCCGTTCTGTAATCTCATACGGAATTTTCTTTCCGACTGCTTTTTCCATATTTTTTATAATTTCTAGAACAGAATAGCCTTTTCCTGTCCCAAGATTATAAATATTTAGTCCAGACTTTCCCTCTAGCTTCTGAAGCGCAGCAACATGCCCTCTTGCCAAATCTACAACATGAATATAATCTCTAACTCCTGTCCCATCAACTGTAGGGTAGTCGTTACCGAATACTCGTACTGATGGCAGTTTCCCTACTGCAACCTGAGTTACATAAGGAAGAAGGTTATTTGGGATTCCATTCGGATTCTCCCCTAAATCTCCACTTTCATGTGCACCAATAGGGTTAAAATAACGAAGAATCACCACATTCCAACTTATATCGGCTTTATAAATATCTGTCAAAATTTCTTCTGTCATTAATTTTGTTCGGCCATATGGGTTTGTAACTGAAAGTGGAAAATCTTCTAAAATTGGAACTGTGTGAGGATCCCCATACACCGTCGCTGAAGAACTAAAAATAATATTTTTACAATTAACCTCTTCCATCACTTTTAAAAGCGTTAAAACACCTGTGATATTATTCTTATAATATGTAAGAGGTATTTCCGTAGACTCTCCCACTGCCTTTAATGCGGCAAAATGAATAACTCCTGTAGGTCTTTCTTTCGTAAAAATTTCGAGCAGCTTTTCCTCATCACAGACATCTGCTATATAAAATGGAATGTTTTTCCCAACAATTTTTTCAACAATTTCAATGCTTTTTTTGTTGCTATTGATTAAATTATCAACTACCACTACTTCATGACCAGCATTAACTAGTTCAATAACAGTATGAGTACCTATAAAACCTGCCCCACCTGTAACTAAAATTTTATGTCTCATTTAAATCAACCTTCACTAATTAAAATATACTGACATTATCTCACAAAAAATCATTATATTCAAAAAAAATAGAATATTTAAAAATTCAATTTCTAAATATTCTAAATTATAGCTATTATTTGTTAAATAGATTCCAAAGCTATTCTCAAATCCTCTATCAAGTCATCCACATTTTCCAAGCCGATAGAGAGACGGATTTGATTTGGTGTAATGCCTGCTGCCAGTTGAGCCTCTGGCGACATCTGACCATGAGTCGTTGTAGCTGGATGGACGACCAGGGACTTAGCATCTGCTACATTGGCCAAGTCAGAGAAAATCTCTAGGCTGTCAATAACCTTACGAGCTTCTTTCTCACCACCTTTGACATTAAAGGTGAAAATTGAGCCCACGCCTTTAGGGAAATATTTTTCTGCCAAAGCATGATAAGGTCTGTCAGCAAGCTTCGGATAATTGACCTGCTCGACCTTAGGATGCCCTGCTAAGAATTCCACAATCTTCTCGGCATTGGACACATGGCGTTCTACACGCAAAGAGAGAGTTTCCAACCCCTGCAGGAAGAGAAAGGCATTGAAGGGAGACATGGCTGCACCCGTATCGCGCAAGAGCTGGGTCCGAACAGCAGTAACAAAGGCTGCTGCTCCGACATCGCGCGTATAACTGATATCATGATAGCTCGGGTCCGGGTCCACGAACTGCGGAAACTTGCAAGAAGCTTCCCAGTCAAAACGACCGCTGTCCACAATCACACCGCCAATGCTTGTTCCGTGACCACCTATAAACTTGGTCGCAGAATGTACTGCAATGTCCACTCCATGAGAAAAGACATTGATTAGATAAGGTGTAGCAAAGGTATTGTCAGAAATCAGCGGAATCTTGTGAGCATGAACCAGCTCGGCCAAATCATCAAAGTCAGGGATATTAATCAGCGGATTGCCTAAACTTTCAATCAAAACCAACTTGGTATTGTCCTGAATGGCTGCTTCTACTTCAGCCAGATTTTCAATATCCACAAAAGTCGTGGTAATGCCATAGCGAGGCAGGGTTTCCTTGAGCAGATTAAAGGTACCGCCGTAGATGGTAGAGGCTGCTACTACATGGTCGCCAGTATGGGCCAAAGCTAGAATGGTGTAGGTAACAGCTGCCATACCAGAAGCTGTCGCTAGAGCTCCGACTCCACCCTCCAAAGCCGCAATCCGCTCCTCAAAAGCAGACAGGGTCGGATTGGTAATCCGAGTGTAGATATTGCCCGGTTTGCGTAGGGCAAAAAGATCTTCTCCCTCCTGAGTATCGTCAAACACATAGGAAGTTGTCTGGTAAATAGGCAGAGCCCGTGATTTGGTTGTCGGGTCCACTGTTTGTCCGGCATGAAGCTGCAGAGTTTCAAATTTAAATTCACGTGTCATAAGGTCACCTCACTATAGTTATGTGATAAGTCTACCATTAAATGCCCCGCTTGACTAATAGAATTTCCTTATCAAAAGAAATAAAGAGAAGCTATATCTTATAGCTTCTCAGACATAATCTCAAAAGTCGCTTGATTGCTGGGCCAATAAAGCTGCGACGAAACTTTGTCTAAAGCTACCCACTGAGCCCCTACATGCTCATCAGAAATCTGGATTGCCTTCTGTTCAGTCAGAACTAGAAAGAGATTTTTGTGGATGGTCAGATTTTCATCAATCTTTACCATAAAATCTCCAAGACTAGTCAGATTTGAACGATGTAAGAGCAAGCTAGTCTCTTCTTTTATTTCACGAAGACAGGCTTCTTCTGGACTCTCACCACTCTCAATCCCACCAGTAATGGGCTGCCAAAAGGAAACTTTCTCAGCTTCCACTTTTAAGAGCAAGATTTCTCGTTCCTCTGGATGATAAATCCAGGCTTCAATCGACTGCCTCATCATGATTTTTTCTCAATCGGTGCTATGCTGGCCAGCACTTTCTTCAGGCCGACTTCTGGGAAACTAATCTTGAGCTCTTGACTGTTGCCGCTGCCAGATACTGCCAAAACTGTTCCATCGCCCCATTTCTTATGGTGGGCAATATCCCCGATAGCCCAAGCAACTTCTGGCTTAGATGGCTGGCTCTGACTGCTCTTTCCAAAAGGCAGGCTGTTTGTAGAAATCGAACTAGGTGCCGCTTGACGCTTCCTCTCCTGCAGGGCTTGAGCCAGACTCATGCCCTGACCGAATTTGCTAGTATCGCTATTGGTATAGCTAACCTTAAAGGAGCTGTTTGCCGGTCGAGCCAGTCCCTGATAGTTTAGCAAGTCTGAACTGATTTCTCTCAAGAAACGGGTCGGCTGATTGTAGTTGGTACGGCCGTAGAGCAAGCGGGAGTTAGCATTGGTCAGATAGAGAATCTTCTCTGCTCGGGTGATGCCGACATAGGCCAGACGGCGCTCCTCTTCCAGCTCATCCTCATCTTCAGATGCCCGGCTCAGAGGGAAGACATTTTCCTCCATACCAACCAGAAAGACGACTGGAAATTCCAATCCCTTTGCCGCGTGGAGCGTCATCAAAGTCACTTCAGAACTCTCCATATCTCCATCATCTGTGTCCGCAATCAAGGCTAGGTCATTGAGAAAACGGCTAAGCTTGTCCAGACCTGTCTCATCAGCAGGATTGTCTGGATTTTCGTCAAAGTTCTTGGTTACAGACAGGAATTCTTCGATATTTTCAATCCGAGCTTGGCTCTCCAAGGTTGCCTGAGCTGCCAAAGCTGCAGCGTAACCTGTTTTTTTCAGAACAAGCTCGACTAGTTCAGTCACGCTATAGTCATCCAAACGATCCCGCAAATCGAGTATCAGATTGGCAAACTCATAAACTGCCTGAGCTGCCTTGCCCTTGACTGGTGATAGCATGATATTAGCTGACGCCTCCAGCAAAGAGATTTCTTGACTAGCCGCAAAATCCCGAATTTTCTCCACCGTTCCCGGCCCGACACCACGTTTGGGCTCATTGACCACGCGCTCGTAGCTGATATTGTCACTAGGATTGGCGATGAGATTAAGGTAAGAAATAACATCGCGGATTTCTTTACGGCTATAGAACTTGGTGCCCCCAACCATGGTATAGGGGATATTAGCCTTAAGCAGGGCTTCTTCCACCGTCCGTGACTGGGCATTAGTCCGGTAAAGGACCGCAAAATCCTTATGACTGTAACCTTCTCGGCTCAGTTGATCAATAGTTCGAGCGACAAAGAGAGCCTCGTCCTGCTCGTCATTAGCCCGATAGTAGACAATTTCCTCACCGTCTTCATTTTGAGTCCAGAGATTTTTAGGACGGCGATTGCGGTTGTTTCGGATGACTTCATTAGCCGCCTGAAGGATGGTCTTAGTCGAGCGATAGTTTTCTTCAAGCAAAACAACTTTGGCTTCTGGATAATCCTTTTCAAAGTCTAGGATATTCTGCATATCGGCTCCCCGCCAGCCATAGATAGACTGGTCAGCGTCTCCGACCACACAGATATTCTTAAAGCGAGAAGCCAAGAGCTTGACCAGCTGGTACTGGGCATGGTTGGTATCTTGATACTCGTCCACATGGATGTACTGGTAACGTTGCTGGTAGTAGGTCAGGACATCTGGATTCTGGTCAAAAAGCCGCAGGGTCAGCATGATCAAATCGTCAAAATCCATGGCTTCAGACTGGCGCAATTCCTTTTGATAGGCCGTGTAGCACTTGGCCACAATCTCTGTGTATATATCACCAGCTAGATTCGCATAGGCCACCTCGTCAATCAGGTCGTTCTTAGCATTGGAAATAGTACCTAGAATGGCGCGCTCGTTCCACTTTTTAGGATCCAGATTGAGGTTTTTGAGAATCCGTTTCATCAGAGTCCGCTGCTCGCCTGGATCAACGATAGTAAAGTTGCGGTTGTAGCCAATATGATCTGCTTCTCGCCGCAGGATGCGCACACACATGGAGTGGAAGGTAGCGATTAAGCAGTCTTGGGTGGCTGGATTGAGCGCTGCTGCTCGTTCTTTCATCTCCCGCGCTGCCTTATTGGTAAAGGTAATGGCTAGGATATTCCAAGGATTGACCATCTTCTCATCAATCAAATAGGCGATGCGGTGGGTCAGGACTCGAGTTTTTCCTGAACCAGCCCCCGCCATAATCAACAAGGGGCCTTCCGTCGTCTGGACCGCTTCGGCCTGACGGTCATTCATACCGTTTAATAAGGGATTCATCTTCTATCCTTTCAATACAAAATCAAACTGAAAATCAATGCTTCCATTATATCAAAATTCGAGCGAATTTGTTATCGAAAAGGCAACTGTCCTCAATTGAAATTCAAGTGTGAAAAAGCTATAATAGTAGTCTAGAAAGGAGCAGCCATGAACAATCATCCAAGTGACAATCTCAAACTTGCCGAACGAGGCGCCCTCCTAGCAATTGCCACCTACATTGGCTTATCCGTTACAAAGATCATTGCAGGTACGGCACTGACATCCTCCAGTTTGACGGCGGATGGTTTCAACAACGTATCCGATATCGTTGCCAATATAGCAGTCTTAATCGGTTTGCGCATGGCAAGAAAACCAGCGGATAAGGACCACCGCTTCGGCCATTGGAAGATTGAAGATCTGGCCAGCCTAATTACTTCTTTCATCATGTTTTTTGTCGGTTTCAATGTCCTCATTGATACGGCTCAAAAAATCATTAACAAGGAAGAAACCTTGATTGATCCTGTGGGAGCCATCGTCGGGATTGTATCGGCCATCATCATGTTTGGCGTTTATCTTTACAATAAAAACCTAGCCAAAAGGGTAAAATCCAAAGCTCTGGATGCGGCTGCCAAGGACAATCTCTCGGACGCCATCACTTCTCTGGGCACATCGGTTGCTATTATTGCCAGCTCCCTGAAGTTTCCCATCGTTGATAGGCTAGCAGCCATCATTATTACTTTTTTCATTCTGAAAACAGCCTATGATATTTTCATGGAGTCCTCCTTCAGCCTATCAGACGGCTTTGATCAGGACCTTTTAGACGACTATAAGCGTGCCATTCTGGAAATTCCTAAAATCACACGCGTCAAATCCCAGCGTGGTCGGACCTATGGCAGCAATATTTATCTAGATATTATACTGGAAATGAATCCTGACCTCTCCGTCTTTGAAAGCCACGAAATTGCTGATCAGGTAGAGGATATGCTCAAGGAAGACTTCGGTGTCTTCGACATTGATATTCATATTGAGCCAGCTCCGATTCCTGAAGATGAGATTCTGGATAATGTTTATCAAAAGCTCCTGATGCGTGAGCAATTAGTCGACCAAGGCAGTCAATTGGATGCACTTATTTCCTCTGATTTTGTCTACATTTCCCAAGATGGTCGCCAGCTAAACAAAGAGGAATTTCAACTAGAGAGAGCCCAAACTTCTCCTATCAAAAATTTAGAAATTACATCCGTTAGCCAAAAGACTAAGCTGATTCGCTATCAAATCGGGGATGTCATCCATACCAGCCTCTGGCGCCGCCACGAAGTCTGGCAAAATATCTTCCACCAAGAAACACGAAAAAACAACTAGTTTTCTGCTAGTTGTTTTTATATGCTTTCACTTGGTCTGTCGCAATATCCTCTCCAAACCACTTCTCAGCGATTTTCTGGAATTTTCCCTCTTGGTATAATTTCCCGAAAGCGGCATTTACTTTTTCAACTAAAGTACGGTCCGCCTTTCTAGCCCCGACCGCAAAGTCCTCGCTCTCAAATCCAACTGAAAAAACTGAATATTGATCTAAAATTCCTTCTTCTGTCAGATAATAATTGGCATAGACGCGGTCAATCAAGAGACCATCAATCCGGTCGTTTTGCAAGTCAATCAGCGCCTCGTTAAAGCTCTGATACTGAGTCGCTGTATGATTTTTAACAATGGTTTTCAAAATTTCAGGATTGCTTTCAAACGCTACGTAGCCAGAAGATCCTGCTTGAGCACCCAATACTTTTCCTACCATATCACTGGCCTGTGAGATATGAGAGGATTTTTTGCTGACCAAAACCTGCTCATTTTTCATATAAGGAATGGTAAATTCTACCTTTTCTCTTCTCTCATCCGTCGCGGAGTAGCCATTCCAGATAAGGTCAATCGTGCCGTTGGTCAACTCTGTTTCTTTCATATCCCAATCAATCGGCTGCCATTTCACCTTAATTCCATATTCCTCAAAAACAGCATTGGCCAAATCAATGTCAAAGCCTGCATAAGTGCCATCTTTTTGCTCAAATCCCATAGGGACAAAGGTATTATCAAAGCCGATTGTAATCTGTTTTTTTCCTCATACTTGCTCCAGTTATCCAAGCTGGGATCACTGACATTGGAACTACAAGCACTAAGCAGGAAGGTCAGGATCAGGGTCAGACAGGTCAAAAGAATATTCTTTAGTTTCATTCGGACCTCCCTTATTTTGGTATGACTTTGAGAATAGAATCCGCAATATTTTCCGCAAACTGCAAATCATGTGTGACCACAATCTGTGTCATCCCCATTTCCCGATTTTGGAGGATGAGTTTTTCTACTTCCAAGCGTAATGCAGGATCCAAGGCAGAAGTCGGCTCATCATATCCGATAATCTCTGGGTTGATCATCATAGTACGAGCCAAAGCAACCCGCTGTTTTTGCCCTCCTGACAGCGAATAAGGATAGGCCTTGGCATGCTCGGACAAGCCTAAGCGGGTCAATAAGGCCTGCGCCTTCTCTTCAGCTTCTTCTTTGGAAACATTCATTGTATGTATTGGTGATAAGGTCAAGTTTTCCAAGACAGACAAATGAGGAAAGAGCTGAAAATCTTGAAAGACAAAGCCTAGAAGATTGCGCTTTTCAAGTTCAGCGACATCCAAAATCTCTCCATTGTAAATCACTTGTCCCGAATCAATTGTCTCCAAGCCTGCCAGCATACGTAGAAGAGTCGTCTTCCCTCCGCCAGAAGGTCCAACAATGGCCAATACTTGCTTTTCAGGCACAATTAAATTAAAATCCTTTAGAATCTGCTTATCACCAAATTTTTTACTAATATTTCGTAATTCTAACATAATAGCACCTACTTATAATAACTAAATTTCTTTTCGACCTGTTTTGCAACCAGCGTAGCCAGACCGATTAAGAGTAAATAAATCAAGCCTGCAACAAACATCGGGGCCAGACTTGCATCTCGGTTGGCTGCCGTACGACTAGCCAAAATCAAGTCTGAAATGCCTAAAGCATACACCAAAGAGGTATCTTTCACCAAAGTCATAACTTCGTTAAAGACACTTGGTAGCACAATTTTTACGACTTGTGGCAAAATAATCAGGCGAATCGTCTGAACAGGAGTAAATTTCAAAACCTTCGCAGCTTCATACTGTCCAGTCGGAATGGAAGAAATACCGCCTCGGAAAATCTCCGCAAAATAAGCGGCGTAGTTTAGTGTAAAGGCAATAATCGCTGCAGGAATCCGATCCAGCCGAATGCCGAGACTTGGCAACACATAGTAAATGAAGATTAACTGCAATAGTAGCGGCGTCCCACGCATGATCCAAATGTAAATATGAAGCAGCCATTGCAGGGGCTTCAAGCGAATTTGCATTGAAAATGCCAGCATAATTCCCAAAGGAATCGAAAAAACCAAGACCAAAGCAAACACTTGCAAGGTGGTTGCTGCTCCACTTAGAAGACTAGGTAAAATTTCCAAAATATAGCTCATTCTCTTCCTCCTAAATAAATATTATACCATTATAGCAGAATTTTAAAAAAATACAACCAGAAATTACAAAAAATTTATAGTAAGAAAATCGAAATCGAATAAAATTAAAATCCGACCCTTTTTTCAAGAATCGGATTTATTGGACTATGTAAGGCTCTTTGGAGCGATTTTGGAACCATTCGAAACAACACAGCTCTAAAACTGGGTCTTGATGAAATAGTTATGAGAAATAGTTTTGGAACCATTCGAAACAACACAGCTCTAAAACAAGAAGTTTGCAGAAGCTGCATTGGCCTACGTTTTGGAACCATTCGAAACAACACAGCAAGTTAAAATAAGGCTTTTGTCCGTACACAACTTGAAAAAGTGCGCACCGATTCGGTGCTTTTTATTTACTATAATAACTATATTTTACTCTTATTTCTATAAAAAGGCAACGAAATTCAAAGCGTTTTCAACAAATTCACTAAAAAAACTACGTTCATTTGAACGTAGTTTTAATATTTATGTCCCCTGCCGGAATCGAACCAGCAACTACTCCTTAGGAGGGAGTTGTTATATCCATTGAACTAAGGGGACTAGAGAAAAACTCTGCCAAGTGACAGAGTCATTTCTGATATTAACGACGGATTTCTTTGATACGCGCTGCCTTACCTTGCAATGCACGAAGGTAGTACAATTTAGCACGACGAACTTTACCGTAACGAACGACTTCAATCTTGTCAACACGTGGAGTGTGGATTGGGAAAGTACGTTCAACACCTACACCGTTAGAGATTTTACGAACTGTGTAGTTTTCTGAGATACCAGCACCTTTACGAGCGATAACGACACCTTCAAAGATCTGGATACGTTCGCGAGTTCCTTCGACAACTTTCGCGTGAACGCGGACAGTGTCACCAGGACGGAATGCAGGGATATCTGAGCGAAGTTGACCTTCAGTCAAGCTTTGAATTAATGGATTCATTTTTTCTCCTATCTTGCTAATCTTGTAGTTCTAGACGACAGCGGATTAGCCTTTTTTTAGTGCATCCATTTATGCACAAAATATATTATATCAAAATTCTAGCAAAAGTAAAGATTTTTAGATAAAAATTCCTAAAAGAATGGCTAAAAATCCTATAAAGTAGGTCAGCATTAAATAGAGACTAAACTTCTTCCTATCTGAGAACAGCTCTGCTAATTCAGCATTAAACGTGGAAAGAGTTGTTAAACCGCCACAGAAGCCTGTTGCCAGAATGCTATACAGCTGTTTATCTTGGATATGATTATAAAAATATCCAATCAAAAAGGTTCCCAGTACATTAGCCATCAAGGTGCCTATTGGCAAAGTAGCTCTGCTATTAACCTTAGAAAAAAAGTAACGGACGAGAGCTCCTAGACCGCAAGCAATGAGCAAAACCCAAATCATGCGGTCACCTTCCTTCCAGCCCATAAGGCAATGCAAAGGCTGCCGCCGATACTCAAGGCAAGATATAGGAGCAATTCTGGATAACGACCCAAATCCAGCAATTTGAGCGAATCTAATAGAAGACTAGAAAAAGTCGTCAAGCCGCCACAAAATCCCGTCGACAAAGCCAATAACAAACGCTTAGAAACTTGCTTGCGACTGAGATAGCCTTTAACTAAATAGATGAGCAAGAAAGTTCCTAGATAGTTGACTAAAAGTGTCGCTAGCGGAAAATATCCCGTAAATGTGAAAAAGGATGAGCATTGATAACGAAGTAAACCGCCTAGCATAGCTCCCAAGAAGATTGCTAAAGAATTTTTTACTTCACTCATCTTATTTGCTTCTCCTGAAAAGCACGTGAATGCTTTAGGATGTCCGCAAAGGTCGCAAGAATCGTTTCTTGATAGTCCTTATTTTCAATCTTGCTCGCAACTCTAGCAAAGATCCTTTCTTCTCGCTTAGGATCTGCGACGGCCTTCCCATTCGATTGTTTAAAAGCCACAACTTGGCCAACCAGATTCATACGCTGCTCTAGTAAGGCAACGAGTGCGTCATCTACTTGGTCAATTTCCTGTCTGATTTCTTCTAACGTCATCTCATTCCTCCTCATATTCTATCTATCATATCAAAAAATAGTAAAATGTTCTAGTTTTATCCTAAATAAAAAAGGGCCACTGGACCTTAAATTAAAAGAAAACTCGCAAAGGCGAGTTTTTATCCGCAGATTAAAAAGGTCCCCTGGACATTTTTAACCAACTGAGCCTTCCATACTCATGTTGATGAGTTGGTTGAGTTCAACGGCATATTCCATTGGTAGTTCTTTGGTAATGGGTTCCATAAATCCGTTGATAATCATAGCTGTGGCTTCTTCTTCGCTGATTCCTCGACTCATCAGGTAGTAGAGCTGGTCCTCAGATACTTTGGAAACCTTGGCTTCATGCTCTAGCGCGACATTTGAATTATGGATTTCATTAAAAGGAATAGTGTCAGAACTGGACTCACCATCCATCAGAATGGTATCGCACTCAATATGAGATTTGGAACCAGCACTATTCTTACCAAAGCGAACCTGACCACGATAGTCGGTCTTACCACCATCCTTGGCAACTGATTTAGAAATCAAGGTACTGGAAGTCTTGGGCGCATTATGAAAGACCTTGCAACCCGCATCCAAGTGCTGGCCATAGTTGGCAAAGGACATAGAGAGGACAGAGGTTCTGGCATTTCGGCCGTTGAGAATACTGCAGGGGTATTTCATATTGACTTTGCTGCCTAAGTTCCCATCAATCCACTCTAAGGTGCCGCCTTCTTCAACAATCCCCCGCTCCGTTACGAGGTTATACACATTGTCCGACCAGTTTTGAATGGTCGTATAGCGGAAAAAGGCATCCTTTTTGACAATGATCTCAACATTTGCAGCATGAAGACTATTAGTCGTATAAGTCGGTGCTGTACAGCCCTCGATGTACTGGATAGAGCCGCCCTCCTCGATAATCATCAAGGAGCGCTCAAACTGACCGACATTTTCTCCGTTAATACGGAAATAGGTCTGAACAGGGACTTGGCACTGGACGTTCTTGGGCACATAGATAAAAGTTCCGCCGGACCAAACCGCACTATTAAGCGCAGAAAATTTATGCTCAGCATTTGAAATCACAGTACCAAAATACTGCTTGACCAAGTCCGGATATTCCTGGACAGCCGTATCCGTATCGGTGAAGATAATCCCCAGCTTGGCAAACTCTTCCTTCATATTATAATAAACCACTTCCGATTCATACTGTGCAACAGCTCCAGATAGAAACTGCTTCTCAGCTTCTGGAATTCCCAGGCGATCAAAGGTTTTCTTAATCTCCTCTGGGACTTCATCCCAACTGCGAGCCCGATCTCCGCTTAGTTTCTGATAGTAGATAATATCATCAAAGCGGATACCAGATAAATCTGGTCCAAAGTCGGGCATGGGTAACTTATGAAAAAGTTCCAAAGAGCGCAGACGATAGTCCAACATCCACTGGGGCTCATTTTTTATTTCTGAGATTTCTCGAACAACTTCTTCAGTCAGACCCTTACCAGTTGAAAAGAGTGGCTTGATATCATCATGGAAGCCAAAGGCATAGTCGCGTTCTTTCATAGGAACTCCTCCTTTATCTAAGGGATAACGCTTACCTATATTATACTCCTAATCATGAGAATTGTCAGAAAATAATACTTTAACAAAAGAAAAACGGCCACAGCCGTTTTCCATTTTGTCATTTTAAACTTTACTTACCAACTCTTCCGCAAATGCTTCCAAGCGCTCAATGTCATCTTCTTCTGCAGAAAGATCTACTTTGACACATTCTGAACCTTTCACTGCTCCTGTAGCCGCAAAAACAGCATCAAAGTCATCAACAGCCTTGCAGAATTCATCATAAAAAGTATCGCCTGAACCGACTACCCCATAGACCTTGCCAGACAAGTCCAATCCAGATAAGTCTTCGTAGAAGTCCATCATTTCATCAGGTAGCTCACCGTCACCGTAGGTATAGGTCGCTACAATCGTAATATCCGCTTCCAAGAAATCTTCTGCATCGACAGTGGTACACTCGTCCACTTCAACTTCTACATCTAGTTCTCTTAGCTTATCCGCCACAATATCGGCAATTTCCTCGGTGTTTCCAGTCATACTGGCAAATACAATTTTCGCTAAGGTCATAGTTCCCTCCAAATTATAATCTTCATTCATTATAACACATCTTTTTTATTTTAAAAATAAAAATTCTTGTGCTACAATAACTAGAGAAAGTTTAAGAGGTTTACAATGAGTATCTATAGTAAAATTCTGAAAAAAATTAAGGAATACGATAAAATTATCATCCACCGCCACATGCGCCCCGACCCAGATGCAATTGGCAGTCAAGTCGGCTTACAAAAACTTCTCCAGCTCAACTTTCCTGAAAAATCCATCAAAGTAACAGGTTACGACGAGCCTAGTCTTACTTGGCTAGCAAAGATGGATGAGGTGACAGATGCGGACTATGAGCAGGCCTTGGTAATCGTGTGCGATACAGCCAACACTCCCCGCATTGATGATCAGCGCTATAGCATGGGCGACTTTTTGATTAAAATCGACCATCATCCCAACGATGATGCCTACGGAGATTTGCTGCTGGTTGATACAGATGCTAGTAGTACAAGCGAAATTATCGCTCTTTTTGCCTTCGAGAATCACTTAGAAGCAAATGACTATATCGCTAAACTTCTCTATGCTGGCATTGTTGGGGATACCGGGCGCTTCCTCTATCCAGCGACTACTGCACGCACATTTGAGGTAGCTGGCAAACTTCGCCAATACGCTTTTAATTTTTCAGAGCTTTCTCGAAAAATGGACTCCATCACGCATCAAGTGGCCAAACTGCAAGGTTATGTTTACGATAATCTAGAAATTGATGAGAATGGTGCTGCGCGCGTTATCCTATCTCAGCAATTATTGAAAGAAAATCATCTGACAGATGCTGATACTTCAGCTATTGTAGCTGCCCCCGGACGGATCGAAGATGTCCAGATGTGGGCCATCTTTGTCGAACAACCTGACGGCCATTATCGCGTGCGGATGCGCAGTAAATTTACTCCAATCAATGAAATTGCCAAGCAACACAATGGCGGCGGCCATCCACTTGCCAGCGGTGCTAATGCTTATTCCAAAGATGAGGTTGACTTAATTTATCAAAAATTAAAAGAAAGAGCAAAAAAGTAAGAAAATCACCCAAAAGACTTGTCAAATTAGTTAGAATTTGATAAACTATCAAAGTAACGAATCTATGGCTCGCAAAGAGACCATGGCAGAAAGGAATTTTTAAAATGAGAAAAGACATTCACCCAGAATACCGCCCTGTTGTATTCATGGACACTACTACTGGCTACAAGTTCCTTAGCGGTTCAACTAAGCGTTCTAACGAAACTGTTGAATTCGAAGGCGAAACTTACCCATTGATCCGTGTCGAAATTTCATCAGACTCACACCCATTCTACACTGGACGTCAAAAGTTCACTCAAGCAGATGGACGTGTGGATCGTTTCAACAAAAAATACGGTCTCAAATAAGAACCGTATTGACATTAAAAAGAATGTTGATACAAAGCCATTTCCGAGAAATCGGATTTGGTTTTTTTGTTTTTCCAATAGAAAATCCTTTGAAATCTGGAATGAGGCAGCATGACTACTGTCACTCATTCCTTCATCTCAAAGGATTGGTTTCAACTATTGATTTTCTTTCAATTTTTCTCGCTCAAGGCGAAGTTTGCGATTTGGATTTAGCCGGTTGAAGAGTTCTTCCAGCTTTTCTGCATTCCAAACATCTGCTGCTGAGACAAAGTTGCCATTTTCGTCTCGGAAAGATATTGGTTTATCACCCATTATATATCTCCTTAGTCAACAAATTCAAACTCAAACTTACCGATGCGCACCAAATCTCCGTCCTTGGCACCACGCGCACGAAGTGCTTCGTCAACGCCCATACCGCGCAACTGACGAGAGAATTTCATAATGGACTCATCACGGTCAAAGTTGGTCATTGTAAAGAGTTTTTCTAGTTTATCACCTGAAAGCACCCATGTAGCATCATCATCACGGGAGATTTCGAAGGCTGGCGCTTCTTCATCAAAGCCATAATAAGCCTCGTCTTCCATATCAGATTCTTCATAAAGCAGAAACTCAGGCGTCTTATCCAGCAGCTCAGCCGTTGCATCCAAGAGCGTGGCAAGCCCCTGCTTGGTCAGACTAGAAATAGGGAAAATCTGTGGCAACTCTTCAAATTCATCATAGTTGGCAGCCAATTTTTGCTTGAATTCTTTCAAGTTTTCTGCGCTATCAGGCATATCCATCTTATTGGCTACAATGATCTGTGGCCGTTCCATCAAGCGCAAATTATAGGACTCCAGCTCTTTATTGATCGCAAGGTAATCCTCATAAGGATCGCGCCCCTCACTGGCAGACATATCAATAACATGCAAAATGACCCGTGTCCGCTCGATATGACGAAGAAACTGGGTGCCTAGGCCTACTCCCTGACTGGCTCCTTCGATCAATCCTGGCAGATCGGCTACAGCAAAAGATTCTCCAGACTGAGTCCGAACCATACCCAGATTAGGCACAATCGTGGTAAAGTGATAGGCCCCGATTTTTGGCTTAGCTGATGTAATCACACTCAGAAGGGTTGACTTGCCAACCGAAGGAAAACCGACCAGACCAACATCAGCCAGCACTTTTAGCTCCAGCAGTAATTCTCTTTCCTGACCCGGCTCCCCATTTTCAGAAATTTCCGGAGCAGAATTTTTAGGTGTAGCAAAGCGGATATTGCCACGGCCGCCACGGCCGCCATGCGCTACGACGAAACGTTGACCGTGCTCAATCAAATCTGTAATCACCTTGCCAGTCTCAGCATCACGCACGGTAGTCCCCTGCGGTACACGGATAATCAAATCCTCCGCTCCTCGGCCGTGCATTCCCTTGGTCATTCCTTTTTCGCCCGATTGAGCCTTGAAATGACGATTGTAACGGAAGTCCATCAAGGTACGGAGACCTTCATCCACGACAAAAATCACATCGCCACCACGGCCGCCATCGCCGCCCCAAGGTCCGCCATTAGGTACATATTTTTCTCGGCGAAAAGCCACCATGCCGTCGCCGCCCTTGCCAGCCTTGACCTGAATCTTGGCTGTATCTAAAAACATACTCATATAAATTCTCGCTTCTTTTTTACTCTAAAAAAACGCCTTGCAGCGTTTAGGATTAGAAGATTGCGCTGATAGCTTGTGCAAAAATTGCACCAACCGTTACAAGTAACATGATTACGATAACCAGCATTGTCAATTTTTCAAATCCAGTTTTTTTACGTTGTCCGTTATCTCCAAAAGCCACTTTATTACCTCAATTCCAAGATTACTCTCTCTATTTTAACACGATTAGCACACTTTTTCAAATATTTACGAAAGGAAAAGGAAAAAGAGAGTTTTCACCCTGTCAGCAAAAAACTTCTAAAAAAGATTGAAGAACTTGCCTCAAATAGGGACTTTCTCCAATCTTTTGAATTTTATCTTGCTTTTTAGTCGATGCCAATCTCAGCACGGACAACATCCGCAATTGTATCCACATAATAGTCCACTTCTTCATGAGTTGGCGCTTCAGCCATAACACGCAGAAGCGGCTCTGTTCCACTTGGGCGGACAAGGATGCGGCCGTTTCCTGCCATTTCAGTTTCCATTTTTTCAATAATGTCTCTGATAGCTGGTACTTCCATAGACTTATCTTTCATGGCATTTTCGACGCGGATATTAACCAATTTTTGTGGGTAAATAGTTACTTCTGCTGCAAGTTCAGACAAGCTCTTGCCAGTTTCTTTCATCACTTTGGTTAATTGCACCGCTGACAATTGACCATCACCAGTAGTATTATAATCCATGATAACGACATGTCCAGACTGCTCGCCACCTAGATTATAGCCGTTCTTGCGCATTTCTTCTACCACATAGCGGTCACCAACAGCAGTCACTACTTTATTGATGCCTTCCCGCTCTAAGGCTTTGTGGAAGCCAAGGTTGGACATAACGGTCGTTACAATGGTGTTTTGAGCTAATTGGCCTTTTTCAGAAAGATACTTGCCGATAATGTACATAATCTTGTCACCATCTACAATATCACCTTTTTCATCAACGGCAATCAAACGGTCACTATCGCCATCAAAAGCGAGACCAATCGCTGCTCCTGACTCACGGACTGTTTCTTGTAAGCCTTCTGGATGAGTAGAGCCTACATTTAAGTTAATGTTGAGACCATCTGGATTTTCTCCGATAACAGTCAGTTGGGCACCCAAATCAGCAAAAATTTGACGGGCACTGGTTGAAGCAGCACCATTTGCCGTATCAAGGGCAACGTGCATTCCTTCAAGATCTAAACCAGTTGAAACGATGTATTGTTGGTACTTACGCAAGCCTTCAGGATAGTCCATGACTTTTCCTAAACCTTCTGCACTTGGACGTGGAAGGGTATCTTCTGCTGCGTCCAGCAAAGCTTCGATTTCGAGTTCGCGTACATCATCCAGTTTATAACCATCGCCACCAAAGAATTTGATGCCATTATCGAGAGCAGGATTGTGGCTAGCTGAAATCATGACACCCGCACTGGCTTTTTCGGATTTGACCAAGTAAGCAACACCTGGAGTCGCGATCACACCTAGTTTGTAGACGTGAATCCCGACAGAAAGCAGACCTGCAATCAAGGCACTCTCCAACATTTCTCCCGAAATGCGCGTATCACGGCCAACAAATACCCGAGGAACTTCACTTTCGTGTTGGCTCAGAACATATCCACCAAAACGACCCAGTTTAAAGGCCAATTCCGGCGTTAATTCCACATTAGCTTCTCCACGAACACCATCGGTTCCAAAATATTTACCCATTTTTAAAATTTTCCTTTCAAATCTTGCATTTATTTACTAGATGAATTCGAAGTTGAGCTCGATTTTGAGCTTGACGAATTCGAATGTGTTATTTTTGTCGTAACTTTCATCGTTGTTTCAAACGGTGTCACAACGCTTGGCAAAGCATTCCCATTGGCATCCATAGCCTGCAAGGAAGCTGCCCCACTATAATTTCCTGAAATAGTGACATTGCTTGGCAAAACTGCTGCGACATAGTTGACTTTTTCCAAAGTTTCTTCATCGCTGGTCACCGTCACTTCTTCGTGCTCTAAGCTCACATTTGTGATAGAAATATTTTCCGCAACCTGACTGACTGTGATGAGATACTTCACTGGCACTTTCTTGCTTGCTTTTTTGCCTATCTTGACTGAAATCTTTTGTGGATTGACCGTAGCAGACAAGCCGCTTGGTAGATTTTCCACCTTCAGCTGCACTTCGACCGTTCCTTCTGATGCATTGGATAAATCCGCTACCCAATGAAACTTCCGTGTACTCTCTTGCATTTCGCTGCTTAGGGTCACTCTATTAGACCCCGTCAAAACAACGCTAGCTTCGGAAGTGAAGCCACTAATGAAGTAACGTTCACTATCGTACTTGATGTCAATCGGAACATTGGAAATCGTATTGCTGTACGTTTCCGAGGTCACTTGTCGAATGCTGATACTGTTTTGAAAACTACTAGAGGTCGCATAAATAAACAAAACTATCGCAAAGAATAAAGAGGAGACAATATAAAGAATTTTTTTACTTTCTTTCATTCTTCCATCCTCCTAGTAAACGATTCTTTAGACTCAGTTTTTCATGCTTGTCTGATAGCAGGACTTCCCGCAGTTGTAGCTCAAACTCATTCAAGCTCAAGTTGTGCTTGAAAACTCCATTATGTGTCGTAGAAATACCACCTGTTTCCTCAGACACGACAAAAGTAAAGGCATCTGAAACTTCCGAAAGGCCAATCGCAGCCCGGTGCCGAGTTCCAAATTCCTTGGAAATACCTGTACTTTCTGTTAGTGGCAAATAGGCACAGGAAGCTGCAATCTTATTATCCTTGATAATAACAGCTCCATCATGCAAGGGCGTATTTGGAATGAAAATATTGATTAACAGC
Organism: Streptococcus cristatus ATCC 51100; assembly: GCF_000222765.1. GTDB lineage: Bacteria > Bacillota > Bacilli > Lactobacillales > Streptococcaceae > Streptococcus > Streptococcus cristatus. The sequence goes on along the minus strand of NZ_AFUE01000010.1, from coordinate 45,688 downwards.
TCCCCAGAAATATCCGCATCCAGAGGAATTCCAGTCGCAATATATTCCTGCAGTGTTCGAGTTCCTTGAATAGCCACCAGGGCACCAATCTTACGTGGACTCATGTAAGCCACTGCCTTGACAAAGGCTTGAATCAATTTCTCCTCACTGCTGACCGGAGCAGCAGAAAAAATTTCGGTCGCTCGACCCAGTTTTTCAAGACCAGTCCGAATCTCTGGTGAGAAAATCACTACCGTCGCAATCACCCCGTAGGTGATAACCTGGTTGATCAACCAAGAAATCGTCGTCAATCCAATAATGTTGGCCAGAATCTGCACCAAAATAAAAACTAAAGCCCCACGAACCAAAATCATGATCTTGGTACCGGCAATCGCTTTAGCAAAATGATATAAGATCCATGTAACTAAGGCAATATCAATAATGTTGATTAAAATACTCCAGGGACTACTGAATACATTAGACCAGTATTGGAGATTGGTTAGTTGTTGAAAATTCATTGCATAGTGGCCCTCCCAGTCAAAAACAAACGGTTCTCAACCATTATATCACTTTTAAGGATATTTTTCTGTAACCTTCTTTACTTTTTTATGATAAAATATTTCTTATGAAGATAAATACAGCATTGGGCCTCTTGGCAGGCAAGTCCTCCCACTTTGTTCTCAGCAAAATGGGACGCGGCTCGACTCTGCCAGGGAAAGTTGCCCTCACATTTGACAAAAACATTCTGCAAAACTTAGCCAAGAACTACGAAGTTGTGGTTATTACAGGAACAAACGGAAAAACTCTGACTACAGCTTTGACGGTGGGCATTCTCAAGGAAGCTTTCGGAGAAGTGGTGACCAATCCTAGCGGTGCCAATATGATTACAGGGATTACAACAACCTTCCTGACTGCTAAAAAAGGCAAATCTGGCAAAAATATCGCTGTACTGGAAATCGATGAAGCCAGCCTATCTCGGATTTGTGATTATATCAAGCCTAGCCTCTTCGTCTTTACCAATATTTTCCGAGACCAGATGGACCGCTATGGTGAGATCTACACGACCTATCAGATGATCTTGGATGCGGCGGCTAAGGTTCCTGAAGCAACTGTGCTGATGAATGGCGATAGTCCGCTCTTTAACTCGGTCAGCCTGAAAAATCCTGTCCGCTACTATGGTTTCGACACGGAGAAAAGCCAGGCTAAGCTGGCGCACTACAATACCGAGGGCATCCTCTGCCCTAAGTGCGAGCATATCCTCAAGTACGAGCTCAATACTTATGCAAATCTAGGAGCTTACATCTGTGAGGACTGTGGCTTCAAGCGTCCTAAGCTAGACTACAGCCTGACCGCTCTCAAGACACTTGAGCACAACCGCTCTGTCTTTACCATTGATGGACAAGACTATCAGATCAATATTGGTGGTCTCTACAATATCTACAATGCCTTGGCCGCTGTGTCAGTTGCACAGTTCTTCGGAGTTGAGCCGGCTACTATCAAGGCTGGCTTTGACAAGAGCCGAGCTGTCTTTGGCCGTCAGGAAACTTTCAAAATTGGCGATAAGGAATGTACCTTGGTCTTGATCAAAAATCCAGTCGGTGCAACCCAAGCCTTGGAAATGATTGAGCTGGCACCTTTTGACTTTAGCCTATCTGTCCTGCTCAATGCCAACTATGCGGACGGTATTGATACTAGCTGGATCTGGGATGCTGATTTTGAGAAAATTTTAGAGATGGATATCCCTCAGGTCCTTGCAGGCGGAGTTCGCCATTCTGAGATTGCTCGTCGACTGCGGGTAACAGGCTATCCAGCAGATCAGATTACTGAAGTCAAAGATTTGGAAGCAGTCTTTAAGTTGATTGAAGAACAAGAAACCAAGCATGCCTACATCCTAGCTACTTATACCGCTATGCTGGAATTCCGCGAGTTGCTGGCAGAACGACAAGTAATCAGAAAGGAGATGAACTAATGGTTTATAGATCCCTCGTTTCTCCTGAGAACCAGGATTATCACTATGACTTAAAAATCGCTCATCTCTACGGCGACCTTATGAATACCTATGGCGACAACGGCAATGTCCTCATGCTCAAGTATGTAGCTGAAAAGCTAGGCGCTAGGGTTGAGGTTGATATTGTCTCCCTAGAGGATGACTTTGATAAGGATAGCTATGACATCGTCTTCTTTGGCGGAGGTCAAGACTATGAGCAAACGATCGTGGCTCGTGACTTGCCAGCTAAAAAGGAAACTTTGGAAAATTTCATCAATGACAACGGCGTTGTGCTCGCTATCTGCGGCGGTTTCCAACTTCTAGGCCAATACTATATCGAAGCGTCTGGCCGTCGAATCGAAGGACTGGGCATCATGGGACACTACACTCTCAACCAAGTCAAGAATCGCTATATTGGTGACATTAAGATTCATAACGAAGAATTTAACGAGACCTACTACGGCTTTGAAAACCACCAAGGACGAACCTTCCTCTCTGACGATGAAAAACCTCTGGGAAAGGTCGTTTATGGAAATGGCAATAACCAAGAAGACGGCAATGAAGGCGTTCATTACAAAAATGTCTTCGGCTCCTATTTCCATGGTCCCATCTTGTCCCGCAATGCGAATCTGGCCTACCGTCTCGTGACTACTGCTCTGAAAAACAAGTATGGCTCTAACATTGAATTAGCAGCCTATGAGGACATCTTAGCCCAAGAAACTCAAGAAGAATATGGCGATATCAAGAGCAAGGCTGAATTTGAATAATTAGGAGATCGTTATGAAAGAAAAATTGCACTATATCCTGCTATTGATTACCATCCTATTGGTTGCTAGTATTTCTTTAGCAAATATGCAGAGCGTCAATGTTAGCTTTATCCTTTTCAGCTTTAAACTTCCCTTAATCATTTTGATTTTGGTCTCTGTCCTCCTAGGCTCTATTACAACCTTTCTCATCAGCATGCCCAAAAACTTCTCATTAAAAAATGAGCTTAAGAAAACCAAAGAAGCTCTGAAAACATCTCAAAAAGAAAACTAGGTTGGAATTTCCAGCCTAGTTTTTTTACTACTTCGTTTCAATAAAACCAAATTTATTCAAGGGAGACACGCGAAATTCTACACTGCCCTTAATATGCTCCTTTTTAATCAGACCAAACTCACGGCTATCTTTTGTATTTTCTCGCCGATCATTTAAGATGAGAAAAGAATTTTTAGGGATTGTATCAGAAGTCGCTCCTTTTAAGTCAACAATAGAAAAATCGTGGGTATAATAGCCCGTACTGGCAGCTGAAGCCAGATATTTCTCTCGCATCTTTTCGATATATTGCTCTGATTGCACCTGATCGTTCAGATACAGCAAGTTATCCATATAGGTCACCTTGTCATTTTCCATAGCAATAACACGACCGACATACTCTTTTCCATCGACCTCATAGAGGGCAAATTCCCCACGAGCAAGCTTGGCTGTCTTATCCGCCAAGACCAAATCATTTTCCGCTAAGAAAGAATTGGCATCTTGCTTGGTGATGCGATAAGGTGTATAGACAAACAAGCGTAATCCCACCAGAATGGCAATAAATACCGTTACAATGATAATATTTCTCAGTAAATCTCTCTTTAACATCTCTCTCCCCTGTCCTTTTGTTCTATTATATCATTTTTCATGGGATTAGACAAAACACAGAGATAAGAGAGGATTACGTTTAACAAAATTGTAAAAAATGAAAAGGCAAAGCCTATTGAGGAGCTCCCTCAATCGAATTTGCCTTTCTTATTTTAATCTTCTTTAGCCACACGTGATTTGTTGGCGATATCAGCTAGGATAGCTTCTACAAATTCATCAACTGAAACAGTTTGTGTTTCTTTTTGACCGTAGCGACGGACATTGACCGTTCCGTCTTCCATTTCCTTGTCCCCAACGATCAATTGGTAAGGAATCTTGCTGGTTTGTGACGCACGAATCTTGAATTGCATTTTTTCATTGCGCTCATCCACATCAGCACGGACACCACGGTCACGAAGTTTCTTAGCCACTTCCCATGCATAGTCCACATGTTTTTCGTTAGAAACTGGGATGAGGGTCACTTGGTGAGGTGCGAGCCATGTTGGGAAGGCACCCTTGTAGTTCTCAATCAAGATAGCTGTAAAGCGTTCCATAGTTGAGATAACCCCACGGTGGATCATAACCGGACGGTGCTCTTCACCATCAGCTCCGATGTATTTGAGGTCGAAGCGTTCTGGCAATAAGAAGTCAAGCTGAATAGTAGAAAGGGTTTCTTCTTTTCCAAGGGCAGTCTTAACTTGGATATCCAATTTTGGTCCGTAGAAGGCTGCTTCCCCTTCGGCTTCAAAGTAGTCCACACCCATTTCATCAAGTGCTGCACGAAGCATAGTTTGGGCATTTTCCCACATCTCATCGTTGTCAAAGTACTTGTGAGTATCTTGAGGGTCACGAAGAGAGAGACGGAAGCGGTATTCCGTCAAGTTGAAGTCTTCATAAACATCGATAATCAACTGAAGGGCACGTTGGAATTCTTCTTGGATTTGTTCAGGAGTAACAAAGAGGTGACCGTCATTAAGAGACATTTCACGCACACGTTGAAGGCCAGTGAGGGCACCAGATTTTTCGTAACGGTGCATCATCCCAATTTCAGCGATACGGATTGGCAACTCACGGTAAGAGTGAACATGGTGTTTGTAGACCTGGATGTGATGTGGGCAGTTCATTGGACGAAGAACGAATTCTTCCCCGTCACCCATGTCCATAGTTGGGAACATGTCTTCTTGGTAATGATCCCAGTGACCAGAAGTCTTATAAAGCTCTACTGAAGCAAGTGGTGGAGTGTAAACGTGTTGGTAGCCAGAAGCCAACTCCTTGTCGACAATGTAGCGTTCCAATTCACGGCGGATAGTCGCTCCGTTTGGCAACCAGAATGGAAGTCCTTGACCAACCTCTTGAGAGATCATGAAGAGGTCAAGCTCTTTACCAAGTTTACGGTGGTCACGTTCTTTGGCTTCTTCGCGCATTTGAAGGTAATTCTTCAAGTCTTTCTTGTCAAACCAAGCTGTTCCGTAGATCCGTTGCATCATAGCATTGTCGCTATTTCCACGCCAGTAAGCACCAGCTACATGGAGAAGGTGGAAGATTTGGATGCGACCTGTTGAAGGCACGTGAGGGCCACGGCAGAGGTCCACATATTCACCTTGACAGTAGATAGTCAAACCACCCTCGTCTTCTGAGTGTTCTTCAATCAATTCCAATTTGTAAGGGTCATTCTTGAAGATTTCACGTGCCTCGTCTTTGGTTACTTCCTCACGAATTGATGGGAAGTTTTCTTTAACGATTTTCTTCATTTCTTCTTCGATACGCGGAAGGTCTTCGTTGGAGATTTGACCAGCTTGATTATCCGTATCGTAGTAGAAACCATCCTCGATAGCTGGCCCAACACCCAAGTGAATATCTGGGAAAAGGCGACGAGCTGCTTGGGCGAACAAATGAGCCGCTGAGTGGCGCAAGATTGGAAGAGCATCTTCGTGATCAGGTGTCACGATTTCGATGCTTCCATCTTCAGTGATAGCACGAGTCGTGTCGATGAGTTTGCCGTTGAATTTACCAGCCAAGGCTTTTTTAGCGAGGGAATTGCTGATAGATTGAGCAATTTCAAAAGTTGTAACGCCAGATTCGAATTCACGAACAGCGCCATCTGGGAAAGTAATCTTAATCATGGTTTTCTCCTTAAAATTTTATCATATTTTTATAACTGAGTTTTGAAGAACTGGGAAACCAGCTATCAACAAAGAATGATAACAATCAATTTCATTTTAGCTTTTTCATTCTAAAAATAAAGAAAAGCATAGAAATAAATAGATAGCCTACCAAAGAAAGAATGAGAGACAAATATTCCTCCTGAGTCATCTCACCCCTCATATATATCCTTATTGGATAACTTTTTATCGCATTGACCAAATAGATAGCAGCTGTCAAACTTAAAAGATATCCTGTTATAATGAGTTTCTTGTTGTTGAAAAACATTAAGATACCAAGAAAGGGAGCAAGAAATGGCAAGAGAGGAATGAGTAGAAAAAATGAAAAGACGACAATATTTTCCGTTCCCCATAGGCTAAGAGTTTTCATTAGCCAAACATAGACTAATAGGAAGGTACAAGTCATCATCCAAGATAAATATTTCTTCAAATCTATCACCTCATTCAGCTCTTAGCTAAATTCATTTTAACTTTGTCGTAACTATTCTCCATATAAAAAAACGACATCCTCGAAAGGACGTCGTAACGTGGTTCCACCTTCATTTATGCAAGTCAAAAAGACCTACACCTCTGATTGGCTCTAACGTAGCCACCGTTTTATGTTTTCATAAAAGCCAGTAGAGTAGTCCCAACTGCATCCTCTACGCGATTTCCAGCTCCACGCGCTCTCTAAAAGATTTTCTGCAGGTGATATGTCTCTAAAAATTATTATAGCACGATTGAAAAAATTTGCAAGAACTTTTATTGGTTTTCAGCTCTGCTATTTTTCCTACTAAATAGATAAATCAAGTGTCCTAAACCATTTCCAGCTAGTGAGCATAGGAAATAGGCGGCATGATAAAGAGGAATCCACTCCCCAAAGGTGAAAATAGTCAGGAAAAATAAGAGAGCAACCAAGAAAGAAAAGCGCAGAGAAAACCCATAAAAAGCTGCATAGAGCAAGGACACCAACAGGGTCGCAAGAGGAGAGTAGATGAGAACATTTCCAACTACCAGCCCCTTACTTAAGATGGAATCCATGGGCACATATCGTAACAGTATATAAAAGACAAAATAGAAAAAGAAAAGGGGGAGCAAAAAGAAAATTTCTTTTTTATTGACTTTCATAAGAGCACCTCCGTTCATTAGGCCTTATGAGAAAGTTTATTCCCAATATTTCCGAATATTCTTAATCTGCTTCTTAGATGCTTTTATCATCCTAGTTGAGCTGTTGACCGGCAGTGACATGATTTTTCCTGGTAAATAGACAATTGTCTTGGCTAAGCGTTTGGCCATCGTTTCTTCAGGATTGAGATCATTATGAAAATCCTTGCTAATGGTCAAATCCAAATAGAATTCATAGATACGACGACCAAAATTCTCAGCGGAAATCTCGTATAATTTATCGGCTAGCTTTTTCTCGTCCATATCTGGTGTTGCCAAAATGGCCTCCAAAATAGCTCCCGCCAAATCCCGACTCTCGTAATAAAGCGTACCAAAGGTTTTATCGCTGATTACATTGTCCAGATAAGGATTGCCATGGGCGATGATGGGGGTACCGCTGGCTAGACTTTCCAGATAAGTCAGCCCCTGCGTCTCACTGGTTGAAGCCGAAATAAAGAAATCTGCTGCCTTATAGTAGAGAGCCGTATCGCTCGGCGCAATCATTCCTGTAAAAATGACTGAATCCTCAATATGAAGCTGGGCTACCAAGGCTTTTAAGTCCTCAGCATAAGGCCCATCTCCGACAATGACCAACTTCACCTTGGCATTTTCTTCCAAAACCATCGGTAGTGCTTCAACAATCGCTTGGATATTTTTCTCGTAGGAAATTCTTGATAAACTGAGCAGCATGACTTCATCTTCTGCTATTCCCAGCTTAAAGCGTAGTTTCTTGATGTCTTCCCGTGAGAGTTCTGGGCGCTCAAATTTGGCCAAGTCGATTCCTGTTGGAATGACCCGTTTTTCCGCCTTGATTTTATAACCAACCAAAAGGTCATAAACAATCTCAGAAGGACAAACGACACCATCCAAATCGCTCATGAAACCACGCACGATGTACTTGACCATACTCGGACGAATCACCATGCCCTTGGCAAGATAATGCACATAATCCTCATATTGGGTATGGTAGGTATGAACCACTGGAATCCGTAGTTCCTTGGCAATCCAGATGCCCAAGAGACCCAGCGAAAACTCTGTCTGGGTATGAATAATGTCCAACTGATACTGGCGAGCAATTTCTAAAGCATTGGAAAAGCCACGATAAGCCACGCGCCGATCCTTAAAAGCGAAGAAAGGCACGCTGGGAATACGGATAATCTGCCAATCTTCATAACGATTGACATCCTTGTCCGTCGTAGTAAAAATAAAGACTTTGTGACCTAGTTTCTCTAGCTCAGTCTTGAGGGTGCGAATGCTCGTCGCCACCCCGGAAACCTGAGGAAAATAGGTATCTGTAAAAAGACCAATCCGCATATCACATCTCCAAAACTGTTTGGTAAGCCTTGACTAATTGAAGCGCGACGTCATCAATGGAGCGACTCTCCGCAACACGATAGCCTGCTTCACGTTTATCTACTTTTCCGTCAAGAACCTTACGCAGCGATTCGACAAACTCATCTACATTATGACAAAGCTCCGCCGACTCCTCATCAATCCAGCCATTATAAACAGGAATATCACGCAGAACTACGTGTTGGCCGCTGGCCAGCGCTTCTAAGACCACAATCCCTTCAGTCTCTTCATAAGACGGGAAAAAGAAGGCATCGCTGCCTGACATGGCTCCTTGGAAAACTGCACCTTTGAAATAACCCGGAAATTCTACGTTTTCAGGATGATTATAAAGGACAAGATTTCGAATCTTGCGCGGAATAATCCAGAGATTGATAGAGCCCAGCCAGATAAAGCGGACATCTGGCATTCTGCGAGCTACTTCGACAAAGTCTTCGATTCCTTTTCGTCTGAAATAAAGGCCGGCACAAATTACGACTTTCTGTCCCTCTGCAATCTGAAAATGTTTTTTAAAGACTTCTTCCTTGCGTTCATCTTTCTTGTATTTCGACAGGTCAATGCCGTTTGAGACAGCCATGATGGGTGTCGTCACACCGTAGGACTCAATCAATTTTTTTGAATACTCAGACGGAGTAATGATAAAGTCCGCCATTTTATACATGTGCGCTAGATATTTGCCAAATAAGGGCGCAAAAAGATTGGAGCCAATAAAAGAATTTTCAAAGTCTTCTTTGGTCGAATGTCCGTGCATGATTACTTTTTTGCCTCCCCGCTTAGCCGCGTGAAGAAGAAGTAAACTACGAGGTCCGTAAGTGTTGATGTGCACGACATCATAATCTCCTAAAACATCTGTGGTATAAGGAATTCCTGCCAGATCCAGTGCATGCATTTGATGCTGCAAGGCACGGCCGATACCTGATTTTTCTAAAACAGACTTTCCTTCTAGATATAGTAATACTTTCATATCTTCTATTATACCCAAAAGAAGCAAAAAAAGGAAACGCCAAGGGAAGATTAGTACTTAATTCATGTACCTATCCTTCCACTAAGCATTTCCCTTAGTAATATCCTTTCTTGCTGGGATTTATTCCGTTCACAAGCAGACTAGTCCACCTTGACCACCTGCAGTTCAGTCCCTCCTAGTAGAATCAAATATTTGTCTACTTGGCTAAGACCATAGGAACGGCTGAGTGCTTCAGCATAGAGGTCCAGCTGAGCTCGGTAACGCTCCACCAACTCTGCCGGATCATGATAGCGGTCAGTCTTATAGTCAAAGAGGACAATGTGATCATCAAAGAGCAGGTAGCCATCCAAGATTCCCCGAACGACAAAGTCTTGACCACTTGCTGGATCCTGCTTGAGCATGGCAAAAGGTGCTTCCCGATGGAGATGATTGGACTGATGCTGGATTAGCTGACCTAGTTCTGTAGCGAAAAAGGCCTCAATCTTCGCTAAATCAATCTCTTTCTTGACTGCCGCATCTACCTGAACCTGAGCCAAGGCTTGACGAATGCTAGTCTTAGTAATAGGACGATCCAGCGGAATCCGTTGCATGAGTTCATGAACAGCAGAACCTATTTGGGCTCCCGTGACTTGCTTCTTCTTACCAAAATCAGGCAAATCAAAAGTCAGCTGAGTCTGATGGCTTCGAGGCGCATCCATAATGTCCAGCCCTTCTGAGTCCATAACTGGCTCATAGAACTTCTTGATTTGGCTGGGCGTGCGGACACTAGGCAATTCAATAGCCGCTTGATAGAGACTGTTGAGCCGGTCTACATTCTCCAAGATATCCAGAGCTCGGCGGATATCTTCTGACTGACGGTTGCCCGTCAAATCATCTACTGGAATAGGATCAACCTGCTCTACTAAGCCAATCTGTTCGTCTGTCAGCTCCTGATCAGTCACAAAGCGGGTTTGATAAGCCAGATTTTCCTTTCCAAACACAGACTGGATAGCATAGAGCCAATCCTGAAAATTAGTCAGCTGGCTTCGAAGACTGCTAGATAAGCGCCCATTTTGGCTAGTCCCCCACTTGCGCTCTTGGAGCTTAGCTTGCTTGCCCTTGCCGACCAGATAGAGCTTGGTTTCAGCCCGCGTCATGGCCACATAGAGCAGACGCATCTGCTCAGACAGGCTCGCCAGCTTGAGTTCTTCGGCATTCTGCTGATAAGGTAGGGTCTCCATAGAAATACGGATCTGCTTAGGCGCATGAGGACCCTGAGCCTCAAGGTCCACATCAGCCACATATTTGATTCCAATACCCTTTTGTCGGCTGAGGATAATAGCAGAGCTGCTATCCTGACGGTTGAAGGCCTTGTCCATATTGAGTAGAAAGACATATTTGAACTCCAGCCCCTTACTCTTATGAATAGTCACTAGCTGGACCGCATTTTTCGGAGCAGCCAGGGGGACACTGGCCAAATCGTGCTCATTTTTCAAAATTCTGTCAATCATGCTGATAAAGCGGGATAGCCCCTTGAAACTCGACTTTTCATAGTCGTTGGCCCTCAAGGACAGGGCATAGAGATTAGCTTGACGCTGCTCACCGTTGGGTAGAGCCCCGACCATATCGTAGTAAAAACGATCCTGATAAATCTTCCAGATTAAATCATAGAGAGAATGGGTCTTGGAATAGCTGCGCCAGTCATTCAGCGTTTCCTGGAAGTGCTGCAGTTTCTTACGCAATTCACCATGGATGAGCTGAGGTCCCAGACCTTGATCAGCCAGAGCATTCCTCAGCTTTTCGTAGAGATTTTCCATAGACTTGGTACTGGAGGCTTGCAAGGCTAGCCGAGCCAATTCATCCTCATCAAAGTCAAACATTGGCGACTTTAGGAGAGCGGTCAGGGCATAGTCATTGAGAGGATTGTTAATGGTCCGCAGGGTATCCAGCATCACCATAACCTCTACTGACTGGAGATAATTGGTCTCGCCGTCATCAGGCACAATCGGGATATGATGCCTGTCAAACTCTGCCAAAATCAGATCATTGCGGGTCCGCGAAGCTGTCAGCAAGGTAATATCCTTGAAATCCACTCCTTCTTGATTATGAAGTCGGATAATTTCTTTGATTACCAAGGCCACCTCACCCGCTGAAATGCTGGGCAGACCTTGGTCAGAATCCTCTTCTTCGCTATCGGCACTGCCATCATAAAGGAGAAATTCCGCTTGATTGGCTGGATTTGGCTCCCGTTTGGCTGGATTTCCCGCCACCAAGTAGTGGGTCTCATTGTAATCAATCTCGCCGATTTCCTCGTCCATGAGTCGTTTAAAGACATCATTGGTCGCTTCCAGCACCTCGATGTGACTGCGGAAATTTTCCTTGAGGATAATCAGCTTGCCCTGACTAGGATCGGCCTGATAGAGTTTAAATTTATCGTTAAAAATCTGCGGATCTACCTGACGGAATCGATAGATGGACTGCTTAATGTCGCCAACCATAAAGCGATTATTTTCTCGAGCCAGCAATTCCAGCATTCGCTCCTGAGTATGGTTGGTGTCTTGATACTCATCGACCATGACCTCATGGTACTTATCTTGATAAAAACGCCGCACTTCTGGATAATTTTCTAAAATCTCAATTGCAAAATGGCTGATATCACCAAATTCAAAGGCATTTTCTGCTACCTTGCGCTCCAAATAAGCTTGTGAGAAATCTCGGACAAAATCGCGTAACAAATCCAATAGAGGAAGAGCTTCCGATTGATGCTGCTCCATAAAGTTCAGATGGTAGAGGCGGACATCCAGCTCTTTAATTCGCTCTATCAAGGGCTTACGGGCTTCATTATAGGCTTGGGCTATCTCTTTTTTGAGCTCGTCTGCATTTTTACCAACTCGGGCAGTAAAAGCCTGATGGTTAGAGGTCTTGGCCAATTCTAAAAAGCGCTGAATCAAGTCTAGCAACTGTTCAGATCCAGTCTGCTCTGTCAGCTCAGCCAAGATATCTAAGGCTGCCTGAATATTTTCCTGATACTTAGCCCCAGCAAATGCCTGACCTTCATGAGCCAAATGGCTCTGGAAAAAATCTTCCAAATCCAGCAAAGACTGCCTAGCCTCAGAGAGAATTCGCTCCCGCTCTGCTCCAAAATCACTGGTTTCATAGCCTAGAAGAAAAGTATCTTCCAACCATTTCCGTGGATTGCTGGTAGACTGGAGAAAGCTATAAATACTATAAATCTGCTGGCGGAAACCAGAAATGTCCTTGCGCTTACCAGTGAAATTTTTGACCAAGCGACTGAATAATTCCTGCTGATCACTCTCATAGTAGGTATCGAAAAGCTGGTCAAAGACTTCATTTTGCAGAATGAGCTGCTCACTGGCCGACTGTAAAATCCGAAAATGCGGTGCCAGCCCCAGCAAATAGCCGTACTTATTGACTACTTTCTGGGTAAAAGCATCCATGGTACCAATATCTGCATTGGCAATCTCAGCCAACTGCTGAGCCAGATGCTGGCGGAGTTCCTGATCTTGCGTCTCCTTAATTACCAGACTCATCTCCTTCTCCAGCCGTTCTTTGAGCTCACCTGCCGCCTTAACAGTAAAGGTGGAGATGAAGAGTTGGCTGACCTCCACACCTCTGAGAATCTGGTCAATGATCCGCTGAACCATAACATAGGTCTTACCAGAGCCAGCCGAAGCCGAAACGAGAATATTCTGACCAGAGGAGTAGATAGCCTGGATCTGCTCTGGTGTGCGCTTTTGAGGCTTGTCAGAGGCAGCTTCCTCAGCTTGCTTGACTAGGATATCCTGCTCGTTTAAAAAGGGAATCCGTCTCATTTATCCAACTCCTCCTTGATTTTTTCTAGCCAGGCTTGCCGTAGCTTCTCACCTGTCGGTCGTTTTTCGTACTGCTCAAGATTTAGCTTTGTCAGCTGTCTAGCCTGCCCCAGATGGAGATTGGCTTCAAATCCTGTAATGGCCTTAAACTGGTCCACGTAAGGGGCAATGCTGCGCCCATTTTCTGTATAAGGATTGATGGCAAATCGACCAGCTAAAATGCCTTCTGCTGCTTGCTGATAGAGATAGGCATTGTAGGCCAGAATCACTTTCAATTCTTCCTTAGTCAGCAGATTAACCTTGCTTTTCTCATAGTTAGCGCCCAAGTCCTTGGCTTGGTCAGCCAGAAAGAGGCCTTTATAGACCTGACTTTTCATGACCTGTTTCACTGCCTCGTCCAGCGCCTTGGTCTCCTTTAAGCTAGCTAGAGGCTCTGTCATCTGTAGGTACATGGCACCGAAAATTCCCTTGTCCTCTTGGTATTCTGGCATTTCTCGGATAGCTGCTAGGTAGGTCGGCAGCTGGGAATTAAGCCCATTAAAGAACTTCTCAAAGCTGAATTTGGTATCGCCAGACTTGTAATCCACGACTCCCAGACTCCCCGTCTCCTTCAGACGATCAATTCGGTCCACCTTACCGCTAACTTGAAGAGCTCTGCCATTGTCCAAAAGCAAGAAAGGCCGATCACCCCGACCAAAGTCAGTCTCCTCACCGATGACCTCCAGCCCATCCGACTGAGCCAAGATACGACCAGTGGCCTGAGCCGTGTCCAATAGCAAACGGCGGGCAAACTGGGTCTCCCCATTTTCACCATAGATAGACTCAAACTCAGCCTCCCAGCTAGTCTCCTCCATAGCCCGATGCAAGCGAGTGTCGAAATCCTGCTCCAAGTGCTCCTGCATAACCTTTTCAAAGATTCGGTGGAGGAAAATCCCGTGACTGCGCGCATCCGGCTGAATGGTCCACTCCTCCTGTATCCGCAGGACATATTTAAGGAAATAGGCATACTGGTTTTTAAAGTATTCATTGAGAGCAGAGGCTGATAATCTCAATGGCTGCTCTGAAGGATACAGAGCCTGAAGGGTTTCCGACTTGAGAGGCTCCGTTTTCAACTCCTTGCTGATCTGGGGAATAGAAATCCCTTCAGCTACCAATTTCTTACGCAAAACTCGGATGGCCACCGCCCAGAATGTCTGCTCCTCCGGTGTCCATTCGCGGTCAATATCCTCCTGATAGAGGTCAATCACGCGCGCCAACAGAGCCCGATAAGTCCCAATATCGTCGCTACTAGCCTGTGGTTGCTTGCTGATGATGGGTAGGGAAATAGGCGCTATTTCCAGCTCCGTCAAATAGGAAGACATAGCATCCTCTACTTCATTGGTCAAGACAGGAGCAGACAAGACCAAATCTTCTGTCGCTGAATTAAGCAAGGATAGCGCTGCAAAGCGATTTTTCTTGAGATTTTCACTGCTAGCTACCTGCAACTCTGACTCGTCCCCAGTTGCTTGGTTTAATTTCTGACGTTCTTCGTCACTGAGCAGACTTTTATTTTGAGCTAACTTGGGCAAGCGCTCCTGCGTCAGCCCGATGGCATAGACATAAGGCGCAGCCATGGGCTCAATCAAATCATAGGACTGAACCGTCACCACATCCACTGTCGCTGGTACAACTCGGTATTTAGCCAGAAGCATACCAGACAGAATCAGAGCCAGAAAATCATCGATCTTGAGCTTGCTACCATCAAACACCTGAGCAAGCTGCTCCAAGACATGGCAAAAAGTCTTCCAGACCTCCTCCTGCCGTTCCACTTCCTGCTGGCTTGCACCTTCCAGCAGCCCCATCAGATTGTCATCCAAGCGAACTTCTTTGATAAAGCTGGTAAATTTATCCAAGAGACCAGCCACAGTCTGACTGCGAGATTTGAAAAAATCCAACAGAGGCGTGATAAGACTGCGACGCATGACATTGAGCCGCTTTAGGTCAAATTTCTCCTGACGGTTGATGGTGAAATCTCTCCCCAGCTTGGCTGCTCCTTTAATTTCCGCAAAGCGAAGGTACTGTTCAAAACTATCCAGCCCCTCCTGACGCAAGCTACCATAAAGGCCAGTTTTTAGGAGATTGAGTAAATCTTCTGTCTGAAAATTATAGCGTTTCAACCGTTCCAGTGACTCTAAAAACTGGACCAAGGGATGCTGGGACATGGGCTCAGACCGCCCTAAATAAAATGGAATTTGATACTGGGCAAAAATGGTCTTCAGCTGGAGCTGGTAGGCCTCCACATCACCCAAAAGCAGCCGGATATCCTTGTAGCGGGCGCCATCATGGAGCCGCTGACGGATGGACTTGGCCACATATTCCAGTTCTTCTTTTTGATTGCGCACCGACCAAATCTCTACGTGAAAGCGATCCTCCGCAGTCAATTCCACATGGGTTTCAGAAAAATCATAGCGACTCTCTAAAATCTTGGAAATCTTGCCAAAGGCATCATCCGACTGAATCGAATCTCCCGCTAGATACACTGGCTTGACCTCATAGGTTTGAGCCAGCTTGAGCAAAAAGTCCACGCTGGCCTGATAAAGATTGCCCTCACGAAAGGATGTCCGGTAGGCTTTTTGACTAGCATAAACGCCAATGACAATCTCCACTCCCTTGCGATGCAGCAAATCTACTAGATATTCCTCCTCTGCTGAGAAGCGTGTAAAGCCATCGATAACCAGCGCGAGATTAGCCAATTCCCCATCCAAATCTCCAGCTAGAATATGCTGGGCAAAAATCGTGAGTTTAGAGGTCGCATCATAATTTCCTGCCTGAAGAGCAGCAGAAAAGGCCGTGAAAATCTTGAGTAAATCCTCGCGCTTCTCTGGCTCTTCTAGATAGTTCAAATCCGTAAAAGTCATCTGGGCTGTCTGAAGCTCATGATAAAGGTCTAGCAGTTGCTGGATAAATTGTGCATCCTTCTTGATCCGCCCATAAACCTTTAGTTCTCGGTCATCCATTTCCGATAAAATCCGATAAAATAGCATACCTAGACCAATGTCGTCCAAGGGCTGTCCATCTTGAACATTATTAAGGACAAAATAGCGAGCCATCTGAGCAAAACGTGTCACCGTAATAGCAAAAGAAGCGTGATTTTCTAATGCCTCCAAAACTGCTCTCTCCTTTTCAAAAGAAAGCGAGTTGGGAGCTATATAAAAGACCCGCTTGCCATCCGCTGCTAAGTCCTGAGCTTGCTTAGCCAAATGCGCCGTCAAAGGACTGCGGATGTCCGTATAAAGTAATTTCATACCGTCTCTTTTCAACAACAAAATATAAAAACATTATATCATGTTTGCGAGAAAAAGGCTTTCTCAAAAAGAAAAAGCCCCGCCGAAGCGAGACTTTTCGTGTCTGATTTTATAATTGTTATCTGGGAACGAAATCGAATTAAGCTTCGATTTCAGTAACCATACCTGAACCAACAGTACGTCCACCTTCACGGATAGAGAAAGTAGTACCTTGTTCAACGGCGATTGGGTGGATCAACTCAACGTCGATAGTTACGTTATCACCAGGCATTACCATTTCAGTACCTGCTGGAAGTTCGATTGAACCTGTAACGTCAGTTGTACGGAAGTAGAACTGTGGACGGTAGTTGTTGAAGAATGGAGTGTGACGTCCACCTTCTTCTTTAGTAAGGATGTAAACTTCACCCTTGAATTTAGTGTGTGGGTTGATTGAACCTGGTTTAGCGATAACTTGACCACGTTCGATTTCATCACGTTGGATACCACGAAGAAGTACACCTACGTTGTCCCCTGCAAGACCTTCGTCAAGCTGTTTACGGAACATTTCAACACCAGTAACAACTGCTTTTTGGATTTCTTCTTTGATACCAACGATTTCGATTTCATCGTTGACACGAACAGTACCACGGTCGATACGTCCTGAAGCAACTGTACCACGACCAGTGATTGAGAATACGTCTTCGACTGGAAGAAGAAGAGGTTTGTCAGTATCACGTTCTGGTTCTGGGATGTACTCATCAACAGTGTTCATCAATTCCATGATGATGTCTTCGTACTTAGTATCACCTTCAAGAGCTTTAAGAGCTGAACCTTGGATAACTGGAAGATCGTCACCTGGGAAGTCGTATTCTGACAAGAGGTCACGGATTTCCATTTCAACCAATTCAAGCAATTCTTCGTCATCAACCAAGTCGATCTTGTTCATGAAGACGATAAGGTGTTTAACACCAACCTGACGTGAAAGAAGGATGTGCTCACGAGTTTGTGGCATTGGTCCGTCAGTTGAAGCTACTACAAGGATAGCTCCGTCCATTTGAGCGGCACCAGTGATCATGTTTTTAACGTAGTCCGCGTGTCCTGGAGCGTCGATGTGAGCGTAGTGACGTTTTTCAGTTTCGTACTCAACGTGCGCAGTGTTGATAGTGATACCGCGTTCGCGTTCTTCTGGAGCAGCATCGATAGACGCATAGTCTTTTGGTTGGTTAACTGATGAAGGCAAGCGACGTGCCAATACAGTTGTGATAGCTGCAGTCAAAGTAGTTTTACCGTGGTCAACGTGTCCGATAGTACCAATGTTAACGTGTGGTTTACTACGATCGTATTTTTCTTTTGCCATTTGAGTAAAAGCCTCCAATAAAATATATTTTATAGATAGACAGTAGGCAATACAGTCTAACTTTCCTTACTATTTTATCAAATTTTACTGAAAATGCAAGCCTTTTACACATTTTTTGTCAATTATTCCTTATCTAGCTTATAGTAAGGCTGATTGGGAACGGAAGCACCGATACTCGAAGCATAAATCCACTCTTTTCCTTCTAATTGAGTGAAATTTTCAGCTTTTCCTGTCAGGATGACACCGGAGAAAGTTAATTGATCCCGATTTTCTGCTTCACGAATATCTAACTGACCAAATTTCTTTAGATAGGCCTCAACATCATTATACATGTTGTACCCACTAAGACTTGGGAAAAGATTTTTATCTGCCTTTTTCAGATAATCCAAGAAAGTCTGCTGCTCTTTCTTAGCCTCTTTTGCCTTCTTCCTAAAATCTAAGTCATAAGTAAAGAGAAGACTAGCGTTAGCTCCATAGGTGAACTGGGGATCGGAAAACAGCTCAATACCTTTTTCACCATCTTCTGACTGGCTGCCAATCCAGTACCAGTTAATCTTGAGGTTGTTCGGTATCAGCTTCTGGATTTCCTTATAGGTATAAGCTTTATCAAAAGTCAAAGCTACTTCCACCAATTGATTTGGCATTTCTTTAACAGAAGCCAACTCCTTAGGCATAGAATTACTATCCTTTGTCCCCTTGGCATTAATATTGTAGAAGACCGGATATTTTTGACGCAGGGTTCGCGTATAGGTTCCTGAGAGAGACAAATAAGTCCCTTCCGCAGTCGGATCTCTAAAAGCACCTATGAGTGAATAATTCCCCTCATAGGAAGGATAAGCCACCTTCACTCCATCTAAATCTTTGAAACGATCAGAATGTAAGGTTCCTGAAAACAAAGAATTTTGAGTGTAGTAAAGACTGTCATAGTCAACATTAGGGTAGGCGATTTCCGACATAACTTCGTACTCTTTCTGCAAATTTCGACCATTACTAGAGGCTAATTCTATCAATCCCTTTCCTAGTAAAAGCAATAAAGCTAAGGAGACAAGACTACTGATGGCAACTGTCTTCCAAAGTCGTTTTCTTTTACTTTTCTTCGCTAAAATTTCAAATGTTTCCATTTTTATATCCTTTCTTTTCCAATTTATGGCGGAGCTTAATTCGGCTACGCATGAGTTGTACTTTCACTTTACTTACAGAATACGACATAATTTGAGCGATTTCCTTTACTGTAAAATTTTGGAAATAATAAAGATCTAAAAGCATTGCTTCCTTAGTTGGGAGCTCTTCTATCGTCGACCTCAACAGCTCATAATGGTCGTTTTCAAATGGTTGAATCACATCTTGTTTGAAAAATTCCTTTTGCAAAATTTCTAGATAATGCTGATCGCGCCTATAGCGATCGATATAGCGGCGGATGGAAACCCGATACATCCAAGCTCGCATCTTCTCTGCTGGGATGACCAGATCAGTCTCTAACATTTTGACAAAAACATCCTGCACCACATCTTCTGCCTCGGCCTTAGAAGCTCCTGACTTTTGCAAGTAGAAAACAATCTCTCGGGCAAAGCCAATCAAGATGTTTTCGTATTCATCCAGTTTGATAATCTCACCTCCCCACAACTTCTCCTAACATCTCTCATTATTTGCACTTCTTTAAAAAGAATAACAAAAAAGCCTTTCTAATCCAAAGCTCGCAGCTGCTACTTTTCATTTGAAACTGCTTTTCTCTATTCAATACTTTTCTATTCTTCCCCCTTTCTACTAGTATAACGAATAGAAAGTCATTTTGGTTACAAAAGTTTAAAAGACGACAAAAAACCCCAGATAGATTGAAACTATCTAGGGTCGATATCTTATAGATTTTATTGAGAGATTGACTCCGAGCTATTGATTTGTTCAGAAGCAGTTCCCAGAGCTTGTTCTGCAGTTTCAGCTTGAGACTGATGAGCTTCTACTGAATGAACTGATTCAGCTGGTTCTGAAACTGATGCTGAGAAGGCTGATTGGGTTGACTCTTGAGTTTGGGCTTGGCTAGCAGCAAACGGTTGAGTTGGCTGGTTCACTTGATTCTGACCAAAAGGTTGCTGAGGCTGACCAAATCCTTGATTTTGAACTGGTGCTTGTTGCTGAGCAAATGGTTGCTCTTGGCTAGCAGGCTGACTAAACTGTTGGCTTTGAGCTGGCTGTTGAACTTGACCAAATTGTTGGTTTTGTGTCGGCTGTTGTTGTCCTTGGAATCCTGGTTGAGCAAACTGTTGGTTTTGAACTGGTTGTTGAGCTTGACCAAATTGCTGACCTTGGAAGCCTTGTTGACCATAAGGAGCCCCATTAACTGGCTGAGCTGGTTTGCTAGCTTGGCAAAGCAAGACAATCAGAGCAATACCACATGGCAGAGAAACCAAAGCAGCTAAAATATTCAAAACTGGAATGAAAGAAGCTATTGTTGGCCCTACTCCCAGAAAAATAAATGCCCAGTGGAAGCCAGCGTCGCGAAGACGACGAACTGTGATAGCAAGATAGGGAACGATCGTTGCAAGCCAATAGATGGTAAGCAAGAACATGATGAACACAGCTAAACCAGCGCCAGCCATAGCTCCAGATAAATCAGGTTCATAATCGTACAATCCCGCATAATAAATTTCACTAAAAAGTGGAATGAGGAAGCCGAAAAAGGCAATCAACGAAAATGGTAGAGAAATCAAAAAATTACATAGGACAACCCACCAGTAATCTGAACGGCTTGAACGACCACTAAAGTCTGCATAACGAGTCCAAAATTTTTTATAAGCAGAAAACATAGAAATCTCCTCTAAATTTTTATTAACAGAATTCATTGTATCATAATTTTAGCTCGAAATCAAGGTAAGTTAATCCTGGCTCACTCTCAGAGAAAGGAAACAGGGGTTACTTTACCGTTTCGATTTCCCATGAATCCCAGCCACTGAAGCGAATAGCTCCTTGTTCATCTGTACGAAAAATCTGTGTCTGAATGTTCTCAAATCTGTCCAGAGTTTCCTGATGAGGATGCTTGTAGCGGTTATTCTTACCGGCAGAAATGAGGGCAATTTTGGGCTGAAGCTGATGTAAAAATTCTGGGCTAGAGGATCCTTTAGAACCGTGGTGTCCTGCTTTTAAGATATCCACCTTGAGTTGCGGAAAACGCCGCATCAAGGTAGCTTCGCCTTTCTCCTCTAAATCTCCCGTAAACAAAAAGCTGGTTCCAAAAAATTGTCCATATAAGACGACAGAGTCGTCATTACTGCCGTCGCCCGTCTCCTCAGGATAAAGAACTTGCAGGGCTCCATCAAAAATTGGAAGTCTATCTCCTACTTCTACCACATGAACTCCCGTCTGCATCCGCTCCAATTTCTCCACAAAATCCGACTGGGTCAAACTTCCCTTAGATACGTAAATTTCCTTTATAGAGAAATGCTTGGCCACCTCCAACATATCACCCATGTGATCGGTATCCGTGTGGGTCAAAACCAGCACATCCAAGCGGCTCACTCCCCGACTTTTCAGGTAGGGAATCAAGGTCTTTTCTGCATTTGTCGAAGAAACCCGCTTCTGCCAAGCTTCTTTTTTGCCAATCTCCACTCGACCACCCACATCAATCAGAACAGATTTCCCCCACCAATCACGTAAGAAAATGCTATCTCCCTGCCCAATATCAATGACTGTAATTTCATTTTGTAGAGGATGTTTAGTAAGGAAAAATAGCAGAGCAAGAACCAAGCTAAGTAAGGTCACAACTTTCTTCTGTCTGCGAAAATCATAGAGCAAGCCAAGTGTGATAAGCAGGCCTAGCATCATCCAGATAGATGGCTGACCAAAAACCACTGGCCGTGAGGAAATAGACGCCGTCCAACGAATCAACTCTTCCAGCAGTTCAAACAAGACATTGACCTGAGTGATTTTCAAAAGAGGTGATAGGACAAAAATAAAGGTCAGGGCTGGAAGCATAAAAAGATCAAAAACTACTGAGAATAGAAAAGTCAGCAGAACAGACCAAGGCTGAAATTCGGAAAAATAGAAAATCAGAATCGGCAAAATTCCCAGTGAAATAGTCAGACTTTCTGCCAGCACCTTTCGCACGGGAGGTAAATGCTCAAAATCCATGACAGAAATGACAAAAGCATAGGCACAGGAAAGAATGCCACCCGTCGTCAAGAGAAAATTGGGCATAAAAATGGCTAGAAGCATGATTGTCAAAGCAAAGTTGTCCAACTTAGTCACACCAAACTGCGAGAGCAGCTTTTGTACTAAACTCCTCACGACTGACACTGAAAAGCCCGTTAAACCTGCATAGATAAAGGAAAAAGGGAGCTGTATCCAATCAACAGTTTCTCTTTTTAAACCAGATTTGAGGAGAAGCTTGCGAAAACCATCCATGAAATAGCCGACCTGCATGCCAGATAGGGCAAAGAGGTGGATAATCCCCAGACTGGAATAAAGCTCATTCATCTCGGCAAAATCTGTATCCAAGTCACCAAACAAAAGTCCAGTCATATAGTGGCTCATGGGGCTAGGAAAGTTTTCTTTGATATAAACCAAAGCTTTTCTCCGCCAAACCGACAACCAGTCCCAAGGATTAAGACTGCTAAATTGCTGAGTAGACTTGATTTGATTGATTTTCAAAATCCTGTAAATCCCCTGCGTTTTCAGATAAGCTCGATAGTCAAAACCTGAAAAATTGCGCTGGTCTTCTGCTAAACTGAGTTCTCCATCAATCTTCACAAGGAGTTGATCGCTCAGCTTTTGAAAAGCTTGTTTTTCCTTTTCTGACTGGATTTTATAAAAGGCCTGATAGGTTCGATCATTGGAATAACCACGAAAAGAAAGCGAATCGCCATTGACTTTAATTGTATCTGGCTTGATCACAATGGTAGAAATGGTTTCCGGTTCATCTCGAAAGGCTTTATTAGCCATTTCTCTCCGAAATAGGAAAAATCCTGCAAAGAGACTCAAGAACACCAAAACAAGCAGACTATTTCTAGTCGAATAAAGCCAAAAGAGCCGAACAAGGAGAACTGCCAAACCTAGATAAGCTGACAGACTACTAGTGTAAATCGCAAAGTAGGTCAGCACCAGCAAAAGACAAAAATAGATTGGTTTGATGGGAAATTTATTTATCCACTGTGACATAGTCTTTTAACTTTTCTAAGGTTTTTGCACCGATTCCTGAAACATTTTTCAGCTCGTCTACTGACTTAAACTTACCATTGGCTTCCCGATAAGCAATGATGTCTTGCGCTTTCTTTTGACCGATGCCTGAAACTGTCTGAAGTTCAGCTTCGGTCGCCGTATTGAGATTGACCAAGTCAGACTTTCCTTTCTCTGTTCCCCCATTTCCAGCGGGCGTCTGACTAGCTTGCGTCACATCTGCTCCTTCCTCACCGACTTTAGCTACATAGACAACTGCCTCATCTGTTAATTTTTGTGCTTGGTTGATGGATTTTGACTCGGCATCTGGCAATAGGCCACCTGCTTTTTGTAGGGCATCATGCACACGCGCTCCTGCCCGCAACTGATAAACTCCTGGATTTTTGACAGCACCTTTGACATCAACGGTGACTTCTTTCTCAGATTCCTCTGAATCCATATCTTTTTCTGAATCGATTTTTTCTTGATTCGCACTTCTTTTTTCTGCATTGGTTTCAGATGAAGCTGATGTAACCACTTCCTGAGCCAGTGCGCTGACCTGATTCTGTGGCTGAGCGTTGCCCTTCAGCAAGAAAAAGCCAGCAAAGATGATTCCCAACAAGGAAAGTCCAACAAAAATCTTGTATTCCTTTAATTTCTCAACTATTTCTTCAAACATAATTTTTCTCCTTTATCTTTATATTCGTAAAAGAAAAGGAAAATTAGAAAAATCTGAAACAAAGTTCCAAATATAAATAAGAAAAACTAAAACAGCCTTTAGATAAAAATCTAAAAGCTGTTAGCATTATTTTCTATGCTTATCTGGATCCCAGACAAAGCTTGCAAGGAAACTAAAAATGAAAGTTAGAATACCAATCAATGCTGCTGGAATAAAGGCAATTGCTCGTAAAATCCGCCAGAAGATATTTGGTTTTTTACCTGTCTGGTAGGGCGCTACTTCTGCATCCAAGCGGTCAAACTCTGCCTGAATCCGGCGAGCTACTTCCTCAACTCCTTCATCATTCATCTTTTTGATATCCGAAATATCAATTGGATTACCGAAGTTCATATCCACGCGCTCCCCAGCTGCCAAGCCTTTGAGGCTCATGGGACCAGCATAGACTACAGGCATGATACGGACCTTAGCCATCTTAGCAATCACTGCTACTCCTCCCTTGACATCCGTAGAATGGCGGCTTCCGCTCGGGAACATAATCAGGGAACGATTGCTCTTTTTCAGCATATTGACTGGGTACTTGATCGCTGACGGTCCAGGATTTTCTCGGTCGATGGGAAAGGCACCACACATACGAATCCACCAGCCGAACACCCGATTTTCAAAGAGCTGTTTCTTAGCCATGAAAATGAACTGCTTGGGCTTGGTCGCAAAAGCCATATAAACTGGATCCCACCATGTTCGGTGAGGAGCCACTAAGATATAGTTTTCATCTTGTGAAGGAATCTTCTCTTTATTATGGTAATGGGCATTTCCGTTCAAAGCCCAGAGAATAAAAATCACAAGACCTCTCAAATAGGTATAAAACATAAACTCTCCTTATTTCAAACTGTGATTGTACTTGAAATTGATTACATCCTTTCTCATTATACCCTATCCTATTATAGTCTGCAATATTTTTCCAAACTTTGGCTGTAACAGCTGATTCGGATAGCCATTTCCATAAAAAAATGGTATCATTAATCTCATGAACAAGAAAGAATTAATTGGTTTAAACCAAACCCAAGTAGATGAAAAGATTTCGCAGGGCTTGACCAACGATTTTACAAGTGACACCAGTACTAGTAACTGGCAAATCGTTAAGCGGAATGTTTTCACCCTTTTTAATGCCCTTAACTTTGTGATCGCTCTGGCCTTGGTCTCTGTCCAAGCCTGGAGCAATCTGGTCTTCTTCGCCGTCATCAGCTTTAACGCCGTCACTGGTATTATCACGGAGCTGCGGGCTAAACACATGATTGACAAGCTTAATCTAGTCAGCCGAGAGCTGGTCACAGTCATCCGCGACGGTCAGGAAGTCAAGATTCAGCCGGAAGAAATTGTACTGGGCGATCTGATCAAGCTGTCAGCCGGTGAGCAGATTCCCAGTGATGCCCGTGTAGTAGAGGGTGTTGCAGAGGCCAATGAAGCCATGCTGACAGGTGAGAGTGATTTGGTTCTCAAGGAAAAAGGCGCCGAGCTGCTGTCTGGTAGCTTTCTGGCTAGTGGGCAAATCTATGCTGAGGTGCATCATGTCGGTGCAGACAACTATGCCAACAAGCTCATGACTGAGGCTAAAACTCTCAAGCCTATCAACTCGCGAATTCTATACAATCTTGCGAAAATTTCCCGCTTTACTGGAAAAATCATCATTCCCTTCGGATTGGCACTCTTCTTTGAAGCCCTGATGATAAAGGGACTGCCTGTCAAAAACTCTGTCATTACCAGCTCGACAGCCCTTTTGGGTATGCTCCCCAAAGGAATCGCCCTGCTGACAGTCACGTCACTTCTGACAGCTGTCATTAAGCTAGGTATGCGCAAAGTGCTTGTTCAGGAAATGTATTCTGTTGAGACCTTAGCTCGGGTGGATACTCTCTGCCTGGACAAGACCGGGACAATTACCCAAGGTAAGATGACTGTTGAAGCCTTGCATAGTCTGTCAGATAAGTTTTCTGATGAGACAGTCAGTCAAATCTTAGCAGCCTACATCCAAACCAGCGAGGATAATAACCCAACTGCTCAGGCTATCCGCAAGGGATACGGCCATTTAGAACACACCTATACTAGCGACAATGTCATCCCATTTTCTAGTGACCGAAAATGGGGCGCTATGCATTTATCAAGTGTTGGAACTATCTTTTTGGGGGCACCAGAAATGCTGCTGGATAGCAATCCTGCAGCGGTTGGAGAGGCTCAAAAACGCGGATCGAGGGTTTTGGTGCTGGCTCACAGCGACCAAGTGCTAGACAAACACAGCATCCAACTGCCTGAAGATATGATTGCTCTGGCTGTTCTGGAAATCACTGATCCTATTCGTGAGGGAGCGGCTGAGACACTGGACTACCTGCGCTCTCAGGATGTTGATCTGAAAATCATCTCTGGTGACAATCCTGTGACCGTTTCACATATTGCGAGCCAGGCTGGATTTGCCAACTACGCCAGCTACATCGACTGCTCTAAAATCAGCGATCAAGAACTGGTTGAGCAAGCAGAAGAAACAGCCATCTTTGGCCGTGTTTCTCCCCATCAGAAGAAGCTGCTCATCCAGACTCTTAAAGCCGCTGGTCGGACAACAGCCATGACCGGAGATGGGGTTAATGATATCTTGGCTTTACGCGAAGCTGACTGTTCCATCGTCATGGCGGAGGGCGACCCCGCAACTCGGCAGATTGCCAACTTAGTCCTTCTTAATTCCGACTTTAACGATGTACCTGAGATTCTTTTTGAAGGCCGCCGGGTTGTTAACAATATTGGCCGGATTGCTCCGATTTTCTTCATCAAGACGATCTATTCCTTTATCCTGGCTATTATCTGTATCGCCAGTATCCTGCTAGGAAAAACGGAATACCTCTTGATTTTCCCATTCATTCCGATTCAAATCACCTTGATTGACCAGTTTGTTGAAGGCTTCCCACCCTTTGTCCTCACCTTTGAGCGCAATATTAAGCCGGTTGAAAAGCACTTCCTCAAACGCTCCCTGCAGCTAGCTCTGCCAAGTTCCCTCATGATTATCTTCAGCGTGCTATTTGTCCGTATCTGGGGCAGCAGCCATGGCTGGAGCGACATAGAAATGTCCACCCTGACCTACTACTTGCTAGGCAGCATCAGCTTCTTGTCAGTCATTCGGGCCTGCCTGCCACTCAACCTCTGGCGCGCTCTTCTGATCATTTTTTCAGTCGCAGGCTTCTATCTATCCGCCTTTGTCCTGCAACACCTTTTGGAAATTGCGACGCTGACAGCCGCAACCTTGCCAGTCTATCTGATTCTCATGGTTTTCTTTATCGGAATTTTCATCGCTTGTACTATCAAGCAAAAATATGAATTCAACTAAAATTCGCACCTGACTATGTCTGTCAGGTGTTTTTTCCTATAAAATTTCTCTTTCTCCTTTGGAATAGCACTTAATCATGCTATAATGTTGGTATGACAGAATCAAAATTAAAAGACGGGGAAAGAGTCAACCAACTCTTTTCCACTGATATAAAAATCATTCAAAATAGCGAGGTTTTTAGCTATTCAGTCGATAGTGTCCTGCTTTCTCGCTTTCCAAAATTACCCAAACGAGGGCTCATCGTTGATCTCTGCGCTGGAAACGGGGCTGTTGGTCTCTTTGCTAGCACACGGACTCAGGCCCAGATTCTAGCGGTGGAAATTCAGGAACGTTTGGCAGATATGGCCCAGCGTTCCATTGAATTAAATCACCTTACTCAACAGATGCAGGTCATCCATGACGACTTGAAAAATCTAGGCGCCTATATATCTGGCAGTAAGGTTGACATCATTCTCTGCAATCCTCCCTATTTCAAGGTTGATGAACATTCCAATCTCAACGGCAGTGAACATTATTTGCTGGCGCGTCACGAAGTTGCTACGAATTTAGAAGAGATTTGCACGATTGCCCAGCGAGTTCTCAAGTCCAATGGCCGCTTAGCTATGGTTCATCGGCCAGATCGCTTTTTAGATATTTTAGAAACCATGAAAAACCATAATCTAGCGCCCAAGCGCATCCAGTTTGTCTATCCCAAGCAGGGGAGAGAAGCCAATATGCTCTTAATTGAAGCTATTAAAGATGGTTCACCGGACGGCCTGAAGATCCTCCCGCCTCTCTTTATCCACGAGCAAGACGGCAGCTATACGCCAGAAATTCAAGAGATTTACTATGGAAAATAAAGCCTATATGTACGTCCTTGAATGCGGGGATGGCACCCTCTATACAGGCTATACCACCGATGTAGAAGCTCGTCTAAAAACACATCAGGCTGGAAAAGGAGCCAAGTACACTCGCGCCCGATTGCCCGTCACACTCATCTATCAAGAGGAGCATCCCGACAAATCTGCAGCCATGTCGGCTGAATCCCTCTTCAAAAAGAAGAAACGAGCTGAAAAACTAGCTTATATAGAAGAAAAACGTAGCAAGTCCTGAAACTTACTACGTTTTTTGAGTTCTACATCAAGATTAAATTAGATACGTTCTTTCCATGAAGTCGCTGTTGTTTGAAGAACTTTATTGAGTTCGTCAATGTTCTCAAATCCAGTTGTGCGAAGCCATTCACGAGCTGCTGCTTCACCGTCTTTGATGTAGGCTTCAACTGATCCAGCCCAGGTTGCACGGCCGCAAAGAACTCCGTTGAAGTTTGCACCTGATTCGTGGGCAAAGACAAGAGTTTCTTGGAAAAGTTTCGCAGATACACCCGCACTCAAGTAGATGTATGGCAAGTTAGTTGCTTCATCTTGTGCTTTGAAGAAAGCTGCTGCTGCTTCACGAGTATGCACGATTTCACCATCGCCAAAGCCTTCAACGTATTTAACATTGACTGGAACTTCCACTTTCAAGACATCGATGTTGAAGCGTGGGTCTGAGAAGACTTTCATAGCACCGATAACCTTGTGTGGTTTCACTTTAGCGTATTCTGCAGAACCTGCGTCAGCAATCTTTTCATCGTAAGCCAATATTTCAAGGAAGAATGGAATGTCTTCTGCCACACACTCAGAGCCGATGCGTTCGATGTAGGCTTGTTTTTGTTGGTTGAGTTCGTCAGAGCTGTCTACGTCATAGTAAAGCAAGAACTTAACAGCATCCGCGCCTTGTTCCTTGATGCGTTTGGCAGACCAAACATCCAAGCAGTCTGGCAAACGTTTAGTGCTAGTTGTGTCGTAGCCAGTTTTTTCGTAAGCAAGGAGAAGACCAGCATTTGGTGCAAGCGCTTTTGTAGCTGGAAGTCCGTACTCAGGGTCAAGAAGCATAGAGGATGCGTATTTAGTCAATTCATCTGCTACCAAGACTTTGAGTTCTTCCATTTGAGCAACTGTTGGTTCTTCTGTTTGGTATTGAGCCATGAGGCGTTTCAAAGCACCACGTTGGTCAAAGGCAAGAGCTGAGATGATGCCGTTCTCGTCAGAGAGTTTTTCCAAATATTTGCGTTTTTGTTCTGTTAAAGCCATTTTATACCTCTTTTACTATTAATTGTTCATATAGACCTTGATAGTTAGCCATATTGACATGACCTGTCATTTTTTCTTGAGCATTGAGCATACCAAGGACATTTGCCTTGATGAGAAGATCTGCATCTGATTCCTTATGAAGAAGTCCTGATGAAATCCCTGCTACAGTAGAATCTCCAGATCCGACAGGATTAACTACCTGAATTCTTGGAATATCTACCTTGTAGAAAGTATCCCCATGTTTTGCAAAAGCACCATTTGCACCAAGTGAAACGATAATCCACTCAATCCCTGCAAATAGAGGCTCTTGAAGAACTTCTTTTAATTCATCCAAATCCTCTGAAACTTCTTTTCCAAGAAGTTGAGACAATTCTTCGTTATTTGGTTTGATAACTGTTGGTTTGTGTGGTGATTCAAGAACCGCCTGAAGAGCAGCGCCTGAGCAATCCAGAACAACTGGTTTTCCTGCGCGATTAGCAAGTTCTACCAAGTTTGCATAGTAGTCAACTGGAAGACCTGCTGGCAAACTACCAGAGATAGCCACTACTGCCACAGTGTCAAGGAGATTCTCGAAATGAGCCAAAAAATCTTGACCTTCTTGTTCAAGAACTTCAGGCCCTTTCTCAAGAATTTCAGTTTGGTTGTCTCCGTGTAGAATAGCAATACAGTTACGAGTCTCTCCTTGAATCAAGAAGAAACGTTTCGTTACTTTATCATCGATATGCTCTACTAAAAACTCACCAAGTTTACCCCCAACTAAACCAGTAGCAGCAACAGAATCACCAAATTCTGAAAGAACTCGTGTAACATTGAGACCTTTACCACCAGCTGTCTTGGTCACATCCACCACACGGTTGACAGTGTCAATTTTCAATTCATCCAAAGGATAGGAAATATCAATGGATGGATTCATTGTGACAGTTAAAATCATGCGTCACCTCTTAGTCGTGGTATTCACCGCGATCCCATTTTTCAAGGAATTCTGTAAAGAAGTTTGCATCTGCTTGATGAGCATTGTGACTTTCAACGTGCTCAATTTTAGCAATCAATTTTTTGTTTTCTTCTGATGGTTTGTATTCAGCATTGATGAAAGCTTCAATGATATCGCACATGAGCAATTCACCAGTGATTTTTCCACCAAAACCAATAACGTTGGCATTCAACTGTTCTTTAGCGTAAAGAGCTGTTGTCATATCACGAACCAAAGCAGAACGAACGCCTGGAACTTTATTT
Organism: Streptococcus cristatus ATCC 51100; assembly: GCF_000222765.1. Lineage (GTDB taxonomy): Bacteria > Bacillota > Bacilli > Lactobacillales > Streptococcaceae > Streptococcus > Streptococcus cristatus. The sequence continues at coordinate 15,537 of NZ_AFUE01000010.1, read as the reverse complement.
ACAGCGTTGTTGATACCAACACCAGTACCACAGATACATACCCCAAGATCAGCTTGACCGCTAGTTACAGCTTCCCCCACTTTTTTACCAAAAATTGGGTAGTGTGTACGAGCATGATCGTAGGTACCAAAGTCAATGACTTCATGTCCTTTTGATTTCAAAAATTCTGAAACCGCCATTTTTTCATCTGTTACGATGTGGTCACATCCAATTGCAATTCTCATTAGTTATTCCCTCCGATTAATTATATAAATCTCATATCATTTATCCTTACTCAAGAAAAATCAAGATTAGCTTAGGAAGCGAGCTGCGAGCATAACTGAAGTTAGCTAAAGTGAGCTGACGACAGATTATCTTGATTTTTGAAGAGTATTAGCACATTTTGTTCAACATATCGACACGAATCTGGTGACGGCCACCATCGTATTTACCGTTAACAAATCCTTTAGCAATGTTTTTCGCCAATTCATCACCAACAGTTTCTGCACCCATAGTGATCATACGTGAGTTGTTGTGGCCACGAGTCATATAAGCTGAACGTTCGTCTGAAACCTCTGCGGCAACCATTCCTTTAATCTTAGTTGCGACCATGAATGGGCCAGCACCATAGGCATCAATCACGATACCAAGGTTTTGTTCTTCTTTGTTTACTTCTGCAGCAACAGCAAGAGTCACATCGACAAAGTCTTGACCTTCAGCCGTAACATCCACTACGTGGAAGTTTTCTTTTTCCAAGAAGTCTTTCACAACTTCTTTCAATCTCAAACCTGCAGCATCTGCACCAATGATAATAGACATATTAAGTCCTCCTTTAATTTTCTATATAATGAACTAAAATGTTTTAAAACATTAAACGTTATTTGATTCACAAGTTTATAATACAACATTTTATGTTCGCTGTCAACATTATATGTTTGTTTTTAAACATTTTTAAAATTTTTCTTTAAAAAATAGTAATATCAAATCCAATTTCTTCTTTTTCTCCTGCTGGGAGTAGACGGACATTTTTCTTGCTTTCTAAATAATCTCCCTCTTCTAACGAGGTCGACAAACCTGACCAAGGTTCCAAGGCTATAAATGGCCCTTTGTTAATAGTTGACCAGATAATTAGATTTGGAAATTCTTGAAAATCCAAACGTAACCCTTTATCATGATTCCGAGAACGAAGAGCAATAGTCCGTGATTTTAGCTCATCAAGGGTCACTGCATCTTTAGCAAAGATAGCATAGTCCAAATCTAGTTCTTTTTGATGATCTAGGAAGCTTGTACGTTCCAGAAAGTTTAACATACCAGTTTCAGGATAAGAGAGAGGAACACTGCAGGTTTCTTCCTGTTCAAACTCCAAATAGTAATCCTCATACTTTTCATCATCAAATAATGGGCAGTTAAAGCCGGGATGGCCTCCGATGAAGTACGGCATAGCGCCACTATCTCCAAGATTTTCTACAATATACTGGGTGCGAAGCTTCTTACCAGTCAAGCTATAGCGAATTGATAAGCGGAAATGATAGGGATAGTTCTGAAACATCTCCTCTGTGTCCTCAATAGCAAAAGTCACACTCGTATCCGTTTGTTCTACTAATTCAAATTCTTTCTTGCGAACGAGCCCATGCCGAGGAATGACTCCACTCGCTTCTTGACCATCTTTTAATCCATAGTGAGCGGTGTCATTGCGCAAACTCCCACAAATAGGGAAAAGAACTGGAGCTTGACCACTCCAATAGGTCGCATCACCCTGCCAGAGGTATTCTACACCATCCTTATCCTTGATTGAAGAAAGCGCTCCTCCCAATTTCTCAAACTGCACTGTCAATTCATCATTTTCTAGCGCGATTACCATCCAAATCTCCTCTCTACTTCAGAGAAAAAGGCAGGCTTCTGACTTCTCTCTGCTTAGTATTCATCACATAGGAAAAGCTAGATTATCAACATTCCCATTTGGAAATGGACAATCTAGCTTCCCTAGTCTTACAATATTTAACAATAGTTAACGGATATTATTTTGCTTTTGCTGCATATTCTGCATTCCGTTTGATCATTTGCTTTCTGTACCAAGCAAAGATTCCAATATAAGCACCAAGGAAGACAATAGCACCAATGATAGCTTTAATATCACCTGTAGTAGTATTACCAATAGTCCAGCCCAAAAGTTTTTCGATTGGTCCTTCAAGTGTTGAGTGAGTGATCAATTGAGACTGGCTAACTCCTTCAGGGAAGGCACCTACGCCTTTAGCAAGTTCTGTTGCAAACGGTGCAATCAGGGTACCTGAAAGAAGGAAGAGTGGTAACAAGAGTGTTCCAAAGACAATCATACGAAGCAATTTACCACGAGTAACAACCAGAAGGGCAGGTGTCACACCCATTGCGATGATACCAGCCAATGGCAAGATACCGTTCCCTACATTAGAAAGCAGAACTGCTTCAATCAACATGATTGGGGCAAGTACGTTAGCGCAGGCCCAGATTTCTGCACGACCAGCGATAAATGGCCAGTCAAGACCGATGTTGAATTTACGTCCTTGTAGACGCTTTGTTGCTACGTTTGTAATACCTTGTGAAAGTGGTTCAACGGCTGCGATAAACCATGATCCGATAAGTGAGAAGAGCTCCAAGCAGACACCGGCAGTCAAACCAAGAGACAACCATCCTTTAATAACCAATTGCCATGTGTTGCCATCTTCTACACCTGCTACTGGGTGCGGAGTTCCCATGATACCGATAACCACACCAAGAAGGAAACCGATGAAGAATTTAGATCCCCAGAAACCGATTTTCTTGTTCAAAGCGGCAGCATCAAAGTCATATTTGTCCAACCCAGGGAAGAATTTGTCAAAAATCTTATCCAAAACCATGATAACAGGGTTCATCATGTAGTTCATGTGAGTTGAAGTCATTGGAGATGAGCTTGGTGCATTCAACAAATCATCAAAAGTTGGTTTCATCAAGTCAGAATTGATAATCTTCAAGACACCAACCAAGACAACTGCTAAAGTTGCAATCAAGAGTGACACAGCAGGACTTACATGGCTCTTATCTGCATACCATTTGATGAGCAAGCCAGTAATTGACAAGTGCCAGATATCAAAGATATCCACGTCCAATGTATCTGTTTTTTTCATAGCTAACATTGCCACATTGACAATGAGCATGATGAGCAAGAAGTACAAGGTCCATGGAGAACCCCAAGTGATGGTTGCAAGTGGTGCCCAACCAACGTCTGTGATATTCAACTGGATACCAGTGTTTTCAACGAATTTAGCAAGTGATGCTGAGAAAGCTCCGTTGAGCATACCGATGATGGCACCGATACCAGTAAGAGCGATGGCAAGTTTGATACCACCTTCAAGCGCTTTGGAGAATTTCACTCCAAATAGTAAGGCCAATACTGTCAAGATGATCAGCATGATGATAGGACCACCCATTTCCAAGACTGGCTTGAAAATCTTATTGGCTAGGTCAATAATGACATCCATAATAATTCCTCCCTTTTTTTGTTATATGAATGTTAACAAGATAAAGAATAGATTAACTTAGTCCATGCTCTTTAATAGCTGCTTCAATATTGTCAAAGACTGGAGCGCTCATTGCAGGAATACGGAACAAGATTGGTCCAGCTTCGATAACTGGGATTCCTGGTTCAAAACCAAGATCTGTTGCAGCGATTGGTGTGAAGATATCATAACCTTGCATTAGATCTTCATTGACATCCTTAACCATCACGGCATCACAATGTACATCATAACCGCGGTTTGACAACTCTTCCTCAAGAGCACTCTTGATTTGGTGACTTGAGTTTACCCCTGCTCCGCAGGCTGCTAAAATTTTAATCATAATAAAATCCTCCGATTTATTTATTTATTTAATAACTTTTGAAATATATTGGAACAACTCTTCTTTTGAGTTCAAAGAAGCTAAACCAGCTAGATTTCCTTCACTAGTGAAGAAATCCATTAACTGTGCTAAGATATTGGTCTGGCTTGAGCTAGAGTTGTTGATAATAAAGAACAAGAGAGACACTTCAACGGTTTGCGTAGGAGAAATCATATTGTGGAAGGTTACAGGCTGATCTAGCTTAACAACTACCACATTTTCAGTCAAATTATGCGCAATATCCGTATGAGGTATGGCAACATTCGGCAAGTCCTTGCCTAAAAATTCCATATCCAATCCGGTTGGAAACGCCTTTTCTCTTTCAAGTAAAGCATTTCGATAAGAAGAAGTTACAACTTCTCTTTCTTCTAACAAATCAGCTACTTGATGAAAAAGATCTTCTTGATTTTCTGCATGTAAACAAAACACTAGATTTTCATCAAATAATTTGGCAAGCGCCATTTTATCATCTCTCCTTTTGTTTCTTTTTGTTCGTTTAATTAATTATATCATTATGTGATAGCGCTGTCAATAGTTTGTTTTGTTATTTTTTGTTTATTTATCTAATAACTTAAAATTTTAATGTTCATATGAAGATAGAACATTTCGTCATTCTGAATTGTTAAGGAATAACACGAGTCATAAAAATATCCTTAGCAAGTCTAAGTTGATATACAGGAACTTTGCATCCACTGTTAAATGCAATTCATTTGAAACACGAAATAAAAGCTGCGAAATTCGCAGCTTTCAGAATCTTAAATTAACATTCATGACAACGCGTTCAAATCAGAGAACCTTGGTGTAAGAACTATATTTTGCTCTCACTTTCGGAGAGATATGGTCATCCGTTACAATCGCATCAATATTGTCCAAACGGTAAAAACTATAGAAAGAATAGCTATCAAATTTGCTATTATCTGCAACAATGTATTTCTCAATTGCATTGTTGAGAATAATGGCATTCCCATTCCCCTCTTCTTCATTGGCAGTCGTCACATTGTGGCCGTCAATTCCGTTCACTCCAATAAAGGCCTTCGATACCTTGATTTCTCGTAAAAGTTTATTGGCAAACTGCCCCACAAAAGTCTGGGTCTTAACCCGATAGCGTCCTCCGATCAAAATCAAATCAAAATTAGGATAATCCTTCAACTTTTCGAAAATAGGGAGTGAATTGGTTACAATACTGATATTTTTCCCCTCTAAATAATCGCCGATAAAATCCGTTGTAGTACCCGATCCGATAAAAACTGTGTCTCCTTCAGCAATCAAATCAGCACATTTCTTAGCAATCAGCTTCTTTTCTTCGATATTTAACATTGTTTTTTCAGAGTGCGAAGCTTCATTCAAGCTATCTTTCACCTTTTTATGAGCCCCACCATGCACCCGAATCAAAAGTCCTTGTTTCTCAAGATCAATCAAATCTCGCCGAATGGTCATATCTGTTACATTCAGCAATTCCTTAAGGTTCTTTACAGACACAACTCCCGTCTGGTCCAGCTCTTGTAAAATCACTTTATGACGACTTTCCTTCATGTACAATCCTCCTTGTTGTTGATGTCTAGAGACGTCTCATCAAAGTTTCCCCTTTGATTTCTTAGGTTCCTTGAACACCTCAAATCACTTTAATGTCCATGCACCATTGCTTATATCATTATACTACAATTTTTTCATATAAACAAAAAAATGTATACTTTTTTTCAAAAAAATAGATTATTGTTTGTTTATGCGTTTTCATTATACTATTTTCAAACAAATCTTGAAAGATATTCAAATTATTTTCAATAAAAAGATCCGATATCAGCTGACATCGGATTTTTTTATTTATCGCCTTTATTACGGATAACAAAGCCGGTTTTCTTTTCGCTGGAAGTACGTTGTGGGCGTTTATTTCCTCTGCTTTCGAAGTCGCGACTGTTCTTGTTTGACTTACGTTTAAAGTCACGGCGGCCGCCCTCTCGATCTTCGCGTCCACCACGGCGATCACGGCCTTGGTCGCCTCGACGACCGTTGCCACGACCTCCCTTGCCTTTTCCGCCAAAGCCACCGCCAGACGGTTTAAATGGCAATGGTTTTTCACGGGCGATTTCTACTTTAGGAAGGGTATCCGGATCCTGTACCGTCAAGCTGAGGATATACATAGCCAGCTCTTCTGGACTGAATTCTGCTGCCAGCTTGCGGGCATCCTTACTGAATTTATCAAAGTTAGAACGGATGCTTTCGTCAGCAAAATCGCGTTCAATCTTCTTAAGGGCAACTCTTTTCTTAGCTTGGAAAGCTTCTTCCGCAGTCGCTGGCTTAAGGCCTTTCATACGCTTCTTGGTCAGATTTTCGATAATCAGCAGATAGCCCATTTCATTTGGCGCTACGAACGTGATAGACTGACCTGACTTACCAGCACGACCAGTCCGACCAATCCGGTGAACATAGCTTTCTGGATCCTGCGGAATATCGTAGTTGTAGACGTGGGTCACACCAGAAATGTCCAATCCACGCGCGGCCACATCTGTCGCCACCAAGACATCCAGATTGCCGTTTTTAAAGTCGCGTAGAACGCGGAGGCGCTTGCCTTGGTCCAAATCACCATGAATACCCTCTGCTCGGAAACCGCGGATTTTCAGGCCACGAGTCAGCTCATCCACCCGGCGCTTGGTCCGGCCAAAGACGATTGACAGCTCAGGCTGCTCCACATCCATCAGGCGGGTCATGGTATCAAATTTTTCATTTTCCTTGACACGGATATAATACTGATCTACCAGCTCCGTCGTCAGCTCTTTAGCAGCAATCTTGACATGCTCAGGCTCCTTCATAAACTTGACACCGATACGCTTGATAGCATCCGGCATGGTCGCTGAAAAGAGCAAGGTCTGACGCTCTTCTGGCACACGGGAAATGATAGACTCAATATCTTCCAAAAAGCCCATGTTAAGCATTTCATCCGCTTCGTCCAAGATCAAGGTTTCAATATGATTCAGCTTAAGCGCCTTGCGTTTGATCAAATCCAAAAGACGACCAGGTGTTCCTACGACGATATGAGCACCAGACTTGAGGGCCTTAATTTGCTTTTCAATGCTAGAGCCACCGTAGACAGAACGCACCTTGACACCCTTGCTGCGGCCAAAACGGAACAGCTCTTCCTGACTCTGCACAGCCAATTCACGGGTTGGAGCGATAATCAAAGCCTGCACAGCAGGATTATCTGTATCAATCTTCTCCAGAGTTGGGAAGCCAAAGGCCGCTGTCTTTCCTGTCCCTGTCTGGGCCTGACCAATAACATCCTTACCTGCCATAGCAAGTGGAATTGTCTGCTCTTGAATAGGGCTTGCTTCTACAAAGCCAGCTTTTTCAATCTCTGCTAGTAATTCAGCAGATAAATGTAATTCATTAAATTTCAATGTTCTTCTTCTTTCTAAAGGCGGTGCGAAGCCACCTTATAAGGCTTTTGATACTCAATAACCGAAGCATACCAAGTACATGTCTCTTGCTAAGTCTCGATTTTCTGAGAGTATTCGCTCTTCTCTTCATAAATATGGTCTCTCAAGTCCAGGCACTAAAAAAGCGCCGACTCGGTCGCTAGTTCCCACTGAATAGAAAAACTGTATTTCTGCAACTAATCTAGTATACCACAAAAGCACCCAAAAAGATAGGACTTGCTTGTAAAATATTTTATTAGAGATTTCTTTTGTAAAAAATGAAAACTTGAAAATCATTTTCAAAAACATTATAATCTACAAAGAAGAAAGGAGACAGGTATGAATAAATTTTTACGAGTGACTTTCATTTTACTGATCTTAGCTATGCTGGGCGCGGCTATAATCCAGATTTTCCAGCCCCAGCTCTTGGGCAATGAGTCCATCTATGGTCTAGCTCCCTACTGGCAGCGGGAAATTGGTTTCTGGAATCTGGCTATTCTGCCTTTAGTCATTGCCGCCAACATAAAGTATGATTGGTTCTATCTGCGTATGACCTTGCTAGCACTGATTCTGGGTGGACTGGGCTTTGGAACCAACCATCTGCTAGGCTATCTGGAAAAGGCGAATCAAGCCAACCTACTGGGCTGGATTGAAAATTACCTGCTCGTCTGCTGCTGGATCATCGGTTGGGTATTAGAATCTAGAAAAGAGAAAAAGTGATATAGAGAGTATCCATTATTAACCAATAATATAACGATAATCCATAATTATCATCTTTACACTATTGGTTCTTTGACTCCTTATTAACTGTGGTCGATTGAAAAGTCAAAAATCTGGAGAGGATAATAAGGATCTTCTCTTTTTTGATATGCAAAATGTTACTATTCTTATTTTGAAGTTTTCATAATTACAAAATAAAAAAACTCTAGAACAAAAAATAAACCGATAGAATGGATCTATCGGTTTTTGCATACTATGAAATAAATTAACGTACTGTACGGATACGCATTGTGTTTGTACGAACAGCTTCGCCAAGTGGTACACCTGCAACGATAACGATATCGTCACCAGACTCAACAAGACCTGCTTCAACTGCTTTACGTTCAGCGATTTCGAACATATCATCAGTTGATGATGGAGCTTCAGTCAACATTGGGATAACACCCCAGTTCAACATCAAGCCACGTTCTGTCAATTCATCGAATGTCAATGCCAAGATATCAGCATTTGGACGGTATTTAGAGATCAAACGAGCAGTGTGACCAGTCTTAGTCAAAGTAACAACCAATTTGATATTCATTGAGTTAGTAGCATCTTTAACAGCTGAAGCCATAACTTCTGTCTTAGAGTTACGTTCGAAAGTATCTGAGTTCAAACGTCCGTATTCGTTAAGAAGAGTTTGAGCGTTCTTATCGATTGTAGCCATTGTAGTTACTGACTCAAGTGGATATTTACCGTTTGCAGACTCACCTGAAAGCATTGTAGCGTCAGTTCCATCGATAACAGCGTTAAATACGTCTGATACTTCTGAACGAGTTGCACGTGGTTTTTCAGTCATTGTTTCAAGCATGTTTGTTGCTGTAATAACAACTTTACCAGCTGCATTGACTTTAGTAATGATCATTTTTTGGTAAACTGGAACCATTTCGAATGGTACTTCGATACCCATGTCACCACGAGCGATCATGATACCGTCAGCAGCTTCGATGATTTCATCCAAGTTGTCGATACCTTGTTGGTTTTCGATTTTAGCGAACAATTGAACATGTCCGTTACCAGTTTCTTCACAGATTGCACGAACTTCGTTGACGTCTTTTGCAGTACGTACGAATGAAATCGCGATGAAGTTGATACCTTGTTCCAAACCGAAACGGATGTCATCGTTATCACGTTCAGCAAGAGCTGGGAAAGGAATTTTTGTGTTAGGGATGTTTACACCTTTTTGTTTAGCGATAACACCGTCATTTTCAACTTCAACTACAAATTCACGGTTTGCATCGTCTTTTTCTACAACGCGAAGACCAAGTTTACCATCGTCAACCAATACTTGGCGACCTACTTCAACATCATCGTAGATATCAAGTCCACCAGCAACGTTCAAAGCAATCACATCGCGAGTTGATTTGATTCCTTGTTTTGTCGCAACGCGGATTTTTTCACCAGTTTTGTATGAGTACTCTTTTGCGTCACCTTCGAACAGTTCTGTACGGATTTCTGGACCTTTAGTGTCAAGAAGGAAACCAACTTTTTTACCAGCGATTTCTTCCGCACGTTTAACAGTTGCCATACGCTCACCTTGTTCTTGGTGGTCACCGTGTGAGAAGTTGAAACGGAAAGTGTTTGCCCCTGCTTCAATCAATTTTGCAATATTTTGAGCTGAAGCTTCAACGTCCAGTTTTTCACCCCAGTATCCGTCTTCACCGAATTTTTTACCGCCACGGATTTCTACCGCAGGACCTAAAGTTGCAACGATTTTTACGCGTTTGTTCATGATATTAAGAAACTCCTTCTACTATTTGGGGATTTCGCCCCTGATTGACCAATTAAATATTAATGCTGCGATTGAGCTCTGCTAAGCCGATATCAGCTTTGTGTGGATTGTTGACAACGATTTTGCCGTCTGCAGTCAGGCTAAAGAGTGCGCCTTCTTCAGCAGTTCCCAAGATTGGGCTTTCCACCATTTTTTCATTACGGATACCTACGGCAACACCACCGATACCTTCTTTAAGTAGTTTAACAGCATGCGCTCCCATACGAGAAGCCAATACACGGTCGCGAGCAGTTGGTGAGCCACCACGTTGGATGTGACCAAGTTCAGTCACACGAAGATCGCTAGTATCACCAGCTTCTTTCAGCTTTTTACCAAACTCATCTGCTGACATAACACCTTCAGCAAGAACAATGATATTATGCTTCTTACCTTTTTCATAGCCACGTTTGATGCTGGCAACGATATCTTCAATCTTGAAGCCTTCTTCAGGAATGATAATTTCATCTGCACCTGTAGCAATACCTGCCCAAAGTGCAATATCACCAGCGTTACGTCCCATTACTTCAACAACGAAAGTACGACGGTGACTGGATGATGTATCGCGGATCTTGTCAATCGCGTCCATTGCAGTTGTAACAGCAGTATCAAAACCGATAGTGAAATCTGTTCCGACAATGTCATTGTCAATAGTTCCAGGTACACCAACAGCTGGGAAGCCATGCTCTGTTAAGCGCATCGCACCATGGTAAGAACCGTCTCCACCGATAACAACTACACCTTCTATACCGTGTTTCTTCAGTTGTTCGATTCCCTTTAATTGCCCTTCAAGTTTTGCAAACTCAGGGTAGCGCGCTGAATGAAGGAAAGTTCCTCCACGAGAAATAATGTCTCCAACTGAAGTTGCATCAAGTGGATAAATATCACCAGCAACCATTCCAGCGTAGCCGCCATAAATCCCATAAACTTCCATTCCTTCGGAAATTGCTTTACGAACGACTGCACGAATAGCAGCATTCATACCAGGGGCATCTCCACCACTGGTCAAAACAGCAATACGTTTCATTTCGTAATATGCTCCTTTATCTTTTTAACATTCTTATAGATTATACCACAATCAGAATAAAAATTCTCTTATTTTCCTGATTTTTTACCGAAAAACCGTTTTCATGCTGTAATTTTCTAGTTCAGCTTGAAGTTGGTCTGATTTTTGAACTTGAAAGCCTGATGCAGGAACCGTTTTCTTGTCATTCTCATAGCGTAGCACCACGGGAATATCCCCTGGGTATCGCTGTAGGATCTCCGCAATCTGCCTGTCATGACTAGTATCAGCTAATTGGATCCAAAAGCGTTCTGAGCTTGCTTTCTCCACCTCTGCTAGAACCATCTGTAGTCGGCCATCCCTCTCCTGAATTTTTCCAGTCAGATAGTAATAGCCTTTTTCTTGGATTTGCTTGGCAAAACGACGGTAAACTTCAGGAAATAAAGTGACATCCAACTTTTTCTTGGTATCTGTCACCTGCATAAAGGCCATGTTTTCACCATTTTTTGTGCGAATAACCTTGATAGACTGGACTTCAACTAGAATGGTCGCCTTACTATTATCGGCCAGCTCTTCAATCCAGACAAAAGAACGATTGGCTTTCTTGGCTAGGCTAATGAGCGGGTGATCACTAAGGCCAATTCCAATCAAGGCTTGCTCCTGCTCAAACTTTTCTGCAGCAGTAAAATCCTCGGAATCCGTCCATGAATAGCTAGTATCAGCAAATAAACTCCCCAGCTCATCTGCAAAGACAAAAAGATTCGGTAGATTGTGCAAAATCTTCTGCCGATTGGGCTCAAAGACATCAAAGAGTCCCAATTGCACCAAAGGACTTAAAAGTGGCAACTTATGATAACTCTGCGGCAGGCGTAAGATAAAATCTTCCACACTGCTGAAGGGATTTTTTTGACGCTCTTCTATGATCCAGAATGCAAAATCCCTTGGCAAGCCCTTGATATTTTTCAGGCCAAGATAGATTTTTCGCTCCTGAAACTTATCTTTATAGGGAATGTTATGGATGGTCAAGGGAGCTAGCTCAAAGCCAAAGCCGAGTGCATCCGTGATATAATCCGAGCTCGAGTAGTTGAGCATAACATCAAAGAAGATGTCTGGATAATGAGCCTTGAAATAAGCCAGCTGAAAAGCTAGGGCCGAGTAAGCATAGGCGTGGCTACGGTTGAAGCCATAGCCGGCAAATTTCTCCATGACCGCAAAGACTTCCTTAGCCTTGGTCTCTGAGTGCCCTAGTTTGACAGCTCCCTTAACAAATTCTTCCTCCATTTGATGCATTTCAGCAGCATTTTTCTTGCCCATTGCTCGCCGTAAAATATCGGCCTTCCCCAGACTAAAGCCACCAAAGCGCTGGGCTACCTGCATGACCTGCTCTTGGTAAAGCATGATGCCATAGGTTGGTGCCAAGATATCCTCCAAGCTCGGATCAATCATCTCCACGCGCTCGCGACCATGCTTGCGCTTGACAAAGTTATCAATATAGTCACTAGCTCCAGGACGATTGAGAGAGGTGGTAGCTACTACTTCCTCAAACTTTACAGGTTGGACTCTTTTCAAAAGACTGATGGCACCCGCTTGTTCAAACTGGAAAATACCCTTGGTATTACCCGCTGCAAAGAGGCGGAGAGTTTCCTCATCTTCCAGGTCAATACGAGCAATATCAATATCAACTCCGTATTTGTCTAGAGCTGCTTCTTTCATCTGCTGGACAAAGGTTAAATTGCGCAGGCCCAGAAAGTCCATCTTAAGCAGTCCATTGCTTTCGACACCGTGGGCATCGTACTGGGTGATATACATGTCTTCCCCATATTTTAAGGGAATCTGATTGGTCAAATCATCATCGCTCATAACGACACCTGCCGCATGGATTGAGGTCTGACGTGGATTGCCTTCGATTTTTTTGGCAATTTCAAAGGCCTTCTGGTATTCTAGTTTGCTATTGATAATCTGACGAAAAGCTATATTTCGCTCATAAGCAGTGGTTAAATTGTCTCGAAAGCCGATTTTTTTGGTCATATTGGTCAGCTCGTACTCTGGCAAACCAAAGCGCTTAAAGACATCTCGGATGGCCTGCTTAGCCCCAAAGGTTGAGTAGGTCACAATCTGAGCCGCATGCATGCTGCCGTAGCGATCTCGGACATAGCGGATAAACTCTGGCCGATACACATCGGGAATATCAATATCAATATCGGGCATGGTATAGCGTTCTAGATTTAGGAAACGTTCAAACAGTAGGTTCTTTTCTACTGGGTCAATACCTGTAATTTCCAAAGCATAGGCCACCAGACTGCCAACTGCAGAGCCACGGCCCATCCCCATGTAATAACCTTGACTACGGCCAAAGCGCAGCAAATCCCAGACAATAAGGAAATAATCATCAAAGCCCATCTGATGAATGACATCCAGCTCCTGATCCAACCTTGCTTGATAGACTTCACCCGCAAGTCCCCGCTTAGCCAATCCTGTCTCAGCTAATTCCCTCAGTTCTTCTACAGCTGGCCGCTCAGGATTAAAGCGTGGAAGTTTCAACTCAGTATTGATTTCATAGTGAACACCAGCCACCAATTTCTCCAAGTTGGTCAAACTCTCTGGAAAGTTTTCAGCGAAAGTTTCCTCTAAAGATTCTGGCGCTAATAAAAATTCATGACTTGACAAGTGACCGACCTCTCGCAAGCTGATATTATCCCGAATCGCCCTCAGCATTTGCAAGGTTTCTAAATCTCCTTGCTCAAAGTAACGAACCGTATGCAAGGGCAGGACTGGCCTAGTCAATTCCTGCCTAGGCGTATCTGGAAAGACCCCAACATAAAAGTCTAAGCCAAGATCTAGTTGATCCACGCCCTCAAAGATTGGCACAATCAGAGCCAAACCTTTAAAAAGATGTTGAAAGTCTTCCCAATTTTGACGATTCATCATTTTCAGAGTTGAAATCTTCATCAAATTACGATAGCCCTGACTATCCAAAGCCAAGAGTCTCAGATTGAGAGGATTTCCATCTTTAAAAACTTCCATCTCTAGACCTAGCAAGGGCTGAAGTCCTGCCGCTTTTGCCTCCTCTAGAAAATGATAAGCCCCATAAAGATTGTCCACATCCATCATGCCTAGACTTTTGTAGCCCAGGCCCTTGGCCCGTTGAACATATTTTTTGATAGAGACTAAACTATCCATAAAGCTATAAACAGTCTTGGTATCTAGTTGCGTAATCACAAAATTCTCCTTGATACAGCTACGATAAATGATGCCTACTAGTAAAAAGAAGATAAGAAAAATGCGTTTCCACTTCTTTATTTTTTCGTTTTACTGAAAATCTATCCCAAGCTCTAACTAGCCTATTTCTTCTTAACCTTCGTCAGTCAAATAAGTGGAACAAGAACTAATTTCAGCATTCCTACTTCTATTATACCTAAATTTCTGTAAAGAAGAAACTCAGAGTCTCTTATATTCGGCGACTGTGTTTAACTAAAACAAAAAACGAGACAGAACTAAATTCTTTCAAAATTTAATTCTGTCCCATTCCGTATCAATTTTATTATTTACGAGTCGATTTACGTTCATTGATCGTATGAGCTAAGAGAACTTCGCGCTCTTCCAACTCTTCTTTATGCATAATCTTCGTCAGCATCCGCATACTAATCGCACCGATGTCATACAGAGGTTGTCCGATAGTAGACAGATTAGGGCGAGTAAAGCGAGCAATTTGCGAATCATCGCTAGTAATGATTTCAAAGTCTTCAGGAATACGAACACCTCGATCAGCCAAACCATTAAGCAAACCTGCTGCCAACTCATCTCCGGTCACAAAAGCCGCCGTTGCCTTTGAAGCAATCAGACGTTCAGCTAGATGATAACCATCATCATAGCTATATTTAGACTCGAAGACCAAGCCTTCGCTGTATGAAATTTTCTTGCCCTTCAGAGCTTCTTTGTAGCCAGACAAGCGGATTTTACCATTGATATCATCTACCAAAGGACCGCTGACAAAAGCAATTTTCTTGTTGCGTTTAGCCAATAGTTCCACAGCATCAACCGTTGCCTGTTTATAATCAATATTGACACTTGGTAACTGATGTTCTACATCCACCGTGCCCGCTAGAACCACTGGTGTCCGTGAACGTGAAAATTCTGAGCGAATTTTCTCTGTCAGATGGTAACCCATAAAAATAATACCATCTACTTGCTTAGAGAAAAGGGTATTAACAACCGAAACTTCCTTGTCATCATCTTCATCGCTGTTTGCCAGGACGATATTGTACTTATACATTTCGGCAATATCATCAATCCCTTTAGCTAAAGTAGAGAAGTAACTATTCGTGATATTAGGAATTACAACACCAACTGTAGTTGTCTTTTTGCTGGCCAAACCACGGGCAACTGCATTAGGACGATAGTCAAGACGTTCAATTACTTCTAGTACTTTTTTTCGTGTATTTTCTTTTACATTCTTGTTACCATTTACAACTCGGCTGACTGTCGCCATTGAAACTCCCGCTTCACGGGCGACATCATAAATGGTTACTGTGTCGTCTGTGTTCATATAGTTTCCTTTCTTTTGTTGAAAATATCGTTTTCATTTTTCTACACTTATCATTGTATCACTAATTGTAAACACTTTCAAGTATTTTAGCGCACAGATATGAAAACTTTTTCATTTTTTATTTACACGAATCACAGGAAATGAGTTATGGACTCAAAATAGTTTAAACTCAATAAAAAAT